>JAZGEY010000015.1:0-40430 GCA_036478985.1 Rhizobiaceae bacterium
TTTACCCCTGACTAATCTCTTGTCTGGCAATTTGGTGCGCTCTTTGCCATATAGCCTTTATGGAACAACGTATTCACTTTTCAAAAATGAACGGCATTGGCAATGAGATCATCGTTGCTGATATGCGGGGCCGTGGGGATTCGATTTCTCCGGCGGCGGCAGTTGCTTTGGGGGCTGACCCGAAAACTCGTTTTGACCAGCTTATGGCGGTTCATTCGCCCTTAGCGCAGAACCCGATTGGCAAGGATGCCCGCATTGAGATTTTCAATGTTGATGGGTCGCAGGCAGGGGCTTGTGGGAATGGCACCCGCTGCGTTGTGCAATGGCTGGCGGGGGAAACGGGGAAAAACCAATTTTCGTTTGAAGTGCAGGGCAAACCTTTAGCGGCGCTGTTGCTTGATGATGGTCGCATTAGCGTCAACATGGGGGTGCCACGGTTTGAGTGGGATCAAATACCGCTCTCGGAAGAATTTGCTGATACCCGTGGGATTGAGCTTGAGGTTGGCCCCTTTGGTGCGCCCATTCTTCATACCCCTTCGGTGGTTAATGTTGGCAACCCGCATGTGATTTTCTGGGCAGATAAGGATGTTGATTCCTATGGGCTCGATAAGTTCGGGTCGATGATTGAATATCATATGTTGTTTCCAGAACAGGTGAATGTTTCTGTTGCGCAAATTACGGGGAAAGACGAAATGGCTATTCGCACGTGGGAGCGCGGCGTTGGTATTACTAAGGCCTGCGGCTCTGCCGCCTGTGCTGCCGCCGTATCTGCTGCCCGTTTAGAAAAGACTGGGCGCAAGGTGAAGGTGATGCCTTTGGGCGGTGTGCTTGAAATTGAATGGCGGGACGATAATGCCATTATAATGACTGGCGAAGCCGAGCACGAATTTTCTGGCCTGATGGACCCCGCCACTGGGGAGTGGAAACTAACAAATGGGCCCTCTGGCGAGCCTGTAGCGTGAGCGATGCACCTTCCAAATTAGAGGTAATGACCTTTGGTTGTCGGTTGAATACCTACGAGTCCGAAGTCATGCGCCGTGAAGCAAAAGCCGCAGGGCTTGGGCAATTGGAAGATGGGGCGATTGTCGTCAACACCTGTGCAGTAACAGGGAAAGCCGTGCGGGATGCCAAAAGCGCCATACGCAAAGCGCGGCGGGAAAACCCAAAGGCACGGATTATTGTGTCTGGTTGTGCGGCACAAACCGAACCAGAAACATTTGCCGATATGGACGAGGTGGATTTGGTTCTCGGCAATGAGGAAAAATTGCACGCTCATTCTTATCGGCTGTTGCCAGACTTTGGGGTCAACCAATATGAAAAAGTGCGGGTCAACGATATTATGGCGGTGCGTGAAACCGCCTCCCATATGGTTGATGCGATCGAAGATCGTACCCGCGCATTTGTGCAGGTTCAAAATGGTTGTGACCACCGCTGTACGTTTTGCATTATTCCCTACGGGCGCGGCAATTCGCGCTCTGTCCCTGCTGGAGAGATAGTCGATCAGATTAAGAAATTGGTTGATAATGGCTACGGTGAAATGGTGCTGACGGGGGTGGATTTAACCTCTTGGGGAGCCGACCTTCCAGGTAAACCCAGCCTTGGTCGATTGGTGCAGTCTATCTTAAAACAAGTTCCGGACATGCAACGGTTACGCTTATCTTCGATTGATTCAATTGAGGTGGATGAACCTTTGATGGAGGCGATCGGCGGTGATGTTCGTTTGATGCCGCATCTGCATCTCTCGCTTCAATCGGGGGACAATATGATATTGAAGCGGATGAAGCGGCGGCATTTACGGGACGATACGATTAAGTTTTGCGAAGATGTACGCGCGGTTCGTCCTGATATTGTTTTTGGTGCAGATATTATCGCAGGCTTCCCAACAGAAACCGATGCGATGTTTGAGAACTCGTTGAAGATTATTGATGAGGTGGGGCTTACCCATCTGCATGTTTTTCCATTTAGCGCACGTAAGGGAACGCCGGCTGCGAAAATGCCGCCAGTTCATGGGGCGCTTATTAAACAGCGGGCCGCTTTGTTGCGAGCAAAGGGCGAGAAACAGGTTAAGGCGTTTTTGGATAGTCGCGTTGGTATGACAGCGCGGGTGTTGATGGAAAATAATGGCCGTGGCCGTACCGAGCAGTTTACCCCCGTGCTTGTGGATGGAGTTGAGCCTAACGAATTGATTGATGTGGACATTACAGGGCATGATGGTGTTCGACTGCACGGTGTGGCAAAAGATATTGAATTGAACAGGGTGGCGCGAAGCTAGATGGCTGAGAAAAAACCAGGATTTTTGAAGCGAGTTTTCAAATTCGGGAAGAAGAAAGAAGAAGAAGTCGTCGATAACACGGCCGAGCTTGAGGCTGCAGCTGCCGCAAAAGTTGAACAGGCTGCTGAGGAAGCGCGGGCAAAAGTAGCGGCTGAATTAAAAGCTGCGGAAGATGAAATTAAACGCCGAGCTAAAGCGGAAGAAGAAAAAGAACTTGCCGACAAGGAAGAAGCCGCGCGGGTAAAAGCAGAAGCGAGGGCTTTAGCAGATGAAGAAAAACGGATTGCGAAGGAACTGGCTGATAAATTAAAGGCCGACCAAAAGGCGCAGGCGGCTAAAGAAAAAGAACAGCAAAAGGCGCAAGCTAAAGCGGAAGCGGAAGAAGCAAAAATTAGTGCTGTTGCTGAAAGGGCCGAGCAAAAAGCCCAAGCGGCTAAAGAGAAAGCTGAAGCGGCGGCCCAAAAAGCAGCTGAAGCGGAAGCCAAAGCGCTGCAGCAAGACCAAGCAAAAGAAAAAAGTAAGGCAGATGCGAGGGCGGCGAAAGTTGCAAAACTTGCTGCGGAGAAAACTGCCGCTGTTGCAGTAAAACAAGAGCAGGAAGCAGAAGCACAAAAGGCCGTTGTTGAGCAGGCAAGAGTGGATGCAGCGGTTGAGGCCGAACGGCTTGAAAATGAACGGCAGATTATTCTTGAACAAGAAGAAAAAGCTGCGCTGGAAGAAGCGCGGGTTGCTGAAGCACAATTAGATGCTGAGCGTTTGGCGGAGGAAGAAGCAGAAGCTGCTGCTGCTTTAGCAAATGCTCAGATGGAAGCGGATGCACTTGAAGCGGAGCGGAAAAACAATATTGAAGCGGAGCGGCTAGAAAAAGCTGAAGGGGAGCATCAAGAAAAAATTGCCGTAGAACAAGCGCGGCTCACCGCTGATGCCGAGGCTGAAGTCGCCACTCAAACATCTGTGGAGCAGGCTTTGGAAGAACCTGCTGAAGAAGACTCAAAGAAAAAAGGCTGGCTGTCGCGATTGAAGGACGGCCTGTCTCGTTCCTCAAACCAACTGACTGAAAATATTACGGCGGTTTTCACCAAACGCAAATTGGATGAGGACACATTGCAAGAGTTGGAAGACATTCTTATTCAAGCCGACCTTGGTGTTGAAACGGCGATGAATATCACCGAGGCTTTGGCCGCTCAACGGATGGGGAAAGATGTAACCGACGAAGAAGTTCGTGAGTTTATGGCCGATGAAATTGAAAAAACATTGGAGCCAGTTGCGGCAGAATTAGAGCTTGATCTTGACCACACCCCACACGTGATTTTGGTGGTTGGGGTCAATGGCTCTGGCAAAACAACAACCATCGGTAAGTTATCGCAAAAACTATATGACGCGGGTTTCTCAACCCTGTTAGTTGCTGGAGACACTTTTCGCGCGGCGGCTATCGAGCAGTTGAAAATATGGGGGGAACGCACACAATCCCCAACCGTCTCGCGCCCGCTTGGGTCGGATGCGGCGGGACTTGCTTATGACGCTTATTCGCAGGCGGTAGATGAAGGCCGCGATGTTATGTTGATGGACACGGCTGGACGGCTTCAAAATAAAACGGAGCTGATGGACGAGCTTGAAAAAATTATTCGAGTCCTGAAAAAACATGACCCAGCCGCACCCCACACGGTGTTGCTCACCCTTGATGCAACGACAGGCCAAAACGCATTGAACCAAGTTGAGGTGTTCAAAGATGTTTCTGGCGTCAACGGTTTGGTGATGACAAAACTTGATGGCACAGCGCGAGGCGGGATCATGGTGGCGATTGCGGCCAAGTATAAATTGCCGGTTTATTTCCTTGGGGTGGGTGAACAGGTCGATGATCTTGAGCCCTTTGAAGCTCGTGATTTTGCCCGTTCAATTGCAGGCTTGCTGGATTAGTAAAACTATTATATTTTAATGTAGCTTTAGAATGATGGCGTCATGCTAAAGTGATATTGCGCCCTATGTGCAAACATTCGATAAATCTACATTATCCTGAACGCCCGGATTTCTTTTTTGGAATTCTGGGGCGAGCTTCGCTTTCAGAAAAAGCAGAGACTAACAATGACATCACAAATAACTCGACCAGATTATTTCACCCTTCATAATGGTGAAAAGGCTAGTTTACCCTTCCCAAACTCAGAGTATGAAAATCGCCTATCCCATCTTCGGGCTGCTATGGAGGAAAAGGGGGTTAGAGCCTGCGTTTTTACTTCTATGCAAACGATCGCCTATTATTCGGGCTTTCTTTATTGCTCCTTTGGGCGGCCCTATGCCTGCGTCGTGACTGACCAGAAATGCACAACGGTCTCAGCCAATATTGACGCCGGGCAACCGTGGAGGCGTTCGTTTGGAGACAACGTAATTTATACCGATTGGAAGCGCGATAATTATCTCCGCGCCATTGTCTCATTGATTGGTGAGGGCGGGTGTATTGGAGTTGAATTCGACCAACTAAGCATAGAGAATCATGGGAAGTTGAAAACGGCGCTTGTCGCGGAGCTGGCGGATATTGCCCCCGTTGCAATGAAACAACGGATGATTAAATCAAAGGCTGAAATAACTTTGATTAAAGAAGGAGCACGGATCGCCGATATAGGCGGTGACGCGATCTATAAGGAAATTACTGAGGGGGCAACGGAAATGGAAATTGCCCAAGCAGGGCGGCTTGCTATGGAGAATGAAATTGCTCGTGCGTTCCCCGGCAGTGAAATTCGGGATACTTGGGTCTGGTTTCAATCGGGGCTGAATACAGATGGGGCCCATAACCCTGTTACCACAAGAACACTTCAGCAAGGCGATATCTTATCGCTGAATACATTCCCGATGATCAATGGGTATTATACAGCGCTGGAGCGAACATTGTTTTTGGGAGAGCCGGATAAGCGATCGTTGGAAATTTGGGAGGGTAATGTTGCTGTGCACCGCAGAGGGTTAGAGCTCATTCGCCCCGGTGCAGTTTGCCATGAAATTGTGGCAGAGTTAAATGAAATGTTCGCGGAGCGGGACTTACTTCAATATCGCTCTTTTGGTTATGGTCATTCCTTTGGTGTTTTGTCTCATTATTATGGGCGCGAAGCAGGGTTAGAGTTGCGCGAAGATATTGATACGGTGCTAACCCCAGGCATGGTCGTTTCAATTGAACCAATGCTTTTGATTCCAGAAAAAGAGCTAGGAGCTGGGGGGTATCGTGAGCATGATATTTTGGTTGTTGGTGAGGTTGACGCTGAAAATATCACGGGTTTCCCCTTTGGGCCTGAAAAGAACATTATTTCATAAGCCGTCGCGGGCTTTCCTATTGTCCATCTTATCGCTACACCTCGCCCCATGAAAGTTGTTGCTGAAAATTTGAGTGTTGTTCGGGGGGAGGATTTGATTTTCTCTGACCTTTCTTTTGATGTTTCAAAAGGAAAGGCTCTTATTGTGCGCGGGCCGAATGGGGCGGGGAAGTCGACCCTGCTTCGAGCCATTGCTGGGCTGTTACCGATCGAAGGTGGCCAGATTAAAGTTGAAGATGCAGCGCCAGAATTTGGTGATGCGCGGTTGGCGGAGCTTTGTCATTATTTGGGGCCAGATAATGCTATGAAGTCCTCTATGAGTGTCGAAGAAAACCTGCAATTTTGGCAAGAGTTTGCGGGCCAACCCCATTTCGATATTGATGAGGCGCTGGACATGGTCGGCCTTGGTGGGCTGGAAGCTATTCCCTTTGGCCATCTCTCAACGGGTCAACGGCGACGCATTAGTATTGCGCGGCTCTTGGTGAGTTATCGTCCAATTTGGTTATTAGACGAACCAACCTCAGGCTTGGACACGGCCTCTGAAATTCAATTTGCTGGGCTCATGCAGGCGCATTTGGACGATGAGGGTATTATCATTGCCGCCACCCATATACCACTTGGTCTGAAGGGTGTGACTGAGTTTGTCTTTGGTGAGAGTGGGAGTGAGCACGAATGATCGCTCTATTAAAGCGCGATATTCGTTTGGCTTTGCGTTCTGGCGGCGGAGCGGCAACGGCTTTGTTATTTTATTTAGCCGTTGTTGTGGCAATGCCATTTGCAGTTGGGCCAAATCAAGAGCTCCTTTCCACCATTGGCGGGGCGACGTTATGGATTGGTGCGTTGCTTGCTGGGTTACTTGGTTTGGAACGTTTGTTTCAAGCCGATTTTGATGATGGCTCTCTGGATCAAATGATGATGTCGCCTGTTCCCTTGGCAGGGCAGGTGTTTGTTAAATGTGCCGCCCATTGGTTGGTAACGGGTCTACCGCTGACTTTGGTTGTGCCTGTGTTCGGTATTTTTTTGGGAATGGATTCTATTACAATTCAAGCGGCAATGGCGACGCTGTTGGTTGGCACACCTGCCATATCTTTCATTGGGGCTTTGGGGGCGGCGGTTACCGTCTCACTTCCACGGGGTGGTTTGTTGCTTTCCGTTTTGGTTTTGCCACTTTGTATTCCAATCTTGATTTTTGGTGTCGGTGCAATTCGCGCCGCGGTGACGGAGCCAGACCCATTCTTACCGCCCTTTTTATTGGTGTCGGCGATTTCTCTTTTCTTTGCGGTTCTTGGACCTTTGGCTGCGGCTTTTGCGCTGCGCCAAGGGATGGACTAAGAGAAATTTTAGTGACCAACGTAATTGTGAGAGCTTGTTAAAAATGACACGATTGATTGTGACGCGATCTGCGCCTAAGACACATCCATGAGCATTGATACAAATACAATTGTTGCCCCCAAAGGGCTGACCGCCTTGGCGAACCCAACGCGGTTTCTCGCGCTGGTAAAAATGCTCGTGCCGTGGTTGGCCGTGATAACGGTTGTATTGTTTGGTATCGGGCTATGGATGGGCTTTTCTGTTGCCGATGATTATCAGCAAGGTCGCACCGTGCGTATCATGTTTGTGCATGTGCCTGCCGTATGGTTGGCGATGGGCGCTTATATGACCATGGTTTCTGGGGCGCTTGGTGTTTTGGTTTGGCGGCATCCGCTTGCTGACGTGGCGGCAAGGGCGGCAGCACCGCTTGGTGCAGGGTTTACATTTCTTGGACTTGTCACCGGTTCTATTTGGGGTCGCCCGATGTGGGGAACTTGGTGGGTTTGGGATGCTCGGCTAACCAGCTTTCTTGTGTTGCTTATTATTTATCTTGGATTGATGGCGCTTTGGAATTCGATTGAGGAACCAGCAAAATCTGCGCGGATGGCGGCGGTTGTTGTTTTGGTTGGAGCAATCAATATTCCGATAATTAAATTCTCTGTGGAGTGGTTTACGACCTTGCACCAATCAGCCAGCGTTACCCGTTTGGGTGCACCAACTATGTCGGCAGAGTTTTTGTACCCGCTTTTGATTATGGGCTTGGCCTTCTTATTCTTGTTTCTAACTTTGCACTTAATGGCAATGCGCAATGAGATTTTGCGCCGTCAAATTCGTAGCCTGCAACGCAGAGCGGCTCGTGAGGTGCTAAAATGAGCGAGATATTTGGCACTAAGTATTTCGGCTTTATAGCCTCATCGTTTGCCGTCACATTTGCGGTTTTAGCACTGATGGTTATTTGGGTTTTGATGACCTATTCAAAGCGTAAGCGTGAATTGGCGCGGCTTGAAAATGCCGGATTGAAGCGAGCCTCATCAAAAACGGGTGCGTCTAAATCATGAGCAATGAAAAATCATCTGTCTCTTTTGGACGCATGCTTGCTCTGGCCTCACCCCTACTGATTTTTGGAGCTTTGGCGGCAATCTTTTTCTTTCAGCTGCGGTCTGGAAAAGACACGTCTGAGATACCATCGGCTTTAATTGGTAAGCCCGTTCCTAGCTTTAATCTTGCCCCTTTGCCAGGACTGAAGGCGGAAGGGGTCTCTGTTCCAGGGCTGCAAAGCAAAGATCTGTTAGGCCAAATTACATTGGTCAATATTTTTGCATCTTGGTGCGTGCCGTGCCGTGCAGAGCATCCAGTTTTAATGAAGTTATCGGAAGATAAAACCTTCAAAATTGTTGGCATCAATTACAAAGACCAAAGCGGCAATGCTCTTCGATTTTTGGGCGGACTGGGCAATCCCTACAGTCGTGTTGGAGTGGATACCAAAGGGCGCACGGCAATTGAATGGGGCTTTTATGGCATCCCAGAAACTTTGCTTGTGGATCGAGAAGGCATTGTGCGCCACAAGATTGTTGGGCCAATAAATGCGGTTAAATACGAACGGCTGAAAGCTGAAATCGCAAAACTGCGCTAGCCTTCGTCTTCTTTTTCTTCCGTAGAATGCTTCATGATCAATGGCATTTGCGACATGACAAAAATCATTGTCAGTCCTGTCATGCCCCAAAACTTAAAGCCGACCCAAAAGCCTTCTGAGAAATTGCGCCAAACGATTTCGTTGACCACGGCGAGGACCAGAAAAAATATGCCCCAGCGTTTGGTGAGTATTTTCCAACCATCATCGTCAATTGGGAAAGCCATACCCATGACCGTTTTCAAAAAACTTTTGCCAAACATCAAGCCGATAAGCAGGGCGCCACCAAACAGGGTGTTGATGATGGTCGGCTTCATTTTAATAAAGGTCTCGTCTTGGAAATAGAATGTCAGCCCACCAAACACCGTTACTACGATGAGAGTTATCACCGGCATGATTGGTACGGTGCGGGTGAGGATCATGGAGAGCGTTATAGCAACAGCGGTGGCCACCATAATGACTGCGGTTGCTAGAAAGATGGGTTTTTCCAAAATTCCCGTTAGCCCAAGCATCGGAGCAATCCGCCCGCCAAAATTATAGGCGATGACGAATAGAATAATTGGCCCCATTTCGAGAGCCATTTTTAAGGTGGGGTTGATGGCTTCAGGTTTTTCTTGCGGCATGGTGCTTCTTTGTCTTTGGTTTGGACTGTCTATACCGCCAATTGAGTGGCTATCAAACCCTGTTTTTGCATTTGCGGGTTTGTGGCAGTGAAGTGTACTTTAGTGTGGCTAGACGCGCAGGGTGCTTGAGCCTATACAACAGTTAATTCCTCACCTCCCGCGAACATATCGCGCCTATAGGAGCTTTATATGACGTCTTCCCTTGATAGTTTTTCATGCAAACGAACCCTCACCGCCGCTGGCAAAGAATATGCCTATTTCAGCCTTGTTGAGGCCGAAAAAAATGGCCTTGCGGGTGTTTCGAACCTACCTTTTTCTTTGAAGGTTCTTTTGGAAAACCTGTTGCGGTTTGAAGATGGGCGCTCCGTGACGAAAGAGGATATTCAAGCGATAGCGGATTGGATGCAAAACAAAGGCACAGCGGGTACAGAAATTGCCTATCGCCCTGCGCGGGTATTGATGCAGGACTTCACTGGCGTTCCGGCGGTTGTAGATTTGGCGGCAATGCGCGATGCGACAACCAACCTCGGCGGGAAAACATCATCTATCAATCCGCAAGTGCCTGTTGATCTCGTGATCGACCACTCTGTGATGGTGGACTATTTTGGCGCGCCGGGTGCATTTGAGAAAAATGTTGAGCGCGAATATGAGCGTAATGGTGAACGCTACACATTCTTGAAATGGGGTCAGCAGGCGTTCGAAAACTTCCGCGTTGTTCCCCCGGGAACAGGTATTTGTCACCAAGTGAATTTGGAATATTTGGCACAGACAGTTTGGACCAAAGAAGAAGACGGTGAAACAATTGCTTATCCTGATACCCTCGTGGGTACAGATTCCCACACAACTATGGTCAATGGTCTATCCGTTTTGGGCTGGGGTGTTGGCGGCATTGAAGCGGAAGCGGCGATGCTCGGTCAGCCTGTTACCATGCTTATTCCAGAAGTCATCGGTTTCCGCCTCGAAGGCAGCATGCCTGAGGGAATTACTGCAACCGACCTTGTTTTGGTCATCGTGCAGATGCTGCGGGCAAAAGGTGTGGTTGGTAAGTTCGTAGAATTTTATGGTCCGGGTTTGAACAATCTTACTCTCGAAGACCAAGCAACGATCGCAAATATGGCCCCAGAATATGGAGCTACCTGTGGGTTCTTCCCGATTGATAAAGACACGATAAATTACCTTGAATCAACTGGCCGCGAAAACGATCGAGTGGCGCTTGTTGAAGCCTATGCGAAAGCACAGGGCATGTGGCGCGAAGAGAATTCGGCTGACCCTGAATTCACTTCAACTCTGGAATTGAATTTGAAAGACGTCGTACCTGCAATCTCTGGTCCAAAACGTCCGCAAGACCGCATCAACCTTTCTGGTGCGGATAAAGCTTTTGTTGAAACCATGAAAAGCGAGTTTGGCAAAGCTGATCGCGGGACGCGGGTTGCTGTTGAGGGCAAAGACTTTGACTTGGGCAATGGTGATGTCGTGGTGGCAGCTATTACTTCTTGTACCAACACCTCCAACCCGTCTGTTTTGATCGCTGCTGGCCTTGTGGCGCGTAATGCGCGGGCTAAAGGCTTGACCGTTAAGCCTTGGGTGAAAACATCTCTTGCACCCGGTTCGCAGGTGGTGACGGAATATCTTGATAAGGCTGATCTATCTAAAGAGTTGGATGCCATGGGCTTCAACTTGGTTGGCTACGGTTGTACTACTTGTATTGGTAACTCTGGACCTTTGGCGGAAGAAATATCAGCCGCCATTCATAAAAATGATCTGGTCGCCTGTTCAGTGCTTTCGGGGAACCGTAACTTTGAAGGGCGGATTTCGCCGGACGTGCGGGCCAACTATTTGGCCTCACCGCCGCTTGTTGTAGCCTACGCAATTGCGGGCTCTCTTTATATTGATGTGGCGAATGATGCCCTTGGCCAAGACCAAGACGGCAAGGACGTATTCCTCGCTGACATCTGGCCTTCAAGCGCTGAGATTTCTTCCATTATGCGCGAGACGATCAGCCGCGATATGTTCTTGTCCCGCTATGGCGATGTGTTCAAAGGCGATACGGCATGGCAGGGAATTGATGCGGGTAATGGCGACACCTACGGATGGGAAAGCACATCCACCTACGTGCAAAACCCGCCTTATTTTGACGGCATGACGATGGAGCCAGAAGCGGTGAAAGATATTGAAGGTGCACGGGTTTTGTCTTTGTTCAAAGACAGCATCACCACTGACCACATATCTCCAGCTGGCGGTATTAAGGGTGATAGTCCAGCGGGCGATTACCTGCGCGAACATCAGGTGCGCCCTGTTGAGTTTAACTCCTACGGATCCCGCCGTGGAAACCACGATGTGATGATGCGCGGTACATTTGCCAACATTCGTATCAAAAACCAAATGCTCGATAATGTCGAAGGTGGTTATTCTAAGCACTATCCTTCAGGCGAGCAGGGAGCCATGTATGATGTGGCCATGCGCTACAAAGACGAAGGTGTTCCTTTGGTGATTTTCGCTGGTAAGGAATACGGTTCCGGTTCTTCACGGGATTGGGCAGCGAAGGGTACTCGCCTGTTGGGTGTTCGCGCTGTTATCACTGAAAGCTTTGAACGTATTCACCGTTCCAACCTCGTTGGAATGGGCGTGCTGCCTTTGGTGTTTACTGAAGGCGACAACTGGGAAAGCCTTGGGCTAACGGGCCAAGAAAAAGTTACTATTAAAGGCTTGGCCGATCTAACGCCGCGCCAAGAAATGCAAGCTACAATTGAGATGGCAGATGGATCAAGCAAGACGATAACGCTGCTTTCGCGCATTGATACGGAAGATGAGCTGGATTATTTCAACAACGGTGGGATCTTGCATTACGTGTTGCGTAATTTGAACCGTTCAGCAGCCTAAAAATGCAGAATAAGTTATTGAGGCCGCTTGTTTTTACAGGCGGCCTTTTTATTTGTATCTGTTGTGACGGTAATGTGAGTTGCATGTGAGGCGGTTCCCTCGCATCATATAGGGGAAGTTGAACAACTGGTATTTGATATGGGCAACGTAGGTTATCAAAAATTGAGAAGTACTGTCTTGGGAGCTGCCTTTGTGGTGGTGTCTGGAGTGGTTAGCTTTGCCCAAAATCAACCGACTGCTGTGGTTGAATTGTTCACCTCACAAGGATGTTCTTCGTGCCCCGCTGCAGATAAAGTACTGGCTGGCTATGCCAAGACCGAAAATATTCTAGCCCTCTCATTTCATGTCGATTATTGGAATTATTTAGGTTGGCAGGACACATTCTCAAAAGCTGAGTTTACTGACCGCCAAAAGCGCTATGCAGTTTCATTTAAGCGGCGCGGTATTTATACACCCCAAGCTGTGATCAATGGCCGCAACCATGTTGTTGGCTCCCATGGCGACGACATTCAAAATTTAATGTCATCCTACATTAAGCAGGGCAAGGGGCTTACGGTTCCAATTTCTACAAATCGAAGCAGTGATAAAATTCAGGTCACAGCAAATGTAGCATCGGGCGATGCTACTCTTTGGATTGTCTATTTCGATAAGGAACATAGCGTTAAAATACTGCGCGGTGAGAACCGTGGGAAAACGGTTTCCTACCATAATGTAGTGCGCGAAATGTCGATGATGGGCATGATGAAAGATGGTAAGCTGAATGTGACTTTGCCACTGAAAGAAATGCGCCGCATGGGACATGATTCCTGCGCTATCATTTTACAACAGACCACAAGCGAGGGAACGCCTGGCGCGATTCTGGGTGCAACTGTGGTGGATGATCTCGGCAGTTAAAAATTAGAGCTATAAAAAATTAGAGGACCAGTCTCGCTGTAGGGAGACTGGTCCTCAGTTTGTGCACCTGCTCCGGGGAAGAGAGGTCCTTGCTTCTTTGGCGGAAGCTAGGGCCCGGAAGGGTAATCTATGTGTTTCAAACGCGGGCCCCAGGGGGCTGGGGGGCTGTGAACGGGGCGCGGGGTCAAAACACTTGGTCCGGGGCAACAAAGTAAAATTTAACCTCAATTGAGGCTGAACAGCGGTGGGATTGCGGCTCAAATGTGGTGAATGGCCTTGAATCATCAAACCATGTTTCAATTTGTTTCAATCTGTCACGAGGTATGAAATATTTATTAAATAGTACAACTTGCAAGTGAGCGCGGTTGATCACACAATCATAGATGACGTTCTATGGAGGCAATGTGAGAATGAGTTATTCTAACCGTTTTAAAAAATCGAGTGCGGACTTAATATCACTAGCTGCCCGAAAGCCTTTAGTGGGTTCAGGTGTAAGCAATACAATAGTCTCTTCAACGGGGAATCCAGTTAAGCCATCTCAGATTAGTTTCGATCGCCGCGAACTTTCCGCGATCCTACGGATTTACGGGTTCATGGTGGCTGAGGGTGAGTGGCGCGACTATGCGATTGATCATTTGAAAGACCGTGCTGTATTTTCGGTGTTCCGCCGTGCTGGGGAAGTGGCTCTCTTTACGATTGAAAAGAACCCAAAGCTTGCCCGTCGCCAGGGCGCTTATTGTGTGATTGGAAATAATGGCGCGATATTGAAGCGGGGCCAAGACATTGGGCAAGTTTTAAAAGTCTTTGATAAACAGTTGAAGCTGGTGAAGTAAAAGCTCTATAGACTTCCTATGACCTTCCGCGCTTCTATCCTTACTCTCTACCCTGATATGTTTCCAGGTTCCCTGGGCCAGTCTCTTGCTGGTCGTGCTTTGGAGCGGGGCGATTGGGCTTGTGAGACAACACAAATACGAGATTTTGCCACCGGTAAACATATGAATGTGGATGATACGCCGGCAGGTGGTGGTGCTGGTATGGTGCTTCGCGCCGATGTATTGGGCCGAGCAATTGACCACGTATCGTCTGACGGTGATAAACGCCCGCGGTTGTTGATGAGCCCAAGGGGTATTCCTTTAACGCAGGCCCGGGTGCGTGAATTTGCCAAAGGCGATGGCGTGACGATTGTTTGCGGGCGCTTTGAAGGCGTCGATCAGCGGGTGATTGAAGGCCGTGGATTAGAGGAAGTCTCGATTGGAGATTACATCCTGTCTGGCGGCGAAGTGGCGGCTACCGTATTGTTAGATGCTATTGTTCGGTTGCTCCCAGGGGTGATGGGAAACCGTGATTCTGGCCTGTTCGAGAGCTTTGAGGATGGGTTGTTAGAGCATCCCCATTACACAAGGCCTGCCGAATGGGAGGGCCTAGCCATCCCTGAAGTCCTCACGGGCGGCAACCATAAGAAGGTCGATGGGTGGCGGCGGGAAAAAAGTGAAGAGCTAACCCAAAAAAGAAGACCAGATTTGCTGGACAAAGGCTAATTTATGGCCTACAGCACCCTCGATTTCGGAAAAACCGAAAAGATTGGTGAATTCGCCCTCATCTTATAAATGATCTAGTGGCTGGCAGGTTTTATACCTGTGACAGTATTAGGTGTGGCGCTCTGGCTGGTGAACAACAAAAACAGCATACGTTAAATGCCTTAAAATGTGGCGGCGGCGGTGTGAAGAAAAGGTTATTTAAGATGAATATCATCGAGCAGCTCGAAGCCGAGCAAGTCGCAGCTATTGAAGCAAAGCGCCAACTCCCAGAATTCTCTCCCGGTGACACTGTGCGCGTTCTTGTGCGCGTGACAGAGGGAACACGTACCCGTATTCAGGCCTATGAAGGGGTTGTTATCGCCCGCAAAGGTGGCGGTCTTAATGAGAGCTTTACAGTTCGTAAAATCTCCTACGGTGAAGGTGTGGAACGTGTGTTCCCAATGTACTCACCCTTGGTTGAGGGCGTTGAAGTTATCCGCCGTGGCCGTGTGCGTCGTGCAAAACTTTATTACCTTCGTGGTCTTCGTGGCAAGTCTGCCCGTATTGTTGAAAACACAGGCGTTCGTTCTAAAAAATTGAACGAAGCTGAACGCGCAGCTTTCTTGGCTGAAAAAGAGCGCATGGAAGCAGAGAAAATTGCTTCAGTTGAAGCATTGGCAAAAGAAAAAGCTGCTGAAGATGCAGCGGCCGCAAAAGCTGCTGAAGAAGCTGCTGCTGCAGAAGCGCCAGCTGAGAACAAAGAAGACTAAACCTCTTGTCTCCATAAGATTTCAAAAAGCGCTGGTTGAAAAACTGGCGCTTTTTTTGTTTTGGCTTGTGGAATCTTTGGCTGTCTGACAGACTTATGATCTGCTCAAAACAAGGATTAACCCCATGCGCCTTCGTCTCTCCATTGCTGTGCTGTTTGCAAGCATATTTTCATTTATAACTGCAGCCCTTGCGGCCGACCTGCCAAATCTTGGCGGAAAAAAAATCGTGGTCGTCACTGAAAATGCCTATCCTCCTCTGCAATTTATGGATCCAAAAACCAGCAAAGCAATTGGTTGGGAATATGATGCGGTGGCAGAAATTGCTAAGCGCTTGAATGTTGTGGTCGAGTACCAAAACACTTCATGGGATGCGATGATCCCCGCTATTTCTGAGGGTCAATACGACATGGGCATGACCGGCATCACCATTAAGGACGAACGCAAAAAGAAGGTGGATTTTTCCGACGCTTATATGCGTTCTGAAATGTTTATGTTGGTTCGCGGTGATGAAAGCCGCTTTACGGAAGCCAAAAGTTTCGCAGCACTTAAGGATGGTTTGGTTGCCGCTCAAGCTGGCACGACCCCATTTTACACGGCAGTTTATAGCGTCCTAGATGGTAACGAACAAAACCCACGGATTAAATTGTTTGAGACATTTGGCGCGCAGGTTCAGGCGTTGAAAACGGGTGATGTTGATGTGGTGCTAACCGACGGCACTGCTGGAAATGGATACGTTACCGCCTCAAAAGGTAAGCTGAAACTCATTGGCGGTCCGTTGGGCACTGAAGATTTTGGTTTCATTTTTCCAAAAGGCTCTGACTTAGTTGCCCCAATGAATGCTGCAATTGCTTCAATGAAAGCTGATGGCACAATTGAAAAACTGAACAAGAAATGGTTCCTCGATTATAAATTCGGTGAATAATTTGAGCGCGGGTGCATCAATAAAATGAGTGCACCCGCTTCCAAACAAAATGACGATTTCCCCTATTGGCTTGTTGGCATTGGGTTGATTGGGCTTGGTGCGATCTATGCGATTGTTACTAATGGGCTCTACTCCCAAATTCTTACAACGGTCAGTAAAGGTCTCTACATCACAATTTTTGTGACGTTGGTAGGCTTTACACTTGCTTCGGCAGTTGGGTTGATGATTGCGGTTATGGCGCTCTCGAACTCCTTGGTGCTGCGGCAAGTCTCGCGGTTCTATGTGGAGGTCATTCGCGGCATCCCGATGCTCGTTTTATTGTTCTATGTAGCTTTTGTCGGCGCGCCATCAGTGGTCGCCTTATGGAATTTTTTGACAGGGCCTTTGATAGAAGCAGGCGTTGTTGGTAAAATGACCGTGCGAGATTTTCCGCTTGTTTGGCGAGCTGCTATTGCTTTGATGATCGGCTACTCGGCGTTTATTTCAGAAATTTTTAGGGCAGGGATTCAGGCCGTAGATGAAGGTCAAATAGAAGCGGCAAAAGCTTTGGGGCTTGGTCGTTGGCATCGTTTTCGCCACATTATATTCCCCCAAGCATTGCGTATTATCATGCCGCCGCTGGGTAATGATTTTATTGCCATGGTCAAAGACTCGTCGCTTGTATCAGTTCTTGGGGTCGCAGATTTAACGCAGATGGGAAAAGTCTATGCGGCGGGATCGTTCCGGTTTTTTGAGACTTACTCAATTGTCGCGCTGGTTTATTTGTTTTTGACAGTGGCGCTTTCGCTCGCCCTTCGCGCCCTTGAGCGGCGATTGCAAGGTGAGGGGTTCGATCAGGGTAATTAGAATTTGATGGCTACGGGCTTACTGGTGAAAACCACTTTTCCCCCACGCCATAATTCTGCAATTCCAGAGAACCTGTTACCTTTTTTCAAACCCCGACGCTTGCCAACAAATGTTGTGTAGGTGGCCTGGTGTTTTGTTAGCGGTTTGGATTTTCGTTCTACATAAATGCCATTTGAGTTTTTAACGATGAGCCGTATCGCATCGCCCTTTTGAAGGTTGAGAAAATGGGCGTAGAAAATAAGCGGGCCTTTGAGTGTGAGTTTTTAAACTTTGCCCTGCATGATGGTCTTGCCGTTCATGGGGCTATCCGAAAATCCCGAACTCAATATTGGTGAATTCATTTGTTGGAGCTCGGTAAGAGCCTCTGGTGTCAGCAGTTGATTTGAAATTTGTTTGTTGCACTTGTTGGTCGGTTTTTTTGTTGGGGCAGCGTCGGTGAGCAAATCGCGCAATTTTCCGTTTGCCCTTAAGCTTACATGAACGTGGGGAAATTGGGTTGCTCCGGATAGGCCGATCATTCCGATGATTTGCCCGCGCTTAATTTTGCTGCCGCGTTTTACTCTCAAGCTGCCCTTGGCCATATGACAGATTTGGCTCGTCCAACGGCTATCACCAAACTTGCCGTGGTCAATAACCATGCCGTTCCCGCACTCGATGCCAGATAGTTTTATGCGTTCGGCTTTGGTTCGCACCAGTTTATCATCCACTCCATCGCGGATGCGTAAAACGACTCCATTGGCCATGGCAAGTACGGGAACGCCCTTTTGCATAGTCGGTATATCCCGCACGCGGATGTCTGTTCCCTTGTGGCCATTATAGGTTGCGCCTGAACAAAGTGGGTCGCGGGTTCTAGGGCTTAAATCCATATCCATTAAGTTTTGTAAAAAACAGCGGGTGTCGCCCGTGCAATCAAGTGGGAGGGAGAACTTTGGTGTTTCATCGCCAGAGGCAAAACTTAGGGGTGCAAACAAGAAGGTGCAGAGAGAAAATATTGCTATTCTAGAGTTCATTATTTAGGGCTGCCTTGAAAAAATTGGCGGACAGGTTTAAGCCACCATAAGATATTTAACCTGCGTTGCGATTAGTATAGCAGGACACAAACACAGGACAAAACAATGGCAACTCGTAAACTTCTTCTTCTCCCCGGTGATGGTATTGGCCCTGAAGTAATGGCTGAGGTTCGTATTATTCTTGAATATATGAATGAGAAAGAAGGTGCTGGATTTGAATGGGAAGAAGGCCTTGTTGGCGGTTCCGCTTATGACGCACACGGGAAGTCAATTTCTGATGCAGACATGGAAATCGCAATGGCGGCGGATGCCGTATTGTTCGGCGCAGTTGGCGGCCCAAAGTGGGACAACATCGAATACGATCAACGACCAGAGGCTGGCCTTTTACGGTTGCGTAAAGATTTACAGCTGTATGCCAACCTGCGTCCAGCAATTTGTTATCCAGCTCTTGCTGATAGTTCTTCGCTTCGCAAGGAAATAATCGAAGGTCTTGATATTCTCATTCTGCGCGAGCTAACGGGCGGTGTTTATTTTGGTGAGCCCAAAACAATTACCGATCTTGGAAACGGCCAAAAACGCGCCATTGATACGCAAGTCTATGACACCTACGAGATTGAGCGTATTTCTGAGATGGCCTTTGAGCTGGCCCGTACCCGTAGCAAAAAAGTTTGCTCCATGGAAAAACGCAATGTGATGAAATCTGGCGTTCTTTGGAATGAGGTTGTCACAGCAACTCATAAAAAGGGTTTTGAGGACGTAGAGCTTTCTCATATGTTGGCGGATGCTGGCGGCATGCAATTGGTGCGTTGGCCCAAGCAGTTTGATGTGATTGTAACTGATAATTTGTTCGGCGATATGTTGTCGGATTTGGCGGCGATGTTGACGGGTTCACTCGGCAACTTGCCATCAGCTTCGCTTGGCGCGCCCGATCCAACTACGGGTAAACGCAAAGCACTTTATGAGCCGGTGCACGGTTCTGCTCCTGATATTGCGGGCACTGGTGCTGCGAACCCAATTGCTATGATTGCCTCCACAGCTATGTGTTTGCGTTATTCTTTTGAGATGATTGAACAGGCAGACCGTTTGGAAGCCGCGATTGCAAAAGCTTTGGATGATGGCCTGCGTACTGGCGACATCATGAGCGATGGCATGACCCAAGTTACAACAAAAGAAATGGGTGCAGCGGTGTTGGCTGCTTATGCAAGCCTCGCTGTCTAAGCGATTAAACTAAATTTATGAAGCGGCAGGCGTGGAAACACGGCCTGCCGTTTTTCGTTTCTAGGATAAGAACCTTACAAATTCATCAAGCGGCGCTCGCTCGCTGATGAGGGTGTTTTCTATTGCATCTGTGTCGGCATAACCAAGCGCCATGCCGCATATTACCAGCTCATCATCAGGAATACCCAACACTGGGCGGATGACCTTGTGGAACGGGGCGAAGGCGGCTTGGGGGCAGGTGTCTAGCCCGTGGCCACGGGCCGCGATCATTATGTTTTGCAAGAACATGCCGTAATCGAGCCATGAGCCAATTTCTAGGCTTTTGTTGAGGGTGAACATCAGTCCAACGGGGGCATCGAAGAAAGTATAATTGCGCCCGTGTTGGGCGTGCATTTTTTCCTTATCGCCCTTTTCTATTCCAAGTAGGCTGTAAAGCCCCCAACCAACAGTGCGCCGGCGGGTGAGAAAGGGTTCGTCAAATTTGTCTGGGTAATATTTATAGGTGCTTTCCCGTTCAAACTCTGGATCGTTATGCGCATCCAACATGGCGGTTGAAAGCTTTTGTCTCGTCTCTCCTGTTGTCACATAAACCTTCCATGGTTGCATATTTGTGCCAGAAGGTGCGCGGGCTGCGACCTGCAAAACCTGCTCAATTGTTTCACGCGAAACTTCTGTCGGCAAAAATGCGCGGATTGAATGACGTGAGGTAATGGCTTCATCGACTATGTTTGAGTTGATCATGGATGGTTCCAAGAGTTTGGTTTCCTTGTTTTTACATGGGTTTTACAGGGAGGCCAGTAAAAATTGAGTTTGAAATAATTGAGAAAAATTCACTACATATGAAAAAATGCTTGAAAATTTCATGAAACTGGTTTTGAGTGATTGCAGGAGAGTGTAATGAATCAGCCCAGTGAACAGCTTGAAATAGATTCGGAGGCGGAAGCGCTTGGGAATGATGTACGGGGGCTGCGTAAAACCCGTGGGCTAACGCTGAATGAATTGGCCATGAAAATTGGCCGTTCAGTTGGTTTCATCAGCCAAGTAGAGCGCGGCATGTCTTCTCCTTCTATCGATGACCTTCGAGCCATTTCAGCAGCCCTTGATGTGCCGACCAGTTGGTTCTTCACCAATGAAAATCAAATCGAAAATGAACGTGGGTTTATTGTTCGTGGTGATCAGCGACGGGTTTTGGGTACGCGTGAGACAGGGATAGTTGAAGAACTTCTATCCCCCGATCTTGGTGGCTCATTTGAGGTTTTCCGCTCAGAATTCCAAGTCGGTGCGGAAATGAAAAAAGAGATTTTTCGGGAAACGGAGGAAGCTGGATATGTAGTTTCTGGTGTTTTTGAAATTTGGATTGATGGCAAACATTTTGAACTTCAGGCGGGAGATTCATTCCGCTTTGACCACAAGCCCTACCGCTGGAAAAATTCTGGCGAAGAAGTGGCCGTGGTTTTGTGGGTTGTTAGCCCACCCGTTTATTAACGATAGAAAGTAAAGATATGAGCGAGCAACCAAAAACGAAACTCCCCGCAAATGCCCGCGTGGTTATTATTGGTGGTGGTGTTGTAGGTGCTTCGTGTTTGTACCATCTGGCAAAAGCTGGGTGGAGCGATTGTGTTTTGCTTGAAAAGAATGAACTGACGGCGGGTTCCACTTGGCACGCGGCGGGCAATGTGCCGACGTTCTCCGCCTCTTGGGCGGTGATGAATATGCAGCGTTATTCTGCTGAACTTTATCGCGGCTTAGCCGAGGCGGTGGACTACCCGATGAATTATCATGTGACGGGTTCGTTGCGTTTGGCCCACTCCAAAGAGCGGATGCAGGAATTTGCGCGGGTGCAGGGCATGGGTCGCTACCAAGGCATGGACATTGAAATGGTCGGTGTTGATGATTTGAAATCACGGTATCCGTTTTTAGAAACCCACGATCTTGAAGGTGGTCTTTATGATCCTCACGACGGAGATATTGATCCGGCCCAACTGACACAAGCTTTGGCAAAGGGCGCGCGTGACCTTGGCGCAAAAATAATTCGATTTTGCCCCGCCACAGGCGTGCGTCGCGAAAAAGATGAGTGGATAATTGAAACGGAGCAGGGCAAAATTGCCTGCGACTATGTGGTTAATGCGGCAGGTTATTATGCCCAACGGGTGGCCGAATGGTTTAAGCCCTTCGGTGGGCGTACCTTGCCAATGATGACCATGAGCCATCAATATTTACTCACCGATGAAATTCCTGAATTGGAAGCGTGGAGCAAGGAAAGTGGCGAAAAACTACCGCTGCTGCGGGATGTGGATTCGTCCTATTATTTGCGTCAAGAAAAGAACGGTTTGAACTTGGGCCCCTATGAGGGGAATTGCAAAGGTCATTGGATGACTTCTAATGATCCGATGCCTGAGGATTTTTCGTTTCAGCTGTATCCTGATGATCTCGATCGAATTGAGTGGCACATAGAAGACGCGATGGCGCGGGTTCCTATTCTTGGGACGGTGGGTGTCAGCAAGGTTATCAATGGTCCCATTCCCTATACCCCAGATGGCAATCCGCTTATTGGGCCGATGCCGGGAGTACCCAATGCATTTGAAGCCTGCGTATTTACCTTCGGCATTTGCCAAGGCGGTGGTGCGGGGAAAGTATTGAGCGAGTGGATTATTGAGGGTTCGACCGAGCAAGATATGTGGGCGGTTGATCCGCGCCGTTTTACTGAATTTTGCGACCAAGATTATTGTAATCAAAAAGGCATAGAAGTTTATGGTCACGAATATGCTATGCACTTCCCGCGTCACGAATGGGCCGCTGGTCGAAACAAAAAACTATCACCACTGCACGAACGGGTAACTGCCCAAGGCGGGGTGATGGGTGTTTATAACGGGTGGGAACGGGCGAATTGGTATGCGCAGGAAGGCGATGATACTTCGGAGCAATCAACCCAAACTTGGAAGCGTGAAGGCCCATGGTCAAAGCGTATAAAAGAAGAATGCGAAGCGGTGCGGGATGCCGCTGGAATTTTAGATTTACCGGGCTTTTCTCGGTTTGAACTAACGGGCAATAAAGTTGCTGAGTGGCTCTCCACAATGATAACCGGAGTTGTCCCCCGTGTTGGCCGCTTGGGGCTTGGATATTTTGCGGACGGCAAAGGACGCATTGTTACCGAGATGTCGTTGATGCGGGTACGGGACGATCAACTGATTTTGATTACAGCGGCGGGTGCGCAATGGCACGATCGGGAGTGGCTGGAGAAACATTTGCCTAGAGACGGCTCGATTACACTCATCGACTGGACAGAAAAATGGAGCACGCAAATTTTAACGGGGCCAAAGTCGCGTGAAATTTTGGTGGCTGTTTCTGATGCAGATTTAAGCCTTGGTTGGCTGACGTGGCAGGAAGCTACAATTGCAAATAAGCCCGCGCTTCTCATGCGGGTTTCATTTGCGGGCGAATTGGGTTGGGAACTTCATACGCTGAATGAAAACACAGGGGCGGTTTATGATGCTGTCTTGGCGGCAGGTAAAAATCACGGACTGAAACCCTTCGGCATGTATGCGCTTGATTCCCTTCGATTGGAAAAAGGCTACCGTGCTTGGAAGGGTGATCTCTCCACTGATTACACAATTCTTCAAGGGGGTATGGAGCGGTTTGTGAAATGGGAGAAAGCGGATTTCAAAGGTAAGGCCGCACTGGAGAAGGAACGGCAGCAGGGAGTGACAAAACGGTTTGTGACATTGCTTGTTGATGAGGGTGATTTTGATGCGCCCTATATGTCGACCCTTTGGCATGAGGGAAAAGTAGTGGGCGAAACAACTTCTGGTGGTTGGGGTTACCGCATCAATAAATCAATCGCTCTTGGAATGGTACGGACTGATCTTGCTGTCGCTGGAACAAAACTCGAAGTCGAAATTTATGGCGAGAAGTTTAAGGCGGTAGTGCAAGAAGACCAACCGCTTTGGGATCCAACAAATGAAAGAATTCGGGCATGACTGATATAGCTAAAAAGCCAGTTCCAAGGAAAGCCCGTGCGGTTGTAATTGGCGGCGGTGTGGCTGGTTGCTCCGTTGCTTACCATTTGGTCAAGCAGGGTTGGAAAGATGTTGTGTTGTTGGAGCGCAAGCAATTTACGAGCGGCACAACTTGGCACGCAGCAGGGCTGATTGGCCAATTGCGAGCCTCCAAAAACATGACCCGCTTGGCGCGTTATTCCAAAGACCTCTATGTAGGTTTGGAAGAAGAGACCGGAATATCTACGGGCTTTCGGCAAGTTGGCTCAATAAGTGTTGCACTTACTAATGAACGCAAAGAGGAGCTGTATCGCCAAGCTTCTATGGCTAGAGCCTTTGGTGTTGAGGTGGAGGAAATCTCTCCCCAAGAGGCAAAAAATAGATACCCGCATTTGAATATTGGGGATGTGGTGGGGGCTGTTTATTTGCCAGAAGACGGGCAGGCAGACCCCGCCAATATTGCCTTAGCTTTGGCCAAGGGTGCGCGGCAAATGGGGGCGCAAACAATTGAGGGGGTGAAGGTCACAGCTATCCATAAAAAAGATGGACGGGTGTCCGGTGTATCTTGGTCGCGTGATGGCAGTGATGAGCAGGGCGAGATTGAAGCGGACTATGTGGTCAATTGCGGGGGTATGTGGGGGCACGATTTGGGGCGCATGGCGGGGGTGAATGTGCCGCTTCATGCCTGCGAGCATTTCTATATTGTTACCGAAGCCATTCCAGAACTGACCCAATTGCCCGTGCTGCGGGTGCCTGATGAATGTGCCTATTATAAAGAAGACGCGGGCAAAATGTTGCTCGGTGCATTTGAGCCTGTTTCCAAACCTTGGGGCATGGACGGGATTGCGGAGGATTTTTGTTTTGACCAACTACCAGAAGACTTTGATCACTTTGAACCTATCCTAGAGGCCGCCGTAAACCGTATGCCGATGTTGGAACAAGCGGGGATTCATACCTTCTTCAATGGCCCAGAAAGTTTCACGCCAGATGATGCCTATCATTTGGGAGAAGCCCCTGAGGTGCAAAATTATTTTGTCTGCGCGGGCTTTAATTCAATTGGTATTCAATCGGCAGGCGGTGCTGGGATGGCATTGGCTCACTGGATGGAACATGGGTATCCGCCGTTTGATTTGTCCGATGTGGATATCCGCCGGATGCAGCCGTTCATGGGCAATAAGACATTTCTCTATGAGCGCTCAAAAGAAACCTTGGGGCTTTTATATGCAGACCATTTTCCCTACCGCCAAAAAGCCACGGCACGGGGTGTTCGCCGTACGCCGTTCCACGAACACCTAAAAGCACAAGGGGCAGTGTTTGGTGAGGCGGCTGGATGGGAGCGGGCAAACTGGTTTGCTGATGAAGGGCAAAAGCCAGAATACGAATATTCTTGGGGCCGCCAAAATTGGTTTGAAAACTCTAAGCGTGAACATGAGGCTGTGCGGAATAATATCGGCATGTATGACATGAGTTCCTTCGGCAAAATACGCGTTGAAGGACGGGATGCTGAAAGCTTTCTCAATCGGATTTGCGGTAATGATGTTGCGGTTCCAACCGGTAAGATTGTCTACACGCAATTCTTAAACGAGCGCGGCGGCATTGAGGCGGATGTGACGGTGACGCGACTATCTGAAACCGCCTACATCATTGTCACCCCTGCGGCGACTGTGCCACGTGAAATGTCTTGGATGCGCCGTCATTTGAAGGATGCCAATGTGGTGTTTGTAGATGTAACGGCGAATGAAGGGGTGTTGGCTGTCATGGGGCCAAATGCTCGGGAGCTGTTGCAGAAAGTTTCGCCCCACGATTGGTCGAATGAGAACCATACTTTTGGCACGGCGCATGAGATTGAACTTGGTATGGGCTTGGCTCGCGCCCATCGGGTAACCTATGTCGGTGAATTAGGATGGGAGCTTTATATGTCGAGCGACATGGCGGCCCATGCATTTGAAACATTGATGGATGCTGGCCAAGATTTGGATTTAAAATTATGCGGAATGCATATGATGGATTCGCTCCGCATTGAAAAAGCCTACCGGCATTTCGGCCACGATATTACGGAAGAAGATCATGTTGTGGAAGCAGGGCTTGGGTTTGCGGTGAAAACTTCAAAACCCGATTTTATTGGTCGTGATGCTGTGCTGGCCAAACGTGAAACTGGTCTTGAATCCAGATTGGTTCAGTTCAAATTAAACGCCCCCGAACCGCTACTTTATCATAACGAGCCGATCATTAGAGATGGTAAAATTGTCAGTTACATTTCCTCGGGAAATTATGGCCACACTCTCGGCGCGGCCATTGGCATGGGCTATGTGCCTTGTAAGGATGAGAGTGTTGATGACATTCTTAGCTCGACCTATGAAATAGAAATTGCTGGGAATCGGGTGGCTGCAACCGCGAGTTTGCGCCCGCTCTATGATCCTAAGTCAGAACGCGTGAAAGCATAAGGAATAGACAATGGACCAACAGGACAAAGCGGTAGCCTTTAGAGAAATGCATGTGGCAGGTGATCCGTTCGTCATACCCAATGCCTACGATATAGGCTCGGCCAAAATGCTGGCGGCACTTGGGGCAAAAGCGATTGCGACAACTTCAAGCGGGTTTGCCTTTACGCTGGGTCGACCAGATATGGGTACGATTTCACGGGATGAAATGTTGGACCATTGCGAAGATATGGTGCGTGCAGTTGGTGTGCCCGTTAGTGCCGATTTGGAAAATGGATTTGCCCATGATCCAGATGGGGTGGCGGAAACGGTAGCGCTTGCAGCTGAAGTTGGGCTTGTTGGTTGCACCCTAGAAGATAGCACGATGGACGACTCTCAACCTTCCTATGATTTCGATGTAGCGGTGGCGCGGATGGCGGCAGCAGTTGAAGCGGCCGAAGAATTGCCTTTTGATTTTACAATTTGCGCTCGGGCCGACGGGGTGATGTTGGGTTCTTACGATGTTGAAGAAGCCATTCGCCGTTTGCAGGCCTATGAGGAAATTGGCGCTCATGTGGTTTATTGTCCAATGCCTCCTTCAATGGAAGATTTGGTAAAAATATGTGGGTCGGTATCCGTTCCTGTTAATGCGCTTTGCGCCGGTGGTTTTACAAAATACAATCGTGATGATTTTGCAAAAGCTGGCGTTGCCCGCATTTCAATCGGTGGTGCATTGGCGCGGGTAACCCATCAGGTGGTGGCGGATATTGGAACTGAAATTTTGGGCATGGGAGATTTCACGTCTCTTAGCAAAGCCATGCCCGGTGACGAAGTGGACAGCATGCTGAAGGCTGGTGGCACTTCATAACAAAGGGGATGGGTGATGAGCTTAAATGAGGAAACTCCAACGACCTCACGGCGTTCTGGGGGACGAGCTGCGCGGCGTAATATGCGGGCAGCACCACTAGCCGAAGAGATTCGCCCCGTTCGTGCGGGGATGGAAGGCACGAGCTATAAACCGCTTTCAGATGAGGATGTCTTAAAGGTCAATGAGGCTGTTCTCGATGTGTTGGAAAACATTGGTCTCTCACAAGCGACAGATGGATGTATTGCGGCCTGTGAAAGACTTGGCGCAATCATGGGGGATGATGGTCGCTTGCGTTTTCCCCGTGCCACGGTGTTGGAGACGATAAAAAATGCCAACCGCGATTTTACGATTTATGGCCGTGATCCCAAACACGATATGCACCCACAGGGCAACAAGGTTCATTACGGCACGGCGGGGGCGGCGGTGCATGTGGTGGATGTTGAAAAGAACGAATACCGCGAAAGTTATTTGCAGGATGTTTATGATGCGGCGCGAATTGTTGAAGGCTTAGACAACATCCACTTCTTTCAACGGCCTATGGTGGCGCGGGATATCGAAGACCCGTTAGAGATGGATTTGAATACGCTCTATGCGTCACTCTCTGGCACTACCAAGCATGTCGGGACATCGTTCTCGGTGGCGGAATATGTGCCTGAAGCATTGGAGATGATGTATAAAATTGCGGGCGGTGAAGCTGAATTCCGTGCTCGCCCGTTTGTTTCTAATTCTAATTGTTTTGTTGTCCCCCCTTTGCGGTTTGCTGAAGATGCTTGCGATGTTTTGGAGGCTTGCGTGAAGGGCGGCGTTCCTGTGCTTTTGCTTTCTGCAGGCCAAGCAGGAGCAACGGCACCAGCGGCGATTGCTGGCGCGGTTGTTCAGGCCGTTGCAGAAGTTTTGGCGGGACTTGTATTCGTCAATGGTTTGGCCCCAGGCCACCCAGCGATTTTTGGAACGTGGCCGTTTGTTTCAGATTTACGTACGGGGGCGATGTCTGGCGGTTCTGGGGAACAAGCTTTGCTCACGGCGGCCTGCGGGCAGATGGCGAATTTTTATAATTTGCCCGGCGGTTCTGCTGCTGGAATGTGTGATGCGAAGATGCCAGACATTCAAGCGGGTTGGGAAAAGGGTATCGCTCATGTTCTTGCGGGCATGGCTGGCACTAATATGATTTATGAGGCGGCAGGCATGCACGGCTCACTGATGGGGTTTTGTTTGGAAAGCCTGTTTTTAGATAATGATGCAATAGGGCAATCCCTACGTTGTGTGCGCGGTATTGAAGTGAATGATGCGACGCTTTCTATTGATGCGATGCGTGAAGTTTGTGTTGATGGACCGGGGCACTATTTGGGCCATGGGCAAACACTTGAGCTTATGCAAAAGGAATACCTATATCCCGATCTGGCCAATCGGTTCAGCCCCAAAGAATGGGTGGAACTGGGCAAGCCGGACATCGTGCAAATGGCGGTAGAGCGGAAACGCAAAGTATTGGATGACGTTTTTCCCAACCACATTGATGAAGTGACAGACAAATGGTTGCGAGAGCGGTTCAATATCTATTTACCGCCAGAAAAAATGCGCCCTTCAAACAAGTAGTTGGCTCATTGGGTGTTGACGTTCTATAAGGTTTTCAGACTTCTCTTTTGGAACTTGCCAGCCCATGCCTATTAAAAAAATTCTCGTTGCCAACCGCTCTGAAATTGCCATTCGGGTTTTCCGTGCGGCCAATGAATTGGGGTTGAAAACTGTTGCGATATGGGCGGAGGAAGACAAGCTTGCCCTACATCGGTTTAAGGCAGACGAAGCCTATCAAATAGGCACGGGTCCTCATTTAGACAAACCAATGGGGCCGATTGAAAGCTATCTTTCGATTGAAGAAGTTATTCGGGTTGCAAAGCTATCAGGTGCGGATGCAATTCACCCTGGCTACGGCCTACTTTCGGAAAGTCCAGAATTCGTTGATGCTTGTGAAGAGGCGGGGATAACCTTCATCGGGCCGAAGGCAGAAACTATGCGCTCGTTGGGCAATAAAATTGCGGCGCGTAATCTTGCAATAAAAGCTAAAGTGCCAGTTGTTCCGGCGACAAAGCCGCTGCCAAAAGACATTAAAAAAACTATCAAAATGGCTGATGAAATCGGTTACCCAATTATGCTGAAAGCCTCTTGGGGCGGCGGTGGCCGTGGGATGCGGGTTATTCGGTCAGCTGAAGATTTGGAGCGCGAAGCACTAGAAGCGCGGCGGGAAGCTGCCGCGGCTTTTGGTAAGGATGAGATTTACCTCGAAAAACTTGTAGAGACGGCACGGCACGTCGAAGTACAAATTTTGGGAGATGGCCAAGGCAATGCGGTACATTTGTTCGAGCGCGATTGTTCCGTGCAACGTCGCAACCAAAAAGTGGTGGAGCGCGCACCTGCGCCCTATTTAACTGAAGAACAACGGAAAGAACTTTGTGACTATGCGCTGTTGATTGCCAATTCAACAAATTACCTTGGCGCGGGTACTGTTGAATTTTTGATGGATGTCGAAACGGGGGCGTTTTACTTCATCGAGGTAAACCCACGGGTTCAAGTTGAACATACGGTCACGGAAGAAGTGACAGGCATTGATATTATCAAGGCGCAAATACACTTGGTTGATGGCCATAAAATTGGAACGAAAAAATCTGGCGTTCCGTACCAAAAAGATATCAAGCTGAACGGCCACGCTTTGCAGTGCCGTATCACGACTGAAGATCCAGAACAGAATTTTATTCCAGATTACGGGCGGATTACTGCCTACCGTGGAGCGACGGGGTTCGGTATTCGCCTCGATGGTGGCACGGCCTATTCGGGGGCTGTAATTACGCGGTTTTATGATCCGTTGTTGGAGAAGGTGACGGCTTGGGCACCAACACCAGAAGAAACAATTGCGCGGATGGATAGGGCGTTGCGCGAGTTTCGTATTCGCGGTGTGGCGACTAATTTGACGTTCCTTGAGAATATTATAACTCACAAAAAGTTCCGCAATAATACCTATACGACCAAGTTTATCGACCAAACTCCCGAACTGTTCCACAAGGTGAAACGGCGGGACAGGGCAACACGGCTGTTGAACTATGTTGCCGACGTTTCAATTAACGGACACCCCGATACGCGGGATCGCACCAAACCAAAGAAGGGGGCCGTAACACCGGTTGCTCCATGGTTTGAGGGGGAGATAACAGCTGGAACGCGCCAACGGTTGGAGAAGGATGGGCCAGTTGCTTTTTCAAAATGGATGAGGAACCAAAAGCAGGTTTTGATTACCGACACCACCATGCGTGATGCCCACCAATCTTTGCTGGCTACACGTATGCGGACCAACGATATTGCTGCGGTCGCAGGGGCTTATTCTAAAGCTTTACCAGAATTGCTGTCTCTTGAGTGTTGGGGTGGGGCTACCTTCGATGTGGCGATGCGGTTCTTGAATGAAGACCCTTGGGAGCGATTGGCAATGATCCGCGAACGAGCGCCAAATATTCTTCTGCAAGCGTTGGTGCGTGGTTCCAACGGTGTTGGTTATACTGGTTATCCCGACAATGTAGTAAAGAAATTTATCCATGAAGCGGCCAATGGCGGGGTGGATTTATTTCGCGTTTTCGATTGCCTCAACTGGGTTGAGAACATGCGCGTTTCTATTGATGCTGTGTTGGAAAGCGGTAAGCTTTGCGAGGGGGCGATTTGTTATACGGGGGATGTTCTTGATGCGAGCCGCTCTAAATATGACATGCAATATTATGTCGATTTGGCCCATGAGTTAGACAAAGCGGGTTGCCATATTATTTGCATCAAGGACATGGCGGGATTGTTGAAACCTGCAGCAGCAACAAAGCTGTTCAAGACCTTACGCCAAGAAACTGATCTACCAATTCATTTTCATACCCATGACACATCCGGGATTTCAGCGGCCACGGTTTTGGCGGCTGTTGAAGCAGGTGTTGATGCGGTTGATGCGGCTATGGATGCGTTTTCTGGCGGCACATCGCAGCCCTGTCTTGGTTCGATTGTTGAGGCGCTAAAGGGTAATAAGCGCGACCCAAAATTGGACACGGATAGCATTCGCGAAATCTCGCTTTATTGGGAGCATGTCCGGGCGCAATATGCGGCCTTTGAGAGTGATGTGAAGGCTCCGGCCTCTGAAGTTTATTTGCATGAAATGCCCGGCGGTCAATATACCAATTTGAAAGAACAGGCCCGCTCACTCGGCCTTGAATCTAAATGGACAAAAATTGCCAAGACCTATTCTGATGTGAACGACATGTTTGGTGATATTGTAAAAGTAACGCCTTCATCGAAAGTGGTTGGCGATATGGCTTTGATGATGGTGTCACAGGATATTACGATTGCTGAAGTGGAAGATCCGAAGAAGGACATTGCCTTCCCAGATTCCGTTGTCTCGTTTATGCGCGGCGATCTTTCGCAACCTGCTGATGGCTTTCCCAAGAAATTGCAAAAGAAAGTATTGAAGGGGCAAAAGCCGTTGAAAAAACGGGTTGGGGCGACACTTAAGCCTGCCAATATGAAAAAGCTGCGCAAAGAAGCTGAGGGCAAAATTAGCCGTGCGGTTAGCGATCAAGAGTTTGCCTCTTACCTTATGTACCCCAAAGTTTTTGCCGATTATGCACTGGCAAAAACCGCCTTTGGGCCGACAAGCGCTCTTCCAACGCCTGTGTTCTTTTATGGCATGGAAGCTGGTGAAGAAATTCGAGTTGAAATTGAGCTGGGAAAATTGCTGGTGGTGCGCTGTCTTGCCCGTAGTGAGATGGACGACCAAGGCATGGTCACGGTGTTCTTTGAATTGAACGGCCAGCCGCGCCGCGCCCGTGTGCCAGATAGGTTGCATGGGGGAGATGCGATTGTTGCTCGCGCTAAAGCAGAAGTAGACAATGCCCTGCAGGTTGGCGCGCCGATGCCGGGTGTTATTTCGACAATGATGGTTGAAGTTGGCCAAGAAGTAACCGCGGGCGATGTGCTGCTTTCAATTGAAGCCATGAAAATGGAAACAGCACTTCACGCTGAAGCCGACGGTGTTGTCGCGGAAGTGTTGGTTAAACGTGGCGATCAAATTGATGCCAAAGATTTATTGGTGCGGTTTGAGGGTTAAGGCGAGGGCCGTAGGTCTTCGATAAACTTTTCAACCATTGGGATGATTTTTCCAACCACAACTTCGATGCCAGCGGCATTTGGGTGAATGCCGTCGTCGAGAAGTTTTTCTGGGTGGGTCAAAACCCCATCTAGGAAAAATGGATAAAGCCTCAGGCCAAACTCGTCAGCGAGAGTTGGATATATCGGGTTGAACTCTTTTGCATAATCTTCACCCATGTTTGGTGGCGCGGGTGTGCCGATGAGCAACACTTTGATTCCACGATCAGTTAGTTGGGTAATAATTGCGTTTAGATTTTCACGGGTGTTTTTTGGCGGTAACCCGCGAAGGGCATCATTAGCCCCCAGCTCTAACATCACCCCATCTACCCCTTCAGGAACGGACCATGCGAGCCGTGCCAAACCACCACTTGTCGTATCTCCTGATACACCTGCCGCAATAATTTTTGCGAGAATTCCTTTTGCGTCTAAGGCTTCTTGTAATCGTTCGGGGAAGCTTTTACCCGGGGGAAGTTGATAGCCCGCGACGAGGCTATCACCGAGCACAACAATTTTCGGAGTATCATCAAATTCAGTTTCAGTCTCTTGCGCTCTTGAAGCGGCGATCAAGAATACCAATGTAAGTAAAATTGTTAGGGCCCTGATCCCAAGCCCCCGTGGGGTTAATGTTAGAAGACCTTGCAAATTTTTAATGTGCCACACTTTGACTTTCCTCATCAAAAAACCCAATCAGGCGGTGTGCCTGCGTTCACGTGATAAACCATAGATAAGAACAGCGACAACAATATGCCAGCTATAGAAAATAATTCTGTCATCAAACTAGAAAATATTCACCTTACTCTTGGGGAAGGTGCTTCAAAGGTGCACGTCTTGCGCGGAATTTCATTGGATGTCGAGGGCGGGAAAAGCGTTGGGGTTGTTGGGCCTTCAGGGTCTGGTAAATCGACCTTGCTTATGGTCATGGCTGGGTTGGAGCGGGTGGACAGCGGCAAGGTTGTGTTGGCTGGAGAGAACTTCTCGATCATGAGTGAGGATCAGCTTGCAGCATTTCGAGGGCGTAACATTGGCATCGTTTTCCAATCTTTCCATTTGATCCCAAATATGACGGCATTAGAAAATGTTGCTGTCCCGCTGGAGCTAGCAGGCGATGCAAACGCATTTGGAAAAGCCGAGGCCGAATTGCGTGCTGTTGGGTTAGGAGAGCGGCTAACTCACTATCCAGCACAAATGTCTGGCGGCGAGCAACAACGGGTCGCGATGGCGCGGGCATTAGCACCCGACCCAAAAATATTGGTGGCAGATGAGCCAACAGGAAATCTCGACGAGGAAACTGGAGAGCAAATAACGGACTTGTTGTTTTCCAAACAAAAACAACGCGGCATGACTTTGGTGCTTGTGACGCATGATCCTTCCCTTGCGGCTCAATGTGATGAAACGCTACGGGTGCGGGCTGGAGAGATTGAATAATGAGTCCCAGCTACCAAACGAGCGATACGAATTCGGCGGCTAACCTTTCGTTGGCCTTTAAGTTTGCCCTGCGCGAATTACGAGGCGGGTTATCGGGCTTTTATATTTTCCTGGCCTGTATCGCTTTGGGAGTTGCGGCAATTTCGGGTGTGAACGCCGTAGCCTATTCGATTACCTCAGGAATAATGGAAGAAGGCAGAACCCTGCTGGGTGGGGACGCTGCTTTTACAACCATTCAACGTCAATTGAAGAACGAAGAACGTAACTGGCTCAAAACCCACGGGACAATTACTGAAGCGGCAACTATGCGGGCAATGGCCCGGATGGTTGATGGCTCCGATCAATCTTTGATCGAGCTAAAAGCGGTAGATGGAGCGTGGCCGCTTGTAGGCTCTCTTGTTACTTTGCCTGCGGATGCGGGGGCGGCAATGAGCAGTGGGGAAGGGGTTTTGGTTGATCCAATTTTGCTCACACGGCTGGGTTTGAAACTTGGTGATTTAATAAAAATTGGATCTGATGAATTTGCCATACTGGGGACAATTGAAAATGAACCTGATCGGGTGTCCGATGGCTTTGGGTTTGGGCCAAAAGTATTGATGAACCAAACGGCATTGGTGAAAACTAAATTGGTGCAACCGGGGTCTTTAATTAAATGGACAGCACGGATGCAGCTTAAGGATGGGGGGGAAGCGAATCTTAAATCCACCATTAAAGCGGCGAAAGATAAATTTCCAGAAGCAGGCTGGCGCATTCGTTCGCGCAATAATGCTGCTCCTGCTCTCACCCGCAATGTGGAACGGTTCTCGCAATTCTTGACACTCGTGGGGCTTACAGCGTTGATTGTTGGCGGTGTTGGGGTGGCCAATGCGGTGCGGGCATTTTTGGCGACCAAGAGTAATGTTATTGCGTCATTCAAAAGCTTGGGTGCGCCAGCTGGTTTTGTGTTTAGCGTTTACCTTATTCAAATTTTGATTTTGGCTATAGCCGGTATTCTCCTTGGCTTGTTGGTTGGGGTGCTGTTGCCCTTTGCGGCGCAATGGGCGTTGGCTGGTATTCTTCCGCTTGGTTCCTCTGGTGGTTTTCACCCGGGTATTTTGTTGAGTGCGGTGGCCTATGGCTTGCTTACAGCTCTTGCATTTTCTCTTTGGCCTTTGGGGCAGGCGCGGGACATTCCTGCCACTGCGTTGTTTAGAAATACGGGCAGAGAGAATGCCCCTTGGCCGCGAGCAATCTATCAAATTGCTACGGTACTCGTGGTTTTGGCACTTGTAGTACTGGCTGTTTTTCAAGCCGCGGATAAGCGGGTGGCGCTCACTTTTGTCGTTGGTATAGCGGTTTGTTTTGTTTTGTTGCGGGGTGTTTCTTGGGGCATTCAATGGATCGCGCGGAAAACACCGCAGGTAAAATCTACGCCGCTTCGTTTGGCGATTGGTAATATTCACCGTCCTGGCGCGCTTACAACTTCGGTTGTTTTGTCACTCGGTTTGGGTTTGGCGTTGCTTGTGTCACTGGCTTTGATTGACGGAAACTTGCGCAATCAAATTTCTTCGAACATCCCCAAGAAAGCCCCTGACTTTTTCTTTGTTGATATTCAATCCACTCAGTTTGAAAGTTTCACAAAGTTTTTGGGCGAGGTTGCCCCTAAGGGGGACGTGCAAACAGTGCCGATGTTGCGAGGACGTTTTATCTCAATAAACGACACTCCTGCCGCAAAAATTCAGGCAAAAGAAAGCGGCCGTTGGGTGCTGCGCGGTGATCGGGGGCTTACCTATTCTGCAAAAATACCGGCCAACGCTTCTCTGGCAGATGGCGTATGGTGGGATGAGAACCACGCTGGTGAAAACCTACTTTCCTTCACTGCAGAGGAAGCGGGTGAACTTGGAGTTCATGTGGGGGATATAATTACCGTCAATGTTTTAGGGCGTAACATCAGCGCTAAAGTTGCTAATCTTCGCAATGTAGAATGGCGTTCGATGGGTATAAATTTTGTAATGGTGTTTTCACCAAACACATTTGCAGGGGCTCCCCATGCGCATATTGCGACCTTGCGGGTAGGGGGTGATTCGTTGATTGGGGCTGAAACCAAGGCTCAAACTGAACGAGACGGCGAAATATTGAAGGCGATAACGGGTAAATTCCCGACTGTCACCACCGTTCGAGTTCGGGATGCTTTGAATGTGGTCAATGGCTTAATCGGCCAATTAGCCACCGCAATTCGGGCGGCAGCACTGCTGGCGCTGGCGGCTTCTATTTTAGTTTTGGGTGGTGCGCTGGCAGCAGGCAATGCGGCAAGAGTTCATGATGCGGTGGTGTTGAAAACACTCGGGGCAACAAGGCGAACACTTATTACAGCATTTGTTCTTGAATACGCGTTACTTGGGCTTGCGACAGCATTATTCGCACTTTTTGCGGGCGGTTTGGCCTCTTGGTTTGTCATCAATGGGATTATGGGGTTCACGTTCTCATTTTTACCAAGTGTTGCGATTGCGACGGTTCTTGCGGCCTTAATTTTCACTGTTGGATTTGGGTTGATCGGTACTTGGCGGGTGTTGGGACAAAAGGCAGCGCCGGTTCTGCGTGAACTGTAGGGTAACTATAATTATCTGTAATAATTGTAATTTCAGCCAACCCTTGAAACAAACGGCCAAAAGCCTCATATTACGGTCAAAGTTCGGTGCAAAGGTGTATCTGAATTAAACTATCATAAAAGACGCTACCTAGCGTCCAACGGAAGAGGGCTATTATGGCTGACTATAAAGAACAAATTCAGGGCCGGGTTCAAACTGGTACCCGCGCCGACATTGATGAAGGTCTGCGTACCTATATGCTTGGCATATATAACTATATGGCCAGCGCGATTGCTATCACAGGTATCGCTGCCTACGGCATGGCCTCTTGGGCGACTAGCAACCCTGCTGTTGCTAACTTCCTTTATAACAGCATGTTCAAATGGGTGATTATGATCGCGCCTTTGGCTTTTGTTATGGTTATTTCCTTCGGCATCAATAAACTCTCTAAATCTGCTGCAACTGGTATTTTCTATGCTTTTGCTGCGGTTATGGGTGTTTCCATGTCTTGGATATTCATGGTCTTCAACATGCCTAGCATCGTACAAACTTTCTTTGTGACAGCCGCCTCCTTTGGTGCGCTTAGCCTTTATGGGTACACAACAAAGCGTAGCCTAACGGGCATGGGTTCATTCTTGATGATGGGTCTGTTCGGTATTATTATCGCATCTATCGTGAACATCTTCTTGGGTTCTGGCGCTTTGTCATTTGCAATCAACGTGATTGGTCTTTTGATCTTCGCGGGTTTGACTGCCTACGATACACAACGCCTTAAGAACACCTATGAGATGGTGGCTGGTAACGCAGAAGCGCTTGCTAAGTCTTCTATCATGGGTGCGTTGAACCTCTATCTTAACTTCGTCAACATGTTCATGTTCTTGCTCAACTTTATGGGCAGCAACGACTAAGCACTGTTGAAATAAAATTCAAGAAGGGCGCTCCGTTGGAGCGCCCTTTTTTGTTGCCTGTATTATTGTCGGGCTTGCACTGGCTATTGTGAGCGAGCCGTGGAATATTCACAAAACGCCACGGGAGATGTGGTGACTCGCTTGGGAGGGCGGTTATGATTGAAGAAGAAGACATTCACAAATCAAAAGTTTCTAAAAAAGGCATCTGGGGATGGATGTTCTTCGATTGGGCGGCACAACCTTTCCATACGTTGATTATTACATTTATCTTTGGCCCTTACTTTGCAGCTTTCGTTGCGCCAAATGCGGCGGCTGGCCAAACCTCTTGGGGGTATGCAACCGCAATTGCAGGTATCATTATTGCTGTCATGTCTCCCATATTAGGGGCTGTCGCCGATGCAACCGGACCTCGCAAGCCATGGATATTTGCTTTTTCAATCGTTGCTGTTGTGGGAGTGTTTTCACTCTGGTGGGCTGTACCTAATTCGATGGATGGAGCCTCCGTTACCTTTGTCCTTGGTGCCTTTATTCTCGCAACGATTGGCTATGAATTTACCGCCGTGTTTAACAATGCGATGATGCCAGACTTGGTTCCCCGTTCCTTGCTTGGCCGTCTATCTGGCAATGCTTGGGCGTTGGGCTATGTGGCTGGCTTACTAACTTTGATTATTGTGTTGTTTACGATGGCCACCAATAAGGAAGGTTTCACGCTGCTTGGTATTCCGCCAATGTTTGGAATTGATGCAGCGGCCAAGGAAGGGGAGCGTGCTGTTGGGCCGCTTTCCGCCATTTGGTATATCATCTTTATTATTCCGCTGTTTTTGTTCACCCCCGATGTTCGCCGCCGTAAAAAAGTGTCGGGCGCGGTTGCTCAAGGCTTGAGTGATCTGGCGACGACAATAAAACGCCTGCCGCAAAACAGATCACTATTTGCCTATCTTGGTTCTTCTATGATCTATCGCGATGCACTAAATGGCCTTTATGCTTTTGGTGGCATTTATGCGATTGGGATGTTGGGCTGGTCGATTGTTGATGTTGGTAAGTTTGGTATTTTAGCCGCCTTAGCTGGCGTGTTTGGCGCCTATTTTGGGGGCCGCCTAGATGCAAAGTTTGGTCCAAAATTTGTGGTTACCACCAGCGTGATCATTCTCATCATTACCACGTTTGTGATGATCTCTATTGACCAAACCCATGCTCTTTTCATGCCTGTAGATTCAGGGATTGCAGATAAACTTTTCTATCTGTGTGGCTGCGTGATTGGAGCAACGGGGGGAGCTATTCAAGCCGCATCCCGTACTTTGATGGTTGATCAAGCAGAACCAGGACGTATGACGGAGGCTTTTGGTCTTTATGCTTTATCTGGTCGTGCGACGGCTTTTCTCGCACCGTTCTTGGTGGCGTTGTTCACAGACATTAGCGATAGTCAACGCATCGGCATGTTGCCGATCGTGTTGCTGTTTGTTGTGGCATTGTTTTTCTTGCCAATGGTCAAAGAACAATACTGCGGTTCTGAAAATGCTCCAGATGAGTTTGCTGGGTAAGCTTAATGTCTGAAATGGCGCATGCCGGTGAAGACCATGGCGAGGCCAGCTTCATCGGCGGCGGCGATTACTTCATCGTCACGCATCGAGCCACCCGGTTGAATGATCGCGGTGGCTCCTGCTTCTGCTGAGGCCAATAGGCCATCGGCAAAGGGGAAGAAGGCGTCAGAGGCGACTACCGAACCGATTGTTTTTGGTTTGTCCCATCCAGCCGCTTCTGCTGCGTCTTCAGCTTTTCGGGCTGCGATGCGGGATGAATCAATGCGGCTCATTTGCCCCGCGCCAATGCCAACGGTTGCACCGTCTTTTACATAAATAATAGCGTTGGATTTTACGTGTTTGGCAACGCGGAAGGCGAAGCGTAAATCTGCGAGTTCTGCATCGGTTGGCGCGCGCTTGGTCACCACCTTCAATTCAATGTCATCAATGTTGCCTGCATCCCGTTCCTGTACGAGCAATGCACCCGCCACGGTTTTCATGGAAAGCCCTTCAGCACGGGGATCGGCCATTTGTTTGGTGAGCAATAGCCGTAGGTTCTTTTTTGCGGCAAGTACGGCGCGGGCTTCATCCGTTGCATCGGGGGCGATGATGACTTCGGTGAAAATTTCCACCATGGCTTCCGCCGCCTCTTCGTCCAATGTTTGGTTCATAGCGATGATGCCACCGAAGGCAGAGGTAGGGTCGCAGGAGAGTGCGTCGCGGTAGGCTTGCGCCAAGGTTGAAGCTGTTGCAACGCCACAAGGGTTTGCGTGTTTGATAATAGCAACGGCGGCGGTTTGAGCTGGGTCAAATTCGCTGGCCAATTCAAAGGCCGCATCGGTGTCGTTGATGTTGTTATAGGAAAGTGTCTTGCCTTGGATTTGTGTCGAGTGGGCAACGCCAGGGCGCACTTCTGGGGTGGCATAGAGGGAAGCTTTTTGGTGCGGGTTTTCCCCGTAGCGCATGGTTTGCATGAGGGAGCCACCAATTGAGCGGTTGGCTGGTGTTTCCACCTCAAAGGCTTTTGCCATCCAATTTGAAATTGCTGAATCGTAAGCTGCGGTGCGGGCGAATGTTGCCTGCGCTAATTGCTTGCGTGTTTTGTAAGAGGTTGCGCAATCGTTGCCCAGCTCGTCAATAAAACTGGCGTAATCATCGGGTGAGGTGAGCACCGCAACATAGGCGTGATTTTTTGCTGCAGCCCGCAACATGGCGGGGCCGCCGATATCAATATTTTCCACCACAGCATCATCCGCCGCACCGCTCTGCATGACTTCTTCAAAGGGGTAGAGGTTGGATACGAGCAAGTCGATGGAAGGGATGTTATGCTCTTTCATCGCGGCGATGTGATCATCGGCCCCGCGTATGGCAAGCAAGCCCCCGTGAATGGAGGGGTGCAATGTTTTTACTCGCCCGTCCATAATTTCGGGAAACTTGGTGATGTCAGATACGTCGATCACCGAAAGCCCCGCATCTTTCAACGCCTTTGATGTACCGCCGGTGGAAAGCAGCTCAACGCCATTTGCGGTTAAGGCTTTTGCCAGTTCGATCAATCCTGTTTTATCGAAAACTGAAAGCAAGGCGCGTTTAATTTTAACGGCATCGGGGGCGGGTATAGAACGGGTGGCAATTGCCATGACATTGGCTCGTGGTGACGGTTGGGAGGAATGAGCCTTGTTTGCCGTGTTCGAGTGGTTACGTCCAGAGTTGATTTCTAGTTCTCCCCTTAACTTAGGGCTAAGGACTTAAGGTTGGGTGTTGGCGAAGGTTAGGTAAACTGATAGTCGAGGGGTATGAAAACTGCTTCAACAATAGTTCTAGGCATTGAAACAAGTTGCGATGAAACCGCAGCAAGTGTTGTTGCGCTTAGAGATAATAATGATGGGCCGGGACGAATACTCTCTAATGTGGTTTTTAGCCAAATAGAAGATCACGCGCCCTTTGGCGGCGTGGTTCCAGAAATTGCGGCGCGGGCACATTTGGAAGCTTTGGATGGGGTGGTGCAAGCGGCATTGAATGGCGCAAAAATCACGCCTTCTGAACTTGATGCAATCGCCGTTACCTCTGGCCCTGGTTTGGCCGGTGGTTTAATTGTTGGGACCATGACAGCGCGGGCTTTGGCGGCGGTACATAAGAAACCTCTGCTTACGGTCAATCATCTTGAGGGTCATGCGCTTACGGCGAGGCTAACAGATGGGGTTAAGTTTCCTTATTTGTTGTTGCTCGTATCAGGCGGCCATACTCAAATACGATTGGTGCGCGGTGTTGGAGATTATGAGCGTTGGGCAACCACAATTGATGACGCGCTGGGAGAGGCCTTCGATAAAACGGCCAAGCTTTTAGGCTTACCCTATCCTGGAGGCCCGCAGGTAGAAAAA
>JAZGEY010000016.1:0-112282 GCA_036478985.1 Rhizobiaceae bacterium
TGGTGACAACGTAGAAGTGAACGTTGAATTGATCGTGCCAATCGCAATGGAAGACCGTCTCCGCTTCGCTATCCGCGAAGGTGGACGTACCGTTGGTTCAGGCATCGTTTCTAAAATCGTTGAGTAAGCTGTTTTCAGCTTAACTTTTAACGGCGGGGCATTGCCCCGCCGTTTTTGTTTGAAAAGGTGTAGATATGGTTCCCCGTTGTAATATTTGTGGTGGCACAGAATTTATTTCTTTCCGTAGTCGCCCTTTAGAAAAGTGCCATTCTTGCGGTTCACTTGCCCGACATAGGGTAGGGTGGTTGGTTTATTCAACTCATCTGTTGGGCACTGATGCCGCGGCTGGTCGGGTGTTACATTTAGCTCCAGAACCAGCGCTTTATCCGCTTTTGAAGACCGTTTTGCATCAAGGCTATTTAACTGCGGATGCATCCCCCGAGATTTATCCCCACGCTCCTTGCTTGAAATTGTTTTTCCCAAAAGATTTTGAAATATTCCCTGATGCGTATTTTTCTGCAATTTTACATAACCACGTGTTGGAACATATTCCCGGTCATTATGGTGATCACCTACGTGAATTTACACGTCTGCTCGCACCGGGCGGGAAGATGGTTTTCTCAATTCCTGGACCCTATAACGGAACAGATACACGCGAGGGCGGAGAGCATTTAGCAAGCGACGCAGAACGGCTTGAGCAATTCTTGCAAGAAGATCATTTTAAGGTTTTTGGTGATGACTTGATAGACACATTGAACAATCTGCCTGAGGGGAAGGTTATCAGGGATGGAATAGATGATAAGCAAAGAGAAGAAATTTCTGTTCGCCCCGGGAAGGCAAAATTTTTCATTTGGCAACGCGATCTGTGATAAGTGTGTTTGATGGTACGTAACGGCGAAGATTCTCAAACTTCGGGGGACGCAAAGTGTTCAATATAAAAATGGTTGCCCGCGCATTTTGGCAGGCTATCGTTAAATTAAATGATGATGGTGGATTAGCTGTCGCTTCAAATGTAGCGCTTTCATTACTGCTTTCTTTGTTTCCATTTTTTATGCTGATCGCATCCTTGTTGCGTCTCTACGGTGATCCATCCTTGAGTGATCAGGTGGTGGAATTGTTACTTGGGCATTGGCCTGCTGGAAGTGCCGAGCCGATTGCCCGCACGGTTGAAACTCTGCTTTCGCAACCTGCAGGGGAGTTCTTTTCCGCTGGAACAATTATCGCGCTCGTACTGGCAACCAATGGGGTTGAAAATGCACGCGACGGGCTGAACCGCGCTTATAAAATCAAAGAAACCCGCTCGTTCATTTGGCGTAGAGTGCAAGGTGCTGTGTTTGTTCTACTCGGCGCTTTGGGGTTGATTGTCGCAGCATTTATTTTGGTGGCCACCCCACTGGTATGGGCTTTTCTTGCCGCTAAAATACCGTTTCTCATGGAATATTCTTTCACTGTGACAATCGTTCAATACGGGTTAGCGATGATAATTCTAAGTTTTGTTCTTTACGCTTTCCATAGGTTCTTACCTAATATGAAGGGGCAAGACAGAACCATCATCTGGGGACTCTTACTCTCCATTTTTGGGATTATCGCAGGCTCCAAACTGTTTGGTATCTATCTACAAAACATTGCGAATTATACAGCTCTCTACGCTGGTCTAGCGGGTATGATGATTGCGATTGTGTATCTCTACTGCCTGTCAGTGTTGATTTTGTTTGGCGCAGAATTCAACACCGCGTTATCGGAAGAGCGTGAAAGATCTGCCTCTCTTTAACCTGCCGCCCGTCCAGCTTGGCGACCAGAGAACAAGCAACCGCCCAAGAATGTCCCTTCTAATGCGTTGTAGCCGTGGTAACCACCGCCACCAAAACCTGCTGCTTCGCCAGCCGCATAGAGCCCGTTGATGGGGTTCCCATTTGTGTCCAGTACCTGACTGTCCAAATTGGTATGAATACCGCCGAGAGATTTTCGGGTGACGATGTGTAGTTTTACGGCAATCAAGGGGCCATGCCTAGGGTCTAATATTTTATGCGGTTTGGCTGTTCGGATGAGCTTGTCACCACGATAATTTCGAGCGGCATGAATGGCCATAATTTGCGCGTCTTTGGAAAAAGGATTGTCCATCTGCAAATCACGGGCTTCTATTTGAGCTCTCAATTTTTCGATATTGATGAGTGATTTGCTGGTTTTTGAATTCATACCATCAACCAGTTCTTCTAGAGTATTGGCAACTATGAAATCTTCTCCTTTGTTCTTGAAAGCTTCCACGGCCGCTGTTGCACCTTTACCGAGACGTGATTTGAGAACTTCGATCCATTTCTTCGAGGTGAAATCTGGATTCTGCTCTGAACCAGATAGGGCGAATTCCTTCTCAATATTTTTTTGAGTAAGAACGAACCAAGAGTAATCGTAGCCAGTGCTTAAAATTTGTTTGAGGGTTGAGAGCGTATCAAACCCTGGAAGGCAAGGGGCAGGGAAGCGGTTGCCTTCAGCATCAAACCATAGTGAAGAGGGGCCGGGGAGTATGCGGATGCCGTGGGCTGGCCAGATGGGGGCCCAATTTTTGACCCCTTCAGTATAATGCCACATACGGTCTGTATTTATTAGCGCGCCGCCCGCTTTTTTAGTAATGCCGATCATACGGCCATCCACATGGTCTGGCACTCCAGCGATCATATTTTTTGGAGGTTGTCCGAGGCGGTCAATCGGCCAATTTTGCTTCACCAGCTCGAAATCTCCACCAATTCCTCCAGATGTGACAATCACACTATCAGCCTGAAATTCAAAATCACTAACGACTTTACGGGAAGATTTTTGCCCTCGGTTCTTCGGGTCGTTGGCCAATATTTCTCCAGAAACACCTGTGGCTGCACCGTTGGTCATGATAATATTTGAAACACGATGGCGAAACTTTAGTTTGATCAATCCGCTTTTTGCGTGTTCCAATACACGATCAACAAACGGCTCGATGATACCGGGTCCCGTGCCCCACGTAATGTGAAAACGGGGAACTGAATTCCCGTGGCCGGTCGCCAGCGACCCACCACGTTCTGCCCAGCCCACAACAGGGAACCAACGCATTCCCATGTCGTGCAGCCAACTGCGCATGGGGCCAGAGGCGAATTCGATATAGCTCTCTGCAAATTGGCGAGGCCAATGGTCTTCGGTTCTGTCGAATTGGGCGGAACCCATCCAGTCCATAAGAGCGAGTTCTGGAGTGTCCTTGATTTTCATGCGCCTCTGCTCAGGGGTATCGACCATGAACAGGCCCCCCAGAGACCAAAAAGCTTGGCCGCCGAGGAAGTTTTCTGCTTCTTGATCGAGCAGAAACACGCTTTTACCACGATCGGCTAATTCTACAGCCGCCACGAGGCCTGCCAGTCCTGCTCCTACTATAACGGTATCTGTTTTGGTCATGGCGGCATCTCCCAACGTGTTAATGGGGCAAGGTTAGCGCTAGATTTCCATTATTAAAAGCAAAAGTGACATTTCACTGAAATGACGGGTTGAACCCTAGCGATATTCCAAGTACATCAACCTCCGTAGCATCGCTACAAGTGGCCTTAAAGGGGTATAGCTCAGTTGGTAGAGCGACGGTCTCCAAAACCGTAGGTCGAGGGTTCAAATCCTTCTGCCCCTGCCATATATAATATGGCGTTTGAACGCTTTTCAGCCACTCGCGGTTTACAGGCTGGGTTCCATATGATGACCCAAATCCATCTCATTCATTAAGAAAACTGCTCGCTCTCTCGCTGTTGGACTATTCAGAGGGGGATTGCTGGCGCGAGATTTGCTCAAGTATTTCTAAGTTACTTCTAACGAGCGCATCGTCTTTGGATTTTTTGATATCTGTTAGACAATTTGTTGCAAAACTTTTCGTTGCACCCAATTCAATGAAGGGGCCTGGAACTTTAGGAGGGCCATTCTCATCAATAATTACGAAAGAGACAAAGGATTGCTCACCAACATATCCACCATAGCTGTTTTTAGCATTCAAACTACCGCAAACATGAACAACGCTTGAGCTATCAGCATTTTTTACAGCATAAATTTTACCAAATTTGACACTCGCAGGGTCTTTCATTTGGGCCTTGATTGCATTCTTGATGAACTTTAAGTCGCTCTTTTGAGCTTCGCCAATACCCTTGGTTTAGCAACTGATGGAGTTGGCGTAGCATACTGGTTTGTTGTTGTTTGATTACAGCCGGTCAGGAATACTGCTAAAGTTATAGCGCTAAGAATTTTGTATTGCATAGTATATGCCCCATTATCATAAAAGTAGAGCTACTCTTACTTGCGGGTGATTAATTGTATCACTATTGATACACGGCGCTTTATTTCGTGGTTAATCAATAGAAACATTTTGTCAGTTTTCCATTCATCATTCTCCCAATTTTTGGTAGCTTCTTCTTAGAAAATAGAATCAAACAAAGAGTTGCTAAAATGCTTAGGGGTTGGGGGCGGTTTATCCGGTTGGTTGGTGTTATGCTGTTTGTTTTTGGGGCAACAGCGAACGCGCAAAGCCAGAGCGAAACAGGGGCGCGTACACTTCAGGTTTTAACGAAAAAAATTGAGCCGTTTGTTAGCCATGAAAACGGCAAGTTTAGTGGGTTTAGCATTGAGCTTTGGCAGCTAATCGCTGAAAAACTAGAATTGAAATTTCAGTTTAAGCTTGAGCCAACTCTTTCAGACCTTTTGACCAATATGAAAGAGGGGCGAGGAGATGTCGCAATTGCAGCAGTGACGATCACAGCTCAACGGGAGGTAGATATTGATTTCTCTCACCCATTTTTTAGGTCAGGTTTGGCAATTCTAACCGCCAATAAAGCGAGCAGTATTTCCTCGCAGGTTATGGATGTGTTGCGGTCGGTTTTTCTATCAAAAACATTTGCGTTGGCGGGGATGATTCTACTGGTGATCTTGCTTCTTGTTTCTCATATAATCTGGTTGCTTGAGCGAAAAAATAACCCGCAATTTGCCAGAGACTATTTCCCCGGTATTTGGGATTCGTTCTGGTGGGCTTTGGTAACCCTCGCAACCGTTGGCTATGGTGATAAGGCTCCCACAGCTGTAGCGGGGCGGTTATTTGCCATGATTTGGATGGTTGCAGGCTATTTACTCTTTGTCTATTTCACTGCCAGCATTACGTCCTCCGTCACCATTCGAGAACTGCGTGGGAGTATTAACGGCCCAGATGACCTACCTGGCCACAAGGTAGCTGTAATAGCAAAGAGTACCAGTGCCGCCTATATGAGCCGCTACGCCAATACGGTAAAAACCATTCATGTCGATCAAATCGAGGCGGCATACGATTTACTCAGCAAGGGCAAGATTGAAGCCATTGTTCATGACGCCCCAGTACTGCTTTTTTATGCAGGGCAAGAAGGGGCAGGGAAGACTAAGATTGCAGGCTCAGTTTTCCAAGAAGAGGACTATGGAATAGTATTGCCAAACGACAGCAAGCTTAGAGAACCCATAAACCGCGCCATTCTCAATTTATTTGAGAGCGGGGAATATGCTGCACTCTACGCCAAGTGGTTCGGAACTCGCCAATAACGCTTCCTAACAGTACCGAAACTAAGCGGCCTTAGTTTTGGTTACAATCTCTTCTGCCTCTATTTTTGGTGTGGAGCCTATTGGGCTTGCAGGCTTTTCTTTCGCCAGCGTTTTCATCCACTCACCCATCATGATGACAGGCATTGGCCGAGAAATGAGGTAGCCTTGGATCTCGTCGCAGTTCGTTTCGCGGAGGAATTCCAACTGTTCTTGTTCTTCGACACCCTCAGCGACAACCTTTAGGCCTAAGCAGTGAGACATAACAATCATCGCGCTTACCATGGTTGCGTTAGCGTGATTGGTGTTCACGCCAGTAATAAATGAGCCATCAATTTTCAAAACATCCGGGTGCAGGCGCTGTAGGTAGGTTAGGGATGTTTGTCCTGTGCCAAAGTCATCCAACGCAATCTGTACGCCCAATGTTTGCAAACGTTTTAACTGTGGAGCTGCGACCTCGATATCAGTCAGCTCAGCTGTTTCAGTCACTTCAATTTGCACTTGTGAGGGGGAGAATTTTACGGCTTTAATAGTTTCAAACACTTCATCCATGAACTCGATATTGTTCAATTGTTTGGCGGAAAGGTTGATGGAAACTTTTGGTAAGTTTAGTCCTGCATCGCACCAAGCTTGCTGTTGTATTAAAGCTTGCTTGAGAACCCACATATCAATTTCTGTGATCAGAGAAGATTGTTCTGCAACCTGTATGACTTGATATATTGGTGTCCCCTTTAGCTGTTCATTATGGCAACGTAGCAGAGCTTCCGCGGCTGTGAGTTCGCCTGTGGTAGCATCAACTATTGGTTGGAAGTATAGCTCAAAACCGTTGTTTTGCAGTGCGTTACGAATACCAGTTTCTAAGTTTAACCGTTCTTTCGAGGACTTTGGCATCTCTGAAGAATAGAATTTGAAACTTTCGAGGCGTTGCTCTTCGACGGCGCGGCGTAGTGCAACACGTGCATTACGAACAAGTGATTTTACATCACGGCCATCTTTCGGAAATAGGGCGATGCCAATTTTGCTGGTCACATAGACAAGTTCACCCGCGATTTGGATTGGGTCGCTCATCGCTTCAATCAAGCGTTTTACGATCCAGTTAGCATCTTCTGGGGCGTCGAGGTCGGTCAACTCAATGAGCCACTCTCCGTTATCAACCAAAGATAAAACGCCATCGTTTTCACGCAGCGTTTCAACAATCCTTTGCTCAACGCCATCCACGAGTTTATGACGGTTCTTATCTCCCAGAGCCTCGCCAAGGTAGTCCCATGAATCGAGGGACATTTGTAACACAGCAATTGGTTTGTTGTTCTTTTCAGCTAGCGCAATGGAAGCGGTTGCCTTGTTATAGAAGTTCGTTTTGTCATGAGATGCTGTGATGCTTTCTTTTTCACTCTCGGAAAGTTCTCTGCCAGCGTTTTGCGTATTGGATGGGAATAATACTTTTGAAGCCCCCGTTGGCTTCTTAGTCTCCATGATTGAGGGTTTCGTACTTTCATCTTTTTCCGTTTGTTTAGCGACTTCTGTTGTCCAAAGAACTGTTTGGTTTGAGCCGCTTTCTTTGGCAATTTCCAAAGCTTGGTCAGCTCGGTGCGCCATCGTGTGAGCAGTACAACTGCCGCTAATACGGTGCGTAACCCCAATACTTATAGTAGCCTGTTCTCCTGCAGGAAGGAGTTGGCGGGAAGAGTCGCCAATTTCTTTTGTAATACTTTTGATTAGATCCGATGTGTCCGTTTCATTTAACCCGACAGCGGCGACGCAGAATTTATCGCTGGCATGGCGCGAAACGTAATGGCCAGATCCACATTTTGCTTTAATAAGATTGGCGACATTGATGATGAGTGCATCACCCGCAACAGGACCAAAACTTTCGTTGATACTTTTGTACTGATCGAAACTTATCATGATCGCTGAGAAAGGGGTTCCTAAATCTGGAGACTCTTCAATCTCAGTTTGGAAACCTGCAAAGAAAGAGCGGCGGTTTAGGCAACCAGTTAGCGCGTCGTGATTTGACAAATAAGTTAACTCACGGTTCTGGCGTTTTACCTCGCCCTGCATTTTTTGCAGTTCTTCGATTGCTTTATCGAGATCTTCCTTGGTCCGTTTTGCTCCGGTCATATCGCGAAGGGTGACAATTGCCCCAAGGGATTTATCTTTGTCGCCCATTATCACTGTAGCGTTGACGTTGAAGTTGCATATTTTCCCATCTTTTGAGCGCAGGCTAAGGGCACCTTCGCGCATCTCGCGGCCTTCGCGTAGCGCAGTATGCCATGGGTATCCGCCGGCCTTTGCCGCGCCATCGACCATTCTCCAAGGGAGATGGTTGATTTTCGATCCGAGCAAAGGCTCGCTACCTTTGCCATACATGTCTGCAAAAGCGCCATTGACCAAAAGAATGCGTTCTTTTTCGTCAAGAATGATAACTCCTTCAGAGAGGGTGTCGAAAGCTTTTTGAACACGCTCTGGAATTACGCGGCTTGGATCAAGCTCTTTCAAAGTACGGCGTAGGATCAGGAAGTAACCGATGAATCCTGCGCCAGTTAGAAAGGCAAAGAAGAGAAGAAGCGATGCCGGTATACCAAGGAAACTTTTGCCCGAGGTTGGGGGGCCAAATGATATTTCAATGGTTCCTTGATTCCCACTCTCGCCTATCAAAGGGACCGAGACGTGGGTGGGGGTGGATTTTCCGTCTTTGGAAAGGACCCAATGTTTCTCGTGGTCGCCAGCTGATAGAACTACCTTACCAGATGCATTGCGAAGTGCGCTTGAGAGGATATCTGAGTTCCGTTTCACGATAGCATCCATCGTGCCTTTAAGTGTGACAGTATCTTTTCTGTTCACGGCTCCCGCGAGCTGAACTGCAATAGATTCTGCAACCTTTGCGCGGGCATCTATCTCTGCTTTACGACCGTCTGGCATAAATCCAAATACATAGGCAGTAAGTGCAATTGCTAGAGTTAAGGAAACCAATCCAAAACTCAGCCACAGTGTTGGTTTGAACCGATTCATAAAATACTACCTTTATTCACACGAGAACGTGCATCTTCGACGAATTTTTTCATCATTTGAGCGTCTGAAACATCTTCGTCTTCTTCTTCATCCTCATCGCGCTTCTTTGCGACAACCGAGATTGGGTCGAAGCGGTTCCACGCTGGTAAAGCAGACATAAGAGCGGCAGCTAATGCGCCACCACGGAGAACGAACGACACGCCACCGACCGATAAGAGCGAGCCGAAAGTGAACGAGACTTTAGCGGCCGTTGTTCCTAAAAAATCTTCGTAACGTCGTACATCTTTACCCGCTAGATCAATATTCTGTTTCAAACGAACTCTATCTACTGGCTGGAAAGTATAGTTAGGTATGATGCCTTCAGATTTATCTGGAGATTGTGTGCTCTCCTGAGGGAGTACAAGCTCTGGTTCTTCTAAGAGAAGATCAAGCTCCGGTTCTGGCTCAGGGGCGGCGACAGGAGGCGCAGCCGCTACTAGAACAGCAGGTGCTGGGGCCGGTGTTATTGTTGGCGGTGTCGCAGTAACAGGGGTAGATGTTGTTGTTTCCGGCGATATCACAACTTCTTCTGTTTCTTCTGGCGTCTCTTCTACTTCTGGATCTATGGGATCAATAGTCACAGGATCAACGGGCGTACTTGGTTCTGGGGTCGTGATAATTGGATTGACAGGATCGCTGATATTGATTGTCATCATTCCAACAACTGCGCTGACATCGGTATCATTAACTGAATAATCAAACGTACCTGACGTTGATTGCCCGGATGCAGGGGTGAAAGTGAGATCCGCAAGTTCAGCCGCGGTTATCACCATCCCATTGGTCACAATAATTGTACCGGCTGAATGGGTCATTACCCCTCCACCCAGTGATAGATTTGTAATCGTTACTGATTGTAAAATATCATTTTCGACGTCGACATAGTGAAAGTCAGAAACCGAGAAGATATGGGGGGAGTTTTGAAGTGTTGTGATGCTCGCGCCACTTGAGACGGGGGCGTCATTTATGGGGGTTACGGAAATCTGCATTGGGGCCGTTGAGCCACCACTGTTTGCATCATTGACCGAATAATTGAAATTCGCCCCAAGCGTAATATTTGGTGCTGGCGTGTAGGTCAGATCTGCCAACTCTGCTAAACTAACACTCATTCCATTAGTAACGATGATAGCTCCGCCAGAGTGTGTCAGTGTACCACCAGCCAAATTGAGATCGGTGACGGTAACTGATTGTAATTGGTCACCTTCAACATCAGTGAAGTTGAAGTCTGATGCCGCGAAGATGTGGAATGAATCCTCATTAGTAATGATCGCTCCACCTGTTGCATCCGGGGCGTCGTTAGCAGGGGTAACATTGATTGTCATCGCGGCTGCCGTCGCACCAGCATCGTCATCGTTGACGGTGTAATCAAAGCTAGCATTTGTGCTGCTGTTGAGGGCAGGAGAGAAAATTAGACTAGCAAGTTCAGACAAATTTACTGTCATGCCATCTGCAACTATCGTTCCGTTCGAATGAGTAAGGGATCCGCCTGCTAGGGAGAGATTCGAGATGGTAATGGATTGAAGTGGGTCATTTTCGATGTCATTGAACGCAAAATCGGTAACATCGAATATGAAGGGTGTATCTTCCGTCGTTGTGACAGTTCCGCCAGTGGCGGTTGGAATATTATTCACGGGTATAATTGATATTTCCATTGTCGCGGAGACAATGCCCGTATCAGCATCACTGACAGTGTAATCAAAACTAGCTCCAACATTGCTATTGAGCGCAGGCATAAAGACTAGGCTTGCAAGCTCTGCTGAGGTTACGGTCATGCCGTTAATAACAACCGTTCCGCCAGAATGTACGAGTGTACCACCGGCGAGTGAGAGGTTCGAAATTGTGATAGATTGCAGGGCATTATTTTCAACATCGGTAAAGTTGAAGTCGGAAATAGCGAATGTGTGGGCCGTATCTTCATTTGTGGTCACTACGCTGGCAATTGCCTCTGGAAGGTCGTTGATCGCATTGACCGTGATCGCCATTGAGGCGGCTACAATACCGGCATCTGCATCATTGACGGTATAATCGAAGCTGGCGTTTGTGCTGGAATTAAGGGCAGGGGTGAAGGTGAGGCTTGCAATTTCTGCAGCCGTTATTGTCATTCCAACCGTAACGGGTATGCCGCTCGAATGAACCAGAGTTCCACCTGCTAAGTTCAGGGTGCTGATTGAGATAGATTGCAGGGCGTCGGTTTCAATGTCTGTGTAGGAAAAATCTGCGACAGTGAACGTGAGAGCGACATCTTCATCGGTGGAGACGGCTCCGCCCGTTGCAACTGGCAGGTCGTTGAACGGATCGACCGTGATGGTCATTGAGGCGACGGCTGTTCCTGCGTCCGCATCATTGACAGAGTAATCGAAGCTCGCGGTTGCATTGGAATTTAGAGCTGGCGTGAAGATCAGACTTGCTATTTCCGCAGCTGTTATCACCATGCCGTTCGTTACTGCTGTGCCGCCCGAATGAGCCAATGTCCCGCCTGCAAGGGAGATGTTTGTGATAGTCACGGATTGCAATGCATCGTTTTCAACATCGGTAAAGTTGAAGTCTGCGACTTCGAAAGTGCGGGCCGTATTTTCAAGAGTATTCACCGCGCTGGCAATTGCTTCAGGAAGGTCGTTGATCGCATTGACCGTGATCGCCATTGAGGCGGCTACAGTACCAGCATCCGCATCATTGGCGGTGTAATCAAAGCTGGCGTTTGTGCTAGAGCTTGGTGCAGGAGTGAAGGTGAGGCTTGCCAGTTCAGCAACTGTTATCACTGTGCCATTAGTTACTGCTGTGCCGCCCGAATGAACTAGCGTTCCGCCCGCAAGCGAGAGGTTTAAGATTGTCACGGATTGCAGGGCATCATTCTCAACGTCTGTAAAATTGAAGTCTGTGGCCACGAATGTGCGAGCAACATCTTCATTGGTGGACACCGCGCCACCTGTTGCAACAGGTAAATCATTCACCGCGTTAACGACGAGCATCATTGTTGCGGTGGTTGCTCCAAAATTAGCGTCGTTGACGGAGAAATCGAAGGAACCGTTAGTGCTGCTGTTTGCTGCAGGGGTAAAACTCATACTGGCGAGTTCAGCCGCGGTTACCAACATGCCATTTGTTACTGGCGTGCCTCCTGAATGGATAAGTGCGCCACCTGCCAGAGCGATGTTTGTGATCGTCACAGATTGCAGGGCATCGTTTTCGGGGTCAGCAAAATTAAAGTCGGCACCCGTGAATGTGTGGGCAACGTCTTCATCAGTTGTAATTCCACTGGCAGCAGCAACAGGTAACTCATCCACATCATCAACAGTAAGGCGAAGGTGCTGAACATCTGTTCCACCAATCCCATCATCGACTTGAACATGAACATGGTAGACATTGGAAAAATTATTATCGACAGGGTTTTCAAAATCTGGGGCTGAAATGAAGCTGATGATACCCGAGGCAGCATCAATGCTGAAGTCCGCAGCATCCGAGCCGCCAACAATTGAATATGTGAGAGTGCCGCTGGCTAAATCTACATCCGTCGCATTATAATCAACTACAAAGGTCGTGCCCTCATCGACGCTATGATACGCAATATGGTCACTGCTGAAATTCGAAATGATTGGATTGTCGTTTACTTCATTCACAACGATCGTCATCGTCGCCGAAACCGTCCCCGTATCAAATGTGTCGTTGGCAGTGAAATCGAAACTTGCATTCAAACTGGAATTGGCGGCAGGCGTGTAGTTTACACTCGCTACAGTCATTCCAACGGTAATTGTCGTGCCGCTGTCGGTTGTCAGTGTTCCACCTGCCAAGTTAAGGTTGGTGATTGTGATGGTTGTCAAAGAATGGTCTTCAGGGTCGCTAAATGCAAAATCAGAGTAGGCGAATGTGTGAGTTGTGTCTTCGTTCATTGTGATGTTGGAAGCCTCAGCAACAGGAGCCTCATTCTCATTGGCAATGAAAATCTCAAGCTCCTGAATATCAGTACCGCCGTTGCCGTCTGAAACCTCAATTTCGACCCAATATCTATTGTTGTTATTGACATCCAACGGGTTTTCATAATCTGGGTTGTTAATGAAGCTCAATTCGCCCGTGAATTCACCAATCTGAAAGAGTGCAGCGTCTTCACCGCCGATGATTGAGTAGCTCAATGTATCGCCCGGTAGATCAACGTCAGTTGCGGTGTAGGTCAGTAGATCTGTGTCATTCTCACTGGAGGTGCCCGTGAATGTTGCGACTCCACCCAGAGATGTAATCACAGGCGCATCATTCACAGGCGTTACCGTGATAGCCATGGTGGCCGAAACAACCCCGTTGTCATCATCATTTACGGTGTAGTCGAAACTGGCTGGCGCAGAAGAATTGGACGTTGGAATAAACTTCAAAGTGGCGATATCTGCCGCCGTTAACGTCATGCCATCGGTAACAAATCCTGTGAAGATTGTTAGAGCGCCTGCACCTAAGGACAAATTGGAAATGGTAACGGATTGCAAGGCATTATTTTCAATATCGGTAAAGCCGAAGTCAGAAGCAAAGAAGTCGTACACTGTGTCTTCATTGGTGGTAACCGCTCCACCGGTCGCCACAGGAACCTCATTAGCATTCGTAACGTGGACAGCGAATTTTTGAACACTCGTTCCGCCGTTACCATCGTCAGCTCTTACTCTGACGTTGTATTTGTTGTTGGTATTACTATCCGTGGGGTTTTCAAAGTCGGGTGCGACAAGAAATGTGAGCACTCCCGTTACTGAATCAACGGAAAAATGAGCATTATCAACGCTGGCAATGATAGAGTAGGTTACGTTATCACCTGGGTCTGGGTCAGTTGCCGATACAGTTATCACGCTAGTTTGGTTTTCCGTTACAATCACGTCCACTTCAGCCAATCCGCCGCCTGTGGTCATAATTGGAGCGTCGTTTATAGCCGTAATATAGATATCGAAGGAGGCAGAACTTGCTCCCGTATTTGCGTCATTAACGGTGAAGTCGAAGCTTGCATCTGAGGTGCTGTTTAGTGCTGGAGAGAAGGTTAAATCAGCGAGTTCGACAACGGTTACCGTCATACCATTGGTTACGGCTACTGTTCCGCCTGTGTGAACAAGCGTTCCACCTACAAGTGAAAGGCCCGTAAACGTCACTGATTGGATAGCGTCGTTCTCTGGGTCGGAATAACCAAAGTCGGTCAAGTCAAAGATGTACGGCGTGTCTTCATTGATTGTGACCGACGAAGCTATGCTACTCGGCGCTTCATCGACATCGGCTATATATACATGAAGAAGTTGGCTGTCCGTGCCGCCATTCCCATCGGAGACCTCAACTATAACATTATAGATGTTGTTAGAATTGCTATCTAAAATCGTTTCAAAGTCAGGGGCGTTGATGAATGACAAAACCCCTGTTGCGGAGTCGAGGGCAAACAGAGCTTGGTCGGAACCACCGATAATCGAGAATGTGAGTGTATCTGCAGGGAGATCGACATCGGCAGCAATGAAAGTGTTTGCGTAGGTTTGGTTTTCGGAGATGGTAACGTCAGTCTCAAAAACTCCGCCGCCTGATGTGATTACGGGGACGTCATTCACGGCATTGACGGTGATAGACATTGTTGCAGAAACAACGCCAAAATCAGCATCATTTACCGCGTAGTCAAAGCTGGCGTTTGCGTTGCTGCTGGTAGCCGGGCTAAAGGTCAAATCTGCAATTTCAGCCAAAGTGACTGTCATGCCGTTGGTTACAGTAACCGTTCCAGCGGTGTGCGTGAGCGTGCCACCAGCTAAACCTAGGGATGTGATTGTGATGGATTGGAGGGCATCGCCTTCATCATCCAAGAATTCAAACTCTGAAGCGGTGAATATGTGGTCGGTGTCTTCAACAGTTGTCACCGTATTGCCCGTAGCGACGGGAAGGTTCACATCCGTTACAAACACGTGAACGATTTGCGTATCTATGCCGCCGTTGCCATCCGAAACCTGCACTTCAACAGTGTATATGTTATTGGTGTTTGTAGTTCCAGTATCAAGATCTAAAGGGGTCTCGAAGTCGGGTGCAGTTATGAATGACAAAACCCCTGATGAGGAGTCGATATTAAAGAAGGACTCATCAGCCCCCCCGATAATCGAGTAAGTGAGTGTCTCGGCAGGGAGATCACTATCGGTTGCGATAACGGTATAGGCCAGAGTTTGGTTCTCAGCCATTGTTGGAAATTCGCTCGCGCCCCCAGCGATTACGGGTGCAGAATTGTTACTGATATTCATAATCATCGCGGCGGTGACTGTGCCGCTTTCTAAGCCATTCACTACATAATCAAAAGTTGCGGGAGCGGTGTTACCGATGTCAGGCATATAGGTTAAATCCGCCAACCCTGACAAACTAATTGTCATACCGTTTGTTACGGGAATAGTTCCACTAGCATAGCTCAATGCTCCGCCAGCTAAGGATAAGTTTGTTATCGTCACACTAATAAGCGGGTCATTTTCTGTGTCGGTAAACTCAAAGTCGCTGGCGATGAAAACGTATGCTGTGTCTTCGGGGGTAATAATTGTTTTTCCCATTGCCACAGATGGCTCGTTATTTGTTACAGTAACCTCGATGCTCTGCACATCAAAGCCTCCCTGACTATCAGTCACGGTGACGTTCACCCGATAGGTGTTACCCCCACCGAAATCCTGCGGGTTCTCAAAGTCCGGGGCAGTCGCAAATGAGAGCACACCTGTTGCCGAATCTATATTGAAGAATCCTCCGTCGGATTCGTTCGTTTTTGAGTAGACTAGAGTATCGCCGATATCTGGGTCGGTCGCGATAACGGTCATTACGTCCGTTTGACCTTCCATCACATCGATTTCACCATTCGCACCGCCGCCGAGCGAGGTGATGGAAGGGGCCGAAGCAGAGAACGGGGTGTTCAAACTGAACACCAAATCTCTGTTATTATGGGTGGAATAATTGGGCCTTACGAACTCACCGTTAGCATAAACATTCGCATTTACAGCACCCACATAAACGGTCTCGGAGGGGCTATCTGTATTGACAAGGAAATAGTAATCCTCCCCAGAATTCAGTGTTTCAATCGAATTAAACTGAATATTATACCACGCGTAAGACGTTGTGAAAGCAGCGGTCGAAAGAGTTCCGGTGGTTAAAATAACATCATCACTTTGGCGGTAGAAATCCACAATGACCGTCTGGGCAGGAGCTGCGGCATCTTGCTTAAACGCTAAATCCACACTCCCAATCTCGTAAGTTCCGCCTCCGGCAGTTACATGATCATAAATCTCGCCAGCAAAACGATTGAGCCCGATTCGGGCGTCAAAATTTATGTTAGAAACAGGCGGAGCGTATAGCTCGAGGGCGCCAAGTGACCCACTCCACTCATTCCCAAAATTCAAACCCGAAGTTTCAATAACTCCCGTCGCCAATTCTAGCCGCCAATCACCGCCGAGGGAGGCAGCGCCTGTGATGTCCGTACTCGCGGCAATATCTGCCTTGGTTAAATCTGAAAGCAATTCGACGGCTTGGCGACCAATCTCGCCTTCAGCAAATTCGCAACCATAGACGAGAATATCACCACCCTCAGTCAAAGCGTCACCAATCATTGCCATTTGAGCGCGATACTCATTGGCCATGGTTTCACTGGTTAGCTCAGAACTCCCAAGAGACAAGGAACCTTGTTCGCCGTGACTGATGATGTGGATCGCGTCGATATTTGAGCGAAGGGACAACGCCTCGGCAATTTGAGCGACTCCATCCCCGTCACCATTGAGAACGATAAGCTCTGTTCCGCTCGGCAATTCAGCTAATAATTGCTCAAGATTTGGAACGTCAGCCGCGATGAAAGCCAACTCCACTCGCTGATTGCCCGTGGTTCCCAAATCATCTGCAACATAGGCAGGTAATGCCTCTAGGGCATTGGAGGAGGGGCCTGAACCTTCAACCGTCGTTGAATCTGCAGAAAAGTTCTCAGCTAAATAGGTGTCAGCAAAACTTTCGTGAACAGCGTTATGTACTGCATCAAGTGCCGTTTCAGCACTGGCCGCATCTAGCAAGATACGCGGTTCCAAAGCCCTCATATGAATACGAGAAGGCTTAGGAATTGAGACAGAATTCCGCCTCTTCCACGCTAACCATTTCCCGTTTTTACTCATTCGTATGGTAAACCCTCAGCACAGTACTAAATTTGAGAAGTAAATCGCCCCAAATAGTATGAACGAACTATCTATTGAAGTGGTTAGTATTCGGTAAATATCTGAGAAAATTCAGAAAGCTAGCGCACTTGGACGATTGCTTTTGTAGCTGTTTTTTTCGTAGAAACAGATAAGATAGTTGTTCAATTTGTAATGAACTGATTTTGGGGTATGGGCCTTGAGTAACGGCTACGATAAAAAGAATTGGTTTTGGTTGAAAACGGAGATTAACTGGCCGTTTTTCTTCGCGCTAGCGCTATGGAGCTTGCTGGCATTTGGAATGATGTTCCAGGTCATGAAAATTCCCTATTTGGGAGTTCATTTTGCGGATAAAATTGAAAATGGGTTTCTGGTTGTAAAAACAATAGATGCGGGCTCCCCTGCAGAAACTGCTGGGATGACTGTAGGTCAAAAACACGTTGCTATGATCAATTGGACAACAAATGAACGAGTTCCCTTCACCGGTTATGAGGCACTGAAAGGGCGCACTAAGCTTCATAGCTATGAGATGGCGAATAAATATATTGCGTCAAAACAAAATTTTTGGCACCTCTTCGAAGGCAAAAAAATAGCATTCGAAGACCAAGCGGGTGAAAAATTTGTCTTAGATCTTGGACACTCGCGCCCCTGGAGAACTGTTGATTGGCGCGTCATTCTCGCTGTTTCTCAAAGTCTCATCGTTCTATTGATCGGTTTAGGAATTTGGTCATTTGCACCAAGATCAATGGCTGTACGCTTACTGGCATTTAGTGGGATTAGCCTCTCGATCAATATGTTGACAGGCGGTGTGACCCACAGTGTTGAATTCCAAACAGCTCCTGAATCTTATAAGTTTCATTATATCTTAAACACCTGTGGTGGCTTGATGTTTGTTTATGGGTTAATCGCGTTTTTGTGGCACTTCCCAAGCCGGATTAATCGGTTTCCATTTGCGTTTTGTGCCCTGACTTTCGGGTTTTTCGCTTTCTGCGTTCAGTATTTCCAATGGTTTGAATTTCCGGGCCACCCATTTCAAACACCCAATCTGATTACCTTGCCCATAGCGGCCATCATCAGCGCTGTTCAATGGCGCAGAACGCGCAACAATCCAATAGACAGAGCGTCAATGATGTGGGTCATGATGACTATCTTTGGTTTCACCACAATTGTTGTCCTTTTATATTCCATCCCGATACTTTTACGGTTCCCTCCGATAATTTCTCCGTTGTTTGCAACTGTGTCGTTGACCTTGATCTATATCGGTATTGCGTTGGGCACATTGAAGTACCGGCTGTTTGATATTCACAGAATTTGGTGGAAAGCGGTTACGTGGTTAGCGGGCGGTTTCATGGTTCTTTTGACTGATATTGGTTTGGTTTCCTTTATGAACCTAGAACAGAGATCAGCTCTCCCTTTAGCTTTGCTCTTGGCCGGGTGGTTATATTTCCCAATCAGGCAAGCAATAATGCGTTTGTTCGTGGAGGACCGAGAGGTTCAAATGACAGACAACATTCCAATACTGATTGATACTTTCTCGCAAGTTCAAGATGCTGGGGAATTTGATGGACGGTTTGCCGCCTTTCTCAAGAATGTGTTTAAGGCATCGGAGATTGGTGAGTTGGGACGAGATAACTTGCGTGTAAGTACAATTGAACAAAATGGGCTAGCATTACGTGTTCCAAATATTTCAAACTCAAGTTCTGTCTTGCTCGTTGGTAAAACAAATGGGCGGCAAATATTCTCTCCACGCGATGCCGTGACGGCTGATTCATTTGTTCGACTTGCCCGAAATATGGATGATGCGAGAAAAAGAGAATTGGCAACCTTGAAGCGCGATCGCGAGAGAATAGTTCGCGACCTTCACGATGATGTGGGAGGGCGCTTGTTGAGTTTGATCTACCAAAGCGGCGATGAAAAAACCGCTGAGCAAGCGAGGGATGCTCTTGGGGCGCTGAAGGAATCATTGATTGTGGTGGAGGATGCGGAGACGGTTGAGTTCTCCTTAGCTTGGCAGAAAATAATCAGCGAAGTAAAAACACGTTATAAGGTTGCAAAAAAGAAATTTAGTCAAACAAGTAATTTTGAATCCGAGCGTGTTTTATCCGCAAGAGAGTTTGTAAACTTCAAACGAATTGTTCAGGAGCTAATAAGCAATTCCCTAAAATACAGCGATAAATCTGGCAGCACTCTATCCCTCGAGGTGGATAGCGATGCAACAATTATATTGAGATGCCAAAACAGGGTGTCCTCAACCAAGTGTGATGATTTTACGGGGGGTAGAGGGTTGCCGAACATTCGAAAGCGGTTGGAAGAGATTGGAGGGACAATAGACGTTTCCCTTATCGCCGGAACCAAGGGTAAAAAGGTGTTTGATGCGATTGTAACAATACCAATTGCAAATTAAATATTGCTTAGATTAGCCCTAAATCACGGGCTATAAGTGTAGCCTCACTGCGGTTTACGATGCTGAGACGTGAGTAAATCTTAGTGACATGTGTTGCTACTGTGTGTTTTGAAATGTCGAGGAAACCTGCAATTTCAGGTTTGTTAAAGCCTTTGGCTAACAAGATGAATATTTCATGTTCTCTCTTGGTTAGCTTAGAAACATCAACGGCTTCCTCTACATTCACCTTTCTGGCAGCTGTCGGGGATGGGGAGGCTGTTTCCATATTCGCTGGATGCTCTCTGATGTGTTCCAATAGCCTGCGGGTAATGGCAGGTGCTAATGGTGGCTTTCCCTTCGTTATTCCTTTGAATTCACCCACTAAAAATTCAAAGGGCTGTTCTTTTAGTAAATACCCTTTCGCACCATTTTCTAAAGCATGGAGAAGCCGTTCGCTCTCATCGTGAATAGTTGAAATAACGACATAGGCATTAGGTTGAAGAGTTAGTATCTCAGGGATGAAATCTTCACCTTTCCCATCTGGCAAGCCAAGGTCGAGCACGATGAGATCGAATGCTTCGCTGTTCAATAATTTCCGCGCGTTGGTTAGAGTGCCAGCGTTGTGGACCGATGGTGTGTCGAACGCTTCCTCTACAACTTTTTGAATTGTTTGACGGGCATCATCATGATCTTCGACTATCAATATACTTTGCAAAGGACATCCCAAATATTTTCAATGTACTAGTTCATGCCCCCATGATGCTAGTTCGATTGGCTGATATGTTTCTACGTGGGTGACTATAAATTCAACTTCATTGCAAGTCCACACTGGGCCGTCCGCGTGGGGTGCAGAATTGCTGCGTCGTTATAGTTCATCTGGGAGAGACATATGATAATTCGTAAGGAAACACTAAGAGCGGTTGTTGCACTTGTTACAACAGTAGCAATCCAATCAACGGCTATTGCCGGAATCCCTAAGAATGGACTAGGAGCCATCGCCGTTTCTAATGACGGCTCGACTATTTATGCGGCGGGAGATAACCGTGTCCTTTACGTTTTAGATGCAAAAGATTTGAGCGTGAAGAAGCGTGTTTGGATTGAGCTAAACCCCTTTGAGCTCATTCTGACCAAGGATGGAAAAACCCTCATTATGCACGACAGCTCCGGTTTGCTGACGTTCCTAGATGCGGAAACCTTCACAACCAAGAAGACGATTGAGAAAGCTATCTTAATCACAGTCGCTTGGGATGCTGGGCTGATAATAACGACAGGGAATAGCTCGGGAAGAGGGGAAAATTCGAAAACGAAAATCATGGCCTACAGTCTGGATGCTGGAAAACTGGTCATGAAGGCTGATGTGAAAGGGAATATAGGTGCAGTGAGCGCTTTGTCAGATGCATCAAAAATATTTGCCATTACCAATGGATATAAATCAAAAGGCGAAAAGAAAGACAAAACACCAAAAGACCTTAGGGGGATTGAAAAAGCGACTTTTAAACAAAAACATGACGGCTATGTTTCACAAGTTGTTACTTTGAAAAGTGACGGGAGTGAAACAGCTCGGTTTACAACTTGGTTTAATCCAGGCCGTGGCGCACTCATGCATTCTACCAGTCAAGGAATTAAGATCGCTTCGCCGTCGAATGTGAATGCGCTTCTCGACCATACTGGGAAAACGGTTAGCCTCTTTAAAACTGAAAGCTTTGGGCACTACGGATTTTCTTTCACAAGAGACGGTAAAAAACTCGTGTCTGGGGGTATGAAATCAGGTGCAGTGACAAAGTTCGACAGCGGCGATTCACATAAGTTCAAAGTGAAAAAAATTGGTGGCTGGCCTGAATATTTTAGAGGTTTTGCTATTGGCCCAAAGGGTATGATTTATGGCGGAACCTCAGCTTATCGCCTTGTCAAGGTTTCCCCTGATGGTGAAATTCTAGTTCAAAAACCAATCTTTTAATCGCTGTATGTATATTTTCAATTGAGGAACTCGATATGCCAGATTCATTTACCGAAGTAACAAACACATCTTGGTTTTCACGGATCAAGAGCGCTCTTAGCGGAATTCTCATCGGGCTTGGGTTGATCCTAGCCGCTATTATCGCCTTGTTTTGGAACGAGGGTAGGGCAGTGGAAACAGCGCGCTCTTTGTATGAAGGTGCGGGCTTGGTTGTGAGTGTGGATCCATCAAAATTAACCGCAGAGAAAAATGGAAAGCTGGTGCATTTTACGGGCTCTTTAACGCCGAACGGTGTTCCGAGTGACACCTTGTTTTCGAATCTTGAACTGCCTGTTGGCACTACGCGCCTTGTTCGACAGGTTGAGATGTATCAATGGATGGAAGACACAAAAACTAAAACCAGAAAGAAAATTGGTGGCGGGGAAGAAAAAACGACGGTCTATAGTTATTCTCAAAAATGGTCCGAGAGACAGATTAAGAGCGCTAACTTTAAGAAACTAGAGGGGCATCAAAACCCAACCATGCCTTTAAAAAGCGAGACCTTTGGAGTTGAAAATGGCGCAGTCGGATCAATTGTTTTAGAGGGCAGAGATTTCCAGTCGCTGGGAACGAAAATGGTTTTAGCGCCAAACGACGTGATGGAAAATACTATAGCAGAAAAGCTGGGACAACATGGGTTAGTTAGCATCAGTGGCGAGGCTATTTTAATTGGGGATACGATTAACACGGCACGCATTGGTGATTTACGAATTACATTTTATACCGCGAAGGTTGAGACATTGAGCGGGATAGGTAAGCTGAATGATGGAAAAATCACAGCCTATGAGACGACCAATGGCCGCAAAATTTCCATGTTTAGAGAGGGGGCGGCATCTGCAAAAGAGATGTTCGATACGGCCCTTTCGAATAACGCGATGCTTACTTGGGCGCTTCGCTTGGGTGGATTTATGGGCATGCTAATAGGCTTCAAAATGCTATTTTCTGTTCTTGGTGTCATCGGGGATGTGATCCCGTTTGTCGGCGATGTCGTTCGTTTTGCCTCCGGGCTTCTTGCTTTTGCGCTGACCGCCGTAATCAGCGCTTTGGTCATTGGCTTCGCTTGGGTCTATTTCCGTCCCGTTCTGGGGTATTCAATAATAGCCGCCGGCATATTACTTGGGATTGGGGCCATGTACCTTGGTAAAGCGAAGTCGCGAAAGGTTGAGAAGGAAACGGGAGCTGCAACTGCATAAATCATTTTTCGTGTTTACCCTTTGCCGACAGCCGCTAAGGTTATAGGGAAAGAGTTCCCATCTGGGTAAAAAATAACACGAGGAATAAATGCGCCCTATCTCTCAATTCCCCACGGACACTGCCGTAAAAATTACAAGCGTTTTTACTGATATTGACGACACATTGACCACTGATGGTCGTTTGCCAGCGGCCGCCTATACGGCGCTGGAGAGACTCTATTTGGCAGGTTTCCATGTTGTTCCTGTAACAGGGCGGCCAGCGGGGTGGTGCGATATGATCGCGCGGTTTTGGCCTGTTAGCGGTGTTGTGGGGGAAAATGGGGCGTTTTATTTCTCCTATGACGCTGCCAACACTAAAATGCGCCGCTCTTATTTTGCGAACGAAGAAACCCGCAAACACAACCAAGACCGTATAGATGAAATTAAAACTCAAGTTTTGGCCGAAGTTCCTGGTAGTGCTATTTCATCAGATCAGGCCTACCGCGAAGTCGATGTTGCAATAGACTTCTGTGAAGATGTACCCGCTTTGGATGATGAAGCCGTGAGTGCGATTAAAGCCATTTTTGAAGACAATGGCGCAACAGCTAAGATATCTTCAATTCATGTAAACGCCTGGTTCGGTGATTTTGATAAACTATCCATGAGCCGCCGCCTTGCGAAGGAAGTACTTGGTTTCGATTTGGATGATGTGAAAGACAACATTATCTACTGCGGAGATAGCCCCAACGATGCCCCAATGTTTGGATTTTTTCCCAACTCTTGCGGTGTCGCAAATGTTTTGGAATTTGAAGACAGACTAGAATTCAAGCCAACGTGGATCACCAAGCAAAAGGGCGGTGCGGGATTTGTTGAAATTGCAGAAATGTTGTTGAAATCAAGGGGCCTTTAAAGCGGTTTAAATTCAACTATCTGGCAGTTGTCCGCGCGAACACCCGTCATAGCGTGAATATAATTCCCGTGAGTGACAATCGCTGTTGAGTGGATGCCATCGCGCTTGAGTGATTCCGCGTATTCATCAACCCGTTTTTGTAAAACTTCGTGCGGTTCAACAGAAATGCCACGATGGTCTTTTTCTCCTTCATGCCACCACCGTTCAGCAAGATGTGAGAAGTCTAAACTAGGGTAAGCACTAGCCAGTTCGTGGGGCGGACTACCAACATCGCAACTGTTAGATAATTGTTCGCGCACATCGGCGTTGATAACAAATTTTCGATTTGCGCCAAACATCAAGGAAGCCGTTTGCAAGGTACGCGTGAAGGGGGACACTATGATGTTGGTAATATCCAAGTCTTCCGCTTGTTTCCTAGCATTACGGGCCTGTTGTTCTCCCAATTCCGACAGCTTTGAATCGAACAACATTGGGTCAATTCTCGAATGCTGAAATAAAGCGTTGAATTCAGATTGGGCGTGGCGAATTAAGTAGATGGTCATTTAAGAATACACTTATTTGTGAGGGAGGAGATTTACACTTCTTCCGCAATATCTTCTGCCCAGAGCTCTGGTTTCTCTTCAATAAAACGTTTCATCAAGTTGATGCAATCATCATCGTTGACGACAATAACCTCAACACCACGTTCCCGTAGGAAGTCTTCGTTACCACCAAAGTTGATATTCTCTCCCACCACTACGCGAGGAATTCCAAATTGAATGATCGTGCCTGAACACATCATGCAAGGGGAAAGGGAGGTGTAGAGTGTCATTTTACGATAGCTTTTTTGGCGGCCAGCTTTTCGCAAGCAATCCATTTCGCCATGGGCTATGGGGTCGCCTCCCTGTACCCGCTGATTGCGACCTTGGGCGATGAGCCTGTCGCCTTCTGCGAGTGATGAACCAATAGGGCAACCACCTTCGTCGAAACCTGCTTTGGCCTCGTCATAGGCGATACGGAGGAACTTTTTATCATTGTCAGTAAGCATATTTATACTCTTTCGCCACGCCGAAATGGAACAAGCAAAGCTTGGGGGTATTTAGTTTTCCGCGCAATGATAATCATCGCAACGATGGACATTACGTAAGGCAACATCAAGAAGAATTGGTAAGGAATGAATGAGCCCACTGAGATTTGCGCGCGCACCTGCATGGCTTCTAGGCCTGCAAATAAGAGGGCGCCGAGCAGCGCCTTTCCAGGTTGCCACGAAGCGAAAATAACGAGGGCAACGCATATCCACCCACGACCATTGATCATGCCGAAGTAAAATGCATCGAACCAAGACATTGTAATAAACGCACCGCCAATGGCCATGAGTGCGCTACCTACCATGACTGCGCCGGTGCGAATTGCCAATACGTTGATGCCTTGCGCTTCAACGGCAACAGGATTTTCGCCAGACATACGAACGGCCAAACCAACAGGGGTGCGGAAGAGAACATACCAAACAAGTGGCACGGTAAGCAGGGCTAAGTATGTTAAAGCCGATTGGCTAAAGAGTGCTTCGCCGATAATAGGTAAGTCTGACAACCACGGTATTTCGATGGATTGAAAAGGAACAATTTTTGGCGGTGTTGTCGCGTCTGGCAGCAACATCCGATAGACAAAGTAGCTAAGGGACGATGCAAAGAGGGTGATCCCAATACCGGTGACATGTTGGGAAAGACCGAGGTGCACAGTAAATATCGCATGGAGCAATCCAAAGGTTGCCCCAACAAACGCTGCAAATAATACACCGCCCCAAAGCCCCCCGCCTTGGTAGACCCACATCCAGCCTGACATTGCACCGACAGTCATAATGCCTTCAATTCCGAGGTTGAGAACACCAGCACGTTCGCAAATTAATTCGCCCAATGTTCCAAATATCAATGGACTTACGATGCGTATTGTTGCGGCCCAAAACCCAGCTGTAAGGAGAATGTCGAATAGTTCACTCATGCTTTCCACCTCACTTTATACTGGCTGAACATAACGCTGCACAAAACGGCGAGCACCGAAACACCAACCAGAACATCCGCGATATAAGTTGGTATATTGACTGCGCGGCTCATGGCATCTGAGCCTACGTAAACGGCGGACAGGAATATTGCCGCAGGAATTACGGCCAACGGATTAAGCTGTGCCAACATTGCAACGGCTATGCCTGTGTATCCAAATCCCGGGGAGAGATCGAGGGTGAGATACCCCTTCAATCCAGCCGTTTCGCTTACGCCCGCAATACCCGCAAGTCCCCCAGAAATCATAGCGGTCATAACAACAGTTTTGTTTACATTTATTCCTGAAAATTCCGCAGCTCTTGCATTGTAACCAACGGACCTAATCTCATACCCTTGTACGGTATATCGCATCATCAACCAAACCAATAAGGCCATGACAATGGCAACGATAAACCCGAAGTGAAGCCGTCCTTTTGCGAGCAAGGTCGGTAACACGCCTTCATCAATGATGGATGCGGCCTGTGGCCAACCAAGCGACATGGGATCTTTCCATGGGCCTTCAATGAGATAACTAACAACAAGAAGCACAATGAAATTTAGAAGAAGAGTTGTCACAACTTCGTCCACTTTAAGGTGGGTTTTTAGAAGCACAGGAACAAGAAGAAGTGCGCCGCCTGCTAATGCCCCCATGAGGATTAAAAACGGTATCATTAAATAAGGGGGCAGGGTGATTAGCCCCGTTCCAAAGAAGGTGGCCGCGAGTGCGCCAGCGTAGAGTTGCCCCTCCGCGCCGATGTTATAAAACTTGGCCCTAAAGGCAACAGAAACGGCAAGCCCTGTAAAAATTAGGGGAATGGAACGAGTGAGGGTTTCTTTGATGGCGAATGACGACCCGAACGCCCCCTTAAACAAAAGCATATAGGCCGTGGGAATTGATGCTCCTGCCCATGCGATAAGAACGGCGCAAATAATCAGTGAGGCTAAAATAGCCCAAACAGGCGCGAGGCTGGCACGCAGGAGTGAAACAGATTCGCGCGGCTCGATTATCATGCCGCTGGCCTTCTCTCTTGTTCTTGTTGTCCGGCCATCATCAAACCAATCTCAGCAATTGAGCGATCACCAGTTGGCAAAGCGGAACTGAGTTCCCCATGGGAAATGACTGCAATGCGGTCGGTTAAAGCCATGAGCTCATCAAGGTCTTCTGAAATAAGGAGAATTGCAGCACCTCGTTTACGGGCATCCAACAGCTGTTCCTGCACATATGCAATCGCTCCTTCATCCAATCCGCGAACAGGTTGGTTGGCAAGTATGAAGCTGGGATTTTGAGAGAGAGCGCGGGCTAAAATAAGCTTTTGCATATTGCCCCCGGAGAGTAATTTCGTTTCTGCCTCTGGCCCCTTACAGCGCACATCAAACTCTTCAATTTGGCGTTCGGCGCGCACTTTAGCATTCTTGCTGCTAATCAAGAATCCCGCGCGAGAAATTTCTGGTGAACGTATGTCTTCAGAAATCAGGTTTTCCCATATTTCCATCTCCCCCACCATCCCACGGGCATGGCGGTCTTCTGGAATGCGGCCAACACCAGCGGCCACGATTGCCCTTGGCTTACCTCTCGTTAATGGCGCGCCGTTTAACTCAATTTCGCCCGTGAAGGTGCTTTGAATTCCAGATAGAATATCAGCTAAGGTGCTTTGGCCATTTCCAGCGACACCTGCGATGCCCACGATCTCATGGGCATGGAGGGTTAAATCAATGCCCCGTAATGCAGTAGCGCCGCTTCCTTTTGTAGTGACATTGTTAATGCCGATTATTGGCTTGCCTTGGGGTAGGGGAGTGATCTTTGGTCGAGTAACGACGCGTCCAACCATAAGTTCCGCAAGTTGCTCTCGCTTGGCCCCATTGGTGTTTAACGTACTAACAATTGCTCCGCGACGCAGCACTGCTATGCGGTTACTTACCGCTAGAATTTCATGCAGTTTGTGGGAGATGAAGATCACCGCCAAACCTTTGTCGGTGACAGATTTGAGGGTAGCAAAAAGCCGCTCAGACTCTTGCGGGGTGAGTACCGCTGTTGGCTCGTCGAGAATTAGAACTCGTGCATCACGGTAAAGGGCTTTTAATATTTCGACCCGTTGGCGCTCGCCAACTGTGAGGCTGGAGATAAGCGCGTCAGGGTCAACCAAAAGGCCGTAATCTTCACTCATTGTTTTTAGTTTAATGCGAGCGGCCGCTTGGTCTTGTCGCCAGGACCAAAGGCTTTCTGTTCCGAGCGTTATGTTCTCTAAGACTGTTAGGTTGTCTGCTAATGTAAAATGTTGGTGCACCATGCCTATGCCAGCTTCAATGGCGGCCTGAGTTGATCCCGGCGAAAGTGTTTCACCGTCAACTAAGATGGACCCTTCATCGGCTTGATAATGCCCGAACAGGATGTTCATCAATGTCGTTTTGCCCGCACCATTTTCACCCAAGAGAGCAAGCACTTCGCCCTTTTGTAGTGTTAGAGAAATAGCATCATTTGCGGTAAGGGTTCCGAAGCGTTTGGTCACGCCTCGGAACTCCAATATTGGAGAATCGGTCATTCAGTTGATCAAATCAGAACGATGACTTCGGTTCAGTGTCCGTGATAGTCACGTCGAAAGCACCAGACATTATTGCTGCTTTTTTGGCTTCAACCTTGGCTTTTACATCCGCAGGTATTTTCCCATCAAACTCATAGTAAGGAGCCAAGCTCGCGCCACCTTTACGCATCATGGTCCACTCTTTGTAATCTGCTGCTTTGAAGGCTCCAGCTTTTACTTCTGCTATAGCATTAGCGATCGCGGCTTCCATGTGCCAAAGGGCGGAGGTGACAACGACGTCCTTGCCGTTCTCTTCTTTGTTCATGTCGTTCACGTTGCCAAAGGCCAAGACACCTTTTTCGCGCGCTGCGTCCACAACGCCAGCACGTTCGGCATACATGATGTCAGCGCCCGCTTCGATTTGTGCAAAGGCAGCTTCCTTCGCTTTTGGCGGGTCGTACCAAGAACCAATGAAGGTGACTTTGTATTGAATGTCCGGGTTGACGGATTTTGCCCCATCAATGAAGGCGTGGAACAAGCGGTTTACTTCGCCGATTGGGTAACCACCAACCATTCCAAGTTTGTTGGATTTGGTCATTGCGCCAGCCAGCATGCCCATCAAATAGCATGGCTCATGAATATAGTTGTCAAACACTGCAAAGTTAGAACCGTGAGGTTTGAATGGATCGCCCATCAAGAAGGCAATATCTGGATATTCATCAGCAACTTTACGGGCTTCTTTCGATATGCCGAATGCTTCGCCGACAATGAGCTTTACACCAGATTCGCAATATTCACGCAGCACGCGGATGTAATCGGTGTTGGCAACTTTTTCGGAGAAAACATACTCGATGTCGCCTTTTGCCTTTGCGGCTTCAAGGCCAAGGTGTAGCCGCGCATCCCATTTTTGTTGAATAGGTTGGGTGTAAATGCCAGCAACCTTAATAGGTGCGGCGAAGGATGGGCCCACTCCAATTACGCTTGTTCCCGTAATGGCGGCAAGCATTGTATTGAAGGCTCTACGGTTTGGTGTCCATGTCATTGTATTGTCTCCCAAAAATAATTGACCAATTGATAAAATAAACTAGCAGGTATTAGTATTTGAAACTAGTTTTTTCCTTATTGGCAAGGGGAGGCTGTGGATTGATTAGTAATAACGGATCACTAAAACCTTGGACCACTACTTATAAGCTTGTTCGTTAGCTGAGCCTTGTTTTCGAGCAATTGAAGCGATTAGCTTGTCGAGGGTAATAGAGCCAATAGCTTTATCGTTTTGCGTCACAATTGCCGAGGTGGTTTTTGAATTCATAAGAATTTGCAATGCATCTTCGATAACAACATTACGCTCAATTTTTGGGCCTTTAACAGATTTGCTCTTGTTCATAATAGAACCAATTTCAAGAACTCGTACTCTGTTGATATCCTTGATGAAGTCTGAGACGTAATCATCAGCAGGGTTTAGCAAAATTTGCTGTGGGTCATCCTGTTGCACCATAATGCCATCCCGCAAAATCGCTATGCGATCACCAAGCCGTAGGGCTTCATCTAAGTCGTGGGTGATGAAAACAATGGTCTTGTGCAGCTCTTCTTGCAGTTCTAACAGGATCGTTTGCATGTCCATACGGATCAATGGATCGAGGGCAGAAAATGCTTCGTCCATAAGAAGAATATCCGCATCATTGGTAAGTGCACGCGCAAGACCAACTCTTTGTTGCATCCCACCAGAAAGTTGGTTTGGATAGTAGTCTTCAAAACCATCAAGCCCAACACGTTTCAACCAATGTTTGGCTCGCTCTTCAGATTCTCCACGCGAAACCCCCTGAAGTTCAATTCCGAACAACGTATTATCAATGACGGTACGGTGGGGCAGGAGGGCAAATTTTTGGAAAACCATTGCTGTTTTATGGCGGCGAAATTCCTGTAAATCTGCCTTGGACATTTTACAAACATCCTCGCCTTGATACAAAACCTCACCAGCGGTTGGTTCAATCAGCCGGTTGATGTGGCGTATCATGGTCGATTTACCCGATCCAGAGAGCCCCATAATGACCTGAATTTTTGCCGAGGGCATGTTAATGCTGATGTCTTTCAAACCCAGCACATGACCATGTTTGGCATTCAGCTCATCCTTCGACATGCCATTTTTTACGGCATCGAGATAGCGCTCTCCATGGGGGCCAAATATTTTGTAGAGGTTCTTAACCTCAATGCCATGATCATCCATGGACGACCTCCGAATGTTTTTGCAGCCGTTGGCCGAATTTTTGTGAAACGCGATCGAATACAATCGCAATGGCTACAATGGCTAAGCCATTCATAAAGCCGAGTGTCAGATATTGATTGTTCACCGCTTTGAGTACGTTTGATCCAAGCCCTTGAGCCCCAATCAATGATGCAACAACAACCATGGCTAGCGCCATCATAATGGTTTGGTTCACCCCTGCGAACAGGTTCGGTAGGGCAAGAGGAAGTTGAACGCTGAACATCTTTTGCCTGGGGGATGCACCAAAGGCGTCTGCGGCCTCCAAAACATCTTTATCAACCAAGCGAATGCCGAGGTTGGTGAGGCGCACGACTGGCGGGATGGCATAGATACAAACAGCGATAAGGCCGGGAACTTTACCAATGCCCAAGAGCATGAGAACAGGAATAAGATAAACGAAAGCAGGGATGGTTTGCATGATGTCCAGTATGGGGACAATGACGGCCTGAACCCTGTTTGATTTCGACATGAGAATACCAAGCGGTATGCCGATGGCGATACAAACGAAGGTCGACACTGACACGAGAGCAAGAGTTTTCATCGTATCAGTCCACATGCCAAGATAACCAATGAGGAGGAGTGAGGCGATTGTGCCTACGACCAAACCCCAGCTGCGCGAGCCGATATAAACAAGGATTGCGAGGACAATGATCATCAAAGGCCAAGGTGTGCCAACGAGTAGTTTTTCAAACCAGACCATGAAAATTTTGAGGGGGTAGAAGAAATCCTCAATACCTTCACCATAGGTACGTGTGAAAGACCTGAAGGTTTCATCAATTCCCTTTTTAAAATCGCGTAAATCTGCGCGACCCATTTCAGGAAACTTTGTGAGAACCTTCGGAAGGCTATCGCTCAAGGCCATGTTATTCCCCCTGCCAGTATTGTTTTAGTGTTATTGAATTGCCCATAAATAAAAGGCCCGTCTGTTGAGACGGGCCTTTGTTATTTTGAGAGCTATTAAAGTGAGCCTTTAACTTTGGCTGCAACTTCTGGAGATACCCATTTTGTCCATACAGCTTCGTGTTTGGTCAAAAACTCAATTGCGGCATCTGGGCCAGCAGCTTGGTTGTCGGCCATATACACGAGCATTTCACCCATGATTGGGCCAGGGTAAACGCGCTTAGCGAGATAGTCGTTGATCTCTCCGCCGCTCTTTTTGAACTCGTCTGTTACGATGGTGTAAACTTCAGACTTAATCCATGACGTTTTCTTTGGATCTGGGCAGTCCTCTTTTACGATGCAACTGTTCCAGTGGTCGGCACCAGCGAACTCAACACCAAATGGTACTGGCTGCATGTTATATTTACCGATGATGGAGGTCGGCGACCAATAGTAGCCAAACCAGTTTTGCTTACGCTCGTTTGCTTTAGCAATTGAACCGTCAAGACCAGCAGCTGAACCTGGATCAACCAGTACCCAACCTTTTTTCTCCATCTCAAATGCACGGAAAAGGCTGTTGTTCACGTGTTGGCAACCCCAACCAGCTGGACATCCAACAAAAGCACCTTTTGATGGGTCTTCTGAATCTGGGAACAGTTCAGGATGGTCAAGGATATCCAAAGCTGTTTTTAACTCTGGATGCGCTTTTGCTGTGAACTCAGGAATCCACCAGCCTTCACCAAGGCCAGTAATTGGGCCTTTGTTGATTGCATGCAGGCGGCCTTCTTTAAGGGCAGGGTCAAGAGTTTCGCGCAATGCGTTCACCCATTGCTCACCAGCAATATGAGGGACACCTTTTTCGTTCATCGAAGCGAAGATTGCAGTGGTTCCACCAACAACAAGTTCGACAGTGCAACCATAACCTTTTTCAAGGATGATTTTATCAACGTTAGCCAACAGTTCGCCTGAGGCCCAGTTGAATTCCGCCATTTTAATTTCGCCACATGCAGCACTTGCTGTTGTAGTCATAAGGCTTGTCGCCGCGAAAATAGCGCCTGCAACTGTTAAACCGGTCATTAATTTTTTCATCTTCACTCCCAAGATAATTTTCTGTGGCATTTCTGCCTAAAGTATTTTTTGTTCAGACGACGCCTGAATCAAACATATTTGCGCACGTGAACTGGCCAATGTCAAATGTCGACAAATGATACTTGTTGGCTTTTTCAACAGGAGAGACAGTCGCATAACCCATCATGCACCCGTTTCTACTACTCAATATTGCACTACGTTATAAAAACTAAAAATGCCCTCGAACTATATCCCGCGAAATATTTTTGCGGCCCCGATCATTTCTTCCATTTCACGAATCCGTTCAGAGCTTCTATCAGAAGATAATTTTTGAATTCTGGCGATCATGCTTTCAACGATGAAATTTATTGCAATGGTTGAGTCCCAACTTGATGGGGCTTCAACCATCGTACGGAAACAATGCTTAGAAAATCGTTCAATCGGCGAACCCCACTGATCTGTGAATAATATGACCGTTGCTCCTTGAGACACGGCCAGTTCAGCTAGCTTTTCAAGCTCTTTTTGATACCTACGAATGTCGAAAATAACCAACACGGAAGCGCTGTTCAAATCCAGTAAGGTTTGCGGCCAAATACTCGGCGATGAATTTAGCATTGTCACGTTTGGGCGAATAATTTGAAGGTGATTGAAAAAGTAATCCGCGCTTGCTCGTGTAATACGCCCACCCAAAAGATATAGCGACTTGTCCTGATCGGCCAAAAGCTTAGCTGCATCATCAAAAACCTGGAAATCGAGCATGTCGATTGTCTGATTTAGATTGTTAACAGTTTGATGGGCGAATTTATTAAGAATGTGATCTTGATGTTGCGGGGCAACCCCGACTTTGAGTTTGGCAAGTGGTTGTTTGATACGTTCAGCAAGCTCCGCGCGAATTGCGCTTTGTAGAGATGGGAACCCCTTAAACCCCAATTTTCGGGCCAATCGAATTACTGTCGGTGTTGAAACTTCCGCCGCTTTTGCCAGCTTAGTGATCGACTGGAGCTCTATCACTAAAGAATCGTCCTTGAGAAAAGGTACTAAACGGCGTTCCGCTGCTGTGAACTCTGATTTGTGGGATTCTATTAGGTCTCTTACAAGCATCGGCTTCCTTATGAAATTACGAAGAACAAGCGTTGGTACGCTGTCTAGCAAAAAACATGGTACACTGTCTCGTAATAAAAATGTCAAAAACATATTTACAAACTCAAATCTTCTGTATAAATTTTTACAAAGGGAGGTTCTACAATGTGTGCTAATGAATGGTCGCCAGTGAAATTATACAATACTATTGGCGCTGCACCTGTAGTTCTGATTTGCGAGCATGCATCATTTTCGTTGCCTCGTGACCTTGTGTCGACAGCGCTCGACACCGCCACTGGGAACTCTCATGTCGCTGGGGATTTAGGAGCTTTGGCTGTCGCAAAATCTCTTTCATCCAGATTGAATGCCCCACTTGTCTTTGGTGGGGTCTCACGACTCATTTACGACTGTAATCGCCCTTTTTCTGCGCCGGACTGCATCCCGCAAAAGAGTGAAGTTTTTGAAATTCCATTTAATGCTGGACTAACTTTGTCGCAAAGACAGGCCCGATACGATTTGGTTCATCAGCCTTTTCATCATGCTGTTGGTGAACTCATTCGTTCTCAGCGCAACAAGGTCAATGGGCCGGTTACCGTTATCACGATTCATAGTTTTACGCCCCAGTATAATGGACACCAACGTCACGTTGAACTTGGCTTTTTGCATGGAAAAAACGCCGATCTCAGCAAGATTACGAACGAGATCGAACAGAAGCGTGGTGTTTATCTCTCGAATCTTAATGAGCCATATGCCGCGTCGGACGGGGTTACCTATACCTTGGATAAGCATACAGGCGAGGAAGGGGTGAACGGGACGATGATTGAGATTCGGAATGACTTGATTGCAACAGATGCCAGTGCTGAGGCGATGGCTGACCACCTTGCTAAAACTCTTAACGATGCGATGCTTGCTCTGAATTATCGTCTAGAGAGCGTCGCATGAAAATTCTTCTGAAGTACATCTCTTTTGTAGATGCCATTAACATTTGGATTGGGCGGGTCGTTATGTATGGCCTGTTTATCTTGATGTTGATCTTGCTTTGGTCGTCTGTCTCGAAGACATTTTTCACGCCCTCACTTTGGACTTTGGAAACTGCACAATTTGCAATGGTGGCCTACTACATGCTGGGTGGGCCGTATTCGATTTTGATGGGCTCGAACGTTCGAATGGATCTGTTTTATGGTGAATGGTCGTTACGTCGCAAAGCGATCACCGATTTATTCACCGTACTCTTTTTGATCTTCTACCTTTCCGTGCTGTTGTATGGAGCAATCGGATCAACCGCTTATTCGCTCGGGTATTGGGGCGCTGATCCAATCAATTTTTTCTTTGGCCTTGTTACAGGCAGCGAAGAAATTGGCCGGCTGGAGCGCTCTCCGACATCTTGGCGTCCTTATATCTGGCCAATCAAGGCTATCATGGTGACTGGTTTGTTTTTAATGCTGGCACAGGTGCTTTCAGAACTTTGCAAAGATATCGCTCGGCTTCTCGGCCATGACATTCCAGAGGTAAAAGAATGAACCAAGAACACATCGCCCTCTTTATGTTTGCATCAATGATGCTGATGCTGTTTTCTGGCCAGCGCGTGTTTGGAGCTATTGGTGCTATTGCTGCTATTGCCGCAATCACGTTGTGGGGGGTAGGCGGTCAGGACATTCCATTTTCCGCAGCCATGAAGCTCATGAAGTGGTATCCGCTTCTAACGCTGCCAATGTTCATTTTCATGGGGTACGTGCTGTCTGAAAGCAAATTAGCTGATGATCTCTACCGAATGTTCCATGTCTGGTTTGGTAATATGAATGGCGGTTTGGCCATGGGTACTATCGGATTGATGGTCTTGATATCTGCGATGAACGGCCTGTCGGTTGCGGGTATGGCGATTGGTGCGACCATCGCATTGCCAGAGCTTCTCCGTCGAGGCTACGACAAAAAAATGGTGACAGGCGTGGTACAGGCCGGATCGAGCCTTGGTATTTTGGTGCCCCCATCCGTGGTGCTTGTTTTGTACGCTATGATTGCGCGCCAGCCCGTTGGGCAGCTTTGGCTTGCTGGCATTCTTCCGGGCCTGATGATGGCGGCAATGTTTGTTATCTACATTTGGATACGCTGCAGGATAAACCCCGAACTGGGACCCGTTGCGGACGATCTGGACACGGTTACACGCGAGGAAAAAATCAAACTTCTTGGGGCAGGGGCTCTGCCACTGATCATCTTTGCATCCATGATGGTTCCGTTCTTAAATGGCTGGACATCACTTGTGGAAAGCTCGGCTCTTGGCGCGTTGGCTGCCTTGATCGTTGCGCTTCTTAAGCGGCGGATGACTTGGAAAATCTTTCATACATGCACAAAGCAGACACTTGGTATTTCGTGTATGTTCATGTGGATCATTCTAGCGGCACTTGGATTTGGTGCGGTGTTTGATGGCCTTGGAGCCGTCAAAGCAATTGATACTCTCTTTACCGATCAGCTAGGAATGTCACCGTGGATGATCTTAATCCTCATGCAGCTCAGTTTCATCATCATGGGCACATTCCTTGATGATACCGCCATGCTGGTTATCGTTGCGCCGCTTTATGTTCCATTGGTCGGGGAGTTGGGTTTCGATCTGATCTGGTACGGCATTCTCTATACGATCACGACACAGATTGCCTATATGACACCGCCCTTTGGTTACAACCTGTTCCTGATGAAAGCGATGGCGCCGCCCGAAATTAGTTTACGCGACATATACAGCTCAATTATCCCATTCGTTGGGATCATGATCCTTGCGCTAATCATCGTGATGATCTTTCCTCAGATCGCGCTGTGGCTCCCGCAATATGCGTATCAACCATAAAAATAAGAAGGCCAGCTAAGGCCCATCAATCAACTAAACGACCAAATAGGAGGTCCTAAAATGACTACTTCAAGACGTAAATTTATTACAGCCGCCGGTGCAGGAATTGTCGCCGCACCACTGGCAACGCCAGCGTTGGCGTCATCTACCATCAAATGGCGCATGCAGACTTATGCTGGCCCAGCTCTCGCGAAGCATGTTATTACGCCCGCGATTGAAATGTTCAACAAGATCGCTGGTGATCGGATGCAGATCGAATTGTTCTTTGCTGATCAATTGGTTCCGACAGGTGAATTGTTCCGTGCCATGCAAAAAGGGACTATTGATGCAGTTCAATCGGACGATGACAGTATGGCATCGCCTACCGATGTGACTGTTTTCGGCGGCTACTTCCCATTTGCATCACGCTACTCACTCGACGTTCCAGTGCTTTTCAACCAATACGGTCTAAACGAGATCTGGGATGAGGAATACTCGAAGGTCGGTGTTAAACACATCAGCGCTGGAGCATGGGACCCTTGCCACTTCGCAACCAAAGACCCGATCAACAAGCTTGCCGATCTGAAAGGCAAACGTATCTTTACGTTCCCGACAGCCGGTCGCTTCCTTACGCAATTCGGCGTTGTGCCGGTAACTTTGCCTTGGGAAGATATTGAAGTTGCCATGCAAACTGGCGAACTTGACGGCATCGCTTGGTCAGGTATCACCGAGGATTACACCGTTGGTTGGGCAGATGTGACCAATTACTTCTTGACCAACAACATCTCGGGCGCATGGGCAGGATCGTTCTATGCTAATAACGACCGCTGGAAGGAACTGCCAGAAGACCTGCAAGCCCTATTCCGCGTTTGTTGCGATCAGTCGCATTACTACCGTCAGTGGTGGTATTGGGGTGGTGAAGCTAGCCTGCGCGTGAACGGACCTAAGATGAAGTTGACAACTATTCCTGATGACGAATGGCAAACTGTCGAAGACGCAGCACATGTGTTCTGGGATGAAATTGCCGCTGAAAGCGACGTTAAGCGTCGGGTGGTCGACATCATTAAAAAGTACAACGCCGACATGGTTAAGGCTGGACGGCCTTACCGTTACGGTTAAAACTAAGCTCTTGGGGTGGCTTGCCACCCCAAGACAATTTTCTAACAAAGAGAGCCGATATCTATGAATATTAAAGAACTGGAAGTGGCTGTCGCCAGTAAAGAAATTGATACCGTTCTTGTGTGTTTTGTCGACATGCAGGGCCGATTGATGGGCAAGCGCCTCCATGCAGAATCCTTTCTTGAGATTGCAGACGGCGGTGAAACCCATTGCTGTAACTATCTGCTAGCCACTGACTTGGTGATGTCCACACCCGATGGTTATGCCTCTACAAGCTGGGAAAGTGGTTATGGTGATTACACCATGAAACCGGACATTTCGACACTTCGGGTCATGCCATGGCTTGAGGGAACCGCCATGGTTCTATGTGATGTGTTAGATCACGATACCCATAAACCTGTGACGCACTCACCGCGTGAGATGTTGAAAGCTCAAATCGATCGCGTGCAGGCTCTCGGATTTAATCCAATCACGGCAACCGAGTTGGAGTTTTTTCTGTTTGAGGGAACCCACGACGAGATTGCCCGCAACGGATTCCAGAATTTACAGCCAATCAGTAATTACAACGAAGATTATCACATATTCCAAACGGCCAAAGAAGAGTTCGTGATGCGCCCGATCCGCAATCATTTGCGTGATATGGGACTTCCGATTGAAGGCTCAAAAGGCGAGGCAGAAGCAGGTCAAGAAGAACTGAACCTCAAATACGCAGAAGCCTTGTTGACCGCAGATCATCACACCATCGCAAAACACGCCGTCAAGGAAATTGCCCATCAAAACGGTGTTGCAGCAACCTTCCTACCTAAATGGAGCCATGAGCGCGTTGGTAGTTCTAGTCACGTTCACCAGTCTTTGTGGAAAGACGGCAAGAACGCCTTTTTCGATTCAGACGCACCAATTGGAAAATCCAAGCTTATGGATCATTACATGGCCGGGCTGATGAAATATGCCAAAGACTACACCTATTTCATGGCCCCATACATCAACAGCTATAAGCGTTTTGCCAAAGGCAGCTTTGCCCCAACTCAGATAGTCTGGTCGGTTGATAACCGTACGGCATCTTTCCGGTTGTGCGGAGCAGGAACCAAGGCGATCCGCGTGGAATGTCGCCTTCCAGGATCAGATATGAACCCGTATCTGGCAACCGCTGCCATGTTAGCCGCAGGTTTGGCGGGGATCGAAGAAAAACTCGAACTGCCTGAACCTTTCACGGGTGATGCCTATGCGGATGATAATAAAGAGCATTTCCCGCGTACATTGCGGGATGCCCGTGATGCATTGCTTGCATCAGATATGTTGCGTAAGGCATTTGGGGATGATGTAATCGACCACTATGCTCGTGCCGCAGAATGGGAAATAGACGACTTCAACAAAGTCGTTACAGATTATGAAATTGCGCGCGGTTTTGAACGCGTCTGATTAATGGAGAAGATGAAATAATGCTAACTTGTATCTCGCCGATCGACGGATCGGTTTTTGCAGAACGCCCTGTGGTGAGCCGTGCTAATGCGGATAAAACTATTGCAAAGCTGCGCTCAGCTCAAAAAGACTGGGCCGCTAGACCGCTTCAAGAGCGTGTTGATCTGGTCATGGCTGGTGTGGCCGCTATTGGCGCACAAAATGATGAGATTGTTTCGGAATTGGCGCACATGATGGGGCGGCCGATACGTTACGGCGGCGAATTCAGTGGCTTCAATGAACGTGCATCCCATATGGCAACCATTGCTGAGGAATCGTTGGCAGATATCGTTGTCAGCGATGATGCCTCATTTAAGCGTTATATCAAACGTATTCCACATGGTGTTGTGTTGGTGGTTGCACCTTGGAACTACCCCTACATGACGGCAATCAATACGGTTGCCCCAGCTTTGATTGCTGGCAACGCCGTGGTGCTTAAGCATGCCACGCAAACCCTGTTGGTGGGTGAACGGATGGCACAAGCGTTTCATTCTGCGGGTATCCCAGCCGATCTGTTCCAGAACCTCTTTCTCGATCACGCCACCACTTCAGATCTGATTAGCTCTAAGGCATTTGATTTTGTTAACTTCACAGGCTCCGTTGGTGGCGGTCAAGCTATGGAAACTGCTGCTGCCGGCACATTCACAGGTGTCGGAACGGAACTTGGCGGTAAAGACCCTGGATATGTCCTGAATGACGCCGATTTGGATGCAGCTGTCGATACCCTTGTTGATGCCGCCATGTTCAACTCAGGGCAGTGTTGTTGCGGGATAGAGCGCATTTATGTCCACGAGAGCTTGTTTGACGCTTTCTTGGAAAAGGCTGTCAAAATTGTTCAGGGTTACAAGCTGGGTAATCCGCTTGATGCTGAAACCACGATGGGCCCTATGGCGCATGTGCGTTTTGCGAATGAAGTTCGCGAGCAGATTGCGGAAGCTGTTGCCGATGGAGCAACAGCCCATATCGAGACGTTCTCGGAAGATGATGGCGGTGCATATCTGACACCACAAATTCTGACTGGAGTTACCCACAAAATGCGGGTGATGCAGGAAGAAAGCTTTGGCCCCGTGGTTGGCATCATGTCAGTTAAATCTGACGAAGAAGCAATCGCGTTGATGAATGATAGTGAGTTTGGCCTTACCGCAAGTCTTTGGACAAAAGACCTTGATCGCGCAGAGCAGATCGGTGACCAACTCGAAACTGGCACGGTTTTCATGAACCGCGCAGACTATCTTGATCCGGGTTTGTGCTGGACTGGTTGCAAAAATACAGGACGCGGTGGCGGGCTGTCCGTCATCGGATACCATAACCTAACGCGTCCAAAATCCTATCACCTCAAGAAGGGTAACTAATATGAAACTTTGGGGAAATTGGTCCTATCCGACATCTATCCGTTTTGGCGCAGGTCGGATTTCTGAACTGGCTGAAGCTTGCAAAGCTGCGGGCATTTCGAAACCTTTGTTTGTGACTGACAAAGGACTAGCAACGATGGAAATCACAGAGCGTTCCCGCAAAGTCCTCAGCGACGCAGGGTTGAGCAATGACATGTTTTCAAATGTTGACCCCAACCCATCCGACATCAACGTTGAGGAGGGGCTGAAGGTCTATCGTGAAGGTGGGTACGACGGTGTCATCGCTTTTGGTGGTGGTTCAGCACTGGATCTGGCTAAGGTCCTCGCCTTCATGGCGGGGCAAACACGCCCGCTTTGGGATTTTGAAGATGTGGGCGATTGGTGGACAAGGGCTGATCCAGATGGAATCCATCCGATTGTCGCTGTGCCGACAACAGCAGGGACGGGATCAGAAGTAGGTCGCGCCAGCGTCATTTCTAATTCCAAGACCGAAGAGAAGAAAATTATTTTTCACCCCAAAATGCTGCCCCTGCAAGTTATTTGCGATCCGGAACTGACTGTTGGGATGCCAAAATTCATTACTGCTGGTACTGGGCTTGATGCCTTTGCGCATTGTGTCGAGGCGTATTCTTCACCGAACTATCACCCTATGTCGCAAGGCATGGCTTTGGAAGGCATGCGTCTTGTCAAAGAATATCTGCCCCGCGCTTATGCGGATGGTACGGATATCGAGGCTCGTTCTCACGTCATGAGCGCTGCCGCAATGGGTTCAACAGCTTTTCAAAAGGGATTGGGCGCTATCCATGCGATCTCGCATCCTGTTGGAGCGATCTATCATACGCACCACGGCACGACGAATGCTGTCTGCATGCCACCAGTTCTGCAATTTAACCGTTCTGCGATCACTGAGCGTTTTGATGCGGCTGCGGCTTATCTCGGGATAGCCGGTGGGTTCGACGGTTTTTGCACCTATGTCGATGAGCTAAATGATTCCATGGGTATCCCCAAAACCCTGACGGAACTCGGCGTGAAGGACCCTGACATCGAGCGCCTTGTGAAAGGTGCGCTTGCCGATCCGAGCACTGGGGGCAACCCAATTGAAATGACGGCCGAAAACACGAAAAAACTTATCGAGGCATGTCTGTAGATTGACGTGTAAACTGATGGGCCATTACGGGAACTGCGTTTCACGTAATGGCTTTCTGCAGCGACGAGGTTATCAGGCCGCTATCTGAATAAGCTTGGTTGGATTTAGAAATATGAACGGTAGATTTCAACTACCTCAGTTGATTGATCTCAAAAACAACCCACGGAAAAGCTGCATGGCTATAAAACGGCTATTCAGCTTTTGTTTTAATTTTCTAAGGGGAAGCGGAGCCTGCGCTCGACGTCTAAAATAGTAACAATATCAGAGAGATAAGTGGTGCCCCCACCAAGATTTGAACTCGGGACCTACTGATTACAAATCAGTTGCTCTACCAACTGAGCTATAAGGGCATTCGATGCTTGTAGCGGCTAAAGGTTTCTAACTCGTTAGCCTCACTTCGATGGCTTCGGATACCGTATTCGGTATCTTCTCGCAAGGTACAAAATGAATGTTTTTTCATAGAATAACAAATGTTTTCCAGCGTTGGCACCAGCCCGCTAGCGTTGGGGTGAAAGGTGTTGTTTTTCAATCTCTTAGCGTTAGTCGATCCCCACGTTTTTCGTAGGAGGACAGAGACTCTAGGAACTGCTGTCCCAACAGACTTTGGTTTAGCCGGCCCGACTGGGAAACTAAGACCTTAAGATTGTTGCGCTCGATTCCCCCTAAATAGAGTTTTTTGATCTTTGCTTCAGCTGAATAGGCCGTTCCATTGGCTGTACTCGTTGGAATTGTGAAGGCGAGATTTTTCGCATCAATTCCTACTAATGCTGCATCTTCTGCAGTGAGGACAATGGCTGTTGCACCCGTGTCGATGAGGAAGCGTACGGATTTGTCATTCACACCAACGCTCGCCTCGAAGTGGCCATTTTCTGATCGGATCAAAGTCACCTCAATCCCGCCATTTGCGCCTTTTGAGGTTATAGGGCTCCCCGGTATCAATCCACCACTCAAGCGCGAGCCGAAGTCCTGAATATCGTAGCGAAAGACATATCCTGTCATCAAGCCGAGGATGATAACAACCCAAATGACAATTTGCTTGAGTGTGTCACCTAATTTCATTCCTCGCGTGAATACACCACTGCCAATCACGACGGCCCAAAGAGCCATAACTGAAAATGCCGCAAATTGCCCTGTCTCAAACCCAAATGCTTTACCCGTATCGCCGCTGGCGATGAGGGTAATGAGCAGCAGGCCGATGAGGCCAATAATAATCCAGAAAAAGCGTCCCATTTAGTCGTGTCCTTAGGAAGAAAGGTCGATGATATCGCGTGCGATATCGCGTTTGGCTTCATTACGTTGACGGCTTCGTTTTGTAACCCTTCTTGGCCGTTTCTCAAGCTTATTAACGCGCTCCGGCAACTCATTTGTCATCAGGTGCTCACGGATTTCAGGGCTAAAGTTAACCCACGCTGCGATCTCATCACGAGTTCTACCGCAGCCATAACAGTGACCCGATGTTTGTTCTATTGCGCAGATTAAGATGCAAGGTGATTTAATCGAGGTCATTTAGGGTGCAGATTCAATAAATGGTTGCGAGGCCAAGTAATAGCCCCAATTCTGATAATTGTTGTGTTGCACCAAGTGTATCCCCTGTATGTCCACCGATTTGCTTTTCACAGATGCTTGTAAAGATGATAATGAATACCCCTGCCGTGACGAGTGATAATGCAACAGCCCATGGTCCAACCGTAAACAGCAAGATAAGGGCCGCAGGGAGGCTACACAATAGACCAAGGCTAACTGTTTTGTTGTCCGGGGAGCCATATCTATTCGAAAGTCCCGACGTTTCTTTCTCTTTTGGAAGGGCCACTTTGTTTTTTACAGGCGCTTCGGCTTCTTGACGGGCAGGGGAGAGTGCTGCCCATGGTTGTAGCATTGCAAGGCGGCTAACAGCTGTTACGGCTACGAGAATGAGGGCAACGGTCCCACCATTATAAAGAGTGAGCAGGTGAGTAAGGAGGGCGACTTTCAACCCTATTGATAGCACTAACGAAACAACACCATAGGTTCCAACTGCACTATCGCGCATGATTTCTAATTTGCGCTCCCTATTGTGGCCGCCGCCAAAACCATCTGCAACATCAGCAAGACCGTCTTCATGCAAGCCACCTGTTGTTAAAAACAGTGCAGTGACAGCAAGTAAGGCGCATACAGTCGCCGGTAAATTCAGAGACGAAGCACCCCAGAGGAGGGCGGCAGCCGGGAGGCTTATTATTAGCCCCGCGAGCGGGAAAGTATGAGCAGTTTTTTGGAAGTCGGGTAGCTCCTCAGATACCAATAAGAGAGGGATACGGGACAGAAATTGCACGCTAGATTTAGTGTCGGAAATTAAGGAACTTAGCATACTGGCTCTTGTTTGGTTCAAGTCTGGGGAGTGTCGTCAAAGTGCTCTTATATTTCGCAGGCCACCCATTGTAACAAATGTCTTGCGCTTATAAAGGTACTTCAGATTCTCAACTACACCTAATGGGCGACAAATGACAATTAATACAGGCCTGCCATTCGACGATATTCGCAATTTGTTAAACACTATTCCAGGGCCTGATACCCATGCTGCCCAAATGGTTTCCGAACGTGATAGCCAACTGACCAAACCACCTGGAGCCTTAGGTAAGTTAGAAGACCTTGCTATATGGTTGGCTATGTGGACTGGGCGTAAGCCTGAAGTTACCCGACCACTCGTGGCTATTTTTGCAGGCAATCACGGCGTTACTAAGCAAGGGGTGTCTCCTTTTCCTGCGGATGTGACTGCGCAGATGGTCGCAAACTTTACTGCGGGTGGCGCAGCTATAAATCAAATTTGTAAGGCGAACGACCTCGGTCTTAAAGTCTTTGATTTGGCCTTAGAACTTCCCACCAACGATATCACCGAAGATGCGGCTATGGACGAACGCACCTGTGCTGCAACTATGGCATTTGGTATGGAATCCATAGCGGGTGGTACTGATCTGTTGTGCATTGGTGAGATGGGTATTGGGAATACCACAATTGCTTCTGCTATTTATTGCGCACTTTTTGGCGGGAAAGCTGAAGACTGGGTTGGTCCAGGGACAGGGCACGACCCTAAGGGTGTTGCCCTAAAAGCAGATGTTATCAAGCGAGCTATCGAATTGCATAAGGATCATTTGAAAGACCCGCTTGAAGTCTTGCGCCGTTTGGGTGGGCGCGAATTTGCGGCTATGGCTGGTGCAATTCTTGCAGCCCGTGCTCAGAGAATACCTGTGGTCATTGATGGTTTTGTTGCCACCGCAGCGGCGGCCATTTTGTATGCCGCCGAACCGACAAGCCTAGATCATTGCGTGTTCGCGCACGTTAGTGCCGAGCCTGCGCACATCAAAGCTTTGGAAGCCATGAACAAGGAACCACTTTTGAATCTCAACATGCGTTTGGGTGAGGGGACAGGTGCAGCTCTTGCTGTTGGAATTATTCAAGCCGCCGCTCTTTGTCATACGGGCATGGCAACCTTTGAAGAAGCCGCTGTGAGCGGAAAAGACTAGTTCCTAGCCGCTTTCATTCTCAACAGTTTAACAATGAGAAGCGCTGGTAAAGCTCCATGCATGACCAAGTCAAATATATCGAGCGGTTTGGAGAGCGTCCCACTGAACAGCATCTGGATTTTTTGAAATAAATGAGGTTCTGGAAATAGTGGAGCCAGCCCTAAAAATATCGCTCCAATGAGGAGCGATTTCAATGGAATTCTGTCCAAGAATGACATGCGGGGACCTTAACTTTGTTGATATAGTTTGAATACTTATATCACCCCATCATGCTTGGCGCATTCACTTTTTTTCTGTATTTGTTGGCCCCTGATGGCGGCTGGGAGAGTGTGCCATCAACGGGAATCGCAGGCATGACTTCTAGTATTCGATTCCTCGGGAATGTAGCGATAACTTCAGTGCCTTCACGCAACTTGGATTTTAATTCAAATGTACCATCGTGCATGTGTACTAAAGCTTGTACGATGGGCAACCCAAGCCCTGTTCCTTGTTCAGCCGATTTTATTGCGATCGACCCTTGGCCGAAGGATGAAAGTACGATCGGAATTTCATCTTCAGGAATACCGGGTCCCGTGTCTTTAATCGAGACATATTGCCCGCCACCGCTTGTCCAACCAACTTTTAGCCAGATCGTACCGCCAGAAGGTGTGAACTTTAACGCGTTGGAAAGAAGGTTCAATATCACTTGCCGTATGGCACGAGCATCTGCCCAAATCTGAGGTAGATCCGGCTGTAATTGCATGACCAGAGTGACATTTTTTTCAGAAGCCTTCAGCTTCATCATTTGCTGAGATTCCTCTGCGGCATGCGCAAGGTTTGTCGCCTCTTCATTCAGTTCATAACGCCCAGCTTCAACCCTTGATAGATCAAGGATTTCGTTGATAAGTTTTAGCAAATGAGCGCCAGATCTGTGAATGTCATTGATATACTCTTTGTAGTATTCATTGTTTAGCGGCCCCATAACCTCATTAGAGATCACTTCGGAAAACCCAAGGATTGCATTTAGCGGCGTGCGCAATTCATGACTCATGGTGGCAAGAAAACGTGATTTGGCAAGATTTGCATCTTCCGCACGACGACGTGCTTCCTCAGATATGGCGCGCGCTGATTCAAGCTCCATAATCAACTGGTCACGTTCAGCTTTAGATTCAAGATATTCGATATGAAAGGCGCGGATGATTTTACCAAGAGTTTGAAAAAACACGACAAGGGCAATCACCAGCACTGCCATGCCAATTGAGGGGACTGTGCCCATTAGTAGTAGGCGTCCAACTACCACCAAAGCCATTGGTACAGCTGCAAAAAGGACACCATATTTTAGGTAGCGTGCGCTACCAAAAGCCAACGCAGTAATCACAATTGTTGCTGTGAACAATACAATTGAAAAAGAACCATTTGCGTCAAACAATGGATGTAAAAGAAGAAGTGAGGCCCAGGCTATTCCTTTAAGGAGGGTCAACAATTGAAAGGTGTTTTCCCATTTATCCAAATTTACTAACTGGAGATCAGTTTTGCCAAAGTGCCTTGTACTCGCGAGAGTGATTACCGCTGTAAAAACACATGTTCCAAACCATATGCCCGTCACGAGTGGGGTTAGGGCGTGCTGTGTAATATATGCTCCAAGAGCAGCAAAGATTAAAAAGGCTAACAAAGCCCTTGGTTGCACTTGAGTGTGGCGAAGCAATACTTCTGCCGCAAACCGATTTTTTGTGGACGCATGAGTCTTGCTGGGTGAATTCAACCCGCTTCGTAAATTCCGCACAGCTTGACGAGACTTGTCGCCCTCATGGGCAACACGTCTTTGAACAATTGTCTTATCCGAATTTTTGACGGCTTGATTTTGCATGTTACTCAAAAGGGGATAGATACACTGAAAGTAATTTGGGCTTAGACAACAAATTTCTGGTTAACATTTCTAAGAAAATTGCTAATTTCATTACCATTAAAGACGGTTGTGGCTTAATAAACTGAAGGTTGTACGGGTGGTAGAAAAACGTAAACCCTATAGGGGGCTGAAAAAACGAAAGTCATTGGTTTGGGATATCTTCCTTACGATGGTGTTTTTTGGGCTTATTGCTGGCATCGTGACCTGGCTGAATGGGCAAAATCCTCAAAGTTTTAATGGAACCGTATGGGTGATTGACGGGGATACTGTCGTTATGGACGGTGAAAAAATACGCCTTTCTGGAATAGATGCTCCTGAACTATCCCAAAATTGCATTCGGCAAGGGAAAACTTGGGCTTGTGGGCGAGAGTCGCGAAACGCATTGCGAGTTATGCTGAGAGGAAAGGACGTCAAATGTATTACAAATGGCGTTGACCGATATGATCGTTTACTTGCTGTGTGCCATGCAGAAGGCAATGATGTGAATTCAATGCTGGTCGCAAAAGGGTGGGCCATAGACTATGGTGGTTATCGCGCTGAAGAAAAGGCTGCGCGCCGAGCAAAAGCCGGGATTTGGCAGGGCACTTTTGAAAACCCTCAAGAATGGCGTCATGCAAATCGTGGTGATGCAACTAAGATCCCACTTGGCGTTGAGAGTAAGACGCAAACCATGATTAAGTGGCTGAAGAGTTGGTTTTGAAACTAAGAAGGTGGCCGGACAATGAAACTTTATGATGGTGGAGCAGCACCAAACCCGAGGCGGGTTCGGATATTCTTGGCTGAAAAGGGAATTGAAATTCCGATTGAACCCGTTGATATGACGTCTCTCGGCCATCGCGACAAGACTGTGACCAAACTCAACCCGTTACAGCGATTGCCCGTGTTAGAACTTGATGACGGAACCGCACTCAGTGAAACAGTTGCGATTTGTCGTTATTTTGAAGAATTACATCCCACCCCACCTTTGATGGGGATAGGCGCCCAAGACAAGGCTGTCGTTGAGATGTGGCAACGGCGGATGGAGCTGAACTTCCTCTTGCCTGTTGCCAATGTTTTTCGTCATACCCATCCAGCAATGAAACAATGGGAAATTCCACAAATTGCAGAAGTGGCTGATACCAATCGCCCGCGTGTTGCTAAGATACTGATTTGGATGAATGATGAACTGGCAAACCGCTCCTTTATTGCGGGTGATAGTTTTACTATTGCCGATATAACAGCGATGGTAACAATGGACTTTATGAAGCCCGCGCGTTTGCAGATACCAGATGGATTGGAGCATCTGAATCAGTGGTATGCGAGTGTTAAGGGACGTTCATCTGCAACGGCTTAGATTTATCAGAACTGTGAAATGATTATGGATCGCATCGACAAACGCATACTTACCCTATTGCAAAAAGATGCAACTATGCCTGTTGCCGAAATAGGTAAGAAAGTTGGCCTCACGACAACACCCTGCTGGCGGCGTATTCAAAACCTTGAGGAAAAAGGGATAATTGACAAACGGGTTACGCTTCTAGACCCAACCAAAGTTAATGCTGGGGTCACCGTGTTTGTTTCTATTCGTACAAGTAACCACAATGCCGATTGGCTGAAACGTTTTTCTAAAGTGACCAGTGAATTTCCTCAGGTAGTGGAAATGTATCGCATGAGCGGTGATGTGGATTATTTACTTCGTGTGGTTGTCCCTGACATTGAAGCCTATGATGACTTTTATCGTAAGCTTATTGCCGTGATTGATATAACAGATGTCAGCTCAAGCTTTGCAATGGAGCAAATGAAATACACAACCGAGCTGCCCTTAGATCACGTGCTGGAATGATACGGTGGCTTAAAGAATATTAAGACATGAATGGCAAACTAGCGGTGAACAATTCTCCCAATTGGGAGTAACAGGGATCGGCGTTACATGGCTTTGCAAACATCAAATGAGGTTAAACCTTCAATTGCTACTTGGGTGGTCGATCAGTTCCATCTGAGATTTTCAAATAAGGTTAGCAATTCCACGTTAGACAGAGCAGGGTTTATCCTTTTTGCTCTTTTTGTTGTTGCACTTTGCCTGATAAATATTTTTAAGCCTGAATATAACTGGGATATGGCGGCCTATCTTGCATCTTCATTGCAAGACACTTCAATCACAACTCGAGAGCTCCATTCCCAAGTTTGGGGGATGATGAAAGACCACGCGCCCGAAAACCAGTTCTATAAATTGACTGCAGGTAATCCTTACAACGTACACAACTATCAAAACCCAGATGCCTTTATTTCCATGCTTCCTATGTATGATGTGAAAGTTGGATATATTGCAGCTTTGAAATACGGCGGCAGCCTATTGGGCGCAGTGAATGCAGCGATTTGGGTTAGTGTTTTGTCTTCACTCGCCGTTGGTTTTACCTGCCTATATTGGATGAAAAGCCGAGGTTTCTTACAAGCGGCCCCTTTTGTGGCATCCATTTTATTATTGTGCGGTTATTTCTATATGGGCCGTACAGTAACGCCAGATCTCCTGGTGACGGTATTCTTCCTTTGGGGGAGTGAGCGCTTCTTACGGGGCAAAGACTGGCTGGCGGTTGGTCTGTTTTATGTGGCCTTCTTGGTTCGCCCAGATACAATTGTTTTCTTGTTTGCTATGCTACTGGCTGTAATTATTTTCAACGAACGCAAGCTACCCGCTCTGGTTGGCTTTGGTGCTGTTGTCGCAACTTATTTCTGGATCACGACAGGTTCAAATCATCCCGGTTGGTGGGCGCACTTCTATTTTTCTTGCGTGGAAATACAAAATACAATGGTGGGCTTTAGCCCTGATTTTTCAGTGTTTCTTTATTTGAAGGGAGTTGCTCGTGGGGCGATGGTATCTTTGAAGGATAATAACTGGCCCGTTGTTCTGTGCTTATTGTTGTCTGGCTGGGCACTTCTTCAAGGTGCGGGCATTAAGACCGCGCATCGCACGAATGTGATTATCGTAGCGGCTTTGCTTTATGTTGCAGGTAAGTTTGTTATTTTCCCGCTTCCAGATGATCGTACATTCATGCCAGCTCTATTGGTAATTGCCATGGTCTTGCTGGAGACTTGGAAGCCGCAGTTTATTAAAGCGGATTAGCTGTCATCTTCAGCGGCTTTCAGTTTGGAAATGCCCTTATAGAGAGCCGCAATAATATTTCCTTCAGTAATACAAAAACGCGCACTGGGGGAGATATCCACCGTTCCATCAGCGCCAATTGGCGTGTGTTCACCTCCAGCACCGCGAACCGATAGGCCCATAGGCCGCGCGATTTCTTTGGCTTTGTGATCAGTTCCATCAGCGGTGAGGTTTGGCAATTGAATATGCAATGAAGCTCGCATAGCCGTTCCAAGGTTTGTTGGGCATGATGTGATCATCCCAAAATCATCAGAACGGGCGAAGGTTAAACCCTCAATTTGGTCAATTACGTCAAGCGCTATCTTCAGTCGGTCAAAGACGTTATTGAGTATTGTCCCTTTGGCCATGCACATGATGCGAAGGTGGTCTTCTTCTCCAACCCAGATGATAAAGCCTCGATCTCTTGAGACATAACAACCGCGCCCAAAGGGCCAATCTGCGGCAATGCCAGCGGCAGCGAGATAGGAATCCTCATCCATGTTTTTGAACATAATATGCTCATCAACAAGGGCCTGATATTGCGCTTCATCTATGAAATTTTTATTTCCAGGGGTCAGCGAATAGTAAGCGCCACCGTATTCTGGGTTAGCGATAAGCTCTTCAAACGCCACCATCATTTGTAATTCCAGCGCAACCCGTTGCTCCCGCGTCATCGCGCCGGGGAGAGGGTATTGAGCGAGGTTACGTCCGACCCGTACCCGCATAGAAAGTGCCGGTAGCCCAAGATTTGATATATCGAGAACGGTGTCTTTTGGCAGTCCATCAATACCTTCTAACGACCAGTCATTGATGTGCTTTGTACCTTCAGCAACCTTGTGATAACGCGCCAACACTTTAGAAAAGAATGGCTTTAGATCATCGTAATCGGTCGGTTGGTTGGCATAGCACCCCATTTCACTGTCTGGGTTTTCAATGCCCGAATTGATGCATTTGAGCAGTCGCTTTTTTTTGTCAGCGTCTAGGCTCTCGTAATAGCTCTCCTCAAAACACTGTATTGCAATGTTCTTTGGGTGGGCTTGTTTCAATGCCGCAATCTTGGAAAGCACGTCTGACATATGTTTACTTCCCTGTATTTTCTAGCCGCGCCAAGAGGGAGCTCGTATCCCAACGGTTGCCACCCATGCGTTGCACTTCGGCATAGAATTGATCGACCAACGCGGTGACAGGGAGGCTCACGCCTTGTGCGTTCCCTTCTTCTAAGCAAATGGCTAAGTCTTTTCGCATCCAGTCAACGGCAAATCCATGTTCATATTCTCCCGCATCCATGGTGGTGTGGCGGTTTTCCATCTGCCAAGAACCCGCAGCCCCTTTGGAAATGACATCAACAACCTTGGCAATATCAAGGCCAGCAGCTTTACCCAGATGGATAGCTTCTGATAACCCCTGCATTAACCCGGCGATACAAATCTGGTTCATCATTTTCGTCAGTTGCCCTGCACCAACTTCGCCCATCAGGCCAACCATTCGAGCATAACATTCGATCACTGGTTTTGCCGTATTGAATGTAATTTCATCTCCGCCGACCATAACCGTCAACACGCCGTTTTCCGCCCCTGCTTGACCGCCAGAAACGGGGGCATCTAGAAAGCCAAATCCCTTTTCTTTTGCAACAGCTGCAAGTTCACGAGCGATGGTGGCAGATGCGGTTGTGTTATCAATGAATATCGCCCCAGCTTTTATTGTATGAAAGGCCCCATTTTCTCCGGTCGTGACCGAACGCAAATCATCGTCGTTGCCCACACAGCAAAAAATAAAGTCGGCATCTTTAGCAGCATCAGCGGGTGTTGCAGCAAACTTACCGCCGTATTCTGCGGCCCATTTTTCGGCCTTTGACTGAGTGCGGTTAAAGACAGTTACGTCATGGTTGCCTTTGTTTTTCAGATACCCAGCCATGGGATAACCCATAACCCCCAATCCAATAAATGCTACATTTGCCACTTTTGTTACCTCTCTCGTCAATTATACTGTTTAGTGTTTAGCCCTATTGTAGCGTTGCCGCCATGCCCTTAATCGAAACTGGAGAATGGAATGAAGGATACGGTTTGTCCTTTCTTTACTTCAGTCACTTCCTCGGAAAGTTCAATAAGACCGTCAGCTTCCCTAAGCGATGAGATTAGTCCAGAACCATCTCTTTCATATTTTCGAACGGTTAGGGTCCCTGTCTCATCCGTGTTCAAAATCCCTCGTTGAAATTCACGCCTATCAGTTTTTTTGTTTTCTAGATTAAAGTCTGCTGTAACTTGAAAGCGGGTTTGGGTTTCCCAATTCGCTCCTGCAAGAGCCAATAGGGAAGGGCGGGTATAAAGTAGGAAGCATACCATTGCGGCCACAGGGTTACCCGGCAATCCAAAAAACAGGCAATCCTGTTCACTTTCCATCCGTGGTATCTGGCCAAACATCATGGGCCTACCCGGTTTCACTGCTAGCTGCCATAGGTGTCTTTTCCCGAGTTTATCGAGCACTGACAGCATGTGATCCTCATCCCCACGAGAGGCCCCGCCAGTCGTGATGATAACATCATATTTCTTCGCCGCTTTGCTGATTGTTTCGAGAGCTATTGTGGCTGAGTCTTCAATAATTCCACCAAGATGCAATTCAATCGGTAGATTTTTGCAAAGGGTCGATATTAACGGTTGATTGGCATCATACACCTCGCCAAGACTTAAGGGCGCAGAACTCGAACCCGGTATGCGCATTTCATTGCCGTTTGAAAAAAGGCCAATCTTTAGGTTTCTAAATACAGGAACACTTCCCATGCCAATTGACGCTAAGGCCGCAATATCGCTTGCATTGAGGCGCGCCCCTTTAGAAATGACCAGATCACCAGCCCATAAATCTTCGCCAAGCAAACGGCAATTTGCACCTTTCTTTAGGCCCTTGGGTATCTGAACCTGCTGGCCGCTAACGACGCAGTCCTCTTGCATTGCTACGGTATCAGCCTCTGCAGGCATCATTGCGCCAGTAAAAATGCGCGCTGTGGTATGGGGAGATAAAGGGGTATGGGTGGGTTTTCCGGCTGTAATTCTATCAGAGAGTGTGAAAGGCAAAACATCCAAGTCCGCATGGCAAAAGGCGTATCCATCAACTGCAGAATTAGTGTGAAGTGGTACGTTATTAGGTGCGAGAATATCTTGAGAGACAACGCGCCCGAAACAGTTTTCTAAAAGAACAGACTCACGGCCAACTATGGGCGTTAGGTGTTCTTTCAATATCGCCAGTGCTTCCTCATGCAGCAGCCTATCCTTGTCGTGAAGGAAACAGTCATTGATGAGAGAGGGGGGCATTGTCATAGGCCAAGCCCAACCGTCTGCGCGATAAAATCGGCAATTCCTGACACATCATCAATCAGAAAATGAGGATGGTTTGACTGGTTCTCGTTCTTTTCACTAGCAAGAGCAATTACACTTTCGTTGTTCGGCCAGATAGGATCGTCTTTAATACTGCCTTCTCGTCTGCATTCAATTTTTGGGATAGCGCTTTTTTTAAAGCCTTCCACGAGTACGAGATCGCAAGGGGCTAGCTTTCCCAGGATCGTTTCTAGGCTTGGCATTGCTCCATTGGATTGCACTTCATGCATCAATACCCAGCGCTTATCAGAAACAAGCGCAACTTCTCCAGCACCGGCTTCGCGGTGGGCGTAGGAGTCTGTACCTTTGGTGTCGATTGAGAAATTATGGTGGGCGTTTTTTACGGTACTTACTCTAAAACCTCGTGCTGTAAATTCACTTACAAGTTTGCAAACTAGGGTTGTTTTACCTGAGTTCTTCCATCCGGTAACGCCAAAAACTTTACTCATCGAGTGATTTCCTTTGCCATTGTTTTAGCGATGGCTAGATCTTCAGGCGTATTGATATTGAAAAAAGGGTCTTCGCCTTTGGTATCAAAAACAACCTCATGCATGGTGTAGCGTTTTGCGAATTCGATAATTTTTCGTTTGTCTTCCGCCACTAAAAAATGTTCAAGCTCATTCGCAAGATGGATAGGCCACAATCCAAAAACGGGGTGTATGCGACCATTACTAGAAGCCATTGCAATGTCACTTTCCCCAGCAAGTAAATTGTTTAGCTGAGAAACAAAATCGTGAGGGATGAAAGGTGTGTCAGCAGCGGCGGTCATAATATGGGTAACACCGCTCAAACCTTCTGCCCATTTCATACCTGTTAGAACTCCCGATAGTGGACCAACAAACCCACCAACCACATCTTCCAAAACTGGGAAGTCCAGAAAGTTAAATCGGGAAGAGTCGCCATTTGCGTTGATCGCCATTTGAACGACCTGTGGTTCGAGGCAATCAGCTACCCATTCTATCTGCGCTTTACCGCCGAGCTTGAGCAGGCTTTTTTCGCTTCCACCCATACGACGTGATTGACCTCCAGCTAGTATGACCCCAGCAATCGTCATTTCCGTGCCCCTTTACGGTTGTGCATGTCATCCTCGTCATTACCTGTTGATAAATCAGCGTCAAATACGACACGTTCTTTTCCAGCCAAAACTATGAATCTTTTGCCACGAGCACGGCCAATGAGAGTTAACCCTGCCTTACGTGCCAGCTCTACCCCCCAAGCAGTAAAACCTGAGCGTGAAACAAGAATGGGTATCCCCATCATCACTGTTTTAATAATCATTTCGCTGGTTAAACGACCGGTTGTGTAAAATATTTTATTGTCGGCTTCGGCTTTATTTACCGCCATCCATCCAGCTATTTTATCAACGGCATTATGCCGTCCGACATCTTCCATATACACAAGCGCGCGATCTTCTTCGCAAAGGACACAGCCGTGGATTGCTCCTGCTTCAAGATAAAGACTTGGGGCGGTGTTGATTTGTTTCGTTAGTGAAGCCAGCCATGAAGTTTTAAGGCGCGCAGAGCTTTCTAATTTTACATCGTCAAATGCATCAATTACATCACCAAAAATTGTACCTTGGGCGCAGCCAGAAGTACGAACCTTCTTTTTCATTTTATCTTCAAAAACTGTTTCAAATTCAGTGCGAACAACAACAACTCCCAATTCGTCGTCGAAATCAACTTTTGATATTGGGTCTGAGGGCTTGAGCATGTTTTGGTTGATGAGATAGCCAATTGCCAAAAGATCAGGATGATCACCGATCGTCATCATGGTGACAATTTCTTGGCTGTTCAAATAGAGTGTTAGGGGGCGCTCAGTGATGACTTTCAGTTTAGTCTTTTCACCACGCTCATTGATACCCACAACCTCTGCGGAGAGGCTTGTATCACGAAGGTTAGGCCCCAAGATAAGATTATGTTTTGTGTCCATAGATCAATTTACCCCAGAATTGGTCGGTCTTCAAACGGCTTCTTTGCGAGCTTTAAAATACATCATTGCCGCAATCCCAGCTCCCAGTAGTGATGATGAGAACATGATGACATAGAGGGGGAGGGCTTGGTTCTCTGATGTAATCAGTGAGCCTGAAAGAGAGGCCAAGGCTGCCCCGCCGCCAATGGTCAAAAAACCACTAAGGCCTGATGCTGACCCCGCAAGATCTGGTCGAACACTTACGGTTCCAGCATTTGCATTTGGTAGCATCATGCCATTACCCATTCCGACCAGCATCATAGGGTAGAATAAATAACCAGCTTTAGGGTCAAAGTTGCTCATGAGTAACAGCGCCATCCCAACGCCAATACAAGCAATAATGCCGCCGTAGAACATCATTGGTTCGATGCCGATTTTTTCTGAATACCGACCAGATACGAAGTTCCCAGCCATATATCCCAGCGCCACAAAACCGAAGTAAAAGCCAAGATCGGTGGAACTCATGCCAATGATATCTGATCCAACAAACGGCGCGCCACCAAGAAAGGCGAAGTAGGCTCCCGATCCAAATGTTGCACAGAGGATGTACCCCCAGATGGAAGGCTCTTTTAGTAATGTTATATAATCAGACACCTGTTCTGATAATGAGTTTCGGCGTGGCGTGTGTGTCTCCCCGAGATCAAAATAAATCAACGCAAAGAGAATAGCGACCACAACAAATAGTACGACAAAGGTTGCTCGCCAGCCGTAATACGCCCCGACGTACCCGCCAACGGTGGGTGTGACCATTGGGATAACCGCCATGGCCATGGTAACGTAGCCTATCATGCTTGCAGCTTTTGAGCGTGAGAAAAGGTCGCGAATAATCGCACGGCTAAGAACCATAGAGGTTGCTGAAGCAGCTTGCAGTACACGGCCAAAAAGTAAGATTTCTATTGTAGGTGCGAAGATACAAACGAGGGTTGCAACTAAGAAAATAAGAAGCGAGCAAAGCAACACAGGCCTTCGACCAAACCTATCGGAGAGTGGCCCAACGAACAGTTGAACGACTGCGGTTGCGGCCAGAAATATTGTTAAAACATATTGAGCAACGGATGGGGGGACATTTAAATCTGTTCCAATAGCGGGGAGCATTGGCAGAAATATATTCATGGACATAACCGATGTGCCAGCAAGGAGCACAAGGGTTGAAATACGTGGCGGTGTTGTTGCTCCACGCAACCTGCGCGTTGAAGTTTGGGTCTTAGACATGAAAGGAAGCCAATTGAATTATGTTAGGATTCTTACGCCTGTCTGCAATAGGGCGCTAGTCTGTAATTTAGATTATTTTTGCAACGACCCGCTCGCGGTAGAAGCTGAACAACCCACTGCCCACAACGATTGTAGCTCCTATGAGTTCAAGGGACTTAGGAACGTCTCCGAATACAAAATATCCCAGTATTAAAGCCCAGATCAGCGCTGAGTACCTGAACATTGCGACAAAGCTCACTTCCCCGGTGCGCATGGCTAGAATCGAACTAATATAGCCAACAGTAATAATGCTAGCAGCACCCATGATATGGAGGATATGAGTTTGTGTAACGACACGCCAAGGCTCAAACGAACTCCCAACTGCCCCCATGAGCATAACAGTGATTGCTGTAACGAGACTGATTAAGAATGTTGGTGTGGTGCTAGGTAATCTACGGGTTGCAAGATCGCGCAGGGTAACAAACACCGTTGCAAGAAGGGCGTAAAGTGCGAAACTATCGAAATCTTGAGTGCCCGGTTGGATGATAATTAAAACACCAATAAGCCCGATTATAATTGCAACATATCGTCTCCAGCCAACCTTCTCACCCAAAAACATTGCGGCACATAAGGTGATAGTTAGCGGCAACACCTGCAACACTGCCGTAACATTTGCGATGGGCATATGTTTCAAAGCCTGCAGGAAAAAATAGGTGCTGAATATTTCGCCAACAATCCTCAATAAAACAATCGGATGCCGTAATGCATCCCAAACTCCATTTTCAACTTTGAAAGCACCCAACCACCAACAGAGTGGAAGCATTAAAATTGTCGCGAAAAACCCGCGTATAAAAATAGCTTGGAATATTCCTAGATCATTGAGCACCAGCTTCATGAACACATCGTTGATCACATACCCCGCCATTGAGAGCATCATGTAAATTGATCCTAGCGCATTGGTGGAAAAGCGGTTCAATTCAATAGTCGATCTCTTAGAGCATAAAGATCAGGGAAGCATTTGAGCTTGAGTGCGCGCTCCAAAAATTCAACGCCTGAGGATCCTCCGGTTCCTGATTGTCCGCCGATAATCCGTTCCACTGTTCGCACATGGCTAAAACGCCATTGTTGAAACAGTGTTTCCATATCCATCAGGCTTTCACCAAGGTTATATAGCGCCCAATGTTCTTCTTGGTTGGAATAGATTGTGTGCCATATCTCAACAATACGAGGGTCTGACACATAAGATTGTTTATGATCACGGTTCAGGATGTCGTCGGGTACATCAAACCCTTGGCGAGACAGCATGTGAATGACTTCATCATAAATTGAGAGCTGGTTGAGTTCGGCATTCAATTTATCAGTAACAGCTTGGTCGTGTTTATGAACCGCTAGGTAGGAGCTGTCCCTGTTGCCCATAATATATTCAACTAAGCGGTATCCCCAGCTTTGAAACCCAGAAGACTGCCCGAGTGCATCACGAAAGTCTTTATAATCTGAGGGAGTCATGGTCAGCAGAACCTTCCATGAGTTGATCAACTGCTCTTGGATAGCTTTAACCCGACCAATGCCTTTAATCGTACGGTTTAGATCATCTTGTTGAATGAGGTTTCTTATTTCGCCCAGTTCAAAATATGCAAGCTTCAGCCATAGCTCAGCAACCTGGTGGATCATCAAAAACAACAGCTCGTCCCGTTGTGGAGGGTCGGTGAAGGTCTCTTGTAGGTTCAACAGAACATCAAGTTGCAAAAAGTCTGAATAGGTTTCGCGCTTATTTGACTTGCCAAAATCAAGCTGGATACTTTTTTCAATTACACGCTTAGGGGCTTTGTCGTTACTCATGATAAACACTTGATTCCGATTGATCCGTGTTTCTTTGGTATTCTCAGTTGGCGATTAAGACAACCATAAAAAAAGCGCGAGTTGTTGAGAACAACCCGCGCCAATAAACTGCAGTGGTCGTCTTGTTATTTACGAACGATAACGCGCGAGCCAACCTTAACTCTTTTATAGAGATCGCTGACATCGTCGTTTGCCATACGGATACAACCCGATGACATTGCTTTGCCAATCGTCCAAGGCTGGTTCGTGCCATGAATACGATAAATCGTTGAGCCAATGTACATGGCGCGTGCACCCAAAGGATTATCCGGGCCACCAGCATAGAACGGCTTAAGTTTTACACCTGTTTGCTTCTTTACGCGGGTGATCATTTCAGCAGGTGGACGCCAATCTGGCCATTCAGCCTTACGGGTAACTTTATGTTTTCCTGACCATTGGAAGCCGTCACGGCCAACACCCACGCCGTATTTCATCGCGCGGCCCTTTTTCGTGACGTAGTATAGCCGCCGCTCACCCGTATCAATGATGATTGTTCCAACCGTATATTTTTTATCAATGCGTACTGAGCGCTTACGGATAGGGGACTTATTGGAGCTGAAACGGCGACGCACTGGTTTCTTATCAAATCTCCAGCGCATTTCTGAATAATCAAACCAGCGATCTTCAATATTCCTAGCAGAGACAGTTGTTGGTTGCACAACTGTGATCATAACTGCACTTGCAATTCCAGCCATTGCCATGCGCATCACAAAATTCTTTTTCAACATTGTAGTGAGTTCCTTCTTAAACATGCCCCGGAGCAGTTTTGAGTATTCTATAGCACGAATCATACAGCCAATAACTAAACGATACACGATATGTTTCATCGAAATTTCCCAATTTTTCGTGAACAACAGTTAGCTCAAATTGAGTTCTTTGAAAAAATCATTGCCTTTGTCATCAATGACTATGAATGCGGGGAAATCTTTCACCTCGATTTTCCAAACTGCTTCCATTCCCAACTCTTTATATTCGACAACCTCAACCTTGGTGATGCAATCTTGAGCCAAGCGCGCCGCGGGACCACCAATAGATCCAAGGTAGAAACCGCCATGTTGTTTACACGCGTCTCTCACCTGTCTGGAGCGGTTGCCCTTTGCCAACATAACCATCGAGCCGCCAAAAGATTGGAATTGATCCACGTAGGAATCCATGCGCCCCGCAGTGGTTGGTCCAAATGAACCTGAAGCCATTCCAGTGGGCGTTTTTGCAGGGCCAGCGTAATAGACCGGATGATCTTTCATATATTGAGGCATTTCTTCACCCGCTTCCAAACGCGCGCGTATTTTTGAGTGAGCAAGGTCGCGGGCAACAATGATTGTGCCATTCAAAGAGAGGCGTGTTTTAACGGGATGTTTTGATAACTCCGCGAGAATTTTGTCCATTGGTTTGTTCAAATCAATCTCAATAACACCGCCACTGAACTCAGTTTCGTCCACATCCGGCATATATTTCGCAGGCTCTGTTTCAAGAGTCTCAAGGAAAACGCCTTCTTTGGTGATTTTACCCATGGCCTGCCTATCCGCCGAGCAGGATACACCCAGCCCAATGGGTAAAGATGCCCCGTGGCGAGGAAGACGGATAACACGGACATCGTGGCAGAAATATTTGCCACCGAACTGAGCGCCAACACCCATGTTCTGCGTGATTTTATGGATTTCTTGTTCCATCTCAAGATCACGGAAGGCGTGGCCCGCCTCTGAACCTTTTGTTGGCAATTCATCAAGATATTTTGTGGATGCCATTTTTACAGTTTTCAACACCTGCTCAGCAGATGTGCCACCAATTACAATTGCCAAATGGTATGGCGGACAAGCGGCAGTCCCCAAGGTCAATATTTTTTCACTCAGAAAGTCTATCATTCTATCGTGGGTGAGTAGGGAAGGGCTGCCTTGATAAAAGAAGGTCTTGTTTGCGGAACCGCCACCCTTTGCGATGAATTGGAATTTATAACCGTCTGTTCCCTCAGAATAGATATCAATCTGTGCGGGCAGATTGTTTTTTGTATTCACCTCTTCAAACATAGAAAGCGGTGCAAGTTGAGAATAGCGCAGGTTCTTTTTAAAGTAGGCATCCATAATGCCTTGGCTAATAGCTTCTTCATCACTACCGCTAGTGATGACGGCGCGGCCCCGTTTCCCCATGACAATTGCCGTGCCCGTGTCTTGGCACATGGGCAGTACACCACCAGCTGCAATGTTTGCATTCTTCAAGAGATCAAAAGCAACGAAACGATCGTTTTGTGTTGCTTCGGAGTCATCTAATATGGAAGCTAATTGTTTAAGGTGAGCTGGCCGCAGTAAATGATTGATGTCCATAAAGGCTTGTTCAGCAAGGAGCCGGATCGCCTCTGGATCAATCTTTAAAAACTCAGTGCCCTCCACATCTACAGTGGATACAAAATCAGAAGTGAGCTTTCGGTAGGGCGTGGAATCATCGCCGAGCGGGAAGATGTCAACGTGAGGAGAATGATTGTTCTCTGGCATACGAGAGTAGCTTTCAAATTGTACAGTTCTTTCTTATTTAGCGCTTGCTTGAGCCAGACTTCAAGTCGTCAAGTTGGGGTACTGGTAGGAAACGGTATATTTATGTGATATATAAAGCACTTAAGCCTGAGTTGTGTTTAAGAAATTATCAATTTTGATGACGTAAGGGAAGTTGATTGCAGCAATTTCTAGGGGGCAAGATGTCAAAAGATTTAGACGAGATTCGAACGCACCTGAAGATACTTGATGATGCTGACCCCCAGTTCCATTTGCGTAGTGCTGTTGCATCATTCCTGTTTATGGTGATGCCAATTGATGGCGAAACACACCCAAAGGAATTTGATCGGCTGTGCAGAATTCTTGCTGACGAATTTGAAATCTCAGATAATGAAACGTTCAAGCTTATCAAACATGCGCGAGAAAATCAGTTAGATGATGACGGAATGACAGAAACGGCTGGTATTCTTAAAGCCGGTTTCCCGAAAAGCGAACTACTTATTCTAGTCTCTCATATGTGGGAAATGGTTTTTGCTGACGGAGTAATGCATGAGGCTGAAGTAAGTTTGGTGGAGAGGGTGGCACATTTGTTAGATATTACGCCAGATGAAATCTCAAGGGTCATGCTCACGTAATTTAGTGCCTTGAATTGCTACATTGTCTTAATGAGGTCATCCGTCGATTTTTTTAATTCAGTATAATGACTGATAATTGTAGTTGCCTTCATTTCTTCGACAGGCACATCAGGGTAACCAAAATCCACCGCGATTGAGGGGATATTTGCTGCTCTGGCCGCTAATATATCGTTCGTTGTATCTCCGACCATTATTGCTAGGTTCGGGCTGCCGCCTGCTAATTTGATCGTTTCAATCAAATGCGCTGGGTCCGGTTTTCTAAAGTCAAAGCTATCGCCACCTGTAATGGCAGAAAAACGAGAAAGCTCCCCCATTTTCTGTAACATATCTCGGGCGTAGTGCTCGTATTTGTTCGTACAAACGGCCAATATCCACCCGTTACTTGCTAGATCGTCAAGGGCAGACAAGGCCCCTTCATAAAACACTGTGTGATCAGCGATATGAGCTTCATAGTTCTGCAAAAAGATTGAGAACAGCTCTTTGTGTCGTTCTGTTGAGAGTGGGAGGTTATTAAGGTTGTAAGCGAGTTCAATCATCTTCATCGCTCCACTACCAACGGTAGCCCCGACATCGGCCAATGTGAGAGGCGGAACACCGTCCAGCTCAGTCGTTTTGTTGAGTGCGGGGACAAGATCCCTAATGCTATCAACAAGCGTGCCATCGAGGTCAAAAACTATGGTCTTTTGAGATGAAGGCATATTTGAAACGCTCGTTGAGGTAATTCCGTGTTGGGTAGGCGAAGGATTGCTAGATGGAAACCCCAAAAAAAACTTTTTGTAACTTTAATCTGTTGTAGCGGCCTTGAAGGTGTCGTGTTATCGAAGCTGAAATATTTCTTATCGTTGAGTACGTAGATGTCTGATTCTCTAAAAGCTCAAGTTGGCCTTGCCGTAATGGATTATGTCCATGATGGAATGAAGCTTGGTATTGGCACAGGTTCAACCGCTGAAGCTTTTATCCGTGTCCTAGCGCCTGCAATTGCCGATGGTCTTAAGATCATTGGCGTTCCTACCTCCACACGCACAGCTGCATTATGTGAAGAGTTGGGCGTTCCACTCACGACGCTGGATGAAACTCCAGAGCTTGATTTGACGATTGATGGGGCCGATGAAATTGACCCAGCGCTAAATTTAATAAAAGGCGGCGGCGCGGCCCTGCTTCGAGAGAAAATTGTTGCAGCAGCGTCGAGGGAGATGTTGGTAATCGCTGACGATAGTAAGCTAGTGAAAACCCTTGGAAAATTTCCTTTGCCTATTGAGATCAATCTCTTTGGAATGACGGCCACACAATTGTTGATAGAGAAAACAAGTGCAAAGCTTGGTGTGGTTGGCCCAATTTCCTTACGAAAGAACCCAGATGGTACGGCCTTGATAACAGACGGTGGACATCTTTTGTTGGATGCATCTTTTGGCCGCATTGCTGATCCACTAGCACTTGCTCACAGTTTGAACGCCATTCCTGGGGTTGTTGAACATGGACTGTTTACAGGCCTTGCAACACGCGCCATTGTTGCTGGAAAAGATGGTATTAAAATTGTAGAACCAAAACAATAATTTCAACTTCTTGGCATGATGCCAAGCTTAACACTGTAGTGACTGGAGCCTATCAAATATGTCTCTTAGAGCCCCCCAAATATCTTTTGTCATTGTGCTGATTATAACAGCACTGTTTTCAAGCAGCTCATTTGCACAGGAGCCAAGTGCTTCTCATTTAGCAGTTGCCCGTAAAGCTTTGTCAGCAACAAAAGCGACTGAGTCATTCGATGCAATTCTATTCAATGCATCTGCAAAATTAAAAAACCAGCTTATTGCAAAAAACCCTGACAAAGCGGACGCAATTTCGAACATTGTTGACGAAGAAGCACTTGCCCTTGCGACCCGCCGTGGCGATTTGGAAGGAGAGGCCACTAGGCTTTTTGCAACTCAATTTACTGAGCAAGAGCTAAATGATATCGCAGCATTTTTTAGCTCGGAGGCAGGCTCAAAATATCTAGCTACTACTCCGGTGCTTGCTACAGAATTGAGTAAATCTGCACGGGTATGGGCAAATGGTATCACCCGTGACATGTCGGCTAATGTACTTAAACGAATGAGCGAGGCTGGTAACTAAAACTGGCAATTTTTCTCCTAGTATAGGCCGACAACTATGGAATTCGACTTTGACCTGTTCGTAATTGGCGGTGGATCTGGTGGCGTGCGTGCTGCAAATCGTACATCAGCTTTGGGTAAGCGCGTTGGTATTGCTGAAGAAAGCCGATACGGCGGCACTTGCGTTATCCGAGGCTGTGTCCCCAAAAAGCTTTATGTCTATGCGTCTACCTACCACGAGCATTTTGAAGACGCGGCCGGCTATGGTTGGAACGTTGGTGAGGTTTCTTTTGATTGGAAAAAGCTAGTTTCAAGTAAAGAGGCTGAGATTACACGGCTTGAAGGCTTTTACATCAAAGGTTTAGCATCGAACGGGGTAGAGGCTTTTAACAGCCGTGCGGAGCTACGCGGGCCACACGAAATTTATCTCTCTGCAGAGAACAAAACAGTCACTGCAGAAAGAATAATGATAGCTGTCGGGGGTACTCCAAACATCAACAGTGGATTGCAGGGGCATGAGCTTGGGATAGTTTCTGACGACGCTTTTGACTTATATGAGTTGCCTAAGAGCATCGTTATCGTTGGCGCTGGGTATATTGCCGTTGAATTCGCCGGAATTTTTAATGGCTTTGGAGTTGATACAACGCTCGTCTATCGCGGGGATGAAATCCTACGTGGGTTTGATAATGATGTGCGCGTGTTGTTGCATGAAGAATACGAAAAACGCGGCATTAAAATCATCACCGAGCAGGTTATTACCAAAATTGAACTGGGCGATGATGAAAACAGAATAGCGCATCTTTCTGGTGGCGATGTTTTGGAGGTTGAGCAAGTGATGTTTGCCATGGGGCGAACACCGCTAACCCAAACATTGGGCTTGGAAACGGCAGGGGTTGAGACCTGTAGCCGTGGGTATATTAAAGTTGACGACTATTCTCGCACGAATGTTGAAAACATTTGGGCGGTTGGTGATGTGACGGATAGGGTTCCGTTAACGCCCGTGGCTATCCATGAGGCAATGTGTTTCGTTGCAACTGAATACCGTGATGATCCGCAAAAACCAGATCACGCTATGATACCCACAGCCGTTTTCTCACACCCAGAAATTGGCACCGTGGGTATGAGCGAGGAAGATGCGGGAGCCGCATTTGAAAAATTGAACATCTTCCGCGCAAAATTCCGCCCAATGAAAAACACGCTTTCGGGCCGCGACAGCCAAATGCTGATGAAACTCGTGGTTGATGCTGCCACCGATAAAGTCGTGGGGGCACATATCTTGGGGCCTGATGCTGGTGAGATGGCGCAACTGCTAGCGATTGCAATGAAAATGGGAAGCACCAAGAAAGACTTTGATGCAACGATGGCGCTGCATCCAAGCGCTGCAGAAGAACTCGTTACGATGTATGAGCCAAGCTACACAGTTGTGAATGGCAAGCGGGTAGGCGAGAGCTAAATCTCAGTATTTGGGAACTGCCCATCGAGTAAAAAATCTGCAGCCAAATCCCAATGGCTTTCTTTATGGCGTCTGCTGAAGAACCCGAGGTGACCGATTTTACCGCTTTCTCCCGGTACAGCCAATGCGTGACGCAAATCAGCATTGGTATAGTGCTTCATAAATTCACCAATGGCTTTCTCATTCCCCCAAGGGTCGTCTGTCACTCGGATTGAGAGATAGGGCAGGGTGACTTTCTCAAAGTTTTCTAATCCTGGTACATCTTTTCGTGAAAACCAGTAATCGTCCTGAGCAATCCAATCAGCCCAGTCCAGCATGATTTTACCTGGGTAGGGTTCGCCGGGGCTAATTATTTTTGGCACATAACCGAGGGTTCTGGAGGCTATACGCCCCATTACTTGTGTTAGAAACCAAACTTGGTAGGGCGTGTCTAAATCTCGCCAATAACCCGACATGGTAGCAACGGTTGCATAACGTTCGAAAAATTGAGATGCACCTGAAAGCCCAAGCGCCTGTCCACCGTAAGAATGGCCCATGCCAACCAGTGGGTTATTGGGATATTCCTCGAGGAGCCAATTGGTGCAGGCTGGAAAGTCATACTGGGCCCAGTGGAACATCCGTAATTCTTTCCAGCGGGATCGCTCACCCGAAGAATCGCACATGCCGCGATAGTCATAGGTAAGTACGGCTGCTGCACCTTGCTCTACCAGATAACGAGCAAAATTTGCATAGTACCACCGAGGAACACCCGCTGCAGCAGAAATCATAACCACTGGTGCTTCTTGTTGTGGGGCAGGGTGGCTGAAAACCGTGGCAGCTAAGTCCCAATTTTTGGGAGCCGCAATGGTGACATCTCGCTCGTTTACGGTTGGTTTGTCTGGTTCGTCATTCATCAGTTTGCTCGCTTAAGCTGATACGTGTTTTGCCATTGATCAATCCAATTGTTAGGAACAGTTGCTTACCTTTACGTTTAAGTCAATTAACGACTCAAGTGTTCATAGTTCAGTTGGATATATGTTGAGAGATAAAAACGAGGGGGTGAGGACGGAGTGATCATTTTGATCCGTCTCAAGCCAAGCTAGACCTTACCATAATTACGTTTTATAAACGATCCCATGAACCCTCAATTCCGATCTGGACTGCCATCTGATGCCCCCGACTGCGTCGACATATTGCGCGATTGGGTGGAAGAAACACGATGGATGCCCGCGCCCGACGAGCGGCAGGAGTTGGTGGTTTATTGGCAGGGTATCTTTGAGAGTGATTTGGCATGGGTTGCCGAGATAGGAGACCACATCGTTGGGTTTTGCACCCGTAGTGATGAACTCGTTGGCGCACTTTATGTGATACCCGAGGCGCGAAGCGCAGGCATCGGCAAACATTTGCTAGACTTGGCAAAAGCAAATCGCGACTGGATAGCTCTATGGGCATATGAAAAAAACACACCTGCCCGAAAATTTTATCAACGTGAGGGGCTAATCGAAGTGTCTCGGGAAATCGAGGAAGAAACAAACCTCATGGAAATCAAGCATCACTGGGCCAGCTCAAGCTGACATTGGTATGTTGTTTGGGCTCTAAGCAGCTATACACACCGAGCCACTAACCTATTTGGTGTTATCGTAGGGTTAGAGTAGTTACCATGGGACACTTGAACGAATTGGGTTTGACTTGGACGGTTTAAAGAGGATCATTTTGATAGCTATCGGGGGCATATCCCTCGTGCTTGGAATTGTTGGAATTGTGCTTCCAGTTTTGCCAACAACGCCGTTTATTCTGTTATCGCTGTTTTGTTTTGGAAAAAGTTCACAACGGCTACATGATTGGTTGATTTCTCATCCGCGAGTTGGCCCAGAAATACATGCTTGGCGTAATCATGGGGCGATTTCGAAGAAGGCCAAAATATCTGCCGTAACCTTGATGGCCGCAGGAATGATTTTCAGTATAGCCGTTGGGTTGAAGCCAATTATTTTGATTGTCCAAGGCACTATAATCTCTTCGGTGGCTCTGTTCTTGATAACCCGCCCAATGCCACCAAAATCAGGCAGTTAGTGGTTTCAGTATTCTAAATTTCCTGTATTTATACGGCTAAGAGACTTATCTGTTGGAAAGACACTCGCTCCATGACCGCCCCCTCAACAATCGCATATTTTGGTTACGGCTCGCTCGTAAATCTCGATACTTTGCGCACCCCATATATTTCGGCGCATCGTGCTCGTTTGAAAGGGTGGCGACGGGCTTGGTTGTCCTATCCTTCGACGGCAAATAATTTTGTAAAAAACACTGATATGGCGTTTTTGTCCGTTGAGCAGGCCCCAACTACAGCCATCGAAGGGCTTGTGGTTATTGATCATAGCAGCAGTCTTGCGTCGCTCGATAAGCGTGAAGATGCGTATGATCGGGTGGAGATCAGCCATGACAGCCTTGAATTCCTCGATGAGAATCCTTTGCAGGGAAACACAAAGGCTTACCTCTATGTGGCTCAACAACCAGCCGCCAATCAAAAAACGAATATCTTGCGCTCATACCTCGATGCAGTAATGCAAGGCTACCAAACCAATTTCGGGGAGATCGGTATAGAGCGGTTTATGGCGACGACCACTAATTTTAATTGCTGCATATTGGAAGACAGAGACGCGCCTTATTACCCAAGGTCGGTCGCATTAAATGATGCGGAGCGTGAGTTGTTTTCAAAATTTGCGTTGCCAAAAACCCCCGTGTCATTCTAAGACAATTCTAATGAATAGAATGGGCTGCGTGTTTTGCCCGAGGAGTGAATAATATGGCTGCTAAATGGTCCCCAAATTCTTGGCGTTCTAAACCTTCTGTACAGATGCCGAATTATCCTGATCAATCTGCACTTGAGGCAACGGAAGCCCGTCTTGCTTCATTCCCTCCTTTGGTATTTGCAGGGGAAGCCCGTGCGCTAAAAGATCAATTGGCTCGCGTTTCTCGCGGTGAAGCCTTTTTAATGCAGGGCGGTGATTGCGCCGAGAGCTTTGCTGAACACGGTGCGGACAACATCCGAGACTTCTTTCGCGTATTCCTGCAAATGGCAGTGGTGCTTACCTTTGGTGCATCCAAGCCAGTTGTGAAGCTTGGCCGCATTGCCGGGCAATTTGCAAAACCCCGTTCATCGGATAGCGAAACAAAGGGTGATGTTACTCTCGCCTCCTATAAGGGCGATGTGGTCAACGGTATGGAATTCACCGAGGCCTCAAGGGTTCCTGATCCTGAACGTCAGATTATGGCCTACCGCCAATCTGCTGCCACCTTGAATCTGCTACGTGCATTTGCAACCGGCGGTTATGCTAATTTGAATCATATCCATGAGTGGACCTTGGATTTTGCCAAGAACTCACCACAGGCAGAAAAATTTGAAGAGCTGAATTCGCGCATTACACAGACCCTTGGGTTTATGAATGCGATTGGTATGGATCCTGAAAATAATCCAAAACTGCGTGAAACTGATTTCTATACCAGTCATGAAGCACTTTTGCTCGGGTACGAAGAAGCTTTGACTCGCGAAGATTCAATTAGCGGCGACCCTTACGCAACATCAGGCCATATGATTTGGATTGGCGATCGTACCCGCCAACCAGATCATGGACATGTAGAATATTGCCGTGGCATCAAAAACCCAATTGGTTTGAAGTGTGGCCCAAGCATGACACCAGACGGTTTGTTGGAATTGATCGACATTCTATCGCCTGATAACGAAGAAGGTCGCTTGACCCTCATTGCCCGTTTTGGCCATGACCAAGTGGAAGACCACCTTCCTGCGCTTATCCGTGCAGTTGAACGCGAAGGCAAAAGCGTTGTGTGGTCTTGTGACCCGATGCACGGCAACACGATCTCAGCTGGCGGTTATAAAACTCGCCCGTTCGATCGAGTAATGGGGGAGGTCAACGCCTTCTTCGATGTGCATGAAGCAGAGGGCACGGTTGCTGGCGGTGTTCATGTTGAAATGACAGGCCAAGATGTGACAGAATGTACGGGTGGTGCTCGTGCGGTAACGGACGCTGATCTTGGTAGCCGTTATCACACCCATTGCGACCCACGCCTCAATGCCAGTCAATCTTTGGAACTCGCGTTCCTTGTGGCAGACCGTTTGAAGCAAACAAAAACAGGCGCGGCATCACAAAAAGAAGCTGCAGCATGAGCGCTACAGGCTCTTGCAACTGCGGTGGCGTAAAATACGTCATCGAGGGTAAAATGCGCTCTGTAACGGCTTGTCACTGTACCCAATGCCAAAAGCAAACGGGTTTGTATTATGCGGCCACCAATGTTTTGGATGCTGATCTCACAGTTGAAGATAGCGGGTCACTCAAATGGTACTTAGCTTCTGACACGGCTAAACGCGGGTTTTGTGGTGAGTGTGGCTCGGCTTTGTTTTGGAAACGCAATGGAAGCGATACAACTTCAATTCTTGCGGGTTCCTTAGATGGTGATGCAGGCGTTAAAATTGAACGTCATATTTTTGCGGCGGACAAAGGCGCATTCTACGATATCGAGGATGGTCTACCTCAGTTCCCACAAAGTGATGGTCAAACCTTGGTTCGATAGTTATTGCTCCACCGCTTTCGAGGCACTACATATCCAGCATGATAAAACTACATGACACCATTCGTATTGCCGTTGCCCAATTGAACCCCACTGTGGGGGATGTTGACGGGAACCTTGCTCTTGCCCGTGAAGCCCGCCGTGACGCGGCGAAGCAGGGGGCTGACTTAATCCTGTTCACAGAGCTTTTTCTATCGGGCTATTCGCCTGAAGATTTAGTGCTGAAGCCAGCCTTTATTTCTAAGTGCATGGAAGCCGCTGAAAAGCTGGCGAAGGATACAAATGACGATGGCCCCGGAATTGTCTTGGGTGTGCCGTGGCGTGATAAGAAAACGGGCCTGCATAATTCTGTAGCCATTATTGACGGTGGAAAGATACAAACCCTGCGCCATAAGGTAGATTTGCCAAACTACGGTGTGTTTGACGAAAAACGGGTCTTTGATGCGGGGCCGATGCCCGGGCCAGTCAACTTCCGTGGTGTGCGGTTGGGTATTCCTATCTGCGAAGACATCTGGGGTGAAGAAGACATTTGCGAAACCCTTGCCGAAAGCGGTGCGGAAATCATTCTTGTTCCAAATGGCTCTCCATATTACCGCGATAAAATGGATGTGCGCCACCAGATCGTCATCAAGCAGGTAATCGAATCTGGCTTGCCTATTCTTTACGCCAACCAATTGGGTGGCCAAGACGAACTTGTTTTTGATGGCGGGTCTTTCGCTGTGAACACAGATAAAACCATTCCAATTCAAATGAACCAATTTGAAGATAGCGTAACGCTTACAACATGGCGGCGCGGTAAGGACGGTTGGGCTTGCGATACGGGCGTTCGCGCCAAGATCGCAGATACGCAAGAAGCTGACTGGCGTGCTTGTGTGTTGGGCCTGCGGGACTACGTGAATAAGAATGGTTTTGAGAACGTAGTGCTTGGTCTTTCTGGCGGTATAGATTCTGCCATAGTAACCGCCATGAGCGTTGATGCTTTGGGGGAAGAACGAGTGCGCTGCGTTATGCTGCCGTATCGCTACACCTCCGACGAATCCCATAAAGATGCGGAAGACTGTGCCCGTGCGCTGGGAGTGCGCTATGAAGTAGTGCCTATCTCCGAGCCAGTTGAAGGGTTCCTCTCCGCCTTGTCTGATACCTTCGCGGGAACCAAAGAAGGGGTAACTGAAGAGAATCTACAAAGCCGCGCGCGCGGCGTTATTCTCATGGGTATCTCGAATAAGTTTGGCTCGATGGTGGTGACCACCGGCAATAAGTCAGAGATGTCAGTTGGCTACGCCACGCTTTATGGCGATATGAACGGCGGCTTCAATCCGATCAAAGACCTTTATAAAATGCAGGTCTATGAACTATCCGATTGGCGCAACAAGCACGTGCCACCAGATTGCCTTGGACCGTCTGGTATGGTCATCCCGCAAAACATCATTGATAAAGCACCAACCGCTGAATTGCGGGAAGGACAGACGGACCAAGATAGCCTTCCGCCTTATCCCGTGCTCGATAAAATACTTGAGAGCCTCGTTGAAAAAGAAATGTCGGTCGATCATATCGTCAAGGAAAACAATTTTGAACGGGCAACCGTCGAGCGCATGGAGCACCTGCTTTACATCGCGGAATACAAACGCCGCCAAGCAGCGCCGGGTGTGAAGATAACCCGCCGTGCCTTTGGTCGTGAACGTCGCTATCCAATTACCAACCGGTTCCGCGACAGATGAAGAATGTGTTTGCCCCCCGCGTGTGGTCACTAGCCCATGGGTGTAGCCTTACGGTTGGCCCTAAGGCTCTAATCATGGGGGTGCTGAATGTTACGCCCGATTCATTTTCCGATGGCGGTAAGTTCATTGCTTTGCGGGAGGCTGAAACCCGTGCCCGTGACATGATAGAGCAGGGAGCCGTTATTATTGATGTTGGCGGGGAATCCACAAGGCCCGGCGCAGAGGAAGTGGATGGTAAAACCGAGCGGGAGCGGGTTCTTCCCGTTATTGAAATGCTTGCCGCGACAACCGATACGCTTATCTCAATAGACACCTATAGGGCGGATACAGCCAAAGCGGCTGTGAGGGCAGGGGCCCATATTGTCAATGATGTATGGGGTTGCCAACGGGAGCCTGATATCGCCAAGTTTGCCGCCGAAACGGGGGCTGGGTTGGCTATTATGCACACCAGTCGTGACCGTGAGGTTTTACCGAATGTAATGAAAGATCAAATTCAGTTTCTCAAACGCTCTTTGGATATTGCGAGCAAAGCAGGTGTAGGTAGCGATAAGATTATTTTGGACCCCGGTTTTGGCTTCGGCAAAGACATGACAGTAAACCTCCATATTCTAAATCGCATCGAAGAATTACACACATTGGGCTTCCCGCTTTTAATCGGCACATCGAGAAAGAGATTTCTCGGCACGATAACGGGCCAAGACGCTGAAGAACGGGGGGTTGCAACGGCAGCGACAAGTGTTGTCGCGCGGATGAAAGGGGCGGCAATTTTTCGCGTCCATGATATAGTCGAAAATAGGGATGCCCTCGCGGTAACTGATGCCCTGATTGATACTGGAAGTGATACATGAGTAAAAAGACGCATACATATGAAATAACACTAAAAAATTGTTCGTTTTTTGCCCACCATGGTGTTTTTGAGGAAGAGACGAAGCTTGGGCAACGGTTCTTCGTTGATGCCACGTTACGGGTGGATCCAATGGGGGCCTTAGAGCAAGATCGTATTGAAGGCACTGTGCACTACGGTGAAGTGTTTGCCGTGATTGAGCGGCTGGTCACAAAGCAAAGTCGCTATCTAATCGAAGCTTTGGCTTTAGATATTGCACAGGGGCTATGTGATGAATTTAAGCAAATTCAACACGCAAAGGTCACCGTGCGTAAGCCCCATGCTCCCGTGCCTGGAATCCTAGACCATGTTGAAGTCACGGTTTGTCATCCAGAATGAAAAAGGTTTGGCTCGGTCTAGGCGGGAACATTGGCGATGTCACATCTGCAATGGGAGTCGCCCTGCGCGGTTTGGATGCAGCCAAGGAGATTAAGGTCGCTCGAGTGTCATCCGTCTATAAAACTCCGCCCTGGGGTGTTACAGACCAGCCGTGGTTCCATAATTGTTGTGCGGAGATACAAACGAGCCTCGCTCCAGAAGAGCTCCTAGATGCGTGCCAAGCGGTGGAGAAGGTAGGAAAGCGTGAGCGCGTCATTCGCTGGGGGCCTCGTACCATAGATGTGGATATTTTGTTGTTTGAAGGGGTGATGCAAACCGAGCCGCGCCTTACAATTCCCCACCCACGCATGATGGAACGTGCGTTCGTGCTCGTACCCTTAGCAGAGATCGCCCCAGATATATCCGTCTTAGGCAGGACCTGCGCTAATCGCGTGGATGAAATGGAAAGCGGTGATATTCAAAAGCTTGAGACCCCAAAGGGCTGGTGGCGCTAGTTACTTGCTACGGAAGCTTTCTTCGGGCCGCCAGTACGGGCAAGAGTCAGGCCGATAAAGGGAACTAACCCGCCTTTCACGCGAACTAATATCGTAATATTGAGTTTGTTACGGCCTTTAAGCCGCGCAATCATCGTGCCACGAATGTTCTTGCGCTTAATACCCAAAACCAGTTTTTGACCGCGCAATTTTCCAGAAACTATGTCCAGTCCTTTGCCTTTTGCGCCATCTAAAAACCGTCCGCGATAGCTGCTGCCACGCTTTGTGATAATTGCTTCGATTGGTTGAGAAAACAAGCCAACACGGCATTTACCTGATAATTTCATACCAACGCGGGCAGGAGTTTGCCCTGATAAATTACAGGTGAACCGGGTGTTTTTGTATTTTCCAGCAACAATTTTTCCGGCACCAGACCAAGTGCCTTGAACGTTTTTGAAATAAACGCGTTCACTAGCAACGGCGGGTAATGCCATACCAAAAGATAGAATTGATGCACATGCCAAAGCTTTGGCAGAAGGTGACAGGAAACTCATAACACACATACCTGAACTGATTTAGGGTGAGTATTAGGGAAAATGGTTAACGCATTACTGATGGTTTGTGAATTGGTAATCATACATAATCACGAAATGTTTCATTTTGGCTCTTTCGTAGAAAAGCTGACCAATTCCCCCATGAAGTCCTTTACCGTTGGGCGCGTTTGATCTGTGAATGGTAGTGGGCGGCACACATCAATTGCTGAAATACCTATGCGTGCGGTGAGCAAGCCATTGATAACCCCTTCGCCAAGCCGCGAAGAAATCTTGGCTGCCAGCCCATGACCAACCATTTGCTGAACCAAGCCTTCTCCAACGGCGAGTGTTCCTGTCACGGCTAGATGACCAACCACGTTACGCGTTAAACGCCAAAATCCCAACGTCGTTGGGCGGCCACCGTATAGTTCTGAAAGACGACGTATCAGACGCGCGTTCTCCACCAGTACAAACCCAATATCGACGAGTGCCCGTGGGCTAACCGCCGTTACGACTGAAACTCGTTTTGCCGATCCCATAACCAGCGCGCGGGCTTTGTCGTCTAAAGGTTTCATTAAATCACGCTCAGCAAGGGCAATGAGATCGCGCCCATTGATAATTTGGTTCCCGTGTTCAGCAATCGAATTTCGTCCGTGAGCGGTGTCTGGCCTGTCTGAGTAGAGTTGTTCCAATTCCCCCAAGACGCTTTGAGCGCGTTTCATATCATCATCAATGCTGGCACGAGTGGCGTTAGCTCTCAAACCATCAATCTTGGTCATGCGTCGAAGGCTAAACAGCTCGCGTATAACAACCGCCAAAGCAGCCAGCACCAACAGGCCAGCTAGCCCTACTGCCAGCCACCCAAGCCAATCTTGGCGGCTGAAGAGGTCCCGTATCAACTGATCAACCCAAAGGCCAATACCAAGGGACAGTAGCCCTGTAAGAGCCAGCCAAAATACCCGCGACCAACGAAACCGTTTGCTACGGGGGGATGGCGGCGGTGGCGTTAGACTGTCTGCAAAATCAGTGGCGCTGACCGTTGGCACGTTAATCCGTTGAGCTGCTTCATCGGGGATGGTTTGTAGAATGGTTTTGTCTTTGACGGCCCTTGGTTTCCGAGCTTTAGGCGAGGGAGAAATTTCCTTTTTTTGAGGTGCTAGGGTTGCAACACTGTCCAAATTGAAAGAGCGTGGCGCACGTTTGTTATTCTTGCTCATTGCAATTTATCTCCGAGTAAGAACTCTAAAGCGCGGTCTAGGCGAATGTGTGGAAGCGATAAGGTGACACCATTACCGGATTTTTCGAGTTGAGGCGGTTTAAACCGAAGGAAACGCAAATCGCCAGCTTCGCGTTTTGGGTCGAGAACTTCTTTTGGATCGCTGGGTAGATCACCAGGGAAAATAGCCGTACGGGTTTTGCCATCAAAGATTTCGTCTCCCATGGCTTCCCCTTTTAACGGAGTGCCAACAATCACCGGTAACTGTTCGCCTCCTTCAGATAATTGAGCTTCGGAGGTTGCGCGAATTGCAGCCATGGCAACAACTTGTGTTTCAGCACCAGCAAATTGAGCGCGCATAGATGCGCGCTCAACGAGACGGGACAAAATCGCTTCTAAATGATCGTGGTTCTCGTGGTGAAGGTGATCGGCCTTTGTTGCCGCGAATAAAATGCGGTCTGTTCGAGTGCTAAACAGTGATGTTAGCCAAGAATGTTTGCCATGGTTGAAGCAAGAAAGAATGTCTGAAAGGGCGGTTTCTAAATCTGCGACAGCAGCGCCCCCTGCATTCAGCGCTTGCAGAGCATCAACCAGTACAATTTGCCGGTCTATCCGCGCGAAATGCTCCCTAAAGAACGGTTTAACCAAGATGTTTTTATAGGCCTCATACCGATGCGCCATCATTGCATGTAGAGATTCTTCAGGAGCGATGGCATCATCTCCAAGGTCTAACGGCGCAAAAGTGAGGGCGGGGGAGCCCTCTAAATCTCCCGGCATTAAAAAGCGGCCAGGGGGTAGCGTTGAAAGGGCGCTTTCATCTGAACGGCAATTTCGTAGGTAATGGGTAAACTCTTCTGCCAAACCACGGGCGATCATTTCATCTGCTTCACCAGACGGTTCTGCTGTAGCAACAATCTTATGCCATTTTTTGGCTAGAGCTTTACGATTGGGCAGTCGCGAGAGCGCCATGGCTTCCCGAGACCATTGTTCATAGCTTTTGCCAAGCAAAGGTAAGTCCAGTAGCCATTCGCCCGGATAATCAACAATATCGAGCGTTAATTCTCCAGCACCGAATGTGCGACTCCAACCTGATGCGGATTCATATTCTATCTTTATTCGTATTTCAGAAATGGCGCTTGTTGATTGCGGCCAAATACCTTCGTTTAGCAGCGCGTCCAAGTGGTCTTCATATTGGAAACGCGGAATTGCATCATCAGGTTGGGGAGCTAGTTTTGCGCTGGCAATTCGCCCACTCGATTGCGCTTCAAACAATGGTAATTTTCCGCCATTTAGAAGGTTGTGAATGAGCGAGGTGATGAAGACGGTTTTGCCTGCACGCGAAAGCCCCGTTACTCCGAACCGAACTGTTGGGTGGAACAGACCGCTTGCGGAATCTGAAATATTATCAAGGGCAATACGGGCATCATCGCCGAGCGTGGTGATTTTGGCCATGATCTCCCCTTTGTAATTTAGCAAATATTTTGCGGACGAAATAACAACACTGATATAGGGAGCTTACAGCGGGTTTACACCTGCTCTAGTTCCTTAGGGCTAATCAAGTCGACCAATTGGCAACTTGATTTGCCAATTTCGCGCCAGCAAGTTCCATCGAAATCTAAAACGGCTATTGTTCCAGTTCCAAAATGATTAGCCATTAGCTTTTCAGCCGCGGGGCTAGAAGGGGAGGTTAGGTAACGTGTTAGTTCATCGCAGGTCGGATTGTGACCTATGATAACAACTCGATCTGCTTTGTGTTCCATAAGGTGAAAAAGATAGGTGTCCATTTCACCGTTATAAAGATCATCAATGAAACTGATTGAGGCGTTTGAGAAGTTGCCGCGTATCCCCAAGAGCGTTTCTTGAGTTCTGCGGGCGGGTGAACATATCACCCTTTCAATCTTACTATCATATCGCTGCATCCAAGCATCGAGCAATTTTACTTGTTCGTTTCCCCTGTCATTAAGGGAGCGATCAATGTCGCTTGAACCAGGTTGCGCCCAAGAAGATTTGGCGTGTCGTATTATATAGAGTCGTTTCATCATTCTTGAGTAACGTTCTAAAGCTCCTCTGCCAAGAGGCTTTTATTATACACACAGATAGTGGCCGGGAGCTCCTCTGTTTTGGGTTAGTTGCTCGTTCAACTAAACAATGAAATCCCTGATAGCAGGGGATAAACCGCCAATCCGCAACTCATCCGCGCTCTGGTAATTTTCGATCATATAACACAACGCTTGATGCGCGGCTCAACTGGGGTTATACACCGCGCAACGAACGGCGGGATTTACTAAAAATCTGTGAACATAAAATCCGGAAGGGCACCCTGATGGCAGCTAAAACAAAAGAATATAAACCCCATGACAATGAGAAGTTCATGGGAGTTAAACAGCAAAAATACTTCCGTAAAAAACTGGAAGATTGGAAGGCTGATATTCAACAAGAATCAGCAGATACTCTTGAAACGTTACAAGAGCATAACCTAAACGCTCCCGATATAACTGATCGTGCTACGTCGGAAACTGACCGCTCAATTGAATTGCGCTCACGCGACAGGCATCGCAAACTTGTCTCAAAAATTGATAAAGCCATTAAGCGAATTGATGACGGCGAATATGGCTACTGTGAAGATACTGGTGAACCAATCAATCTTCAACGGCTGGATGCGCGTCCTATTGCCACCATGTCTGTAGAGGCCCAGGAACGTCACGAACGTCGCGAAAAGATTTACCGCGACGAATAACTGTGGCTTATAAATAAGAAATAAAAAAGGTGGCTCATTTGGCCACCTTTTTTGTGTGGAATGGACGATTGCAACTTAGTCGACAGTGATTTCACTCAAAAGTGCATCCATATCTTCAACCGCAGTTGTGGTTTTCACCTCGGGGGCAGAATCTTTCACCTTGTCTTTTACGGCCTCAACGGTGTCTGATACGGCCTCTTTGGCCTGATCAGCAACGCCTGATGCTATTGCTGCGGTTCCAACTGCTGCTGCGGCTAATCCAGCACCTACACTGGCAACGGCTGGTGCTGCAGTTGTAGTAACTGGAGGGATGGGTGGTATTGGTGGCGGTGCGCTAAGCGCAGGGGCCGTAGGTTCAGAAACTGCTGGAGCCTTGACTGGTGTGCTCGTCGGAGCGGGTGCAGGCTTAGCAACAGGAGCCGTAGCGCGCCCAGCTACACTTGGCGCTGTTAAGGGGCGGGCAGGTGTGTTCCTTCGAATGTTGTTCTCAATAACCAAATCAGAAGCACCTCCGATCAAAACAAGATGTTCAACATCATCACGTCGTACTAATACGAGTTTGCGGCGCTCATCAATTAGAGCGGCATCCGTAATGGCTAATCGTGCTTGCTTGCTCCGCCTTCCACTTGCAAGTCGAGGGCGGCGGATAAGCCGATAGAGCATATAGAGAAGTACTAATGCAATGAGTGCAATTAGCCCTGTTGCAATCAAATTTGCTGTTTCAGCAGAAAAACCTGCAACTTCAGAAGTAAAAAAATTAAACATAAACGTCCTCGTTCATCACAGATATACCTGCGCTTATCCCAACCGCAATCACCCTTAGCATTAAAAATTAGGTTTTGTTAGGCCATCTTCCAAGGGGCTCACAGATAAGAGATTAACGCTAGGGGCTTTTCTCGGGGTCTTGAATGTGATTCAAGCGCTACACGAGTATAAAGCGGGAATCGATTCCACGATGAGCCAAGCAAAACATAAAGAGATCCTCGAGGCCGAGCCTATGGAAGATCAAAAGTCGCTTGCTTCAATGCCTGCGATTATCCAAGAAACAGAAGAAAGTAGTGCGCTCATTGATCGTACCGAAGGCGGTGGGCATATTGGTCGATTGTTGTTTGTCGGCTTGTTGCTGTTAGGCCTTGTCGGGCTATTTACAGTTCTGCCCACAGATATGGCTCAAAAGGTAACCCTTGGGTTGCTGGCTTTTCTATCAATCCTTGGGGTTTTCTTTCTTTTCGCCCTGGCCATTGGTTTTGTTCATCTTAGCTCAAAAACAAAAGGGGAAGGTTTTGCCCGCGCGTTTGTTGACGGGCTGTCCCATGGCGCAGTGGTCACAGACTGGGAAGGGCGAATTGTTTATGCCAACCATGCCTACGGTGAAATTACGGGGGCGGAAACTGCCCGTGATGTTGCAACAATAGAACGGGTGTTCTCCCGATCAGATGAAGCTTCTGAGATTGTTTACAGGATGAACCAAAAAGTTCGTAGTGGTTCTCCTGCGACCCAAGAGTTCCGCATGGTGCAGGATGTTCGTGATTTGAATGCCGGTGGCAGTGGTAGTGTCAACAAAATGCCCCATTGGTATCGCGTTAACACGCGAACACTTGATCATTCTGGCTTTAAGAAATCACTCATTGTTTGGGAAATTAGTGACGTTACGCAAGAACGGTTGCGCCAAGAGCGTGTGTTCCTTGAGTTGCAACATGCTATTGATTACCTCGACCATGCGCCTGCTGGCTTTTTCTCTGCTCAGCCTGATGGCGCAATCATGTACCTTAATGCCACCCTTGCAGATTGGCTGGGGGTTGATCTGGCTCAGTTTCGCCCAGGTGAAATGAACATGAATGACCTAGTCTTAGGTGATGGCATGGCCTTGCTTAACACGCTTGAGATAGAGCCGGGTGAAAGCAAAACGGCTGTTGTGGATCTCGATTTGAACCGCATGAACGGCCAAAGCCTACCCGTTCGACTTTATCATAAGGTCCCATTCGCCCCAGATGGTGCTCCTGGTGCGACCCGTACATTGGTTCTGAACCGCAGTGCAGGTGAAACTATTTCGGAAGAGCTACGGGCGGCGCAGGTGCGCTTTACGCGTTTCTTTAACAACACACCAATTGCCATCGCTTCCTTTGCTGAAGATGGCATGATGATCCAATCAAACGCTCCATTCCAGCGGCTATTTGCCCCTGTTCTTGAAGCCGCAAAACGCCACAAGAGAGATGGCATAACAATTGATCAATTGTGCGGTGAAAACGAAGCCCCAGCTTTGCTCGCCGCCATGCGTGATGCAAATGATGGTAAGGGAAGAATTGACTTTGTCGACTCGGTGCTTCCTGGCGTGATTTCCCAAATCGACGACGAAGAATGTTCGGTTCGTTACTTCATAAGTGCCGTTGCTGACGGCGAGGCAGAAGATGGTGACGGGCCGAAAAAAGAACGGGCCATTCTCTACGCCATAGAGATGACAGAGCAAAAAGCCTTGGAACGCCAAATGGCGCAAGGGCAAAAAATGCAAGCCGTTGGTCAACTGGCAGGGGGGATTGCCCACGACTTTAACAATGTGCTGACCGCCATTATTGGGTTCTCCGATCTTTTGCTCTCGAACCACCGACCCTCCGACCCATCCTTCCCTGATATTATGAATATCAAGCAAAATGCTAACCGTGCCGCAGCGCTCGTGCGACAGCTGCTCGCTTTTAGCCGCCGCCAAACCTTACGCCCACAAATTCTTTCAGTTCCTGATGTTCTGTCTGATTTGCGAATGCTTTTAACTCGTTTGCTTGGAGACAAGATCAAACTTGAAATGAACCATGGTCGCGATTTGTGGCCACTGAAAGCTGACATTGGTCAGTTTGAACAGGTGGTTGTGAACCTATGTGTGAACGCGCGAGATGCGATCAATGACACAGAAACAGCCCGCGCTGGCAAAGGAGGGATGGTTACTGTTTCCACTTCAAACCTTGATGCGCGTACAATTGAGCGTGACCATTTCCGCAAGGAAATGCCAAATTCTGATTATGTCATGATTGAGGTAAAAGATTCTGGCACAGGCATGAGCCCAGAAATTATGCGTAAGATCTTTGACCCTTTCTTCTCAACCAAAGATGTTGGTAAGGGAACTGGCCTTGGCCTTTCCACGGTTTATGGGATCGTCAAACAGTCCGGCGGATTTATTTACCCTGATTCAGAGCTGGGCAAAGGCACGGCCTTCCGTATTTATCTTCCTCGCCATGAACCAACTTCGGCCGAGACAGAAGCTGCGGCTGAGGAGCAGGCCGCGAAGAAAGAGGATAAGGTCAAGGACCTCGCAGGGAATGCTACAATTGTGTTTGTTGAGGATGAAGATGCCGTACGTGCTGTTGGATGCAGAACTTTGGAAGCACGTGGCTATACGGTACACGAGGCAGAAAACGGAGTTATTGCCCTAGAATTACTCGAAGAGATGGGGGAGGAGATAGACCTCGTTGTTTCTGATGTGGTGATGCCGGAAATGGATGGCCCAACCCTACTGGCTGAAGTCCGTAAGATGGGGAGCAAGGTCCCTTTCATTTTCGCTTCTGGTTATGCCGAAGATGCGTTTGAAAAAAATCTGCCAGAATCTGAGCATGGAAAATTTGGCTTTATCCCTAAGCCATACTCGCTCAAACAATTGGCAACCGCTGTTAAAGAACAATTAGACGGCGAATAATCACGGCATCTAAACCTTAGATAGCAACGAGGCTTTCTCTTATCACACTGCATACATTTACGATTTGGCCTTTTCCTGCATTCCTAGAGTAGGACAGGGCCGTTTCACTTAATCGGATAAGCTCTTCAAAAACCTCTGAATCGTGAGGGAAGTAAGCCACCCCAACACTAGATGTGGCTTCAAGAGTGAGGTTGTTAGACAGCTCGTATTTATTACAAATACGGCTTACCATGCGTGTTAGAAACTTCGCGATTGTGGTGCTGTCGGTACTACCGTGAATTAGGATTGTAAATTTATCACCACCCGTCCGCGCCGCGATGAAACGTATATCCGGTTCGGTTACGCGGCAGAATGTTTCAAAATCTTTGCACAGGGATCCCAGCTCGTTTGCGGTTCTTTGAATTAAAACATCAACTGCTTTGTGGCCATGGAAATCATTGTATTTTTGAGTGTCGTTCATGTCGATACTGACCACAGCTCCTTTTTGCCCTTCCGACAATGACGACTTCACAAGGATCGGCCCTGAAGTCATAAATGTTTCGCGGTTCATTATGCCTGTAAAATGATCGAGCTGAGTTTGCCGGAAAGTATGGTCCAAGTTACTCTTGATGTTACTGGCCATTGTAGCCGTGCTTTGGTGGGCCTCAACTAATTCAGCTGGCATCCACCGTTTCTGTATCAAATGCCGACTATCTCCATAATTGCCTTTTCCTATTTCCCTCATTGCTAACACAAGATGCTCTAGCGGGCGGGTGATCGTTAGTGAGGCAAAGATGGCTGCGGCTACCGCGGCTAGGAGGCCGAACAGCATGATGAAAATTGCAGTTTTCTCAATCTCTTGGGCTTTAGATTTTAGCTCTGATATTGGTTGTGGAACCATAACCCCCCAACCAGCTCCTTTAACGCTTGTATAACCAGCAACCATGTCGGCCTTAAGGGCGGGGGAATAGAATATTTCAACACCTGTCTTGCCAGCAAGCATTTTTTTAACGACGCTTAGCTTGCTCATATCGAAACGGTTATCTTGCCAATCTTGACGCGGGTGCGAAATGGCACGGCCATTTTGGTCAACAATTGCAGCGTGTCCGCGCACACCAAATGAAATTCTTCGTCCTAAATCCTGAACGTATTTTGTCGATATTAATCCCACAACTAATAAGTCTTGTTTGCGCCGGAATGCATAGATGACATTTCCATAATGCTCGGTACTCATGACGCCTGACAGCTTCGTTTTACCTTCTACTGCAAGTGATTTTAGTTCTAAAAAGCGCGAAGCAGACATGGGTCTTCTGCATTTCTCGCTCGTGGTTTGTATGGAACTGCGGGATAGGCCTGTTTTGTAATCAAGAACACAAATTTGGCGTAGGTTCATCGCCTTGAAGATGTTCGAAAATTGTTCGGATAGCTGCCCATTGTTTATGTCACCAACAATCACATCAAATATATTGATCAGATCGGTATAGTAATGTTCCATTTCACCAGCAAGATTTCTTGCTATTACGAGATGCCGTTCTTTTACATCGTCGACCTCGCTCTCAAGAGCGCGTGAGTATGGCCAAAACCAAAAGAGGCTAATGGGTGCAATAGCGGCCAAGCAAAGTAAAATAATTAAAGTGTGTCTAAGTTTCATTCTTCCATCCCCATGAAAGGTTCTTACCTTAGGGAATGAAGGTTAAAATTCCTTTATATTTTTCCGTTTACCGAGGTGTGTTTTATCGCACATCATTAGTCTCGCGCTAATTGTAATTTTTCCACACCACCATTCAGGAGAATAAAGCAATGAAAAAACTACTTATCCTATTAGCCGTTGGCCTTTTTTACGTGTCGCCCCCAATTAAATCGGCCTCTGCCTCCGAAGGGGTTTGTGGTTATTATGCATTCGCTGGAGCCTTCCATTCTTACCGCTCAGCAAAAAGACGCGCTAACAGGGTCGGTGGGCAGGTTTTTAATCTTGATGATTCCGACAGCCCCAATGCTGGCACAGGTCTGTGGGTTGTTGGTGCAGGGCCTGGCCCTAGAAGATGGGCAAATCAGCGTAAGCGTAGGTTCCGTAGAAATGGTGTTCGTGACGCTTACATTGCTTCACGTTGCATGTACTAAACATCACCGTAAAACACGATCGACCGGAACAGAATTGGCTCGGTTTGTGTACGTTTAGACCTCAATGAAGGCTGGCAGCTTTACACTGCGCATAAGCATGCTTATTCCTGCACAAAGCTTTCATTGGATAATAACTAAATGCGTGCGGAATTGCAGACACTGGCAGACGAAATTACGAAGGCAATAAGTCTATTGCGGCGACATCTCGATTGGGAGAAAGCGAATACTCGCCTCGAGGAGTTGAACGTATTAGCTGAAGATCCGGATCTCTGGAATGACGCAGGCAAAGCCCAACTGCTGATGAAGGAACGCCAGCAATTGGAAACGGGGGTTTCTTCTATCAATAATCTAGAATCAGAACTTCGAGATTCTCAAGATTTAATTGAACTGGCCGAGTTGGAAGATGATGAGGCTGTTCTGAAAGAGGCTGAAGATGCTTTGCACCAGTTGCACGCAGACCTTGGAAAACGCCAAGTTGAGACACTTCTTTCAGGTGAAGTTGATGCCAATGATACCTACTTTGAGGTTCATGCGGGGGCAGGTGGAACGGAGAGTAACGATTGGGCTAACATGCTTCTACGGATGTATATCCGTTGGGCAGAATCCAATGGCTATAAAGTAGAAGTTCAAGCAACTAGCCCTGGCGATGAGGTTGGCATCAAGGCCGCGACAGTCCTTATTAAAGGACACAATGCCCACGGTTGGTTAAAAACGGAATCGGGAGTTCACCGGCTAGTGCGAATTTCTCCCTATGATTCAAATGCCCGCCGCCACACATCATTCTCGTCGGTCTGGGTCTATCCTGTAATCGATGACAATATCGAGATCGAGATTTTGGATAAAGATATTCGGGTCGATACATATCGTTCATCAGGGGCGGGTGGTCAGCACGTCAACACTACGGATTCTGCCGTTCGTATCACCCACGCCCCAACGGGTATCGTGGTGACATCGTCCGAAAAATCGCAACACCAAAACCGCGCGAATGCAATGAAAGCATTGCGAGCGCGGCTCTACGATGTGGAAATGAAAAAGCGTGAAGAGGCGGCTCAATCTGCCCATGACAATAAAACAGATATCGGCTGGGGACACCAGATCAGATCTTATGTCTTGCAGCCCTATCAGCTGGTGAAAGACTTACGAACGGGCGTTGAAAGCACCAATCCCAATGGGGTTCTTGACGGCGATCTGAATGCTTTCATGGAGGCCGCTCTGGCCCATCAGGTGAATGGCGAAGATAAACAGATTGAGGACGTTGAGTAAGCCCTTAGAGATAAGGTCTTAGGTGCTTTTCTAGGCGTACATAGTGAATTGGGTTCAAAACACGCCCTTTTCTACGCACTTCATAATGCAGATGCGGTCCAGTTGAACGGCCCGTGCTTCCCACGTTGCCAATACGAGTACCGCGCACGACATGCTGGCCAAGTTTTACGCGTATTCTACTTAGGTGTGCATAGCGGGTCGTAATGCCTCCGCCATGGTCGATCTCTATCATATTACCGTAGCCACCATTTCGCCCAGCTTTCATAATTTTACCAGATGCTGTTGCGAGTACGTTTACGCCATGTTTTGCCCTAAAGTCCAAACCACCATGGACCGCACGGCGCCCTGTAAATGGGTCTTTGCGGCTTCCAAATGTTGAGGAAATCCTCTGTCCTGGTGCTGGGCTACCGTGGGGCAAACTTTTCGCAGCGCGACGGACAGATTCAAGCGTTTTTAGGGAGACATCAAGCGCGTTGACGGAGTTTAGAAAGTCATCGCCGGCTTTCAACTCGATTAACGGGCCACCAACTCCTGTGGAGCTAGGAAGCCTAATGCCCTGCTTGGAGAGTATAGATGCCAGCATTTTTGTTTTGCGATCAGCAGTTTTCCGTAGCTGAAATAACTCTGCAAGTTGCGCGCGCTCAGTTTCCTTGAGCGATAATTCAACATTATCAATCTCCACAGACGGTTCAATTTGTGCAAGCCGGTTCACGCTTCCTGTGATGAGAGGGGAGTTCTCAGCAACATGTGTCCCCAATCTTAATCCCTTGAAACTTCCAGCGCTGGAATGTTTTTCCCGACGTGGCGTTACTGCGGATCTTCCAATCGTTTTGTTCAAATGCCGCTCTCTCGCCCCAAGTTCATGTTGGCGCGCCATCAATTCGGATACCCGGTTTTCGATTTCCTGTTGGTTCACCAATTGACGGCTTTTAATGAAATCTATTTGCGAGCGTAGCGCGGTGATGCGGTTCTCATAGTTCGCTCGTATGACTGCGTGACGTGATACAGAGGTGCTTACAATATCATCGCGCATGAACAAATATGCGCTTGAAGCAAGGACGCTACAGGCTAAAACTATTGCGAGCGTACCGAAAAGGACGCTCATAAGAGGCGTAAAAGTGAGGCTGCGCTCACTTCCGTTTCGCTTGAAGGTCAACACAGAATGTTGCGTGCGCCATCGTTCCGCAGGGGCGGGAATAGAATGTGACGGAGCGGCGGTACGATACATAGGCAACTTACTATACGTGAAGATATCAGTTGATTATCGCGCTTTATGGTTAATGTAACCTTTAATTTTTTAATTTCCAGCGCTCGAAAGTCCGCGATAAAACCCTGGGGTTAACCCAGCTCTAGCACGTGCTAAATCGTTGAAGGGAGGCTTTAGGGGGCCTCGAAAATGTTTGCGGACCAGATTTTGAAAAGCCGCCGCAGGTTCTACGCCATCTCGCAGGCATAGGAACCTAAACCACTTGGCTCCGACGGCCACATGACCTTCTTCATCGCGGTAGATGATATGAAATATACGAGCGCTTCGCTCGTCTCCTACTTCGTCCATTTTGCGCAGGAGTGAAGGGGTTATGTCCAGTCCGCGAGCTTCCAAGATGAGTGGAACGACGGCCAAGCGCGCACGTAGGGCATGGCCTGTGGTTTGTGCGGCTTCCCAAAGTCCATCATGGGCATCAAGATCGCCATAATCTCCACCCAATTCACCAAGCCTTTCACGAAGCAGGCTGAAATGCTTGGCTTCTTCCAAAGCGACACGCACCCATCCATCGTAGAATGAGCGGGGCATAGGAGGTGCTTGGCCTGTAGGGGAGGCGAAACGTGCAACAATATCCCAAGCTAAATCAATTGCATTTAGCTCAATATGAGCAATAGCATGGAGTAGGGCGAACCGGCCTTTTTCGGTGTGAATTGATCGTTTGCGAAGCTTGTCGGGTGAAACGAGGTTTGGTCTAACTGGCCGCCCCGGTCGATCTGGAATGGAAAGCTGGATGTTGCCACCAATGCCCAATGATCCTTTGAACCACTGACGAGCAGCAACACGTGTTAAAGCGATTTTTGTATCAAGATCACTAGCTCGAAGGGCGGCAACCGCTGCTTCTCTTAGCGTGGTTGGGAGTGGGACATCACCCAAAACTGTATAATCAGCGACTGGTGTTTGCCAACTCACGGGCCATTCTTCGGGCTTGAAAATTTGATTGGTCATCTGTTCTACCCAAAATGAGTTTTTGCTTTTTCAAGGACGGCCTCCACATGGCCCTTTACTTTGACCTTTTGCCAAACCTCAACGATGATGCCCTTTGCGTCGATCAATAAGGTCGTCCGTTCAACCCCCATATAAGTTCGGCCATACATGCTTTTTTCAGCCCAAACACCGTAGGAACCAAGTATTGTTTTACTCTCATCCGAGATCAAGGAAATGGCTAGCTCGTGTTTGTCTACAAACTTGTCATGTTTTTTTGTCGTATCTGGAGACATGCCAAAAATTTCAACGCCAATTTCGGAAAATTGCGATTTGAATTCCGTGAATTCTTTTGCTTCTATTGTACATCCAGGCGTGTCGTCTTTGGGGTAAAAATACAGAACCATCGGCTTCCCTGTTGGAATAGTTACGCTGACATCTCCTTGAATTGGTAGCGTAAAAGCTGGGATAGTTTCGCCTATTTTGAGCATGATGCTTCCTGAATAATATTTGGCATGAGTGAAATTATATCTATGTGCGGCGCTGTAATGAAATAGCAAGCTTCAAATAGTTCATCACACCCTGATTTTACCGTAATTACTTCCTATCTTTTAACTATCAGGGCTAAACTATGGTGGCGGCACGTTATTGGCAGATGATTCGCACAACTAAGGGGCAATAATTCTTTTATGACCGACCGGTTCGATAAAAATGATATGCCCGATTTACAGGCGTTTCCTTCCGCGAAGGCTCAAAATGGCGCTCCCATTCAAGGAGATGCTGCCCCACCCGTCTCACGTCAAAAACGGAGGCCGTTGGGTCTGTTGATCCGTGGCTTATTCGCACTTGTTGTCATAGCTGTGCTGGGAGCCGGTGTTATATTTGCAATGCTATCACGTGGCTCAATATCTCACGAAAGACTTAGGGGGCAAGTTGAGGCTCAATTCAATGAATTACTTGGCGACGAACACAGTGCAAAAATTGGAAATGTAAAAATTGCATTTGGAGCTAATGGGCTGATTGCTCTAGATGCCGTGGATGTTAAAATTTTACGAGATGGTAAAATCAACCTTGGTGTAGCAAGTGAGATCGCCATCAAAGTGAAAGCACTTCCTCTGCTGCGAGGGGAGGTGGTTGCAAAAAGTATCGACGTGCGTGACGCATCCCTTTCTCTCAATCCATTTTTACCAATACAAACGGACAATAGTTATAAGCCTTGGCCGAAGGCTTTCGACTTTGCAAATGCGTTTACCTCTATCGGCAAGGCATTCATTGACTTGGCCAAGAGTATCGACAGTGCTGGTCTTGATAATATTAAACTGCATAATTCTAACTTGATTGGGTTTGACCAATTGGGGTTTCGCTCTTCCCATGCTCGTCTGTTGGAAATGAAGATTGAAACGAATGTAAATTACCAAAGCGGCATTTTCTTTGATGGTGTCATTGAAACCAGTGAAAGCAATTGGCAACTCAAGGGCTCTTGGCGGAAAACAGGTGATGCAGGCCACACCCTGTTTATGACGGTTCACGGGCTAAAGCTATCTGATTTCATCGTGAGTCCAGAAGGGCAGGAACCAACAGTTACAAAACTGGATAATTCAATTCGAATAATTCTTACGTCCCCATTTCACTCAGATGGTACGCCCAAGCAATCGACCTTGAAAGTAGAGGTTGGCGGGGGGCAACTGGACGTGAAAGGAGAAGCTATTTCCAATTTATTAGGCGGGGTTTTGAACTTCCGTTTTTTACCTGAGAAGAATCAAATCGAACTTGAGCGTTCGCCGTTCCAGTTTGAAACAACCCATGCTGTACTTATCGGTGGTCTGAGATATCCGCGAACCGTTGACGATAATCCAAATAACCGACCAGTTTTTCAAGTGATAGCCCATAACTTGCTTGCCTACGGCATGATTGATGGCAAAGATAAAATGTTGGCGGCCCTGAATATTGACGGCTGGATTGATGCTGAAAATCACTCGTTCAATGCAACAAGCCTTTTGCTGAAAACCGATGAAGGGGGCATTGAAGGCGAAGGGCAGATAAAGCTGATCGAAGGAGAGCCTCACTTGAGCGCTAATCTTGCCATAACGAAGATGTCAGTACGGGCATTCAAACAATTTTGGCCAGAAATTATAGCGCCTAATGCGAGGAAGTGGATTCGCGATGGCGTTCGGGGTGGGTCTATCCAAAATGCTACGGTTAAATTAGATTTCCCTCCTGGAGTTTTAGGGAATGATGAAATCTACACGCCAAAGAATATTAGCGCACATATTCCAATATCTGGCTCTTCCGTAAAAACTGTTGGTTCATTACCCCCACTCACCAGCACTCGAGGGGTAGTGAAATTTGCAGGAACCAAGACAGAAATAAAAGTAAATAAAGCCCAGCTTGTTCTCGGCAAACGTGGGGTTATCGAGGTGGGTAAAAGCACCTTGTTCTTAGGTGACTATACGAAGGTGAAAACAACTGCCGATTTGAACTTAGCCCTAAAAGGGAAAGCATCGGCAATGGCTCAATTGGGTACAATGAGACCACTCACATTTACCAAGGAGATGAAATTAAATCCTACTGACTTGAGTGGCCGCGCAAAGGCAACAGTTAGAGCTACGTTTGCACTTGAAGATGTAGAGAAAAGAGGGCTGCGCACTTGGGGAGCAAAAGTTAAGCTATCAAACGTCAGTTCTCGTCGTCCATTGTTTGGCCGTAAAATTGGTAATGCCAACATTGATGTTGAAGCAAAATCGGGCATTGTAAAAATTACGGGCACTGCAAAGGTCGATGGTGTTCCGGCCAAGCTGGCGCTGGTTGAAAAAACGGGTGCGAAGCGCTCGTCTAGCCGCAAGGTGACATTAACGCTGAGTGACAAGGCCCGTAAGAAAATGGGAGCCGACACGGGAAATATCTTGAAAGGGCCAATTGATATTGTCCTCACGTCAGTTGCTGGTGGGGGAGAGAAGATTGTTGCAAATCTTAAGAATGCCCGCCTCAATTTGCCGTGGATCGGATGGTCGAAAGGCAAAGGAATACCAGCGCGTGCTGAGTTTGTTCTAAAGCGCAAAAAAGGGGTTTCCATCCTTGAGGGTTTTAAACTTAAAGGAAAAGGGTTTAGCGCGGCTGGCCGTTTGGAATTTAACAATTCAGGGCTAAAAAAAGCAGCGCTACGGAATGTTAGATTAAATAAAACTGATGACTTCGATGTCACTGCCGCCCGAACCAAACATGGCTACGCTGTCAATGTGAAAGCGCGCTCCTACGATGGTAGAGCAATAATTCAAGCCTTCATGAAAAACGATCGCCCAAAGACAAAGGGGGGGAGCGCTGTTGATGTGAAGGGTGAGATTTCCCGTTTGATAGGGTTTGGTGGGCAGACGTTAAAAGCTGTGTCGTTTAATTTTTCCCAACAAGGTCGCCGCGTAAAGAAAGCAACAGTAAGCGGAAAGGCCAAGGGAAACGCCGCAACAAAATTCACTCTGCGCTCTGTTTCGGGTGGTGTGAGCACTGAAATTAAAACTGCCAATGCGGGCTCTACATTGCGCTTCTTAAACCTTTATTCGAAACTACGCGGCGGGGCCATTCATGCAAAACTGTTTAGAGACAAATCAAACGTGACGAGAGGTGAAGTTGCGGCGAACAACTTCTATTTGCTCGGTGAACCGCGTCTCGCGAAACTGTTGCAAAAACCTGTGGCGGACCGCAACTTCGGAAATCGTGACGCCGTTTTTGCCAAACTGAAACAAATTAAAACCGATAGAGCAAAGATTGACCGTCTGCGCACCCGTGTGATTATGGGGAAAGGCTTTCTGGATTTAAAGAAAGGGCGGCTTGTTGGTGGTGATGCCAGTGCAACTTTTGAAGGGCGCGTTTACGACGCAAACAATCGCATGAACATCAAGGGAACTTTTCTGCCAGGGCGCACACTCAATAAACTCGTTTCAAAAATACCTATACTTGGCCTGGCTTTTGGTAAAGGCAAGGTCAACGGATTGTTGGGTATCACGTTCAAATTGAGCGGAGCCTATGGCAATCCGCGCATTTCAGTGAACCCGCTCTCGATTATAGCTCCGGGTGTATTCCGCCAGATATTTAAGTTCTAAGACGGTTTTACCAGTACGTTTTTCTTTTTACCGAAGGAGAGCTTCACAGCGCCATCAATTAGGTGGGAGGCATCAATATTGATCCGCTCGTCTGAAATGGGGGCATCGTTCACCTTCACCGCTCCGCTCTTGATATGGCGGCGAGCTTCTCCATTAGAGCCAGCCAAACCTGCTGCCACCATCAGGCCAAGTAACCCAGCACCAGCTTCAAGATCTGCGGCTGGAACGGTCACAGTTGGTAGGTTCGCCGAAGTTTTGCCTTCTTCAAATGTCTTGCGGGCCGTTTCTGCGGCCTTATCAGCGGCAGGTTTGCCATGAACAAGTCCTGTCACCTGTGTGGCCAAAATTTTCTTGGCCTCATTCAGCTCTGCTCCTTCAAGCACCTCAAGCTTTCCAATCTCATCGAGGGGCAAGGTGGTGAACAATTTGAGGAACTTCCCAACATCTGCATCTTCCGTATTGCGCCAGTATTGCCAGAAGTCGAACACGGGTAGCATGGACGGGTTGAGCCATACTGCTCCGTCTGCTGATTTGCCCATTTTAGCACCAGAGGCAGTGGTGAGGAGAGGGCTGGTAACTGCGTACATTTGCTCGCAGCCAGAACGGCGGCCAAGGTCGATACCAGAAAGAATGTTACCCCATTGATCAGAGCCACCCAATTGCAAACGGCAGTTGTGGCGACGGTTCAGCTCAACATAATCGTAGGCCTGTAGGCACATGTAGTTAAATTCAAGGAAGGAGAGGTGCTGTTCACGCTCCAGACGATTTTTGACAGAATCCCGTGCCAGCATGGCATTGACCGAGATGTGGCGGCCGTATTCGCGCAAGAACTCAACATAGTTGAGTTCCAGCAACCAATCAGCATTGTCAGTCATTATTGCGCCATTAGTACCGTCACTAAAATCTAAGAAGGGTTCAAAGCAGGCTTTTATTTCATCCTTGTTCTCTTCAATAATTTCTGCGGTCATCAACTGGCGCGATTCATCCTTACCCGACGGATCGCCAACCATGGAAGTACCGCCACCCATAAGCACAACCGGGCGGTGTCCAGTCTGCTGAAACCAGTAAAGCAACATGATTTGGGTCATTGAGCCAACGTGCAAACTCTTTGCCGTTGCATCAAAACCTATATAGGCAGAAACCGTTTCCTTAGTTAAAAGGTCATCAAGCGCAGATTCGTCAGAAATCTGGTGGATAAACCCGCGCTCGGAGAGCGTTTGAAGGAATTCTGATTTGAAAGTAGCCATGATTACTTGCCGTTACGTCTTTGTGTTTCCTGCGTGTTACACGATGCTACGCAGAATTTCACGCCCTATCGCGAGAATATTTTTATGAGTGACAAGTTGAAAACAGCAATCGGCCTAATGAGCGGCACATCTATGGACGGGATTGATGTTGCCTTGGTGCGAACAGATGGCCTCCATATAGTTGAATACGGGGCGAGTTTGGCGGTGGATTACCCAGCTGCAATGAGAAAGAAAATTGAGGCTGGGCTGGAAGATGCCAAGCAGATTGAGGGCAGGGGAGATCGCCCCGCCACTCTGGCACAATTGGCACAAGAAGTGACGGACCTGCACATAAATGCAGTTAACCTTTTTCTTCAACAAAACGGCTTAACTAGCAATCACATAGACTTAATTGGATTTCACGGACAGACTGTTTTACATCGACCGGAACAAGCCCTGACTGTTCAATTAGGCGAAGGCGAACGCCTAGCAAAAGCGACTGGAATTGATGTTGTGTACGACATGCGCGCCAACGATATGGTGGCTGGCGGACAAGGTGCACCTTTAGTTCCTGTGTTTCACCAAGCTATCGCAGCTAACCTCGATGATGAATTTCCCATCTGCTTCGTCAACATTGGCGGCATATCCAACATTACCTATGTAAATGGTGACGAGCTTATCGCCTTCGACACAGGGCCCGGAAATACGCTGATCGACCAATGGGTGCAAACTTGCGGCGGAATACCCTACGACCAAGGCGGGAAAATTGCTTCCGAAGGGAGAATCAATCATGGCATAGTTGATCGCTACATGGCCGCTGAATTTTTCACGAAGTCAGGCCCGAAGTCGCTTGATCGCAATGATTTTCCACCGCTTGAAATGGATGCTGCCGAATTATCTGATGGGGCAAGGACCTTAGCCCGTATAACGGCTACGGCAATAATCCGCGCAACAGAGCACTTACCGCAGACTGCGCCTCCCAAAACATGGGTAAGCTGCGGCGGAGGGCGATTGAACAGCGTGGTAATGGGAGATTTAACCGCCTTGGCCAAAGCGCAAGGTGCGACAGTGTTGAGTGCGGAGGAAGCTAACCTTGAGGGCGACATGTTGGAAGCGCAGGCGTTTGCTTACCTTGCGGTACGCAGTGCGGCGGGGCTTCCGCTAACATTCCCAACCACTACCGGTTGCGATGAACCGGTTAGTGGTGGGGTGCTGGTATTAGCGCAGTAACGAACTAGCGAAGCAACATCGTTTCTTCGATGCCGCCTTCAATTAGACCGAGGCGCTTATCTAGATAAATCTGACATTCATCTAGGAGCTCTTCTGTGTGCTCTGAGAAGAAATGGTTTGCGCCAGGCATGGTGATTTGAGTTGTCGTAATGCCTTTTTGGCTGCGAAGCTTATCAACGAGTGTTTGCACTGCCTCAGGGTCTGAAACCTTGTCTTCTTCACCGTGGATAATCAAGCCAGATGAAGGGCAGGGCGCAAGAAACGCAAAGTCGTAGATGTTTGGCTGTGGTGCTAGAGACAGGTAGCCTTCAATCTCAGGGCGGCGCATCAAGAGCTGCATACCAATCCAAGAACCAAAGGAAAATCCAGCAACCCAGCAACCAGTTGAATCTGGGTGCAATGTTTGAATCCAATCCAATGCCGCCGCTGCATCTGAAAGTTCACCAGCGCCATGATCGAACTCACCTTGAGAGCGACCGACACCGCGAAAGTTGAACCGCAGTGTTGTAAAGCCACGCTCTTGGAACATATAGAATAGCTTATAAACAATCGGATTGTTCATCGTACCACCAAATGATGGATGCGGATGGGGGTGCAAGATAATCGCGATTGGCGCGTTCTTGTCTTCTGATGGTTGATAACGGCCTTCCAAACGACCTGCGGGTCCGGTAAAAACGACTTCTGGCATAGGGCACTCCTGCAGCAACTGGGTTCGTCGTGAGTATATGCAATATATTGCACAACAATTGCCCATAACCATCCAGTTTAACTTGACGGCAGGGCAGGCACTTTCTAACCTAGTTTAGAATTATTCAAAACTGTCAAAGCCATCCGAATTTACAATCGAATAGCAATGCGAAAGCCGTACATAGGCCATCCTGCCTTCCAATTTCAAGGAAAATAGGACGTTTGGGTAAATGTAATGCTGAAAAATGAACGAAACCAATGAATTTTGGCCGAACATATCTCGATTATAACGCCAGCGCGCCCCTAAGAGAGTGCGCTCGTAGTGCTATGGTTGATGCACTTTCGCGCCACGGGAACCCTTCTTCAATTCACGGTGAGGGTCGTGATATGCGCCGCCTTATTGAACAAGCTCGCGGCGAAATCGCGGCTTTAGTGGGGGCAGAGCTTGAAAGCGTGGTGTTCACAAGTAGTGCCACAGAAGCCGTTGATCTCGCACTAACTCCAAACATCACCAGCAATGGCACACCACGTCCCGCAGGTAAGCTTTATGTCTTGGCGACAGAACACCCGTGCGTCTTAGCAGGTGGACGGTTTTCGTCTGATGATATTGTGATCATCCCTGTTTCGACCAACGGTTTGATAGATATGCCCGCGTTTGAGGTTTTGTTAGAGAATCATGGTGATGGCGTGCCCTATGTCGCCATTCAATTGGTGAACAGCGAAACAGGCATCATTCAGCCTGTGGCGGAGGTGGCGCAGAAAGTGCGCTTTTTGGGCGGCTATACGTTTTGTGATGCTGTTCAAGCCATTGGTCGCATGCCTGTTGATGTAAAAGCACTCGGCGTAGATTTCCTTGCTCTATCGGCTCATAAAATTGGCGGCCCCCAAGGGGTAGGGGCGCTGGTTGTTGCTCATAGCATTCTCACCATGCCTCCAGCCATAAAAGGTGGCGGGCAGGAGCTTAAACGCCGAGCTGGTACTGAGAATGTCGCTGCTATTGCTGGGTTTGGGGCTGCTGCTGTCGAGGCGCGGTCTGAAGCCGCAGATTATTCTGGAATTTCAACACTAAGGGAATCGATAGAGGAGCAACTCGTTCCTATATGTAAGAAACTGGGTCTTGATGATCTTTTCACCGTCTTTGGAGGTGATGTTGATAGGGTTGGAAATACGCTTCTTTTCAGCTTGGAGGGCATGAAGGCAGAAACAGCTTTAATCGCTTTCGATCTTGAAGGGGTGGCGGTTTCCAGCGGTTCAGCCTGTTCATCGGGCAAAGTGGGTAGCAGCCATGTTCTTTTAAGCATGGACGTGGCAGAAGATGCGGCTCAAAGTGCAATCAGAGTAAGCCTTGGTTGGGGGTCAACCGAAGCTGATACAAATAAATTCGTCGCCGCGTTTGAGCGTATTGCCAAACGAATGGCGACCAAAAGAGACACGATAATTGCAGGTGCTGCTTAGCGCCTTAATGGAGAAGACACATGGTTGCGGTTCAAGAAACCATCGATACAGTTAAAAAACTGGATATCGACCAATATAAATACGGGTTCTCGACCGACATCGAGTCCGACATGGCCCCCAAAGGGCTAGACGAAGATACAATCCGTTTCATCTCGGCCAAAAAAGGCGAGCCGGAATGGATGTTGAATTGGCGGCTTGAGGCGTTCGAGCGCTGGAAAACCATGACCGAGCCAGATTGGGCGCGGGTGGCCTACGACAAGATTGATTATCAAGACATCTACTATTATGCCGCCCCAAAGAACTTTGAGGATGGGCCGAAGTCGCTGGATGAAGTCGATCCCGAATTACTCCGCACCTACGAGAAACTTGGTATTCCGCTTTTTGAGCAGGAAATTCTTGCGGGTGTTGTAAAGCCCAAACCTGAAGCTACGGAAGAAGGTGAAGAGGGCGATTGGGGCGACAACATTTATAAATCTGGTCGCGTTGCTGTGGATGCGGTGTTCGATTCCGTTTCCGTTGTCACCACATTCCGTAAAGAACTTGCAAAAGCTGGCGTGATTTTCTGCTCGATTTCGGAAGCGATTAAAGACTATCCAGAGCTTATTCAAAAATACTTGGCGACTGTCGTTCCCGTAACCGACAACTATTTCGCAACGCTCAACTGCGCCGTGTTTACAGATGGCACGTTCGTTTACATTCCTGAGGGCGTGCGTTGTCCGATGGAGTTGTCCACTTATTTCCGAATTAACGAGCAAAACACAGGCCAATTTGAGCGCACGCTTATTATCGCTGAAAAAGGCTCCTACGTTTCCTACCTCGAAGGTTGCACCGCACCCCAACGGGACGAAAACCAATTGCACGCGGCAGTGGTTGAGCTGATCGCGTTTGACGATGCTGAGATTAAATATTCCACCGTACAAAACTGGTATCCGGGCGACGAGAACGGCAAGGGCGGGATTTACAACTTCGTTACCAAACGTGCCGATTGCCGTGGCAAAAATTCCAAGGTTTCATGGACACAGGTTGAGACAGGCTCTGCCGTAACGTGGAAATACCCAAGCTGCATTTTGCGCGGCGATGGTTCGCGGGGCGAGTTCTACTCAATCGCGGTTTCCAACGGCATGCAGCAAATCGATAGCGGCACGAAAATGCTGCATCTGGGGAAGAACACCACCAGCCGTATTATCTCCAAAGGTATTTCGGCGGGCCGTTCATCGAACACCTATCGCGGGCAAGTCAACATCGCCCGTAAAGCAAGCGATGCACGGAACTTCACCCAATGCGACAGCCTGTTGATTGGCGATAAATGTGGAGCCCACACCGTGCCCTACATCGAAGCCAAAAACCCATCTGCCCAATTGGAACACGAGGCCACAACCTCAAAGATTTCCGACGATCAACTGTTCTACTGTCTCCAACGGGGCATCCCCGAAGAGGAAGCAATCGCACTGATTGTGAATGGCTTCGTCAAAGAAGTGATCCAAGAATTGCCAATGGAATTTGCGGTTGAAGCGCAGAAGCTGATTAGTATTTCGCTTGAGGGGAGTGTGGGGTGATGGGTATATTCTCTTCTTTGTTTGGCAAACGCGAGTTGATCTTTGAAATGTTTGCCGAGGATTTCGACATTGTAGGAGAATCCTATTATCAACAAAATTTAACAAAGATTACTGGTGGAAAAACAGAGGAGAGTGCTGAGTTTCACTGCGAAGCGAAGTTAGTCCCAGAAAAAAACAACCCACATGACTCGAATGCTGTCAAAATCACAATTAATGGACTTCAAGTCGGCCATTTGTCACGAGATGACGCCGCAGACTATCGCGACTGGTTTGGTTCAGTAAAAGCAAAATGCGACTCGGTAATTGTTGGTGGTTGGGATCGAGGAAATAGAGGGGCAGGCCATTTTGGAGTGAAGTTAGACATCGATTGGCCGCCTAAATTGATCAAATAGTTCGAAGAAAGAACAAAACAAATGCTAGAAATTAAAAACCTTCACGTTCGCATTGCGGATACGGATACAAAAATTCTTAATGGGCTAAACCTCTCGGTTAAAGCTGGAGAAGTGGCGGCTATTATGGGGCCTAATGGGTCTGGTAAATCGACGCTGTCCTACGTGCTTTCCGGCAAGGAAGACTACGAAGTTACCGAAGGGTCGATCACCTATGATGGTCAAGACCTGTTGGAAATGGACGTTACAGAACGGGCCGCTGCTGGTGTGTTTTTGGCTTTCCAATACCCTGTCGAAATTCCCGGTGTTCCCACCATGTCGTTCCTAAAAGAAGCCATGAACTCCCAGCGCAAGCAACGCGGTGAGGACATTCTAACTACTCCTGATTTCATCAAGAAAGTACGGGCTGCGGCGGGTGATTTGAAGATCGACTTCAACATGCTTAAACGTCCCGTCAATGTTGGGTTTTCTGGCGGCGAAAAGAAACGTGCTGAGATTTTACAAATGTCATTGCTTGAACCAAAGCTTTGCATTTTGGACGAGACGGATTCTGGCCTCGATATTGATGCGCTTAAGGTTGTCTCCGAAGGGGTCAATATGCTGCGTTCACCAGGTCGCGCAGTTATCGTTATCACCCACTACCAGCGTTTACTTGACCATATTGTGCCGGACACGGTGCATGTTTTATCGAAGGGGAAGATCATCAAATCTGGTGATAAAACTCTGGCAATGGAGCTGGAAGAAAAAGGCTATGCAGACGTAATTGAAGCGGCGGCGTAAAAGACCATGACAGTTCATAATCCACGCACCTTAACGGATGCGGAAACATTTTTGATTGAAGCTTACTCTGCCGCCGATTGGTTGGCAGGGGACGATAAGGTTCGAGCGTCCCGCGATACAGCGATAGAAGCGTTGAAAACCAACGGTCTGCCAACGCGCCGCGTTGAGGCGTTCCATTACACTGACCTGCGTGCCAATCTCGCCAAGGGCTACTCTCCAAGCCAGCGCCCGAATTCTGATCTGGCGGCGCATGCCATGCTCGATTACGAGCGGCTTATTCCTGCAGTTCGCTTGCCGATGGTCAACGGCTATTATTTTGCCGACATGGCGGATGATTTGCCAGAGGGCGTTTCCGTTATCCCAGGTTTTCAAAGCGGTGATTTTGGTTCCAGTGTGGTGGCTTTGGCCAACACTGTCGAGACACTAAACACAGCTTTCACCAACGATGGCGTCAGCATTTCCTTTGCGGCCGATAGCACCGTTGCTGGCAATATCGGTATCGCCAATTCCTATGTGGGCGAAGAAGGCGGCATGGCCGTCACTCGCAATAAAGTCAGCGTTGGCAAAAACGCCAAAGGCAAAATTGTCGATCGTTTCTGTGGCAACAATGGCGTCGCTTATTTAAGCAGCTCAGTTGTGAACATCACCATCGAAGAGGGCGCAACGCTCAATTACACGCTGGTGATTGAAGAAGGCGATATGGCGCAACGGTTGGCTCGTCTTTCCGTTGAATTGAAAGACAACGCCACCCTCAACTTATTTGTCCTCAACGGAGGCGGTAAACTCGTTCGTCAAGAAATCTATTTTGAAGTGAAGGGCGAGAACGTCGCTCTCAATATTTCAGGTGTGAATTTAATCGGCGGCGATGCTCTGATCGACGTGACTTCGGTTATCAACCACCACACCCCGAACACGGTTTCTAATGAGATATTCCGTAATGTTGTAACAGGCCGTGGCAAGGGCGTGTTCCAAGGACAAATCAACGTAGCGCAAGCAGCGCAACTGACCGATGCTCGCATGGCTTGCAACACCTTGTTGTTGTCAGATGATTGCGATTTTTCCGCCAAGCCAGAACTCGAAATTTTCGCCGACGACGTCCAATGCGCCCACGGTGCAACGGTTACGGATTTAGAAGAAAGCTATCTGTTCTACCTGATGGCGCGGGGTATCTCTAAGGAGGCCGCACGGCGCATGTTGATAAAAGCATTCGTTGCCGAAGTCGTTGAAGAAATGGACGACGAGGCATTGGTTGAGGCATTGGAATCTCGCATTGATGTGTGGATGGAAAAGCATGTCTAAGTACAACCTAGAAGCCACCCGTGCCGACTTCCCGATCCTGCATCGTGAAGTGCATGGCAAGCCGTTGGTCTATCTCGACAACGGTGCGTCCGCTCAAAAGCCCCGTCAGGTTATTGATGCGGTGAGCCATGCTTATGAAAACGAATATGCCAACGTGCATCGTGGTCTGCATTTCCTTTCTAATGCTGCCACCGATGCCTATGAAGCAGCGCGGGGTAAAGTTCGTAAATTCCTCAATGCGCCGAGCGATGAGAATATTGTATTTACGGCGGGAACGACTGAAGCGATCAATCTCGTGGCCTATGGTTATGCCATGCCGACCATGGGTGAGGGGGATGAGATCGTTCTCTCCATCCTTGAGCATCATTCCAACATCGTGCCGTGGAACTTCCTGCGTGAGCGCCAAGGGGTGAAGCTTGTATGGGTCGATTGCGATGATGATGGTGGGCTGTCGTTAGAAGCGGTAGAAGCGGCTTGTACTGAGCGCACAAAGCTTATTGCGATCACGCAAATGTCGAACGTTACGGGCACAATTGTCCCCGTTAAAGAAATTTGCGCCATGGCCCATGCGCGCGGCATCAAGGTGTTGGTGGATGGTTCCCAAGGGGCGGTTCATATGCCTGTTGATGTGCAGGACATGGATTGCGATTTTTACGCTGTTACGGGTCACAAGCTTTATGGGCCTTCGGGCATTGGCGTTCTCTATGGCAAGAAAGAAGCGCTTGAAGAAATGCGTCCGTTCCAAGGGGGCGGGGAGATGATCCTTGATGTGACCAAGGATGGCGTTACCTACAACGACCCACCGCATCGCTTTGAAGCTGGAACACCGCCCATCGTGCAAGCGATTGGTCTGGGTGCGGCACTCGATTATATGGAAAACATTGGTCTCGAAAACATAGCCGCTCATGAATTGGATTTACGCGACTATGCGCGCGAGCAGTTGCAGAAAATAAACTCACTACGGATCATTGGCGATACACCCGACAAAGGCTCCATATTCTCGTTTGAATTGGAGGGTATACATGCCCATGATGTCTCGATGGTGATCGACAGATCAGGTGTTGCTGTACGGGCCGGCACTCACTGCGCCCAGCCTTTGATGGAGCGCTTTGGCGTTACGTCCACATGCCGTGCCAGTTTTGGTCTCTATAACACCCGCGCCGAAGTTGACGTATTGGTGGAAGCACTCGAAAAGGCACGGAAATTCTTTTCGTGAAGGATAATGAAATGAGCGATACAAAACTTACAACCGCTGAAATGGAAACTGGCCCAAACGCGGCCGCCATCGGCGAGCAAACTCCAAGTTCCATTCCGCAAGAGGAATTGGATCGGTTGGCGACTGATATTATTGCCGCAATTAAAACGGTTTACGATCCGGAAATTCCGTCCGACATTTACGAGATTGGCTTAATTTACCGCATCGACATTGATGACAACCGCATGGTTGATATCGACATGACCGTTACCGCGCCGGGTTGCCCTGTTGCTGGCGAAATGCCCGGGTGGGTGGAAAATGCCGTTGGTCCTGTTGAAGGCGTTTCTGGCGTTAAGGTGCAAATGGTTTTCGATCCGCCGTGGACACCAGAACGCCTAAGCGAAGAAGCTCAAGTTGCCCTTGGTTGGTACGTTTAAGCCTCACAGTTAGAAACGACCCTTGCGATAATCGGCCAACAGGCATATCTGCAATGAAACAATAGCAAGCAGTAAGCTGCTCAAGCTCTATCGAGAATTACCAATGACAAATATCAAAAATCCAGTTGTTCGTTTTGCCCCATCACCGACGGGACGATTGCATATCGGCAACATACGCACCGCACTGTTCAATTGGTTGTTCACGAAGAAATATGGCGGCAAATATATTCTTCGGTTGGATGATACGGATACTGAACGTTCTACGGATGAATTTGCCCAAGGGATCATCAACGATCTTGCATGGCTTGGCCTCGATCCTGACCAAACGGAAAAGCAATCAGACCGCTTTGCCCTATACGATAAAGCCGCTGAAAAACTGCGCGCCGACGGGCTACTCTATCCTTGCTACGAATCTCCAGACGAAATTGACCGCCGCCGTAAGCGCCTAATGACTCGTGGCTTACCGCCTGTTTACGACCGCGCTTCGTTGAAAATGACTGACGAAGAACGGGCAGCGCTTGAAGCCGAAGGAAAGAAACCGCATTGGCGTTTTCTCCTGCCTAACTATGAAACTAGTCCCTTCGAAACTCGTCGAACAGATGTTCATTTTAATGACGTGATGAAGGGCGAACAAACAGTTGATCTCGCCTCTATGTCTGATCCAATTCTCATTCGTGGTGATGGTACATATCTCTACACATTGCCTTCAGTGGTTGATGATGCAGAGATGGGTGTAACCCACGTTATTCGAGGTGGGGACCATGTGACGAACACCGGAGTGCAGATTGCGATTTTTGAAGCGCTTGGGTACAAAGCGCCTGAATTCGGCCACCACAACTTGCTTCAAGATTCTTCCGGTGAGGGCCTATCCAAACGCAAAGGCGCTCTATCCATCGCCAGCCTAAATGAAGATGGCTTGGAGCCGATGGCCGTTGCATCACTGGCGACACTTATTGGCATGTCGCTGGATGTTGAAGCCTGTGAGAGTTTGGAGGCTTTGGGAGAGCTGTTTGATCCCTCGCGTGTTTCTAAATCAGATTCAAAGTTTGATGCAGAAGACCTTGTTGCCCTGAATGAAAAGCTATTGCATGAAATGGACTACACGGTAGCCAAACCACGTCTGGAAGCTTTAGATGCCGATCTTGGCGAAGCTTTCTGGCTGACGGTTCGTGCTAACATTTCTCGCTTCAAAGATGTAAGCGAATGGAAAAATATCGTTGATGGGAACTTCGCAAAAGCAAAGCTTGATGATGAAGATGCTGAATTTGTTGTTCAAGCGACCGCTTTGCTACCAGATGGCCCTTGGGGGGACGACGTTTGGAAAATCTGGACAGCGGCAGTAAAAGCTGAGACGGGCCGCAAGGGGCGGGCGCTGTTCATGCCATTGCGCGTAGCTTTAACAGGTTTAGAGCACGGCCCTGACTTGGGCGCACTCTTACCAATTATTGGTTTGGAAAATACGCGTCGCCGACTACCCTAACCTTACGGTTTTCTGCAACACGCTTGTCGTCGCCATTTGTTGGGTCTAGTTCTTCAATAATGTCTTTGTTGAAGTCGCCCTTGGCGTTGGCCAATGTTTCTGGGTCCTGCCCACGATCAACGCGCCAATTAGGCTTTGCTATACGGGAAATGACGCGTCGCTCAGATGCTTGTTTTTCTTTGGCGGTAACAGTTTCTGGCTTCGCGGCTTCCTGACGATCTAACAAACGATAGTTGCAAGAACAGCTGGGGTTATAGCTTTTTTGATAGGCGAAAGCCGTCGGCAGGGAAGTGTAGGGCTTACCATTTTCCCTTGAGATCATTTGCTCTGTGCTTTGGCTCGCGGTTTTGTGGTAATAGAGCTTCATTTCTGTACCTGGACATAGGTTACTACAAGCGCTGGCATCACCACGAATTGATTGTTTGTTGGTCGAAAAACTTACGGGGAAGAAATATCCGTCACAGGTACGAACACAAATTGTGCGAACCGTATTGTAATTCAATTTACGCAGTTGATCTTCAGTTGAACGGATACGTTTATATTCTTTCTTACCAACATTTCTGCGATTGCTTTTACGATTGTTTTTACTCTGCCGCTTCTGTTCTAATCGGAGTGCCCTGCGCTTTCTTGCAGCTGCCTGTTGACGGCGACGTTTCTGTTTAGAACTGCCAAAAATTTGCTCGAGAATTGTTGTGCGCTTAACGCTAGCTTGACGGGTATTTTTTTTACCACAACGGTTGCGGCGCATAGCGCGGACAATCCTGCGGCGTTTGCTCTTGCTCTTGCTGCCTGAACCACCAGCTTTGCGCTGAAGCGAGCTAAGATTGCGCTTCATTTTGATGAGAGTGCTTCGAAGCCCTCGGCACGATGGATGTTTCTCGCGGCTGAAGAATTTTCTTTTGGCTGTACAGCCATAACCACTCATTTTTGATCGGATACGGCTTATCTGGCGCTTTTGTGCTTTTGCCGCACGACGGTATTTTGCGGAGCCGCCATCACTACCGCGGCTAAGGGATGCCAGTTGATGTCGCAAGCTGGAGCAACTGTTGCTTTGCGCGTGCGCTGTTTCTGAAAAAACACCAAAAGCTAACAAAACCGCGATTGCTATGAACAAGCGGACGGGCAATGTAACAATGTTGATAGTCGGTATGAACACGGAATTGCCCCTAAATCTACTCAAAATGCCGCAATGCTATTGCAGCGCGGATGTCTGCATAAAGCAATAGCGACAATTATTATCAATTCAGTAAATCAAATGAGGGTTAATTACAGTTTGAGTTAATTGTTAGTAACCAGCCTTAGAATGAGTGGGTGAAGAGACCGCCATCCATCAATATATTCTGCCCATTTATATAGCCCGCATGATCAGAACATAAAAAGGCACAGGTGTTTCCAAATTCTTTTGGCGTACCAAAACGCTTAGCCGGAATTCCGTCCTTAACTGTTTGAGCAAATGCTTCTTCACTAATGCCATTAGCCTTAGCGCCACCCGGGAACCCGCCACGAAGGCGTTTCGTGTCCATCTTTCCTGGGAGCAAGTTGTTGATGGTGACATTTTGGCCTGCATATAATGGGCGAACACCCGCAAGAAATGCGGTTAAGCCTGCACGAGCACCAGATGATAAATCCAACCCCTTGATGGGCATCAATACGGACATAGAGGTTATATTGACAATGCGGCCAAAACCTCGTTCCGCCATACCTTCTGCCACTGCTTGGATGAGCTCAATGGGAGTCACCATGTTCTGGACAACGCCTTCAAGCATAGCTTCACGGGTGAGGTCCTTGAAGCTTTTCATGGGTGGGCCGCCGTTGTTGTTGACCAGAATGTCTGGGTTTGGGCAGGCGGCGAGAATAGCGGCTTGGCCTTCAGCCGTGCTTACATCGGCAGCAACTCCAATGATGTTTCCACCCGTCGCGGCTTTGATTTCGGCAACGGTAGCTTCGACAGTCTTTGCCGTGCGGGCATTAACGATGACTTCACAACCCGCCTCAGCCAATGCAATAGCGCAGCCTTTGCCCAATCCTTCGCTTGATGCGCAAACGATTGCTTTACGGCCTGAAATTCCTAAATCCATCTCGTTAGTTCCCTTTTAAATGGTCTGTTATTTCGATTGTTATCAATACAAGTTTTAAGTTGACCCTATTTTGTGAGTAATCTACCTCAAAAGTGATTTTATCCAAAGGTATCGGCTTATGTTGACCTCATCAAAACTCCCAGTTTACCAAGATATTTTAGCAGCCGCAGAGGTCATCGAGGGGCATGCATTTCGCACCGGCTTGGTTAGCAGCGACGTTTTAGACGAAAAACTGGGGGCGCGGATTTTTTTCAAACCAGAATGTTTGCAACGCACAGGTAGTTTTAAATTCCGTGGTGCTTTCAATGCCATGCACCATATTCCTGATACTGCACGTGGAACAGGGGTCTTGGCCTGTTCATCTGGTAACCATGCTCAAGGCATCGCGGAAGCCGCACGGCTCAAGGGCTATCCAGCAACTATTATCATGCCAGCTGATGCCCCCAAGGCCAAAGTTCAACGTACCCGCCGTTCAGGTGCAACAGTTGTTGAATATGATCGCCATAACGACGACCGTGAAGAGCTCACAAGAGTATATGCAGAAGAACGTGGTATGCCGATTGTGCACCCGTTCGATAATTTCAATGTTATTGCGGGGCAGGGAACTGCGGGTTTGGAAATTTCGCAAGACCTAATGGCTATGGGGTTGGAGCTGGATCATATGCTCGTTTGCGCAGGTGGTGGTGGGTTACTGGCAGGAACGCTACTTTCAACCAGCCATCATTTCCCGAATGTAAAAGTACATCCAGTTGAACCTGCTGGTTACGACGACCTTGCCCGTTCTCATATCGCAGGTGAACGTGTGGGGGATAATTCCAAAACACCAAGTGTGTGTGATGCTATTGTTACCCCAATGTCTGGCCAACTTTCTTTTGCCATTTGTAAGGGAAAACTTGCCGAGGGGTTGCAAGTAACAGATGAAGAAGCGTTAGCCGCCGTGGCCTTTGCCTTTCGTGAAATGAAACTGGTTGTGGAACCAGGGGGAGCCGTGACTCTAGCGGCACTTCTGGCTGGCAAGCTAGATGTTACGGGAAAAACCGTTGTTGCTACGCTTTCTGGTGGTAATATTGATGCGGATATGATGGCGCGGGCTTTAGCGTTATAGTATAGTTTAATAACAGAGTGGTTAGACAAGAAAGTTTCTGCAACCCGTGAGCGAATATGAAGCCAACAATGATTTACGATCTGCCTATGCGGGCAAGGCGCGGTTTTCTGTTGAACGCTCAAATACTGTTTGGAAACTCGTTTGTTTTGGTGATTGGACTATTACCGGCATTACAGAAGTAGATCGTGCATTACGGGCGATAATGGCTGAGGCATACCCGGCCATCAATATTGAGACGAGCCAAGTGTCAGGCTTTGATACGGCTGGTGCTTGGCTAATCGAACGGTTTCGCCGTCATGCGGAAAAGCAGGGCAGAGAGTTTACCCATCAAGATGGTGGTGCAAAACATACGGAATTGGTTGAGGTGCTCCACCCAGACCAAAATAGGATTCAGGCTGTTGAACCAATAGAGCCTGCTGTCTCTGTCGGGTTTGTCGAAAGCTTTGGCCGCGGTGTTGTTACCCTGTGGAACGATTTACTCTCAGGATTCTTCCTTATCGGTTCCGCAATTCGCGGCCCGCAAATGAAAGCTGGTTCCCGTAATGGGATTCGCTTTATGTCCATTATTCACCAGATGGATCACATGGGCTTACGTGCAGTTCCTGTTATTGCCGTTATGTCTTTCTTAATTGGAGCAATTATTGCCCAACAGGGCGCGTACCAACTGAAATATTACGGGGAGGAACTGCTCACCGTGAACATGGTTGGCATCTTACACTTTCGAGAAATAGGTGTGTTGCTTACGGCCATCATGGTTGCAGGCCGAACAGGAAGCGCTATCACGGCTGAAATTGGCACAATGAAAATGCGTGAAGAAATTGATGCGCTGGAAGTCATTGGCTTGAACCCTGTGGGCGTTCTAATTTTTCCACGGTTAATTGCGCTGATTATCGTCTTGCCCATTCTAACGCTGTTAAGCGATCTGGCTGGTATGCTTGGCGCTATTACGATTTCAAATTTTTATATTGGCATATCACCCCCTCAATTTTTAGAAGCGCTCCAACAAAATGTCCCGCCACAGCACATGATATCAGGGCTTATCAAAGCGCCGTTCATGGCGTTGATCATTGGGTTAGCGGCTTCTGTTGAAGGTTTGAAAGTTGGCGGTAGCTCGGAAGATTTAGGCCGCAGAACAACAGCCGCTGTTGTGCGTTCTATTTTTGCTGTCATTGTTGTCGATGGTCTTTTTGCCATGTTCTATGCTGCGATTGGGTATTGAGCATGATTGAGAACAAAAACACGGGCCGAGAAATCATCCTGAAGGTGAGGGATGTTCATGTGGCCTTCGGGAAAGCAAAGATTCTAAAAGGCCTGAACCTTGATGTTTATCGTGGAGAAATTCTCGGATTCGTCGGCGGTTCTGGCTCTGGTAAGTCTGTGCTTATGCGAACCATTTTAGGTCTTGTAAAAAAACAAGCTGGGAAAATAGAACTCTTCGGCCAAGACTACGATAAAGCTGATGCGGCAACGAGATTAGCAATTGATCGGCGCATGGGGGTGTTGTTTCAGCACGGTGCTTTGTTCTCATCCTTGACGGTGAAAGAAAATATCCAAGTGCCGATGCGCGAATATCTTGATCTCGACCCGCGTTTGATGGATGAACTCGCGGCAGTGAAAATCGAACTGGTTGGCCTGCGCCCCGATGCGGGGGATAAATATCCTTCCGAATTATCTGGCGGCATGATCAAACGAGCAAGCCTTGCGCGGGCGTTATCGCTTGATCCAGAGCTGGTTTTCTTAGACGAACCAACATCAGGTTTGGATCCAATTGGAGCCGCAGATTTTGACGAACTCTTGGCTTCACTCCGCGAGACCTTAGGGCTGACTGTTTACATGGTAACCCACGATCTTGATAGCCTCCATGCCGTTTGCGATCGAATCGCTGTGCTAAAAGATGGTCAAGTTTTAGCCGAGGGGCCATTAGCCCAAATTGCCGAGTTTGATGACCCGTGGATAAGAGCCTATTTCAAAGGTAAAAGATCCCGCGCTATCGTAAAGAAACGTTCCACTAAGCCATAGCATTGGCTCAATCATACCTCTATAAGTTCACTCCATGGAAACACGCGCTAATTACATTGCTGTAGGATTTTTTACTTTGGCAGCCATCGTGGCTACTTTTGTTTTGGTCTTTTGGTTTGGCCGCTATGGGGATACGGATAATCTTGTACCTGTAGATGTGCGCATTCAGGGCTCCGTCTCAGGGCTAGGGCCGGGTAGCTTAGTGCAGTTCAACGGTATCAACGTTGGCCGTGTTAAAGGCATCTCTTTAGATGTTGATCAGCCGCAATTTGTTGTGGTTCATACGGAAGTAAATTCTGCCACGCCTATTCGTAGCGATACCCGTGCGACAATTGGTATTCGAGGCCTCTCAGGTGGCGCATTTATTCAATTGGAAGGCGGCAGTCCATCAGCTCCGGGTCTTCTCCAAGCAGGAAACGCAGGTGGGGCAGTCCCTCAAATTACTGGGGATCCAGCAGCCCTCGCAGACCTGCTAACCCGTATCAATGGCATCGCCTTGCGCACAGAAAATGTCATGAACACTTTGGAGTCTTTTGTTCAAACAAATGAGCCCGTCGTCACACGAACTTTGAGTAACGCTGAAACTTTTTCAGATGCCTTGGCGCAAAATAGTGACGGGGTGAAAAAATTCATGGATAGCGCCGGAAATGTCGCCATAACCTTAGAGCGCCTTTCAGGGCAGTTGGACGGCTCGCTTACAAAAGTTGAGGGAATACTTGCCGCCGTTGACCCTAAGAAGATTGCAAGCACGGTCGATAATGTAGAGAGCTTCACGAAGTCTCTCGCAGATCAGAAAGAACAAATCGCAACGCTTGTGGAAACAGTCGCAAAGACCGCAACGCAGTTAAATGATTTTTCCGAAAAACTATCCGTCACCATGGGTAAAGTGGACAAAGTTGTGGCCGCGGTTGACCCAGCGTTGGTCAGTTCCGCCCTAGCAAACATTGATAAATCCGCAGGTCGTGCCGAAAAGGTTCTGGCCGCAATTGATGAAACAAAAATTGGCAAAACGTTAGACGATATCCAAGCCACTGTCAGCAGTGCGCGGGGGCTGGTTGAAGGCATAGACCAAGTAGCGGTTCGCACGCTTATTATTGACATGGCTGCCGCCAGTAAAAGTGTCTCAACTTTGTTAGCTGCAGTCGATGCAGATCGGGTCAATGCTGCGGTGGAGAACATCTCTAATGCTGCAAAAGGTGCTCAAGGGATCGTCGATGACGTAAAGAAAGTGACTTCAAAGTTTGGTAACAGAAGTGATGACATTGATCAGATGATATCTGACGCGACCCAACTCGCAGCACGCCTCAACACGTCATCTAAAAAGATTGATAGCGTTGTTAGCAAGATTGATAACCTGCTGGGCAGTGGCGCAAGTAATGGTTTGGTGGCCGACGCACGCAAAACGTTGGCCGAGTTCCGCCGCACGGCTCGCAACTTAGATATTAGCATCGCTGAAGTATCCCGTGGTATTACCTCATTCACAAAGCGTGGCTTAGGAGACACACAGGGGTTAATTCAGGATGCACGGCAGTCGATTAACAGGATTGATCGTGTTATCAGGAACATTGAACGCAACCCTTCCTCTCTCATTTCAGGGGCAGGTGGGTCGCGAGTTCGTGAAACGGGTAAGAGGCGGCCTCGCCGATAGTTTAAGCCGATAGGTTTAGACGTTTAAGGAATGAAGTAGTTGATGCGTTGGGATTTCAAAGTTTTGAAAACAGTGAGAACAATTGCGGCCTGTGCCGCCGTTGCCTTTGCAGTATCATCTTGCGCGCTGGTCAAATCGCCAGAAGCCCCACGGGAAACATATGACATCTCAGCCCCAGATGATTTTTCTGGTTTGCGTGGCGGAACTCGTTCTCAGATATTGGTGAAATTGCCAACTGCCTTGAAATCAATTGATAGTGACCGTTTCATCGTCAAGCCATCCCCCGCCGTTATCACCTATCTGGCTGGTGCGCAGTGGTCAGACACAGTGCCCCGCATGGTACAGGCAAAGCTGGTTGAGGCATTCGAGAATACTGGTGCAACGGGTGCGACTGCAAAACCGGGTGATGGATTGGTTATCGATTATCAACTCGTCAGTTCAATCCGCCGTTTTGAAATCTCTAACGGTTCAGCTGTTATTGAAATCTCGATTAAATTACTGGCGGACAAAACAGGGTTGGTTCGTGAAACCCGTATATTTACTGCCAAAACCAATTCGGGTGGGGATACCGCCGACGCCTACGTTGCGGCTTTTGATGCGTCTTTCGATGAGCTCGCTAGAAGCATAGTGCGCTGGGTTGTTAATCAGACCTAAGGTCGATTTAGACCCGCACAAAGTCATGCCTTATAGTTTTTCTAGCGCCAGTACCCATCCCATTACACCGTGGCCAGGCAAGTGATCGCCAAACTCTTTTGCCAGAAGCCGCACTGTTCCATTCGCAACCATGGCATCAATTTTGTCCGACAAATCTCCCTTTTCCCAATATTGCTCGTTCAGTGCGATGATGAGAAAACCACGTGGTTTCAATAACCGAATAAGGTCATCGCAAGCATTTGGAGCCACATGACCGAAGGAAAACACGCCAACGCATGTGATTGCGCCATAGGTGGCATCCTTGATGTTGACTTGCCCTTTGTTGAGATCAGCCTCAAACAGATTTTGATAGCAGGCTTTAGTCTTGGCTCTCGTCAACATTTCAGGTGAAAAATCGCAACCATCTACATCCCTGAAGCCAGCATGTTTCAAGGCAACACCAGAAAGGCCGGAGCCGCAGCCAGCATCTAGAATGCGAATATGCCTGTCTTGAGAATACCGCAAAAGCATTTCTGTTGCGCGGCCTGGTTGGGCATAGGCATTGTCTTCGCCAACCTCCTTGTCATAAGTCTCAGCCCAAGAGCTATAGAAGTCCTTGGTTTCTGCCTGAGTTTTAACAGTATAAGCGGCCGCAAAATGGCCGCTATCTTCTTCCAATTCCTCTGACATTATCGGCTCTACCTCCATATTTCTCGTCATTGAAGCATGTAACGAGATGAAAACTGTGTCGAGTGCTTACTTGTGATACGTTCCTGTTAAAATGTGCCTAATCTGCAACACCAGCTTAACATCTTATCTGCTATACAGCTTTGGGGCGGAATTGCCGTTATTCAAACACAAATGGCGCTCACATCCATGTACAAGAACTTGTGCGGCAAATGGTATTGTGTGGCACTGACGAAAAATATGTCCGAAGAATTAGAACTGCGCGCCAATTGGGCCGCGCTTCATTTTAGGCTAAGGCGGAATAAGACATTTATGCAGGTATGCAATAAACAGATTAGATTGGCATTGGCCACTACAACGCTAGCGTTTTCGCTTGGCGTTGTAAGTGCTTATGCATTCGATCCTGAAAAGCAGTTCAAGACAGATGAAGAGCCGCGTACTGTTTTGCGGTATGGGTTCAAGGCTTTCAAAAAAGGTAATATGGATGCCGCCATCGGCGCTTTTCGCTTTGGTGCTAAAAGAAATGACCTAGCCTCAGAATGGCAATTAGCACGAATGCTTCAAAGAGGCGTCGGCATCGAGAAAAACCATTTGGCGGCCTATAAGCTTTATTCCAAAATTGCTAACCGCTATGCGGAACGCGCACCAAACATGCAAGAGAGAGCCTATGTCGCTAGCGCAGTCATCGCACTTGGTCGTTATTCTCTGCACGGCATTAAAGGCACGAACCTTAGACGTAGCCCGCGCCGTGCCGAAGATCATTTTTATCGCGCCGCAGCTCTCTATAAAGACCCTGCTGCCCAATACGAATTAGGAAAATTATACCGAAGTGGTCGCCTTGGGGTTAAACAACCCAGAAGTGCAGCCCGTTGGTATAGCCTAGCAGCCCGCAAAGGCCATGCCCGTGCGCAGGCTGAATTGGGCGAGATGTTGTTTTATGGGGAAGGGGTTCGCAGACGGCCCGTGCGTGGTTTGGTCTATATGACAAAAGCCGCGACCCATTCTGCCCGTAAGGGTGTAAAATCCATACGCAAAATGCGCCGCGCCGCCTTCGCCAAAGCCAGCGAAGCACAACGCAATGCCGCAAATAAAATTATTGCCACCTTCGCCCCAAGGCCAGCTGTGAAAGACCGCAGCTTCGCCCTAGAAGACAGAGTGCCAAGTGGTGCGGTTAGCAACGCTGCCCAAGGGGAGTAAGTGCCGCAAGATGCGCGTGACAGTTACGTGAAGCAGCATTCCTATCAACTTACACTGACACTTGCCATTTCCCAACACTTACATTGATCATTCCAGGACGGCGATACCTGTCGTTGATAAAACAAAATAGAAGACATTTGCAAAGGCAACACCGCGCACGCCTGAGCGGGACAAACCTGCCGCTCTTTGCCTCTTAGTCGAATGGCCGTTTTCACGCTGAACCAAGGTAAGCAGGATTAGCTCGGCCCAGCCAGCCGGGTATGGTCAAAAATAACCCGCAAATGCTCTAAGCTGGAAAAGCGCGCGGCATGAGATCATAGGGATGTTTCCAACCATCTGTTGCCGCGATGCGATCCATCCAGGCGTTGATATTTGAATAGCTGCCTAAGTTCTGCTCCAATTCATCGCCGTAATAGAGATAACCGCACATAGAAATGTCGGCGATTGAGAGTGTTGGTGTGGCAATAAAATCTCTGTCGGCCATATGTTTTTCGACAACCTCAAGAGCGCCCTTTACTTTCTCGCCCAGAAAGTTGGTTATTTCTGTGTCACCGGTTTTCATAAAACGCAGGGCAAACCTACGCGTCGCCAAATAGCTGGTGAATTTATGATTATCGAACAATATCCAGCGCAAGATTTCGTATTCTTCATGCTTATTGGCAGGCCCGAACTGCCCAGTCTGTTCTGATAGATAATTTAGAATGACACCTGATTGCGATAATTGCAGATCCTTATGCACCAGCACCGGGACTTCGCCAAATTGATTAATGTCTTGGCGAAATTTCGATGTTTGCATCTCACCATTAGGATAATCGACTAAAATCGATGACCAGTCCAGACCGCACAATTCGAGCATCAGGGCTGCCTTATAGGCATTACCGGATTCAGCTAAACAATGTAATTGATATTCGCTCATCTTCGTTCAAACTCCAATA
>JAZGEY010000017.1:0-4858 GCA_036478985.1 Rhizobiaceae bacterium
AAGGTTTCTTCCCAGACGACCGCCTAAAAAGCCCCGTCTTCAAAAAAGTAGAACCCTGCATGAAAAATTGCAAAACCGACGTAAAAATAACAAGCACAGCTAGGTCTCTAGATGTAACGCCAGACAAGCCAGAAGATAATTAGGCTAGCGAATAAAATTCGTGACTTGTAAAAAGAGCCTGCAAGGATAACCTTGTAGGCTCTTTCGTTTAGAGGAAAACTATTGCCCCACTCAGCTTATCCCGCAAAATACCGTGAGCTGATAGACGAAGAAACTTGGGCATTCATCACAGAAACCAACTCTTGGTATCCGCCTGAAACACTTAATAATACGGTAGAGCAGCAACGGATGGTTTATAACAAAATGTGCCGTGCATTCTTCAAGGGATATCCTGAAGGAGTGAGTGCTGTTGATGGCGTTATCTCTACGCCAGACTATGACATTCCTATCAGAAACTATTCGATGGAAGGAGCACAACCAAAAGCGCGTGTTGTCTATTATCACGGAGGTGGTTTTGTTGTTGGCGGCTTAGAAAGCCACGATGACATTTGCGCTGAAATTTGTGAGCGCACTGGATTTGGCGTGACATCCGTTGATTACCGGCTTGCTCCTGAGCACAGCTATCCAGACGATTTCAATGATGCTGTTGCGGCCTTCAAATATGTATCAGCGGACAGCGCGCTACCAACAATTGTGGTGGGAGACAGTGCTGGCGGTAACCTTGCAGTGGCAGTATCTCACACAACAAGAAACATTGATGCTAAACCCGTTGGGCAGGTGTTGATCTACCCAGGCCTGAGTAGCGATCTCTCAAAAGGATCATTTATAGAACACGCTGAAGCCCCATTGCTGAGTACTGCGGAAACAACATTCTACAAGACCAAGCGCACCAATGGGAATGAAAGATTGTTATTAGAGGCCAACTGCTCCCCCCTCAATGATACAGATTTCAAAGGGTTGCCCCCAACCGTAATTATTTCAGCTCAATGCGATCCACTCAGCGATAATGGACGAGATTACTGTAACAAAATTCTTGCCACAGGAGGGCAAGCCATCTGGTTCAATGAAGCGGGCCTCGTTCATGGGTTTTTACGAGGACGTCATACATCAGCGCGGATAAAGGCAGCCTTTACCCGCGTTGTTGATGGAATATCAGCCCTCGGAAAAAATGATTGGCCTTACAAATAGTGGAGCTATTCTGAGCTCCAACCACCAATTGATTTCACTTCTAGGAACTCTTCCAGCCCCCAAGTACCGCCTTCACGGCCGTTTCCTGACTGTTTGTAACCACCGAAGGGAGAACCAGAGGAACGGGCCTGACCGTTCATATCAACCATGCCAGTGCGCATTTGACGCGCCACCCGGTTGGCCTTCTCTCCATCCAATGTTTGTACGTAATTGGTCAGCCCATAAACGGTGTCGTTCGCAATTTCGATGGCTTCATCCTCGCTATCGAACGGCATCAAAGCGATAACGGGACCAAAAATTTCTTCCCGCATAATAGTCATATCGTTGTTACAATCGGCGAACACCGTTGGACGAACGAAGTAGCCTCGGTTCAGACCCTCTGGGCGAGCCAGACCACCTGCAACGAGGCGAGCACCTTCATTGATGCCCTTCTCAATGAGAGCTTGGATCTTATCGTATTGTAGCTCAGAAACCACTGGCCCCATATGTGGGCCTTCCTTGGAAGCCACATCAACAAGCATGGAGTCAGCGACTTCCTTAGCCTGCTCTACGGCTTCATCGTAACGGGAGCGTTCAATTAACATGCGAGTGGGTGCATTACAGGATTGCCCACTGTTATTAAAGCATCGTAGAACGCCTTGCTGAACAGCCTTTTCACCCGCATCCGCAAAGACGATATTCGCGCCCTTGCCGCCAAGTTCAAGGCTAACACGCTTCACCGTATCAGCGGCATTCTTGGTGATCAAAATTCCTGCTCGTGTGGAACCTGTGAAGGAAATCATATCCACGTGTGCGTGGCCAGAAAGAGTGGTCCCAACTCCAGGGCCATCGCCATTCAAAAGATTGAATACGCCAGCAGGTACGCCTGCCTCATGGATCATTTCTGCGAACAACGCGCCCGAAAGAGGCGAAATTTCTGAGGGCTTCAAGATCATTGTGCAGCCAGTGGCAAGGGCGGCAACAACCTTCAAAGCGATCTGGTTCATCGGCCAGTTCCAAGGGGTGATAAGGCCACACACTCCAATCGGCTCGTGTAAAATTCGGTCATTGGGCGTGTTGGGGCGCAACTCTCGCTCAAATTCAAAGGCCTGAAGCGCACGGGTCAAAGCTTTGATGTGTCCGCTTCCTGTTCCTGCCTGCGCTACAAGAGCCATGCTAATAGGAGCGCCCATTTCTTCACTGATTACGGTTCCCATTTCATCGGAGCGCCGCATGTAAATTTCAAGAAGCTTCTTAAGAATAGAAAGGCGCTCTTCCTTGCTTGTCTGACTCCAACTTGGGAAAGCGGCTTTGGCGGCTGCAATAGCTGCTTCTGAATCGGCTTCTCCACCAAGAGAAATAACGGCAAATGCTTCTTCATTAGAAGGGTTAATAACTTCTAAATCAGTCCCCTCAATTGGGTTGACCCATTCACCATTGATATAAAATTTACGCGCGTCTTGCATAGTGTATTCTCTGTTTCACGAGTGATTTGGAAGTACCCTAACGAGGGAAAATCGCCGCGACCACCCCCTAATGCGACATCAAATTCTAAAGTATCGTCTATAGCCGTGAAGGGATATGCGCCGCGTCAATAATACGTAATTGAATTCTCCTTGTTCCACGATAAAAATCAGAGCTTAGAGTTCCAGCAAAATGCATTGCCTCCCCACGGGCTGCAAGAATTGCCTTGCCCAAAGGTTCATCTGCAATACGAAAACCAATACCGCGCAGCTCCGCGCCATCGGGAGAGTTAAGTGTGAAACGCACATGGTTCGCACCAACAACATCAGCATGACGAATAACATGATTAGGAAAAGCAAACACTGGCTGGCTATGGCCAGCACCAAAAGGGCCGGCCTTGTCGAGCTTATCAATTAAATACGTGGAGGCAGCACGGGCACTCAATGCTCCATCTATTTTCATGTCGCGTTTGGCGAGCACCTGATTAACATTGGCGGTTAACCGTTCCTCCATAAACGAACGAAAGGCGCCGAGATTTGCACGTTTAATCGTAATTCCAGCCGCCATCGCGTGCCCCCCTCCCTTCTCCAACAATCCCTCTTCAACAGCCGCACGAACCGCGCTTCCCAAATCAATACCTGCAATGGAACGGCCTGAACCAGCTCCTATTCCACGATCATCGAAAGTGACGGCAAAGGCAGGCCGACGAAAACGGTCTTTAATACGTGAGGCCAACAGACCAACAACTCCGGCGTGCCAAGTGTCGCTTTGGGTGATCAAGACGGCGGGCCCTTCTCCAAGACCAATCTCCGCATCAGCTTCATCTATCGCCTGCTTCAACATGACCTGCTCCATGGCCTGCCGCTCGCTGTTCAGCATATCGAGTTGAGCCGCAATTGCTTCAGCTTCAATGGGGTCGTCCGTTATCAGCAATCGCGCTCCCAGTGCAGCATCGCCAATACGTCCGCCAGCGTTAATTCGTGGTCCAAGCAGAAATCCCAAATGCCATGCTGCGGCAGGCCCGTCTTGGCGAGCTACCTTTGCCAGTGCCACAAGCCCCGGATTGGATTGCTTATGCATGATCTCCAAGCCGCGAGAAACAAATGCACGATTCATACCCTTCAAGGGAACGACATCGCAAACAGTGCCGAGAGCCACAATATCAAGCCAAGCCATTAAATCTGGAGGTGATATTGTGGATGTAAAATAATTGCGCTTCCTCAATTCGCGATTGAGCGCAACGAGGGTGATAAATACAACGCCTGCGGCACAAAGGTGTCCCTGCCCTGACATATCGTCATCACGGTTAGGGTTCACGAGAGCCAAAACATCGGGCAAGGTATCGGCAACCTGATGATGGTCTAAAACAATTGTATCGACACCCAATTCACCAGCCAATGCCAAGGTTTCAAAACTGGTAGAACCGCAATCGACTGTTACCAACAGCTTCGCACCTCGTTCAATCAACTCACGAATTGCGGGGCCGTTGGGACCGTAACCCTCGAATATACGATCTGGAATATAGATTTCAGCTTCGACACCACAGTGGTGTAAAAATTTAGCCATGAGTGCAGAAGAGGTTGCTCCATCAACATCGTAATCACCGAAGATTGCGACCGGCTCTTTACGTTCAACAGCATCAGCCAATCGGCTGGCCGCGGCATCCATGTCTCGCAAGGTTGAAGGGTCTGGCATTAATTCACGTAAGGTGGGCTTTAGGAATGAAGGTGCTTCTTCGAGAGTAATACCTCTGCCTGCAATAACCCGTGCAACTAGTTCGTCTATTTGCAATTGCTCAGTCATGGCCTGCGCCTGTCCGAGTTGCATACGGTTCGCTCGTTCCACCCAGCGTTGGCCAGTAATGGAACTATCTACTTCAAGAAAGGCGCGGTCAATTTGATCCATGATTTGGGTGTAATGTGGTTTGTTCAACTTGTCCAAGGGCTCGCCAATGGGCCGTTGCAAAAGCCAAGACAATGACTCCGCCCAGTTGATGCCCAAGCGCCCAGTGAATTGGGACTTGTAATAGTAGGGTCATGATGCCGATAACGGCTTGCAGACTCACCAGTAAGAACAGCATCCAAGCCCTCCGCCCATGGGTGGTACGGGGCTCGCGTCTCCAAACAAAAATTGCGTGAAGGAACGCAACAATCCAAAGGCCATATGCTGTTAAACGATGAACAAACTGAACCATTGTCGCATTGTCGGTAAAGTTGGTCCAAGGCGG
>JAZGEY010000018.1:0-23160 GCA_036478985.1 Rhizobiaceae bacterium
GTGCTTATAGAGTGTGGAGCAGTAGGGGCAAATTTTCTCGCTATCACTGCCCATATCAAGATAGACATGAGGGTGGTCGTAAGGCGCGATTGCACCCACACACATGAATTGCTTCACCCCAATTGAAATTGTTGGCACACCGTTAGTGTTATGAAAATGGTGGACGGCAGCTTTCGCCATGATGGAAATCCGATGTAGTGTCTTTGTCTATGAACAGCTTTAGCCCCTTGGGCGCTTGCAGGGAAGGGGGAAACTTGCGAGACGATAGGTCTCAATAGTTGTTTCATGCGGTGCTTATGTCTGACGATTTGAAAATTGCGAATTTAGGTGAGCAGAAAATTGCTTACTATGATTTATCCCGGAGTGTAGATCAGGCTGGTACAATCTTGCTCATTCACGGGTTTGCTTCCAATGCACGGGTGAATTGGATTTCAACTGGCTGGACAAAGACCTTACGCGATAGTGGATATCGTGTGATTGCCCTTGATAACCGAGGCCACGGGGAAAGTAGTAAGTTTTATCATCCGCATGATTATGGGCCTGATATTTTTGCAAAGGATGCATATTCATTGCTTGATTATCTAGGTATCAAACACTGCGATGTGATGGGGTTTTCAATGGGGGCGCGGATAACATGCTGGATGGCATACCAGGCGCCTGAGCGAATAAGACGAGCGGTATTCGGTGGTATGGGGAGCAATATTTTTGGAAACCGAGGCGGCTATGAAGAAATTGCGTTGGGGTTAGAAGCAGATGACCCAGCAACAATTACAGATGAGGGGGCCGCAGGCTTTCGCAAGTTTGCTGACTACACAAAAGCCGACAGGCTAGCTTTGGCTGCTTGTATTAGGCCCTCCGAGCATAGGATAACGGAGGAGATTGTCCGTGCGATTAAAACTCCAGTATTGGTAGCTGTTGGTAGTGAAGATGATATTGGAGGTTCCGCAATTGAACTGGCAAACATGATGCTAAATGCGGAAGGCTTCGTAATTGAAGGATTAGACCATATGAAGTCGACAGGGGCTGTAAGTTATAAGAAAAAGGTCTTGGAATTCTTGGATGAGCGAAAATAATCATGGTTGAAAATAAGGTTGTTGAATTCGATGGCTCTGAGGGTAATCTACTTGTCGGCACTAAGTTTATACCTGCTGAGCCTAGCAAATTAGCGCCTGTCATCCTTATGCACGGTGGCGGACAAACGCGTCACTCTTGGAAGGGAGCCGCGATCCAATTGGCTGAAATGGGGCGTACGTCCTTTACCATGGATGCTCGTGGCCATGGCGACAGTGCTTGGAGTGAAGATAAACATTATTCCATCCATTTCTATCGCGACGATTTGCGGGCGCTGACAAAGCAGATTGGTGAGCAATACGGGAAAAAACCAATTATTATCGGAGCATCACTCGGCGGGTTGTCTGCAATGCTCGCGCAAGCTGAAGGGGGAATTGATGGTGAGAGTGAATTGTTCAACGCCATTGTGCTTGTCGATATCACCCCCCGTATGACGGTTTCTGGTGTTGATAAAATATTGGGCTTCATGGGAAAAAATATGCGGGAAGGCTTTGCCTCTGTGGAGGCGGCGGCTGATGTAATTGCGGTTTATCTACCAGAAAGAGCGCGACCCAAGAATTTAGATGGATTGAGTAAGAACCTGCGCCTACGGGGGGATGGTCGTTGGTATTGGCATTGGGATCCTGCATTTGTGGACGGAGCAAATAGCATTGTTCAGGGCCGCGATGGGCGCTCTGATGTTTTGGTGGAAGCTGCCCGAAAAATAAAAGTGCCAACACTTTTGGTACGGGGCGGTAAGTCTGAACTGGTCACCCAAGAGGCGGCTGATGAGTTTCTTGAACTTGTCCCCCATGCCAGATTTGTTGATGTAAGCGAAGCTGGACATATGGTTGCAGGGGATAAAAATGATATTTTTGCTAGTGCAGTAATAGACTTCTTACGCACAGAGGTGACGGACTAACGGCCCTTGAATACGGGGAATCGCTTGTCCTTAAAAGCTTTGCGGCCCTCTGCATAATCCTTACTGGCAAAGGTCTTATTGCCCAAGGTAATGGCACGTTCCACATCGCCTCCAAGAGCGGCTTCTATTGCAGCTTTGGTTGCGCGATGGGTGAGGGGGGCGAGGTAGGCTATTTTATTCGCAAGTTCCAATAAGCGCTTATCTAATGCTTTTGGTTCAACAACCTCGCCTAGAAAACCATAACTATGGATTTCAGCTGCCGAATAGCGTTCAGCGGTGAATAGCATTTTTTTGGTATTCTGCGCTCCAATAGAATGAACAATATCCGCCATTGCTTCTACAGGATAGGCAAGGCCCAGTTTAGCGGCAGGAACGCCGAATTGAGCTGAACTGTCGCAAAGTCTAAGATCGCAAGCCGCAGCGAGACCAAAACCTCCGCCAAGGCAGTATCCACGTATCTTGGCAATTGTGGGCACGCAAGCGGAACGAAGGGCGTTGAAACCGTTGATATTCGTTTGTTCATAAATTCGGGCGGTAGCGGTATTCTTACGAACAACGTCAAACTCAGAAATGTCTGCACCGGCACAAAAACTATCGCCTTCGCCGCTGACGATTATCACCCGTGCGCCGTTGGCAATGAGCTTCTCAATTTGTGGAGGAATAGCTTCCCAACAATGCTGGGGTAGGGCGTTGTTTTTGCTCGGGTTTATGAATGTTAGATAGCCAATGTTATCTTCGACCTTCGCCGCAACTGATGGCTTAATATCTCTTCTATCTTGACTCATCACTGATTGATTTTCATTCTGGTCTTTAAGCTATCCAAGCCATGTCCTATATAAAAGGTCTCGGCAACGGTCACATCTATTTATAGGAGCCTGTTATGGCATCTAAATCAGCAACTCGCATTAAAAAAAGCCCCGTAGCTAAACTTGATCCTGTTTGGGAAAAATTGCGTACTGAGGCTCAAGATATTATCGATGCCGACGCGACAATGAGCGGGTTTGTGTTCAGTAGTATTTTGAATCAGAAAACCCTTGAGGATGCAGTTGTTCAACGGGTTTGTGAGCGCCTTCATAAGGCTGAGTTTTCTTCGGATATGATACGCGGCGTATTTCGTGAAATGCGTGAAGATTGGCCCGAGTGGTCCGAATATCTACGTTCTGATATCGCTGCTGTTTATGAGCGAGACCCAGCCTGTACGCGGTTCGTTGAACCCATTCTTTATTTCAAAGGCTTTCATGCCATTCAAACTCACCGACTCGCAAATTGGGCTTGGAGTAAGGGGCGGCAGGATTTCGCGCTGTATTTGCAAAGCCGTTCAAGTCAGATTTTTCAAACTGATATTAATCCACAAGCGCGGTTTGGCCGTGGCATCTTTATGGACCACGCCACAGGGATCGTCATAGGTGCGACCGCCGAGCTTGGCGATGATGTTTCTATTCTTCAAGGGGTTACCCTTGGCGGCACAGGTAAGGAAGTAGGCGATCGCCATCCTAAAGTGCGCAATGGGGTGCTAATTGGTGCGGGTGCTAAGGTTCTTGGCAATATTGAGATTGGGTCATGCTCGCGGGTTGCTGCGGGTGCTTTGGTGCTGAAACCAGTCCCACCGAAAACAACTGTTGCGGGCGTTCCTGCACGGGTTGTTGGGGTCGCTGGATGCTCTCAACCTTCGAGAACGATGGATCAAATTTTAGCAGAAGAATCTTGAGCTTGATTTAACGTGCCCCGACAGCTTAATCACGGTCAACAAACCAACCCTTTGAACTAAAGCGGACAAACTCATGTTAAAACAAACTGAAATAGACAGCCTTACAACATACCTCTGCAAGCTCTTTAACTGTGAGGACCTTGCAGTATTACAACACCCTGAAGATGATAATCAGGGGCTTGTTGCAAGGGGGCAAGAGTTCTTTGCTCGGGTTGAACGTGACGAAGATGAAGGGGAGCTGTCTTATAATTTCTCCAAAGAAATTCCTGATCAGCCCCATGATGAGTTGAATGAATTTATAAAAATTGTTTTCAATTCTAGTACCGTCGAGGTACGCAAACGGCCCAATAAATCTGATTCAGCTGAGATATATAAAGGTGAAGAGTTTCTGGGCGTGCTTTACGATGATGATGATAACGCTGATGGAATGCAGATATTTAACATGGCGATTTTAGATATTGATTTGGAAGATATTGACGGGGAAAAATAGATAATGCCGCTCTACGAACTCGATGGAATTGCTCCAGATCTAGCTGGCAGTGCTCAACCCAATGAAAACTGTTGGGTGGCTCCGTGTGCTACAATGATTGGCAAGGTGGTCTTAAAACAGAGCGCGAATATATGGTTTGGCGCGGTTCTGCGGGGCGATAATGAAGCGATAGTCATTGGGGAAGGTTCCAATGTTCAAGAGCTTTCCTGTATGCACACGGATATGGGTTATCCACTAACAATTGGGAAACATTGCACCATTGGTCATAGGGCCATGGTTCATGGTTGTACTGTTGGTGATAATACGATGATTGGCATGGGGGCTACAGTGATGAATGGCGCTGTCATTGGTAACAATTGCCTTATTGGGGCTGGAGCCTTGATTTCGGAAGGGAAGATCATTCCTGATGGTTCTCTTGTTCTGGGCGCGCCTGGTAAGATCGTGCGATCGTTGGATGAAGCAGCCATCGGCTTCTTGAAAATGTCGGCTCTTCACTATGTGGAAAATTCAAAGCGCTTCCGCAAAGGGTTGAAACTAGTTTCAGTTTAACTGCATCTCACAAAAAGCGAGGCCGATCCGCTAAAAGCGAACCGGCCTCTGTCGATCTGGTCTCGGTGGGGACGGGGAAGTGGGGACGCGACCAGATCAATTGGTGTCGTCGGAGTGTCCGTCGATTAGTTTAATAGTTAGCCACTTGAGAGCGGGTGTCTTTGATGTCCGTCCACTTTCCAGTGTGGCGTACAGATTGGCGTTTTACATATTTGTAAGAAGTCTTGTTCCATTTCTTCACTTTGGTCTCGAGGTTGTCGAGAATGAAGTCACCTCTGTCGGTGCGAACAGTTAGAACTGCGTGGCCGTCTCCGTTTGATTGAAGCGCGACTGTGATAAGCAGACTTGATTCAGGCCAGCCTTGTTGCAAAAGCATATAGCGTTTGAGCAGAGCGTAATCTTCGCAATCGCCGTAAGACTTTGGGTATGTCCAGTGCTCTTCGACACCGTATAAGTCTTGGTCGGTTATTGGCTCAACACTTGTGTTGGCTCTGTTATTTGCAGAAATGATTTGGTTCCAGCGTTTCTTCGTCAATTTAGGTGCTGAAGAGTTATTGCTTCTTACCTTACATTCTTGCGGGAATTGCTCGCAAAAATATGCATGACCTATGGGCTGCGATGTATTGCCGCCCATTTTCATGTGCTTGCTAGCAGCTTCTGCGACTGTCCCGGTCGCTGCTACTATTACCATGGTCGTTGCCATGATGATTTTCTTGAATGTGATCATTGTTCTTATCTCCCGTCCACAACTGGAAGATGCCACAGGGGGCTTTTACGCCTCGTGAGAATTAGCCGTCACATTTAGTTCAAAATGTTGGAGTGCAGTTCAGATGTTGTTTACCAAGTGGTATTCATCTGAATTTATTGCTTGTTGCTCCATCAGCTTTTCAAAGAGCGGATGGAATATTATTTTTTGGTATTATGGGATTCATAATCAACCGCTTGGAGACAGAAATATTATTTCTCGAAGCTTTGATTGTCGATGGGCATTCTTGGGAAGTTGCTTGGAGTTAAATGCTTTCTAGCATTTCTACAGGCGCGGCTTTTGCAAATTCAATCGCGATGCCCTCAGCAAAATGACGTACGACTTGGCCTTGCATTCCAGAGAGTGTTAGATGAGTGCCGATCGCAGGTTTCACGTCTGTTTTTATTGCCGCGCCAGAAAGAGAAATATCAATTATTTCAATTGGATAGGAGCGACCATCAGCCATTTTTATTTCAGAGTTGGCGTTGCGCGGAGTGATCCGTTCGTGCCGTCTGTTATCCTCTAAACCGAATTCACTATGCGACTTTAACCACTCAATACGAGCTGCTAGTTTCTCACGTTTTCGGGGAGAGCCATTGATTGCCATGGCAAAACCACCATCGAATTGATTGATGATTTCACCATCTAATCGGCCGACATGATCGAGGTACATGACAATATGTTCGCCTAATTCTGGAGAGTGAGCTGCAACGACATCAACATCCCCAGGAGAAATACTGGTGGCCTGACAGGGGATTTCTAGAGTGTTTGCTAAGAGACACCGACCGAAAATTGCCACGGGAAGCCGCTCATAAGCGCGGCGGTCTTGGTCAGTTACTGGAGCAATTGAGGCGTTCAAGGTGAATGTCCCGTTAAAATAGAGGTCAGATGGTGCTGATATTATTACTAACATAGAGTTCACATAGTTAAAGAAGTGTCATTATCGGCCCATAGTTAGAATTAAATTTACCACAAAGGCTACGTTTCGCTCTTACCACCATCAATCACCGTTAAATGGCCGACGCGCCTGCTGGGGGTGTAGCCACCCATTATTTCGTTTGAGGATAAAAAAGGATCGTTAGATGTTAAAATTGAGGGGGCTTCTGAACCTAGATTGAACGAAGGGAAAGTTGAAACCTTGGAAATAACATCAACCTCTTGCCCTGGGCGTACTTCCTTATCCCAAGGATGTAACACCCGAACACTTCTAATTGCCTGAGACACTATATGTTTAGAACCAAGCCAAGGGGGGCTTTCGCACGGAATTGTTATACCTAAAATGCGAGCACCAACGCCGCCGTTATGGGAAAGTGGCATGAGTAGGGTTTCTAAATTCAGTTGATGACCGTCTTCTGTGGTTGCTTTGCTACAAATCAAGGCGAGGTAGTCATCTCTTGCTAACTGGGAAGCCCAATTTTCTGCCGCCTGTTGATCTTCGCTTACAAATGCATCGGCAAATCGTTCTTGCTTCAATTCGCGGCCATAAAGGCTGCATAATTTTGTCCCTGCTAACCTATAGCTCACACTGCTGCTGGTACTATCGAGGATGAACATATCACCCAGCAAGGAGCGGCATTGCGCAGGTTGAACATCACTGCGATCGGGCCAAATATGCTTATGGTGGTTATCTGGAGTATTTCCAATCTCGTTATAGAGATCCATCCAGTAATCTAGCATTTGTTTTGTCTTCTTATGACGCATTGTGTTGCAGTCCTGTTTGCCTATTTGGCAAGGGCGCAAATTTGTTCCATTTCGAAACACTTCGGCGCGCTAATTGCCTTGTTCAATCAAAGCGTTGCAGGTGCTGTGCCAATTAGTTTTGGCAGGCTTAAAAATAGACGGAGGAGCTGGGGGAAACCTTGACGGAAATTAACCCTAATAATCACTTACGTTTGTCATGAGAGTTTTCATCTGTCAGTAGATAGGGGTACTCCACGGAGAGACGATTGATCCTCGTACCTCCAGCGCATTCCGATGCAATATACAGCAATGGCGCATCGGCAAACTATACTTGGAACACCATGAACCGTCGGGGGACGGGACACGGGAGCGACCAGTAGCCCGGTGCTTCGGCATCGGGCTTTTTTTTGTTATTGTCGAATCTCAACTGCATGATAAGTTTGAATTGAGATGCAAACTATAAACACTGGGCGAAATAACATCGTGACCGATAGCGAGATCAATTCACAAAAAAACCCACCGGCTTTTAATCTTCCCGGAATTGTACTTGCGATTGGCGCTGTATTGATTGTCGTCCACGTGGTGCGGACTTATTTGATTGGAACTCAAACAGAGTATTGGGTGCTCTACGGGTTTTCATTTATTCCCATGGCTTACCATGTCCCCGTTTCAGAGTTGATTGTGCCATTGGCGCGGTTCTGGAGCCCGTTTACCTATGGCTTGTTACATGGAGATTGGACACATTTACTCGTCAATTTGGTTTGGCTTTCTGCTTTCGGTAGTGCCGTTGCAAGGCGATTTGGATCAGCGCGGTTTTTGGTCTTCATGCTTGCAGGAACAGCGGCGGGAGCTTTGGCGCATTATGTTTTTCACCCGATGGGCCTTGCTCCAGTTATTGGGGCATCAGGAGCTGTTTCCGCTTGCATGGGTGCTGCTGTTCGGTTCGCATTCACGCCTGGACGGCCAATTTCAGAAGCAACAAATGCACCAGCTCTTTCACTTATACAATCGCTCGCGAACCGTAGTATTATGACATTTGTGGTGTTGTGGTTTGTTATGAACTGGTTGTTTGGAGCAGGAGTTGTGCCATTGGGGGTTGAAGCACAAATTGCTTGGGAAGCCCATATGGGTGGGTTTTTGTTGGGGTGGTTAGGCTTTGCTCTGTTCGACAAGAAGTCTGGCGACAGAATTTAAGCGACATCTGCTACTTGTGTTGCAAATTCCTTGAGACGTGGCATTTCACGGCTTGCAGCTTCATAACCAATCTCAATTGCTTCATCGGCGCGGTGGAATTCAGCCAAACCAATATCGCCAACATTTGGGCGAATTGAAATATCTGGTGGATCTCCAGCAAGACGAGATCGAGCGATACGATCTTGAATGATGTTGAATGATTCAACCATGACACTCGTTAGCCCCATTGCTTTGCCTAGCCGATCAACCTTGGTTTTATCTTGCTTGGTCTCTGTAGATGTTGCAGATCCCGTGTGTTCAGCACTTGCGTTTCTCACTACGGTTCCGCGGCCAAAAACATCTGCACTGAGGTTTACGGCTACGACAGCGTCGGCTTCAAACGCACGGCAAACGGATACGGGAACTGGGTTCACCAATGCGCCGTCCACTAATAATCGGTTGCCAATTGGTACTGGGTCGAAAATTCCGGGTAGGGCGTAGGAAGCCCGCATTGCTCCGATTAACGGGCCTTGGGTCAGCCAAATTTCATGGCCAGTGTTAATCTCTGTTGCAACACAAACGAGGCGGCGTTCCAAATCTTCGATTTGAATATCCCCCATGTGTTCTTCCATGCGTTCCGCAAGTTTAATACCAGAGATAATGCCGGAACCGCGAAGACTGAAGTCTAGCAGGCCGACGATACGTCTTGGTGTTAGGCTACGGGCGAACTCTTCGAGAATGTCGAGCTTACCTGCAATGTAACAACCGCCTACCAAGGCACCAATTGAGGTGCCCGCAATCATTCTGACTGGAATGTTCGCCTCGTCAAGGGCGCGTAAAACGCCAATGTGAGACCAGCCCCTTGCAACGCCGCCGCCCAGAGCGAGTGCAATACCACGGTGGGGCGCACCTGTGCCGTGGCCTGGTTCTAATGATCTGTTTTTATCGCTCAGTTGTGCGTCGAGCATGTGTTTATCCCTTATTCCCAAGATAAGAATGGGTCAAAAGCATAACTAATTAGTGAAAAATTTGGCCGCTTTACGACCAATTTCTCTTAACCTTAACGATTGTATACCAAGTCGGGGTCGAAGAGTGGGGAGTCATCGTCCATTTCTAGACTTACGGAGCCATCCTGCTTGACGATACGGCGGTAGAAGCAGGACTTACGGCCAGTGTGGCACGCCGCACCGTGACCATTTGGACTGACGGAGAGCCAAATAGCGTCTTGGTCGCAGTCAACACGCATTTCAACTACGCTCAATGTGTTTCCTGATGTGCCGCCTTTGTGCCAGATTTCAGCGCGGGAACGGCTATAGAAATGAGCTTCTCCAGTCTCGATTGTGAGCTGCAGCGCCTCTTTATTCATGTGCGCAACCATGAGGGGGCTGTTTGTTCCCATTTCGCAAACGAGTGCCGTTACCAAACCAGCCTTATCAAAGCGGGGAAGGAATTGAGTCCCAGTTTCAGTATTGGGGTTGGATTTTACTTCGGCAGACACAGCTTAGCTGACCACTTCTTTGGCAAGGGCCATAAAGTGCATTTGCTCATGAGGATCATCTTTAAAAGCACCAGTGAAGGTTGTGGTTAGAGTAGTTGACCCCTGTTTACGGATGCCGCGCATAGCCATGCACATGTGTTCTGCCTCAATTAGAACGGCCACCCCCCGCGGCTCCAACACGTCTTGTATCGTGTGGGCGATCTGGGAAGTCATGCTTTCTTGAATTTGCAAACGGTGGGCAAAAATATCAACCACGCGGGCAATTTTGGAAAGGCCCAGTACACGACCATCTGGAAGGTAACCAATATGAGCTTTGCCAATTATTGGAACCATGTGGTGTTCGCAATGGGAATGGAAGAGAATATCTTTGACCACAACCATATCGTCGTAGCCTGCGACTTCCTCGAAGGTTCTACCCAATACGGCGGCGGGATCTTCTGTGTATCCGCTATACAATTCGCCATAGGATTTTACGACGCGGGCAGGGGTGTCTAACAGGCCTTCCCGCTCGGGGTCGTCACCGCTCCAAAGTAATAGGGTTCGTACGGCCGCTTCAGCTTCTTCGCGTGAAGGGCGTTTGATGTGCTTTTTCTTCTGAGGTTTATCTACAGACAATTTAGTTTTATCAACGATCTGATCCATTGAAGTAGTCCAATGCGAGGTTGCAGGTTTCATAAAAACCGATGAACCAGCAAGCCACCTCACTCTGGGGTCTCAATTATTCAGCAGTTGCTTCATAACCAAAGGCTTGTGTTAGGTTCCGGGGCCTTTCGGCACGGTGACCATTTTTGAGAAAAGTAAACTAGCGTTTGAATTCCTCCGTTACCTGCATAATATAGGAGAAACATCTGTTCTGCCAAGGGACAATCTGCGCATATTCAATTCTTATGCGACAAATCGGGATTATATTAAAGAATGAGCATTGATGCTGTTTATAACGCTAAGATTCTTGAGTACGCGGGCAACATCGGTTGTCTCGGTAATTTAGAGACACCTGATGGGGCTGCGAAGGCTCATTCAAAGCTTTGTGGCTCTACCGTTAGTGTTGAAGTGAAGGTGGATGATGGACTGATCAGTGATTTTGCTCAGGACGTAAAGGCCTGTGCTTTGGGGCAGGCATCCTCTGCCATATTAGCGAAAAACGTTGTGGGGTGCAGTATCGAAGAGCTGCGCACTGTGAAGGCAGAAATGCTTGCGATGTTGAAACAAGATGGGCCGCCACCAACAGGTAAATTCGAAGAGTTGAAGTTCTTGGAACCTGTACGCGAATATCGTGCTCGCCACGCCTCTACTATGCTACCCTTTGATGCGGTTGTGGATGCGATGGAGCAAGCGCTCGCTAAGGCTAATCAAGATGCCTAAAACGCCTTATAATCGCAACTATTCCGGACCTTGGCGTAAAACGCCGGGGAGAGTGTTTGGTGTTACGATGGTTCGTTTTTACCAACTCACATTGTCAGGATTTATAGGCAATTCTTGCCGCCATTTTCCAACCTGTTCTGAATATGGGTATGAAGCCATTGCCCGCCATGGTTTGTTGCGCGGTGGTTGGATGAGCATTAAACGGGTTGCCCGCTGTAACCCTTGGAAGAAGCTTGGCGGTACACACGGCCACGACCCTGTTCCCGATTAACTGGCAAATTGTAGGTTGCTCGTTTTAACTGCGCGTTTGGCTCCCCCAGATAATAGCCTTGAAGGAAGTCGAATCCACAGGCTATTGCGAAGGTGAATTCCCTTTTGCTTTCTATTCTTTCTAAATGAGTTTTTGTTCCTAAAGCAGCTATTCCTCGCACTACATTGGATACTAGTTCGATGTATGCGGCATCATTTAAATTGCCGTCGAGCCAGGTTCTGTTGAACTTTACGACATCGGGCCGCGCAAAGATGATCCTGCTGAAACTGGCGCAATCGGCATCGAAGTCTTCTAGCGTAATCTTTAGCCCTTTTTCTCGAAGTTGATGGGTGAAGGTGTAAATTTCACCCGGGTCAAGCTCAGGTGTCATTGCAATCTCGAGATATATCCGTTCTGAGTTCAGCCCGTTTTTCTGAGCAATTTGAATTTGTGTTGTCAGTCGTTCTAGCTGAGTGGCATTTTCCGCAAGGGCCAATGGTGAAATGTTTAGTGAAATTGTTTCGTGGTCTTGAGCTTGTTTCAGGAAGTTGGTGACATGCAAATCTCTGCATAGCCGATCGGCAAAGAAGTGATGTTCAGGTTCGAGTTCTTCGAAATAACGGACGGGTGAAACATGCTCATTTCCAGCGACGGGGCGAACGAAAGCCTCATAGCCTATTGTTTCAAGGTGAGCTCCATTGAAGCTAAGAATGGGCTGGTAAACACTACTGAGGAAGTGGCCAAGGAATTCAATTCTGGAATTTCCGTTTGCACTGTCAGAGAAATAATCACGCACCTTTCGTTCGGCTTTTGCTTCTTCGTAGATGTTCATAAATTTGTGTAGGAGCATTTTGAAAGGTTCCGTTAGGGGGTGATTGTCAATCTGAAGTACAAATATAAAGGGTAGGTAAATATTTTGCACTAAATAGTTGTATTTGCGAGGCTGGTAAAGATTGAGAAGCAAACTGTTTGACCAAACGCGAAAGGTTGATTAAACGACTCTTATAAATCAACCACCCGCGTTGTTTGCGGGACTGGATAACAGGAGAGTACCTATGGCTGACCAAGCCCCCCAATCCGCACAATTAAATCTAGAGTTTCCCGATGGTGCCGTCCGTGATTTTCCGGCTGGAATAACAGGCCGCGAAATTGCAGAGGGCATTTCGAAATCCTTAGCAAAGAAGTCCGTTGCCTACGCATTAAATGGCGAATTGAAAGATCTAAGCGCACCGATAAATTCCTCTGGTAAAATTGAAATTGTTACTCGCACCGATGATCGGGCGTTGGAGCTTATTCGGCACGATTGTGCCCACGTTCTGGCGGAGGCCGTGCAAGAGATATGGCCTGATACAAAGGTAACAATCGGCCCTGTTATTCAAAATGGATTCTATTACGACTTCGACCGCGCCGACCCCTTCACCCCTGAAGATCTTGAAGTTATCGAGAAGAAGATGCGCCAAATTATTCAGCGCAACGATAGTTTCACAAAAGAGGTTTGGAGCCGTGATCAGGCCAAGGAATATTTTGCCAAGATAGGTGAAGAGTACAAAGGCGAGCTTATAGATGCGATTCCCGAAGGGGATGATTTGAATATCTATAAGCAAGGGGAATGGCTTGACCTTTGCCTTGGTCCCCATGGCCCCTCTACTGGTAATGTTGGCAGCGCTTTCAAATTGATGAGCGTTGCTGGTGCTTATTGGCGTGGTGATAGCGATAATCGCATGTTGAGCCGTATTTATGGAACAGCATGGGCTGATGAAAAACAACTCAAGCAATATCTCTTCATGCTCGAAGAAGCGCAAAAACGCGACCACCGTAAACTGGGGCGCGAGATGGATTTGTTTCACTTCCAAGAGGAAGGGCCAGGGGTTGTTTTCTGGCACGCCAAAGGCTGGAAGGTGTTCCAAGGGTTGGTGAATTACATGCGCCGGCGCATTGAAGATCATGGATATGATGAGGTGAACGCACCTCAAATTTTGGATAAATCCTTGTGGGAGACTTCTGGTCACTGGGACTGGTATCGCGAAAACATGTTCACGACTATCACTGAAGATGAGCGTCAATTCGCGATCAAGCCAATGAACTGTCCGGGCCATGTATTGATCTTCAAGAACGGTTTGCGTTCCTATCGTGAATTGCCAGTTCGCATGGCAGAATTTGGTGCGGTGCATCGTTACGAACCATCTGGTGCTTTGCATGGATTGATGCGAGTGCGTGGATTTACACAAGATGATGCTCACGTGTTTTGCACGCCAGAGCAATTGGAATCTGAGTGCTTGCGGATCAACGAATTGATTTTGTCTACATATGAGGATTTCGGATTTAGTGATATTGTTGTCAAACTTTCGACCCGCCCTGAAAAGCGCGTTGGTTCGGAAGAGGGGTGGGATCGTGCTGAAGCTATAATGGGCGATGTGCTCAAAAAAATTGAAGCCACTTCTGAAGGCCAGATTAAAGTCGAACTGAACCCCGGTGAGGGGGCGTTTTATGGGCCAAAATTTGAGTATGTATTGCGGGATGCGATTGGCCGTGATTGGCAATGTGGCACAACCCAAGTGGACTTTGCCTTGCCTGAGCGCTTTGGTGCTTTTTATATCGACCAGAATTCTGAGAAGCAGGAACCAGTTATGGTTCACCGCGCAATATGCGGCTCGATGGAACGATATATTGGTATTTTGATTGAGCATTTCGCTGGCCATTTTCCGCTCTGGTTGGCTCCCGTTCAAGCTGTTGTTGCGACAATAACCAGCGAGGCTGACGAGTATGGCCAGAAGGTTGCGGACATGATGAAAGATGCTGGGCTTCGGGTTGAAACAGATTTCCGTAATGAGAAGATCAACTACAAGGTGCGTGAGCATTCTCTCACTAAAACTCCCGCAATTATTGCCATTGGTGCTCGTGAAGCCGAACAGGGGACTGTGAGCATTCGCCGCCTTGGTTCTAAGCATCAAACGTCCATGACTTTAGAAGAAGCGATTGCCAGCCTGAGCGAAGAGGCAATCCCACCGGACTTGAAGCGTAAGCGGGACGTTAAATTAGCAGCTGCTGAGTGACCTTGTTAGGCGGTTTACTTAAGTAAAATCTCAACCCGGGTGTTTTTCCCCGGGTTGATGGTAAAAGTCTTTTTGAAATTTACGTCGCCATTCGTTACGGCTGCTTCATAAGTGCCTTCGGACAGAATAAATGAAGGTGAAACAGTTCGGCTTTCGAAGACTTTCTCACCGTCTTTTGTGAAAACTGCCCACGCGGTATTTGCCACGGGGTCACCGCCAATTTCCGAAACCAGCCGTAGGGAAACCGCCGCACCACGATGTTGGAGGAGGGCTTTGGTCACTTCGCCAGCTTTAACCTCGAGATCTGCACGGACAGTTGCGTTGATTGTGCCATAGCGTGAAAGAACATGGTATGTACCTTCGTTCAGCTGAATGATCTTGTTAGCCGCAACATTAAGAGCGATGAGTTTTCGGTTTCCTTTTTCGTCTTGTTCAAGCTCGTATATCGAAAAACGTAAATCCTTTGCAGGGATGATTTGATCTTTTGCCAACGCGTTCAGTTCTAATCCGCCCGCTTGTAGAATAAAATCTTCACTTACGCCGCCATTGCTGACAATGACGCGTTTACTAGCACCCGCTCGTCCAAAAGACGCGTGAACGAGGTAGGTTCCTGCATTCAGGTTGAATGTGGCGCTTCCTCCTTGAGCTGATGCTATGAGGGGTAGCTTACCGTCTGATGCAGGGGCTTCTCTAAATACGCGCCATACCATGCCTCTTGATATTATCTCTCCTTTAGCGATGAGTTTAGCATTGAGGACAAGGGCATAATCTGGGCGCGTTGGGTCAACGCCGCCAATATCGGGGGTGTAATTTGTTTTCGTGTTTTGCGCCTCTGCCGTAAAGGCCATAGTGAATACAGGAAGCAACACGGATAATAGGATGTAAAATTTACGAATGTTCATGGCTCTTTATTCACTTACTCTTGCGGCCTTTTCAAGGGCGCGTATAATTTCTTTTTTAAGTTCTATTCGAAGCTGATGCCATGAACGAACTCACTCAATATATGAAAACACGCAGGTCCAGCCTTTCGCTCTGTTTGGAGGAGCCGGGGCCTGATGATGTTCAATTGCGAACAATCTTAGAAATTGCCACCCGCGTACCTGACCATGGTAAATTGGCACCTTGGCGGATTGTTCTTTGGTCGATGGCTGCGCGAAAAGAAATGCATGAAAACCTTTCGAGTTTGCTTGTCGATCAACCAGAAATTGCTGATGCGGAAAAGAAGCAAAAGGGCACGGATAAGATTCTCCACGGGCCGTGTGTGTTGGCGGTTATCAGCAAAGCCGAGGATGGCTTGAAAGTTCCTCGGTGGGAACAGGAACTTTCTGCAGGTGCTGTTTGTATGAACACACTGATTGCGGCCAACGCCCAAGGTTTTGAGGCGCAATGGCTGACTGCTTGGTATGTTTACGATGAGAGAGCAAAAGATATTCTCCAGTTGAAAAATAATGAACGAGTTGCGGGAATAATTCATATTGGTTCAAGTTCTGTACAAAAAAATGAGCGTCCACGACCTGACGTCGAACAATTGTTTTCTACTCGCTAAGCCAACACGTACCTTCACCGTGAAAAGAATTATTTCATGTTTTACACTGCTAACGAGCCTCACGGCCTTGCTCACGATCCATTCAAAGCGATCATAGCACCGCGCCCGATTGGGTGGATATCTTCTTTAGATAAGGATGGTGGCGTAAATCTTGCTCCCTATTCATTCTTTAATGCCGTTGGTGATAAGCCCCATTTGTTGATGTTCTCTTCCGGGGGAATTAAGGACAGCGCCCACAACGCAATAGAATCGAAAGAATTTACCTTCAATTTTGTCTCCCGTTCGATGAAAGATCAGATGAATATTACTTCTGGCGGCTACGAGCGTGAGGTGAATGAGTTTGAGAAGGCTGGTCTTGAAATGGTTGCGGGCGAAACGGTCTCGTGCCCACGGGTGAAAGGGGCCGCAGCCTCGTTAGAGTGCAAAGTAATAGAAATCATCAACCCAACCATGCTCGACGGCACTAAATCCACCTATTCAATGGTGCTGGGGCAGGTGACTGGCACTTATATTGATGATGCAATGATTAGCGATGAAGGTCGCTTTGATACGATGAAAGCTGACCCAATATTAAGGGCTGGGTATCAAGATTACGTGTGTTTAGACGAGATGTTTGAGTTAAAACGCCCCGACTAAATGGGGGGGCGTATATTTTATTTTTCTAATTTTGTCGATTTGTCTTGTTCTTGACGCAATTAAAGACTACTCGACACTATCGAAATTTGACGAACGACTGCTGCCTTACCATCACTGATGGCCTCGCATACAGATTATTCCCCAAATTCGAATAACAGGAACACCCAATCTTGGGTGTTTGTAATGCAAGACTAGAAGTGAAAGATACTATCATGACTCCAGGTACAGTTAAATTCTACAACGACACAAAAGGCTTCGGCTTCATCGAGCCAGAAGATGGCGGCAAGGACGTATTCGTTCATGCTACTGCTCTTGAGCGTTGCGGATTGACCGGTCTCTCAGAAGGCCAAAAAGTAAACTTTGAAACAGACATTGATGCGCGTTCAGGTAAAACTGCCGTTAGCAAACTTGAAACTGTTTAATCTTTGAGCTGAGCCATTCGGCTCAATTCAATATTTGTTTAAAGCCGCTGTCCAGAAATGGATGGCGGCTTTTTACGTTCTAGCTCTTTATTCTGGCCAGAAGGTTCTCGGCTTTTCGTAAATGAGGGCGATCTAGCATTTCTCCGTTGACCCCAAGAACGCCTGGATTGCCAGCCTTCGCAAAGGCATCGACTATGGCTTGGGCGCGAGCAATTTCTTCTTTGTTTGGAGTGAAAGCCTTATTGATGATTGCCACCTGAGCAGGGTGGATTGCCATTTTTCCCGTAAACCCATCCAGCATTCCCTCCCTACATTCCTTTGCCAGCCCTTCCTCGTCCTTAAAATCTGGATAAACTGTATCAAGGGGCGCAACACCTGCGGCTATTGCGCCAAGAAGCGTTTGTATGCGGGCAAAACGGAAAAGGTCTCGGTAGCTGCCATCGTCATTACGGCGATGCATTGCGCCGATATCAGCAGAGAGGTCCTCAGCTCCCCATGCAACACCAATCAATCGCTGGCTAGAACGGCGGTATGTACCAGCATTTATCGTGCCAATCGCTGTTTCAGTAATAATGGCAATGATACGGGTTTTACCATCGTCTAAATCATTCTCAGTTTCCTGAACACGAAGCCGTCCATCAAGGCGGGTGACATCTTGCCCGTGTTCTGATTTTGGTAAAACCACACCATCTGGGGCTGTTGGCATGATTGCTGCGAGATCGTCATTCAACAGTTCTGTATCAAAAGCATTGAGCCGCACATAGAGAAGAGGGCGGTTTTCTTGTTTGATAGCTTCGCGAAGAAATCCTGCGGTTGTATCTCTTGCTGCTTGTTTGTTATCCAAGGAGACTGAATCTTCTAAATCAATAAAAAGAGCATCTGCCCCAGAGTTCATGCCTTTGGTAAGTTTTTTTGCGCTGTCGCCTGGAACAAATAGAGCTGATCGCATTAGGCTGGCTTCCGTAACATCATGGCCTGGCGGCGACATTGGCAAATGAGTTGATCGTTTTGGTTATAGCCACGATGTATAAAATCAACGATACCGCGATCTGGTTTAGAGCGGGAAGGGCGGGTTGATGCAACCTCCGTCACTGTTCGTATTGTATCGCCTTGGAATACAGGGTTTGGGAATATGGTTTCGCTCATACCTAAATTCCCAATTGTTGTTCCAAGAGTTGTATCACTCACTGAAACCCCGATGATAAGTCCAAGCGTCAATATTGAATTGACCAAGGGTTGCCCCCATTCGGTGTTTTCGGAAAACTGTCGATCTATGTGAAGTGGCTGTGGATTTAAGGTCATGTTGCAGAACAGCATGTTATCGCCCTCCGTAAGTGTTTTTCGCAGTTCATGTTCAAAGGTTTGCCCTTCGAAGAAGTCGTCAAAATACAATCCAGCCACTTTTATTCTCCGCATTATCTTTGTAGCAAAGCTAGTCTTCCTATGGCGTTGCGGCAAGTCAAACCATCAAATTCATGGTTAGCAAATTACAAATTTTCATGGTGAACGATCGGTTAAGCTTTTTATCTTAGGATGACGCAAGGCTCAAGTTTTATGAGTTTTTGTTTTGTAGCGTAGTTGTGTTGAGTGGAGTTGGGTAATGTTTGTAGAGCGTTTTATGTCGTGGTCGGTTACTGCTGGTGCTGATCAACGGGTCGAGGCAATCTGTCGTTTGGCCGATACCTATTTGAACGATGCCATTGTTGCGGATGACCGCAGGGCAACGGAACAGGTTTTTACCCTATATTTAAATGATCCAAGCGCCAAGGTAAGAACAGCCATGGCTGACGCTTTGGCCAAAAGCGAGCGCACACCGCGCACATTGGTTTGGGGATTGAGCCAAGACACTTCTCAGGTCGCATCAAGGGTTTATGCCAACTCTCCATTGTTTAAAGATGCTGACTTGGTGCATGCTATAAATAGTGAAGATCAGCTCATACAAACCGCAATTGCGCAACGTGAAGTGCTAAGTGGTAGCGTTGTTCGTGCGCTTGTTTCCTTTGGGGGTGATCGCGCTGTTTCTGCTTTGATGCAGAATCCATTTGTTGTTCTTAGTCCTGCGCTCAAACATGATATTGCGGCTCGTCTGGGAAAGGTTCCTGCTATCCGTGCGGCCTTGTTGGAAGCTGAAGATTTAATGTCAACAACGCGTCAATTGCTTGTGCAGCGTTTGTCCTCCTCCTTGGTATCATTGGTCAGCGATCGCGAATGGGGTAGTTCTGTGCGCATTGCGAATTGTGCCAATGATGCAACCAATCGGGTGGCTGTCGAGATCGCCATGGATACCCATAATGATAATATGGATGAATATGTTGCGCATCTTCGGGACACCGCCCAACTCACCCCAGCTTTATTGGTTCGGGCAATTTGTGCTGGTAATGCGGCCCTGTTTGAAATGGCCATTGCAACCTTGTCGGGTTCGTCATTGAAGCGGGTTCAATCAATTGTCGATGAAGGTAGAATATCCGCGTTCCGCGCTCTCTATGGCCGTACTGGTTTGCCCCAATCTGCTTACGGCGTATTTTGCGCCGCAATTACATCATGGCAAGCTGCCCAAGATGGTGACAATGTCCTGATGAACATAATTGAGCGAGCAGAAAAAGACGAAACTGTGGATGGTGCATTACTTGCCTTGCTTGGTCGTATGGCGACAGAAGCGGAGTATCAAGCAGCGCAAGCGTATGATCGTCAATTGTTATTGGCCGCGGCTTAGAACCCAAATACTAGTAATTAAACTGCTCTATTAGGATCCGTTCTTCCCACGAGTGTTGTGGGTCGAATAACAGGATGCCTACGGATTCGCGGTCCTCATAAATTTTCACCTCAACAGCCGATTTGATCTCGGTGTTGTCAGCGACCGCATTGACCGGGCGCTTATCTGGCTCAAGAACCGTAATTTCCACTTTTGCTTTGTTGGGCAATAAAGCACCACGCCAATTGCGAGGCCGGAATGCACTGATTGGTGTGAGGGCGAGAAGAGGGGCGTTGAGGGGCAGAATTGGGCCATGAGCGGAGAGGTTATAGGCGGTCGAACCTTGCGGTGTTGCCACCATGATACCATCGCATATCAAGGCTTCCATACGAATTTTATTGTCAATTTTTACCTGTAAACGCGCTGCTTGGTGTGATTGGCGAAACAGTGAAACTTCATTAAAAGCCATTGAATTATGGGTATTACCATCCGCATCACGCGCTTCCATTTGAAGAGGGTGAATTTTTTCACGGGTTGCTTTGGCAAGTTTTTCGAACAGTTCATGCTCTTCGAACTTGTTCATTAAGAAACCAACCGTGCCCTTGTTCATCCCATAAATTGGCTTACCTGAATTCATATAATTCAGTTGGGTTTGAAGCATGAAGCCATCGCCACCTAGCGCCACGATAATATCGGCGTCTTCAGGTGTGACATGGGTGTAGCGCTTGGCTAATTTATCGCGTGCTTGTTTTGCCATGTCTGTAGAATTGGCGATGAAGGAGACTTTTGGGTCAGACATAAATTAAGCTTTTCGATGCAAAATGTGGAATGGGTACTCTTACCCAAAGGTGCGATAATCTACAATTTGATCACCGCAAAAGCTGCCCGTATAGGGGCTAGGAAGAGAGAAAAAATGAGAGGGATTAGCTATCCTTCTTTTTCTTTTTCTTTTTGCCTTTTTTCTTTTTGGATTTCTTCTTCTTTGGCTTCTTTTTGTCTTTTTTGTTCTTCTTCGCTTCTTTCTCAGCGTCTTTTTTAGCCTTCTTTGCCGCTTTATCTTCAGCCTTTTTGCGCTTTTTTTCCGCAGCTTCTTCTTCTTTGGCTTTTTTCTTAGCTGCTTTTTCCTCAGCCTTGGCGGCCTTTTCTGCAGCTCTTTCTTCTTCAGTCAAAGCCTTCTTTTTCTTTGGTTTTTTCTTCTTGCCCTTTTTCTTTTTAGCCTTGTTGTCTTGAACTGCGTTTTCTTCCGCCTCGGCGGCCTTTTCCTTCTTAGTCTTCTTTTTTACGCTCTTTTTCTTCTTGGGCTTTGTGGTTTTTTTCTTACCGCTACCAGGCTTTGCCCGACAAAATGCCTTTACTTGCGTTCCATCAGAGCGGGTGTGGGCCTTGACGCTAGAGCAGCGTTCATTTGCATTGCAGGCGCTTTTCGATAAGCCCTTACAAACTGATTGCGCACTTGCTGGTGTTGCACTGAAAAGTGCAATGCCAAAAAGCATCATGAAGGCAGCTATAACGCCGCGTGATAAACTGTAAAATTTGGACATGGTATCTTTTCGCTATTGGATTTTACATTTTATAGCATGAGAAAAGTGTGTCGCCTATATGCAATTTGTTTCATTTGGCACACATGGCAAAACCCTCCCCACGGAGTTCACCGCTAGAGTAAGCATCAGTTTTGCCCCCAAATTGAGTGGGGACGGGGGAGCGTTGGCTTTCGCCGGATGAAAGCTTTTATCAAAGCTTTTGAGTGTGTGGTGGCTTGAGCAAACGCTCCGCCTTCGACATTGTTTATCGCTACCATATACCGTTTGCTCATCACTGACTGACTGGTTCCTGATTTGGGGAACCTGCAAACGCGGCCAGCCGTAGTCGGAGTTACCGACGCACTGATCCTTTAGGGCGCTCGATTGAATTGGATTTACCAAACACAAAACAACCGAAGTCGTACCTGATGAAATGAATGGTGGTGTACAATCACGTCACCGTTTCATCTGGTGGGCGCATTATGCAGGTGTTTTTGGGCGCGGGGATAAGTTTTTTGAACAACGGGGCAGTTAAATTAGAAATAATCGCCGTTGTAGCAATATTTAATAAGTGCGTTTGAAGCCTTGGCACTGCCGTTCATGTGATAGAGGTAAATAATTTTATCAAGAAAGGTCATCAGCTCCATGGTTTTGGAAGCCGAGAAATTGTGTAGGAATTTTTTACTGAGGGGAAATGAACTGCGCCAGTAGGTTATGTCACTTTCGGTCCGAATAAAGTGCACCATCAGCTTTTGGCGTTCGGTTTTTCCATCTTTAAATTTGAACAGCATATAGACGGGGAATGAGGTTTCGTTGCCAACTTCTAGCGCCGCGTCATGGGGAGTGTTGAGCCGCATATAAATGGTGCGGTTCTTTCCCTTTTTAGAAGAGCAGGAGAATGTAATATTATAGTCCCCGTCGATACGGGTGAAGGCATTTGCGCCTTTAACACCTTGCGCACCGATGTTTGGCTCTCCCTTCCAATTTTCGGATTGGGCGGGAAGAGTTGTCGCAAATAGGAGAAGAGCTGTGAGGAGAGGGGGTAGCGCTATGTTCTTGAACATTGTTTCTTCGCCTTTAACCAAAGCCCCTGGTTGGTCCCAGTCTAGCTTGATTTTGGCTCACAAACAATGCTGCAACAGATGCACTGTTTCCTATGCGCCTTTTATTTTCACCGAGGAGTTTTCTTCCAACTGTACGGTTTTCACGCGTTTTATGTAGCTTGATACGACGTCCCAGATAGCTGGTCCTTCGGTTCCTTCGTTTACGGAAGCCCATCCTGATACGACGTAGTTTTTATTGGGCTCGATTTTCTCGCCGGTTTTCAGCAAGGTCATATCTGAGAACCGTTGGCCGATTGGTTTGGAAACATCCATCGTGTAACCCATGCCGCCAACGCGAACCATATCGCCGCCTTGCTGGTAGTAAGGATCGGTGTTGAACAGATTGTCGCCAACATCTTCCAAAATATCTTTGATGGTCGTGCCCGACATTTCTGAACGGTAGGCCGCAGGGTAGCTCATCGCCGTGGCGTTGAACAAATCTTCGGTGGTGATGTCTTGGCCCGGTAACAGCGATGGCCCCCAACGGAAGCCAGGGGAGAGGGAGATATCCGACTCGCGCTCTTCAATCAGTGCTTGGCAAATCAAATCATCAAAAGTGCCGTTGAAGTTACCACGGCGGTAAAGCAGGCTGTCGGTTTTGCCGAGAACTTCGGAAAGTTCTTTTTCGTATGGGGCACGGGTTTCATCAATGACCTTGGTCATTTCTTTGTCCGGCGTAATCACGTCCGCAAAGATCGGAATGAGTTTATGACGGAAGCCTTTAACCGCGCCGTTTTGAACATCCAAATCCAAACGGGTAA
>JAZGEY010000019.1:0-20996 GCA_036478985.1 Rhizobiaceae bacterium
TTGATGATGTAGATCACGCGGCGGCTCTTTTTGGGTTGCAGGCGTTTGGTAATATTTACACCCGTATCACCAACCCAACGACGGCGGTGTTGGAAGAACGGGTTGCGGCATTGGAAGGTGGAACGGCGGCCTTAGCCGTTGCTTCTGGCCACGGGGCGCAATTGCTGGTTATGCACGCCCTGATGCAGCCGGGTGATGAATTTGTCGCTTCGCGCAAACTGTATGGCGGTTCAATCAACCAATTTGGCCAAAGTTTTAAGTCGTTTGACTGGCATGTGCGCTGGGCGGAAGGCATGGAGCCTGCTGATTTTGAGGCGCAAATCACACCAAAAACCAAAGCTATATTTATCGAAAGCTTGGCTAACCCGGGTGGTGTGGTGATGGACATCAAGGGTATTTCTGAGGTTGCTCGTAAACATCATATTCCGCTGATTGTCGATAATACGATGGCCACGCCCTACCTTTGCCGCCCTATCGAACATGGGGCAGATATTGTGGTTGGATCACTGACCAAATTCATGGGCGGCCATGGCAATTCCATGGGGGGCATTATTGTTGATGGCGGAACATTTGATTGGAGTAAGGACGATAGATATCCGATCCTAACGCAACCACGACCCGAATATAACGGCATGGTGTTGGCTGAAACCTTTGGCAACTTCGCCTTTGCTATTGCTTGCCGTGTGTTGGGATTGCGTGATCTTGGCCCAGCCATTTCACCCTTCAATGCTTTTCAAATTATTACGGGCATTGAGACCCTCCCCCTGCGGATGGAGCGCCATTGCGAAAATGCTCTGACAGTTGCTGAGTATCTAACGAAGCATGATAAAGTTGATTGGGTATCCTATGCTGGGCTTCCTTCCGACCCCTACCACAAACTGCAACAGGCCTACATGCCCAAGGGGGCCGGCGCGGTGTTCACCTTCGGCTTGAAGGGCGGTTATGATGCTGGCGTTAGTCTCGTTTCCAATGTGGAGATTTTCTCCCACTTGGCGAACATTGGCGACACTCGGTCGCTCATCATTCATCCAGCCTCAACCACCCACCGTCAGCTCGATGTCGAACAGCAAACTGCTGCTGGAGCTGGACCAGATGTTATTCGCTTATCTGTTGGAATTGAAAGTGTTGGGGATTTGATTGGAGATCTTGAACAGGCATTGGGACATCTCTAGTTTTCTGTGTAATAACCGATTGATGAACACCGATATATTTTGTGATTGGAACCATCAATGATTGCCGTAACTGGACTCTACGCAGGCTTACTACTTCTGCTTGCCATTGCTCTTATTCTTCGTGTCATAGATGCGCGCAGGTCGGAGCAAGTTTCTCTCGGTGATGGCGACAACGAGGTGCTCGCGGTCCGTATTCGTGGCCATGCCAACTTAGTTGAAAACGCTCCTCTGTTTCTCATTGTTCTTGGGGTGCTGGAGTTCAACGGTGCGTCACCAATCTTATTGCACTTTCTAGGTATCCTTTTCTTAGTCAGCAGAATTCTGCACGCAATAGGCCTTTCAAAACCTACTGGCGTAGGCAAATACCGTTATTATGGTACGCTGGGAACACTGATTGTCATGCTAGCTGCTGCTGTGTACTTGGTTGTCCAAAGCCTTATGGGTATAAATCTTCATGGTTGAGACATAATTTATTGTTACAAGTTTGATATGTATTGGCATCAAAAATTCAAGATATTCGCACTGTTGGCGGTGACAGGCCTTGTGACCTCTGGCTGTGTCACGGGCTCAACTGATGCTGTTCTATCCAGCCCTGCAAACCAAGCGATTACGACTGGTACTTTCCCAACGATTGGCGAAGTGCCTCAGGGGCAAACGACACAAATAACCCCAGCGGAAAAAGCGGCAACTAAGGCTGAACTCAATCGAGACGCGCAAAAAGGCAACTTGCAAGCAGCCCAAAACAATCAAGCAGACTATAATCGCGAGTTAAACGCCATGCGAAAGCATGCCGCAGACCAACGCAAAAAGCGTTTGGCCGAGATTGAATCTCGCAATTATTAAACTATTGGACTGTTAGAGGACAGGAAGTTTTTTCGCTTCTTGTTTCTCGTACTGCCGTTGAATATCGACGGTGTAATCGCGAGTTAACGGAGCAGCATCGCGGTTGCGGGAAAGTTGCATATGGAACACCAACTGCGACCCAGTGCGGAACATGGCTTCGGCAGAGATGAGATAAAACTCCCACATGCGGGCGAATTTCTCATCGTACAATTCTTCCACTTCCGCCCGATTGTCCTGAAACCGTTGTTCCCAATGTTTTAGGGTATCGGCATAGTGCACCCGCAAAAACTCAAGATCGAGACACCAAAGCGAGTTGCGCTCCAAGCTTTCGAAAACTTCCGATAGTGCTGGGGAATAAGCTCCAGGAAAAATGTATTTCCGCATAAATTTGCTTGCCATTCCTGGAGGGCTCATGTGGCCAATAGAATGAATGAGGGCAAGACCGTCATCAGGGATAAGGTCATTCAATTTTGTGAAAAACTCATCGTAGTGAGAAACACCAACATGCTCGAACATACCAACAGAAACGACGCGATCAAATTTTTCGTCTAGCTCGCGGTAGTCAAGTAGCCGGAATTCAACCCGATCAGAAAGCCCCATTTCCTTCGCCCGCTCGGTCGCCAATTTTTGCTGTTCCGTTGAGAGGGTAACGCCAACTACGGTAACATCTTCCATCGAGGCCAAGTACAAAGCCATATCGCCCCAACCGCAACCAATATCAAGCACCTTTTGGCCCGCTTGCAAATTCATCTTAGAAGCAATCAGACGGAGTTTGTTGCGTTGTGCCTGCTCAAGAGATTCGTTTTGATTGTGAAAATAGGCGCAGGAATAGAGCATGTTTTTATCGAGGAATAATTTGTAAAACTCATTCCCCAAATCGTAGTGATGCGCCACGTTCTGCTGGGCTTCGCCAACCTTATTTGCTTGCTGCTTTTTGCGCGTCAGCATGGTCAATTTACGAATGGCCTTTTGCAACGGATAGGCCGCAAGGTTCAAGCGATTGATCGAAAACAAATGAAGGAATTCTCGTAATGTGGAGCCTTCTTCAAATGTCATAGTGCCGTTCATGTAACCTTCGGCGGCAGCAATTTCAGACTTGAACACGAGATCGCGATAGAGTTTTTTGTCCGAGAGCTTCATGACGACTTTTGGGCCGGGTTCGCCAGCAAACACATGGCGTTTCCCGTCAGCATCAATAATTTCTAACGAGCCCTTACGAATAAAGGATTTCATCATATGTGATAGGGGAAACATGTTGGCTACCTCGTGCAAGTGGTGGACAAAGATTAGACTGAGCTAACCAGAATTGGCAAATTTGAATTACTCTAGTTCAATGACCGTTATTTTTCGATCTTCGAAACCAAGCGCAATTTCACCGCGCTTTAACTCTAATGCCTGCTTACCAAACAGTTTTAGTCGCCATCCACTCAAGGCCGCTACATCCGCTTCATCATCAGCCGCAATTTTTTCCAAATCTTCAACATTTGCGATAACTTTACTCGCAACGCCGTGCTGCTCCGCGACTGTTTTCAACAAAACTTTGAGCAACTCGGTCGCGGCCCCCGTCCCTTCAGGAGAGCGGGTAGGACGTGGAACTTGGGGCAGATCTTCAACCTCAATCGCGTGAGCTTCATCTATCGCGGCTAACAGGCCTTCGGCATGGCGTGATTTCTCGAAACCACGTGGCAGGGCACGCAAACGGCTAAGAGCCGTTTCATCGCGGGGGTGTTGTTGGGCAATCTCGTAAATCGCATCGTCCTTCATCACTCGACCACGGGGAGTATTTCTATCGCGAGCAGATTGTTCGCGCCATTTGGCAACAGTTTGCATGACGGCTAAATCACGGGGCTTACGCACCCGCATCTTCAAACGTCGCCAAGCTTTTTCAACGGGCAAATCATATGTCTCAACAGTCGTTAGGACTTTCATCTCTTCATCGACCCAAGAGGTGCGATCTTGTCTTTCAAGTTCAGACTTCAATTTCAAGTAGACATCCCGAAGATGGGTTACATCAGCAAGTGCATAGTCCAATTGTTTTTCAGTGAGCGGACGGCGTGACCAATCAGTAAAACGAGAAGACTTATCAATCTCTCCGCCTGTGATCTTACTCACCAGCTGGTTGTAAGCAATAGAATCGCCGTAACCGCAAACCATCGCCGCAACTTGGCTATCAAACAATGGGGTAGGAATCAGGCCGCCCAACTTATGAACGATTTCGACATCTTGGCGTGCGGCGTGAAAAACCTTCACGACGCTTTCATCGCCCATCAGCTCAAAGAAAGGAGCAAGATCAATACCATCCGCCATTGGGTCAACAATGCACTCGTCCTCGGGACCAGCGATTTGTATCAGGCACAGGATCGGCCAAAATGTTGTCTCACGCAGGAATTCAGTATCGACCGTTACATAGTCGTGTTTGGCAAATTCAGCGCAGGTTTCCGCAAGCTCGGCGGTTGTTGTAATAATTTTCATTGCAGGGGTATAAACGGCTCTAGCCCTTTCGACTAGTGTCATTTTTGTTTCCCTTTTTTGCGGCCAATTTTGGCGAGGAATAAGGACGTTCGCATTAGCCCAACAAACTTCGGACGTTTGCCGACAGGGACAGCACTACGGGATGTCATCCGCCACATGGCAATGACGATAAGCACGCTATGGGCGGCCCCCGTATAATTGAACAGGGCGCTCGCACCGAATTGTTCAATCAATAGGGCAGCGGCCATCGGGCCAATTGTTGCGCCGAAGGAGAAGAAGAATATCAACCCAGCGGCAACCAAAACAAATTGATCTCCCGTAGCGCGGTCATTGGCGTGAGCGGCCGAGAGTGAGTACAAAGGCAAGGAGAATGCGCCAAACAGGAATATACCAACATAGAGTAAGGTCTCATTGCCCTCTGCCCCAAAAGACAGAAAGAGGCTGGAGGCTACGGCCATGGCCGTTGCGGCGACAAGCACTAAACGTCGGTCAAAGCGGTCAGACAACAGACCAAGCGGATATTGCAGTACGGCCCCTCCAAAAATTCCCGCTGACATAAAGGTGGCAACACCGGCAATGGAAAGGCCAACTTCCTGTGCATAGATTGGCCCAACCAAACGGAAAGCCGAGTTTGTCATGCCAATAGTAATACACCCCAAACAAGCCATTGGTGAGATTGCCCAGACCCCCGCCAAGTCGAATTTAATCGCATCGGGCGGCTTGGGGCGGGAACGATCTCCCAGCGCAACGGGCACTAGAGACAGGCAAGTTAGAATAGTCATCAGCGCAAAAAGGGTGATCCCTTCAGTTCCGATAACTGGGATAAGAAACTGAACACTTGTTACAGAAAGAATATCAATAATGCGGTAGAGCGACAAAACCTTGCCGCGAATTGCATTGCTGACGCTTAGATTGATCCATGAATCAACGGTGGTAAAAAGCCCTGAAAAACAAAGCCCAAGAATAAACCGCAACACCATCCATGCAGGCGCGTCTATAATTACAACCATCATCAAAGTGCCAGAAGCCGCGATGGCAGCTAGAGCAGAAAAAGTGCGTATGTGGCCGACGGTTCGCAATAGAACTGGGACAATGTAGCAACCAGCCATAAACCCCAGAAAATACGTCGTCCCCATGAACCCAATTTGTGTGGTCGAGAATCCTTCTTCTGCACCGCGAAGGGCGATCAAAGTACCAAGCAACCCGTTACCAGCCAGCAATATTCCTGCAGCGATAAGAAGTGGGAGGAGTGGGCGAATGGCTAACATGAAGGATGTTCAAGGAGTGCAAGTGAATCGAAGTTTAGATGGGAACTCGCGATGTGTCATTAAAAAGAAACGACGAAGGTGACGGATTTGTCCCTCGCACTCAATCTCCCTCCCCCAAGTTATAATGTTGAAACCCTTTGCTTAGTTTGGGTTTCTTACTGGAGATGGTCCGGCGGTTAAAACCCATCCAAGCAATTTCGCCACACAGTCTGGCGTACTCAATTTTTGGACATCTATCTTGAATGACAGTGATGCCTGTCATTTCTAAGGCTTCAGCAATTGCATCGTCTCGAATGCCTAATTGTAGCCAAACGACCTTCGGCAACTCGGGCATTTGCATAATTTCGGAAACGATGCCGGGCAACGCTTCTGGCTTGCGGAAAATATCGACCATATCGACAGGAACGGATAGATCGGCAAGACTTTTGTAGGTCATAGCCCCCGCGATTTCCTTGCCAACATGACCGGGATTGATGGGGAAAAGTTCGTAATTCTTAGCGGCCATATATTGGGCCACGAAGAACGATGGGCGCACTTGGTTTGCACTTGCGCCAATAATTGCAATTGATTTCACTGATTTCAGGACAGAACGAATTACTGCATCCGAGTAGTGGTCGTGATTACTCATCGCTCCACTCCGCTGGGCGGTCTTCCAAAAATGCGCCGATGCCCTCTTGGGCATCCGAAGCCATCATATTCTCTGCCATCACTGCTGCGGTGTGAGCATAGGCTTCAGCTAGGGGCATTTCGGCTTGCTGATAGAAGGCTTGTTTGCCGAGCTTAATTGCATGGTTCGATTTTTTGGCGATGTTACGGGCGTATTGCAGGGTAATTTTCTCAAGATAATCGACAGGAACCACGCGGTTGATAAGGCCTATTTCACGTGCATGGCTTGGGTCTATGGCCTCGCCTGTTAGCAGCATCTCCATGGCGTGCTTACGCAGAACATTGCGGGAAAGCGCTACCATGGGAGTTGAGCAAAACAGCCCGATGTGGACACCTGGGGTGCAGAACGTCGCGTCTTCAGAGGCGATGGCAAGATCGCAGGAGGCTACCAATTGGCAACCCGCCGCCGTTGCTAGGCCGTTTACTTCCGCAATGATGGGTTTGGGGTGGTTGACCATGGTTTGCATAACCTTGGCGCATTGGGTCATCAACGCCATGAAATAGGCGCGCCCTTTATCAGCATCACTGCGGCGCGCCGTCAGTTCTTTAAGATCGTGACCTGCGCAAAATAAATGGCCGTTCGCTGCCAAGATTATCACACGGGTAGATGCATCATCCGCCGCTTTATCCAAGGTTGTTTGCAATGCTTCCAGCATGGCTTCGGAGAGTGTATTCGCTGGCGGGTTATTCAAAACAAGCCGTAAAACACCACCATCTAGATGTTGCGCGACAAGAACAGCATCGCCCAAGTTTTTCGGTGCTTTGATTTTGAGAATTTCAGCCATGGTTGTTTCCAAAGAACGGTTTTCACTTTCGTAGGTGTTTGGCACTGTGGTTGCAACTAGTGGGTTTGCGAACTCAATTAAATAATAGCCAAATCACAAGAGGAGACTTAGTGTCGGGGCTATTAAACTAGTAGGATTACCACCGATGACGCACCCCAAACCCGTAATGACCACTACAGAACTCAACGCCTTTATCAGCGAGGTGTTCCCACAGCTGATGGAACAATTTCCCGAATACACATGCACATTGGTTGAGGCTGGGCGGGTGGTTGTTCAAATTCAAACCAGCGACTTACACATTCGCGCTGGAGGAACCGTATCTGGCCCTACCCTCTTCTCGCTAGCAGATATGGGCGGCTATGCCTGCGTCTTGTCTCATGTAGGCCGTGAAGCGTTGGCGGTAACAACAAACCTCAACATCAATTTCATGCGCAAGGCTGAACCGGGGTTGCTGATTGCCGATTGCAAAATATTGAAATTGGGTAAGCGGCTGATGGTATTTGAAGCGGCAATAATGACCAAGGGATCAACCGATCTAATCGCCCACGCAACGGGAACCTATGCGATTCCACCAATGAAATAGGTGTGGGTATTGTTTGGGTGGCCACAACCGCTTTGGCTTTGAACAAGAATTGTTGGCGCAAAACAAGGTAGTTACGCTCGTGCGGGTTCGTCCTGATCGTTAGAGAATAGTGCGATCTTGTTGCCTTGAGGGTCGCGAAGGTAGCCAACATAGAAATGAGAACCATAGGAGTCACGGAAGCCCGGCTGCCCCTCGTCAAAACCGCCTGCGCCAAGCGCGGCGGAGTGAAGGTCACGAACCTGTTTTTGATTGCGGACCTCAAATGCGATCATAGCACCGTTCCCAGCCGAGGCCGGACGTCCATCGAAGGTTGGTTTAACGTAGAAATCTGGCAGAGCGACAGACTGCCCCGCTTTTTCGGGCAACGCGTAGCTTAGGCCCTCAGTGCCTTCCTTCAACTCGTAAGCGAGGGCTGGCAGGAACGCAGAGTAAAACCGTTTCGCGCGAGCGATATCATCAGCACCTACGGTGACGTAAGCTATCATGCTGCGTGTTCCTTTCTTGAAGTTTGGTTATTGCAACGAGTTTACCGCATTACGGTAGGCCAACACGCAATTTGGTTCAATAACCGCACCACGAACGCCGCATGATCGAACAATTAGGCATATTGTAGCAAGAGGCTTGGCCATCAATAGAACCTGTACATCACTAGTAAATCCAGCTGAAAATAGTAAACGGTGAGAGCTTTGTAAAAAGCTCCCACCGCTTACGGGCCGGGAAATGGGGGTGTATCCCGGCATCCTCATCCATTCCGCGCCACCAAATAGGCGGTCAGGGGCGCAAGTGAAATAAATGGGTAGAGACACTTAACGTTAGGTAAGATATTGAGTCAATTACATTCAGCTATCATGATATGAGGCATTTCGGCGCAGGCTAATGCACACGCCAAAAAACAAGGTAATATAATACCTTATTTTTAACCAATTGTTTTTATTGGCTTTTATCCCTCGTAATGCAAAAACACAGCTTGACGGGCACTGCCCGACTGCTTATACATCCCCTCAACAAGCCTGATGGAAACATTGGGCTGTTGTTTGTTTTGGGGATAACTCCTCCGTTCAAACAAAATCAAAGTAACAATCGGGGTATTTCCCCAAAAACTAGGGTCCTCCTAAATGAAAACCTTTTCGCAGAAACCAGCGGAAGTTGAAAAGAAATGGATCGTGATCGACGCTGATGGTGTCGTTCCTGGTCGTCTTGCCTCTTTCGTCGCATTCCGCCTTCGCGGTAAGCACAAGCCTACTTTTACACCACACGTTGATGATGGCGATAACGTTGTTATCATCAATGCTCAAAAAGTGGCTTTCACCGGTAAAAAATATACCGACAAGAAATACTACTGGCACACGGGTTATCCTGGCGGCATCAAAGAGCGTTCGGCTAAGGCCATTCTCGAAGGTCGTTTCCCAGAGCGCGTGATGCAAAAAGCTGTTGAGCGCATGATGCCAGGCGGCCCACTTTCCCGCCAGCAAATGAAAAACCTATACGTTTACGCAGGGCCTGAGCACAAACAAGAAGCTCAAAAGCCAGAAACCATTGATATGGCTGCATTGAACCCTAAAAACAAAAGGAACGGCTAATCATGGCTGAGATCAACTCTCTTGAAGATCTGGGCGCTGCCATCGGCGGTGCTGCAGTTGAAGGTTCCGCTGATGCAGCTATTTCTGCTGAGCTTGGTGGAAACCCTCCTCCTCCAGTATATGAGCGTAAAGTAGATGACCTCGGTCGCTCTTATGCCACTGGTAAACGTAAAGATGCGATTGCTCGCGTTTGGTTGAAGCCTGGCACAGGTAAAATCACAATCATCGGCGCAACAAAAAAGCGTGACGTTCAAAAGAAAAACCGCAAGGAAGGCTCAAAAGCCACCAAAGAGCGGGATTTCACTGAGTACTTCGCCCGTCCAGTGTTGCAGATGGTTATTAAACAACCCCTTATCACTTCGGATCGTGAAACACAGTTTGATATCGTAGCGACAGTTACTGGCGGCGGTCTTTCTGGCCAAGCTGGTGCTTTGCGCCACGGCATTTCTAAGGCTCTCACTTATTACGAGCCTGAACTTCGTGGTGCTTTGAAAGCTGCTGGCTTCCTTACCCGTGATAGCCGTGTTGTTGAACGTAAGAAATACGGTCGCGCAAAAGCCCGTCGTTCTTTCCAGTTCTCAAAACGTTAAGACTTACCAAATTCACCTATTGGGTGTATCAAAGGCGGGTCGCAAGGCCCGCCTTTTTTATTGTGAGATTTAGATATGACGAAGCCAAAAAATGTTGATGCCGCTTTTACGGCGAATGATCTGCACACTTGGAGCGCAGATTCCACCTTTGCAGGTGTGCTATCCTTCATGCGGCGGAAATATACGGCTGATTTGGCCGGTGCGCATGCGGTGGTTTGGGGCATTCCATTTGATGCGGCTGTTTCCAACCGCCCCGGAACCCGTTTTGGGCCGCAGGGAGTACGGCGGGCTTCTGCCGTTTTGGACAATGACCCGCAATATCCGTTCAACACCCGTATTTTTGACGACCTAGCCACCATTGATTACGGCGATTGCAAGCTCGACTATGGCTATAACGACAAGGTTCCTGAACAGATTGAGGCTCAGGCCGCCCATATTATCAATTCGGCTGTATCCCCTTATTTGCTTTCCATTGGTGGCGACCACTTTGTTACCTATCCGCTATTGAAAGCCCATGTGGCAAAACACGGGCCGTTGGCTTTAGTTCAATTCGATGCTCATCAGGACACTTGGGATGATGATGGCAAACGGGTCGATCACGGCACGATGATAACCCGCGCAGTGAAGGAAGGGCTGATTGATGTTGAGAAATCCATCCAAATCGGCATCCGCACCCATGCACCGCAGGATTATGGTATTGAAATCATCGACGCGCTCACCTGCCATGAAATGACGGCGGGCGAGATTGCGGTACAAATTACGAAACGCACAGCTGGGGCAAAGACCTATTTGACGTTCGATATTGATTGCCTCGATCCAGCATTTGCACCGGGCACAGGAACACCCGTTTCAGGTGGCCTATCGAGCGCACAGGCTTTGTTGATTTTGCGGCATTTGAAAAATCTTGATATAGTTGGCTCGGATGTGGTGGAGGTTTCCCCCGCTTACGACCATGCGGATATCACCTCAATTGCGGGTTCAACCATCGCCATGTTTATGTTGGGGAACCTTTGGGAGCGACGATTTGGGTCTTCATAGATTGATTCAACTCTTTCGGAATGTGATTCCGATAATTTACGCAACCCATTGAATGATTGGGGAATATTATGAAACCGAAAATATACGTAGATGGCGAGCACGGCACTACTGGCTTGCAAATTTTGGAACGGCTAAATGCCCGTGATGACATCACCTTGCTCTCAATGCCCCATGCTGATCGCCATAGTGTTGATGCGCGGCGTGCCCTGCTGAACGAAACTGACTTCGCGATTCTCTGTCTTCCCGATGATGCCTCGCGGGAAGCTGTGATTATGGTGGAGGACGAATCCACCCGTTTTATCGACGCTTCGACAGCTCACAGAACCCACCCAAATTGGACGTTTGGTTTCAAAGAATTAGAACCGGGGCATGACGCTAAAATAGCTAAAGCGCGGCTGGTTTCAAACCCTGGTTGTTATTCAACAGGGGCAATCGCGCTGTTGCGCCCCCTCACCCAAGCGGGAATTTTGGCCAATGATGCTTTGATATCAATCAACGCCATTTCTGGCTATTCGGGTGGCGGCAAGGGCATGATTGCCCAAATGGAAGACCAAAACCACGAGAATGCTATAACCGCGCCGCATTTTCTTTACGGAACAACGCTGCATCATAAGCATGTCCCCGAAATAACTGAATATTCGTTGTTGGAGAACGCTCCCATATTTTCCCCTTCTGTTGGCCGTTTCCCGCAAGGCATGATCGTACAAGTTCCGCTACACATGGCGAACTTAAAAGCCAAATCCCCTATCGCCGTTCAACACGCCCTAGCAGAGCACTATGCAGGCTGTGAACATGTGCAGGTCGCACCACTGCCAGAAAGTGCCGCAATCACCCAGCTAGACGCAACTGCGTTGGCAGGAACCGACAGAATGGACTTGCATGTGTTCAGCAATGAGGAACAGGTGAACCTAGTGGCTGTGCTGGATAATCTTGGTAAAGGCGCAAGTGGCGCTTGTGTGCAGGCGCTGGACTTGATGTTGCGAGGGTGAAGACGGGCTCACCCCTTCACAACCCACAGCACTTCTTTTCCAAGCACCTTACCCAAGCCCGCAATCCGTTTTCCCAATCGCTCACCCTCAAAATTTGCCAATTTCTTTGGGACGATGAGAACAATATTTTCTCCATCCGTTTCAAACGAAATTTTGGACAAAACACCAGGCATGGCGGCGGAGAACAGGTAGGCTACTCGGAATAGTGCTCCTAAAAGCTTAGCGTGGTCGTGGATGTTGTCGTTGGCGATAGCGCGGATTGTTGGGCTGAATTCATCATCAACAACCCCTTCGTGGCGGTAGTAACTGGCCAGCGCGATATAGGCGCGGCCAGCGTGGCTTACACCAACAAAATTTGCGTTTGAGATGATGTTGAGGGCTTGGTCGCCACGGTAATCTGGGTGGCTGCGCCAAGTAATATCGGCCAGCAGGCACGCGGCTTTGCGATAGCGTTTTTCGTCTTTGGTTTCGCGCACACCGAAAACCTTAAAGGCTTCCCCTGCCCACTTCACCAACTCCCGCGCGTGCTTTGGGGAACGGGAGCGTAGGACAGCCATTTCTTCGGCGGCGGTGATGAGTGGGTCGGTCTTTTTCACTTTGTCTGGTAGCAAAGAATAGAGATAGCCTTCGCGCACTCCAACCGCTGAGAAAACGATTTTGTCGGGCTTCATTATCGAGATAATTTCAGACAGCAGAACCGCGCCAAAGGGCAAGAGCGAGCGGCGGTTGCTGGAGATCGCATCCATCCCACGAATATTGACGAGGTGTTCTTTGCTGGTGTCTTTGGTCAACCGCGTGCAAATTTTACGAGCTTCTTCGGTGCTTATTTCGTAGTTGTGCATCACGTGAAGCGGGTATTTGCACCGCGCCATATGCAATCGCCCAAGGGCACGCCACGTTCCACCAACTGCATAAAATGTACCGCCTTTAGCCTTTGTGAGAACGGGGTTGTTCTTCAAGGCATTACGAACAATCTTACGCGCTTCTGCGATTGAACCTTCTGAGGCATCGCGCAAGCGTAAGCCACCTAAAGGTAGGGTTAGCCCCTCCCCCTTTGGCTCTTTATCAACGGCTGTGAATTCTACACTGCCGCCACCCATGTCAGCAGAAACGCCCTTGGCATTTGGGAAGCCGCATATAATACCGTAGGCGGCAAAGAGGGCTTCTTCGGGGCCTGTTAAAACATGGATTTTTCGCCCCAATATTTTGCGAGCTTGCTTGATGAAATCTGGCCCATTTTCCGCTTCCCGCGCGGCGGCGGTGGCCAGTGTGAACACTTCATCAGCCCCCGCTTGCTCGGCCAGCATTCTGAAGCGTTTTAGGGTGACAAGCGTGCGCTCAACAGCGACATCATCCAAGCGGTTGGTGGCGGCAAGACCAGCACCAAGGGCGCAGAGAACTTTCTCGTTAAACAAGGGGGTGGGCGAACGCGACAACCCTTCATAGACCACAAGCCGCACGGAGTTGGAGCCAATATCAATAATCGCCACGGGGGATAATTTGCGCAGGCGGCCTTGGGCACGGAGGATGGAGTTTAAGGTACGCGCCATCAGCTCCGCACCTTATTACTAATCGACTTTTTGTCGGTAAAAGTCGCATCAGGATCAAGCAAAGCGTGCGGTGCATCCTTCTTAAGAGACTTCCCGCGACCAGAGAGGCTGGGGTTGGTCATGAAATACTCTTGGGCATTGAAAGGCTTTTGCCCTTCTCCCACTTCAATCTTGCGCGAAGTACCATCTGGAAGAACTTCCCAACTTTGCTGGTTATCCATCAGATTTGCCAACATGATTTGGTTTAAGACTTGCTGATGAACCGTTGGGTTTTCTAAAGGAACCAATACCTCAACACGGCGGTCTAAATTGCGCGGCATCAAATCGGCAGAACCAGCATAAACGAGCGCTTTTTTGGAGGGCAAGCCATAGCCATTTCCGAAGCAAAAAACGCGGCCATGCTCTAAAAAACGTCCAATAATGGATTTCACACGAATGTTTTCCGATAACCCCTCAACCTGCGGGCGAAGGCAACAAACACCACGCACAATTAAGTCAATCTGCACGCCATCTTGGCTGGCAGCGTATAGGCGGTCGATCATGGTCGGATCAACCAATGAGTTCATCTTCATCCAAATTTGCGCCGGCTTCCCGGCTTTTGCATGTTTGCGTTCCGCATCAATGAGCTTTGATAGACTCTTGCGTAAAGCGGCTGGCGATACCAACAGTTTTGTAAGCCCTTCAGGTTGAGCGTAGCCAGTTATGAAATTGAACACCCGCGCCACATCAAGTGTGATCGCAGGGTCATCCGTAAAGAAAGAGAGGTCCGTATAAATTTTAGCGTTGATTGGGTGATAGTTACCCGTGCCGATATGGCAAAAATTGACCAATTTTCCTTGCTCGCGGCGAACAATGAGCGAGAGTTTGGCGTGAGTTTTTAACTCAATGAAGCCATAGACCACCTGTACCCCTGCCCGTTCCAGATCACGTGCCCAGCGGATATTTGCCTCTTCATCAAATCGAGCTTTTAATTCAACCAGAGCCGTGACAGATTTTCCATTTTCTGCCGCCTCAATCAAAGCTTCTACGATTGGGCTATTGTTTGAGGTTCGATAAAGGGTTTGCTTAATAGCAACCACATCAGGATCAGCTGCGGCTTGACGCAGGAAACGCACCACCACATCAAAACTTTCGTAGGGATGGTGGACGATTAAGTCTTTTTGGCGAATGGCGGCGAAGCAATCACCATTATGTTCACGGATACGCTCAGGAAAACGCGGATTATAATTCTCGTATCTAAGCTCTTCAGTGGAGGATTTTACGATTTGGCCTAAATCGTCGAGAGCCAACATGCCATTTAGAATTATCGTTTCAGTGCCCGTAACTTTTAACTCCTTCATAACAAAAGAACGCAGGCTTTCAGGGGTATCATTCGTGAATTCGAGGCGAATAACCAACCCACGGCGGCGCTGTTTTAGGGCTGTTTCAAAGACCCTAACCAAGTCCTCGGCTTCTTCTTGGACTTCAATGTCTGAATCACGAACTGTTCGGAACATACCGAATTCATTCATTTTATAGCCAGGAAAGAGTCGGCTGATAAAGAGTGAGATAATTTCTTCAACGCTGATAAAACAACGTGGGGCACGGGGCAATCCATCATCACCCTCTTCATTTTCTGGCAAGGCAACAAAGCGTTTTAAAGGTTGGGGCAACCGTAAAAGTGCCGTCATCGGCTTGCCGTCACTTCTGCGTTCAAGAGTAAGCACAAGGGTCAAGCCAAGGTTTGGCATAAAGGGGAATGGATGGGCCGGGTCGATGCAAAGAGGGGTAAGCATAGGAAAGATATTTGAGAGGAAATGATCCTCCACCCATTCGCGCTCGCTGGCGTTCAAACCATCTCGCGATTTTATTTTTATGCCTTCTTTTTCTAACTCGCTTCGTAATACGTCAAACGTTTGGTGTTGGAGCTTTTGTAATTCCACAATTTCGCGGGTCGCACTACTCAACTGCTCTGAGGGAGTTTGACCATTATCGGAGAGAAGTGACACTTGCTCGCGCACTTGCCCTGCAAGTCCCGCAATCCGAACCATCATGAATTCATTGAGATTGTCTGCTGAAATTGAAAGGAAACGCAAACGTTCCAACAACGGGTGCTCAGCGTTGTCGGCTTCCATCAACACGCGCCTGTTGAATTGGAGCCAAGAAAGTTCGCGGTTGATAAAACGGCGTGGGCTTTTACGAAGGCTTTCTATGTCTGAAATGGGTTTTGACATTTACCTAAGCACCCAAATTTCTAAGGGCATCGCCAGCGAGTTGTTTGGTGACACCCCGTTTCTCAGCAAGAGATAGGCCATCAATCTCAAATACCAAGTTTTGAGCTGACGCTAGGGATCGTTCCATGCGCTGAACAAGGTAGTCAATTACGGGGGCTTCAACATGCAGCTGGCGGTCTGAGAATAGTTTCATCAAGACACCAGCCAACAGCGCATCATCTGGTTCGTTCAGCTCCATCAAATGAGCCAGTTTGATGCGCGATTGAAGATCGGGCAAAGCAATACCCCAATCACCTGGCCATCGCCGGCTCGTAAGCAAGAGTGCGCTGTTGTTGGAGCGCACCGTGTTGATTAGGTGGAAGAGCCAAGTCTCGCTAAAGGCTCCCTGCACCAGATCCTCCACCACATAGCTGCCACCTTGGGGAACTGCCAAATCACTTGCTGTTGAAAGAGGCAAAAACTTTGCTTCCATTCGCGCTGCCCAAATATGCGCTAGGTGTGTCTTACCTGCCCCCACCGGGCCAGCTAGAATTGCAATGGGGCTAAGTTCAGGTTCTGGCCAGTTATCTAGGAAAGTCACAGCTTGCTGATTAGCGGTGGTGACGATCAAATCTTCCCGCGCACTTGCCACTTCAAGTGGCAAATGGAGGGGCAGTTGTTCTGATTTACGTTTAGTACTCATTTACTCAACAACTACTCGCTACTTATCCGTGCCCCAGATAAAGAGGGCTCTTTAAATATTTATCTAATCCATAGCGCACTAAGACGCCAATTGCAGCCGCCACTGGCACAGCAATCAAAAGACCCGTGAACCCCATAAGCACCCCAAAAGCAGACAAGGAGAACATCAACCACACAGGATGTAGGCCGACGCTTTCACCAACCAATTTGGGTTGAAGGATGTTTCCTTCTACGAATTGTCCCACGGCAAAGATACCTACAATCACTAAAATCCAAGTGTAGTCTGGCCAGAATTGCACCAGCGCAACCCCGACTGCTAATACCATGCCAATGAGCGAGCCAACAAACGGAATAAAACTAATCAGGCCTGCCACCATACCAATAAGCAAACCAAAATTTAGTCCTGCAAGGGTGAGGCCAACCGCATAGAATGAACCAAGGATCAGGCACACAGCCCCCTGCCCACGTACAAATCCAGCGATTGCCTTATTGATGTCGCCTGCTATCAACTCCAACTCTGGCTTATGATCGCGGGGCAACCAACTGTCGATCCGCGCTACCATACGGTCCCAGTCTAACAGCAAATAAAATGCAACAATCGGAGTGATGACAAACAACGAGATAATATCAATGAGCGCCTTACCTGAATTCCAGATAGAACCGAGTACAGTGGTTAGCCACCCAGCCCCCTGTTTCAAAAGCCCATCAAGGTTATCACGTATTTGATTAGCACCATCCCCGACCAACTGTTGCAACCATTCGTTTCCTGAATTTGCAATGAGAGATTGTAATTGCCCGATGTAGGTTGGCATCCGTTCAATGAGCCCTGCCATTTGATGCGACAGGACAGGCACTAATAAAATTAACGCCAACACAAATAGGACGATAAAGACCAGTAGTATAATCATAGTCGCAAAAATACGTCGGATGCCGATAGCTTCCATGCGATCAGCCACTGGGTCTAACATATAGGCCAGCGCCATGCCGGCAATGAACGGCAGTAGAATTGAGCGGAATACAAATAGAAATAGAATTGTTACAAGGCTTGCCCCAAGCCAAAACCAAAGCTGACGTTTTGTTGCAGGAGTAAGATAAGTCGACTCCACAACAACAGCTTTCGAAATACGTTTAACAGGCTTCTTAGCCCGAGGAGCCGCCTTTTTACGGGCTGGTGCTTTTGCCATACCTAAGCCTTCTCTATCCTAAACCTTGTCAACTTGCTCATCCGATTCAGATGTTGCAAATAGTTTTAGACCATCACGCATATAAGCCATAGCAGAAAGCGTCGTTAAAATCGCGGTTATCCAAACCAATGCAAGCATAACCATTGGCCATTCGAGCTTGAAGGCCAAAATACCCAGCGTAAAAGCTGCCAGAACGATTTGCGCTAGAGTATTTGCCTTAGAAATCCATAAGGGTTTGATTGTCACCACTTTATCCAGCGCATACGCAAGCAAAATTCCGAAAACAATGAGCATATCACGGCTCACAATAAGGATCGTCAGCCAAAGTGGTACATGACCCAAATAGGCAAGTAGAATATAGACGGATACCAGCATGATTTTGTCTGCTATCGGATCAAGCATCGTTCCAAATTCAGTTTGTTGATTAAGGTGACGGGCCAAAGCGCCATCCACTGCATCAGAAACACCAGCCGCAACAAAAACGAAAAAAGCCACCATCATCTGGTCGCTCATCAAAGCCCATACAATGACCGGCACTAAAACAACGCGCAGGATCGTGATTAAATTAGCGATATTCAAAAGAGCCGCATTCCATCGTAAATTGAATATGTTTGTGGAACGAAAATGCCGCGTTGAGTGATAGAACGCAAGAGAAATGGTTAATAATTACAGTTCCCATACCTTTGGTATCGGGTTGAATTGACATAACGGCCCCAAACACCAACATTCAAGCTATGATTACGCTCTCAGACAGCGATAAATTTGCCCACCGTATTGATATACAGTGAGTTTCCCACAGCCAATTCCTCCTACCCCCAAGACCTGCGCGTGCTATGCGTCTATAGAAGCGCATGGCTGATAATAAACCTCCCCTTTCCTATGCAGATGCCGGTGTCGATATTGATGCGGGCAATGCACTTGTTAATGCGATAAAGCCGCTGATCGCCGCTACCCGCCGCCCGGGGGCTGATGGCTCTATTGGCGGGTTTGGTGGTGTCTTCGATATTGCGGCCACAGGCTATAAAGACCCGTTGTTGGTCGCGGCCAATGATGGGGTTGGAACCAAGCTCAAGATCGCGATTGATACAGGCGTTCACCAAACCATCGGCATCGATCTTGTTGCCATGTGCGTCAACGACTTGATCGTCCAAGGGGCCGAGCCACTTTTTTTCCTCGACTATTTTGCTACGGGCAAACTTGATAATGGTGTTGCGGAACAGGTTATCGCGGGCATCGCCAAAGGTTGCCAGATTGCGGGCTGCGCATTAACTGGCGGTGAGACTGCTGAAATGCCGGGCATGTATAACGAAGGCGATTACGACCTTGCTGGTTTTTCTGTGGGCGCTGTAGAGCGCGGTGATTTATTGCCAAAGGATGTAGCGGAAGGCGACGTGTTGCTTGGGTTGGCTTCGAGTGGCGTTCATTCCAATGGCTACTCGCTGGTGCGCCGCATTGTTGAGCGTAGCGGTTTGACATGGGACGCGGCCTCGCCATTTAGCGATGGAACACTAGCCGAAGCACTAATCGAGCCAACCCGCATTTATGTAAAATCTACGCTCGCGGCTCTTCGTGCCCATTCAAGCATCAAAGGGCTGGCTCACATTACAGGTGGCGGTTTGACGGAAAACTTGCCCCGTGTGCTCCCTAAAAACTTGAGTGCAGACATTGATCTATCGGTTCTCTCTCCCCTGCCTGTTTTCGGCTGGTTGAAAACTGAAGGTGGTGTTGAGGAGTCTGAAATGCTGCGCACATTCAATTGTGGCACGGGCATGGTGATGATTGTTGCTGCTGATGAAGTTGATGCGGTGTCTGCAACATTGAGCGAGCACGGGGAAAATGTTTCGCGGCTTGGCGTTCTTAGTGATGGCGATGGGGAAGTTCGTTTCACTGGCCAAATCGACTGGCACTCCGTAAGCTAACCTTATGAAAAAACTCAAAGTAGCAGTGATGATCTCTGGGCGCGGCTCCAACATGGGTGCTTTGGCGCGTGCTGCTATCGACCCAGACTATCCCGCTGAAATCGTCATGGTGCTTTCCAACCGTCCCCATGTGGCAGGGCTGGAACTCGCTAAAGAGCACGGCATTGCCATCCGCGTTGTTGACCATAAAGAGTTTGAGAACCGCGAAGATCACGAAGACGCTGTCAGCGAAGCCTTGAAAGAGTCGGGTGCGGAGCTTGTTTGTCTTGCGGGCTATATGCGTATTCTTGGCGACGGCTTCATCAACCAATGGCGCGGGAAGCTGATCAACATTCACCCAAGCCTACTGCCCTCTTTTCGCGGCATTGATACCCACGAGCGGGCGTTAGAGCGCGGCGTTCGCATTCACGGTTGCACGGTTCATTTCGTCAACGCGGAATTAGACGGCGGCCCGATCATCGCTCAAACTGCTGTGCCAGTTTTGCCGAAAGATACTGCCGACACTCTAAGCGAACGGGTATTGGAAGCCGAGCACACCCTATACGCCAACGCCCTCGCTCTAATCGCAGCCAAAAAAATCCGCTGGAGCGGCGATGATGTGGTGAAGGATATGGATATTGAAGTTGGCGATGTGGCGGTGTTAGATTGCCCCACCCCTACAAATCCCGAATAATTTCTTTTGCCGCATTATGTCCTGGAGCGCCTGTTACGCCACCGCCGGGGTGGGTTCCTGCTCCGCACATGTAGAGGCCGTGGATTGGGGTTCGGTAGTCGCCGTGGCCGAGCATTGGACGGGCTGAGAACATTTGATCGAGGCTCAAATGGCCGTGCATGATATCGCCTCCTGTTAGTCCAAAGGTACGTTCTAAATCCAACGGGCTCATTATTTGCCTGCCCAAGACACTTTTCTTGATTCCGGGGGCGAATTTATCGACCTGATTGATAATCATATCGGCTACCTTATTGCGATGCTTATCCCAATCCACCGATGGGTCAAACTGCTGGCAAAATAGGCTGGCAACGTGTTTGCCTTTGGGGGCGAGAGTATCGTCAACAGTTGAAGGAATGAGCATTTCAACGATCGGCGCTTTCGACCAGCCTATGTCCTTGGCGTCCCGATAGGCTTTGTCGATATAAGCTTCTGTTGAACCGATGATGATACCGCCCGTGAGGTGGCCTTCTGTTGCTCTTTGTTGCTTTTTCAAACAGGTAAATTTTGGCAGAGTCTTCAGCGCAACATTCATGCGGAATGTACCAGAGCCGTTTTTGTAATTTGCTATCCGCCGTTTAAAATCTGCGGGCAGATGTTCATCGTCCACGAGCTTTGAAAACAACAAGCTGGGATTGAGATTGGAGGCAATTGTATCGGCCTCCAACACCTCGCCATTTTCAAGCTGCACACCATATGCCCAGCCGTTCTTGATAAGAATGTTATCAACGGGGCTATCGGTATCAATAATCAC
>JAZGEY010000020.1:0-51332 GCA_036478985.1 Rhizobiaceae bacterium
GCAACATGGTGAGGTCAGCCCCCGCGCCAAACGCTTTTTTACCAGAGGTGAGTACCACCCCTTTAACGGCTTCATCGGTAGCGGTTTTTTCAATGAGAGCTTCAAGCTCAACCATCACCTGTTCGTCGATAACATTCATCGAACGGCCCGGCATGTCCCAAGTAATAAGTGCAATGCCATCGCTATCAGTTTCGAGTGTAAAATTTTTCATGGTCGTGTTCCTTACACCCGTTCAATAATTGTTGCTGTGCCCATGCCGCCGCCGATGCAGAGCGATACGAGAGCCGTGTTGAGATCGCGCCGTTCCAGCTCGTCCAGAACCGTGCCCAAGATCATCGCGCCTGTTGCACCCAAAGGATGCCCCATGGCAATCGCGCCACCGCAGACGTTCATTTTATCGCGGGGAATATCGAAGGCTTGCATGTAGCGTAGCACGACCGAAGCGAAGGCTTCGTTCAACTCGAACAGGTCAATATCTTCAATTTTCATCTTCGCCCGTTTGAGCAATTTCTCGGTTACATCAACAGGGCCCGTGAGCATGATATTTGGCTCAGAACCAATGTTGGTGAACGCCCGAATTTTTGCCCGTGGCTTCAAGCCCATAGATTTTCCGCCACGTTTTGAACCAAGTAATACGGCGGCTGAACCATCAACAATACCGGATGAGTTACCTGCGTGGTGAACGTGATTGATGCTTTCTAATTCAGGGTATTTTTGTACGGAGACATAATCGAAGCCGCCCATTTCTCCCATCATTTCAAATGCCGCATTAAGCGATGCGAGGGACTGCATGTCAGTGCCCGGACGCATGTGTTCGTCGCGGTCGAGAATGGTCAATCCGTTCACGTCTTTAACGGGTGCAATAGAATTTTTGAACCGTCCGTCTTCCCAAGACTGCGCAGTGCGCTTTTGGCTTTCCACGGCATAGGCATCGACATCATCGCGGGAAAAACCGTATTTCGTGGCGATCAAATCGGCTGAAATTCCCTGCGGTACGAAGTAGGCAGGAACCGCAACGGATGGATCCATCGGCCATGCGTTACCCGCCGCGCCAATACCAATCCGCGACATGCTTTCAACACCACCACCGATGGCAACATCGTCCGCGCCAGCCATAATTTTTGCGGCGGCGAAGTTTACGGAATCAAGACCCGATGCACAGTAGCGGTTCAGCTGAAGGCCAGCAACGCTTTCATCATAGTTGGCTTGCAATACGGCGGTGCGGGTGATGTCGCCACCAGCTTCTTTGACAGGGTCAACACAGCCAAAAATAACATCATCAACAAGCTTAGTATCAAGCTCGTTACGGTCGCGCAGGCTTTCCAAAATGCCAGCCGCCAAACGGTTGGTGGTCACCTCATGCAGGGACCCATCTTTTTTACCTTTGCCCCGTGGTGTGCGCACGTGGTCATAAATGTAAGCGTCAGCCATTGCTGTTCTCCTTAACCTGTTTTTTTGTTTCGTATTGCATGCCTGCGAATTCGCGCAGCTTCATGCTTGATTTCATTGCAGCGGCTAACTCACCGTCGCAGTCATATAATTTTGCCTCTAAAAAGACGATGGATTTGCCCGCTCGGATAATCCACGCTTCAACAGTTATCGGCCCCATTTTTACGGCTTTATAAAAATGGGTATGCAAGTCGATTGTCGCAAGGGCGTATTTCATTTTGAGCGAAATGAAGGCATTGAACCCAACCGCATCATCCATCATGGCGGTCAAGAATCCACCCTGAATCACTCCGCCAAAGTTTAGCATATCATCGTTGGGTTGGAACGATACTTTTGTGTAATTCTCGTCTTCACGATGCTCAATCAAATCCATCCCCATCCATTTAGCGGAAGGGGGTGCCATGTCTTTTGTGAAGTCGGATGGGGAGTGCGCGGAAATGTTCATAGGCTCCTCGCGATCAAGACTTTCATAATCTCATTTGTGCCACCATAAATGCGTTGCACGCGGGCATCGCGGAACATGCGGGCGATTGGATATTCATTCATATAACCATAGCCACCGAACAGTTGAACGCACTCGTCCATCACTTTGCATTGCAAATCCGTGACCCAATATTTGGCCATGGAAGCGGTGACGGGATCGAGGCCACCGTTTAAATGTTTCTCGACACAGTGGTCAACAAACACCCGCGCAACGCTGGCTTCGGTTTTCATTTCCGCCAGTTTGAATTGGGTGTTTTGGAAATCCATAACAGTCTTGCCAAAGGCCTTGCGCTCTTTGACGTAATCAATGGTCAGTGCGATGGCGCGCTCAATGGGCGCAATGGCTTGGTTGGCAATCAACAGCCGTTCCTGCGGCAACATTTCCATCAACTGATAGAACCCACGACCCTCTTCAGCACCAAGCAGATTAGACGTTGGGATGCGAACATCGTTGAAGAATAGCTCAGATGTGTCATTGGCTTTCAAACCAATTTTATCGAGATTACGCCCGCGCTCAAAACCTTCCAGCCCATCGGTTTCAAGGATAACCAGAGAGGTTCCTTTAGAACCGAGGCTTGGGTCGGTTTTGACCACAACGACAATTAAATTGGCGTGTTGGCCGTTGGTGATGAATGTTTTCGAGCCGTTTATTTTATAGTGATTGCCGTCCTTGATTGCGGTGGTTTTCACCCCTTGCAAATCAGACCCAGCCCCCGGCTCAGTCATGGCAATAGCGCCAATCATCTCACCGCTGGCCATTTTTGGTAGCCATTTTTTCTTTTGTCCTTCCGAGCCGTAATGCAAAATATACGGCGCGACGATTGAGTTGTGCAAAGCCAAACCAAAGCCATCAACACCGACATGACCAATGGCCTCAGCGATCACCGCTTCATGGGCATACGTTCCGCCTGCGCCGCCATATTCTTCTGGCATAGAGGCGCAAAGCAAGCCTGCTTGTCCAGCCTTTTCCCAAGCGTTGCGGTCAACCATTTCTTGCTTCTCATAGGCATCATAGTTGGGCGCAATTTCTTCTTCCATAAACCGAAGCGTCATTTCTTCGAGCATAGATACATCCCCCGTCCGCCATTGCGGTGGGGCGATATCAAGTGCTTCGGAGGGAAGTGTCATCGAGGAATATTCCTAAACTAGAGCGGCTTAAAACGCTTCCGCGTCAATACTTAAAACGCCTCAGCATCTAGTGCCATCATGGTTTCAGAACCCGTTTGAATACGTGCAAGATGAGCACCAGATTCAGGCATAACGCGTTCCATGAAGAAACGACCTGTGATGAGTTTTTTCTCAAGGAATTCTTTTTGACCGTCAGCACCAGCGGCGAGTTTTTCACTCGCGGCAATAGCCATCAAGCCCCACATATGACCCAAGGCAACAAGGCCAAACAGGTGCATGAAATCAGTTGATGCAGCACCAACATTATCTGGGTTTTCAATACCGTTTTGCATCATCCACATGGTCGCGGCTTGCAAATCGCTCAAAGCTTTTGAGAGCGGTCCGACGAACACTTTCATGTTCTCGTCGTCCTTATGAGCAGAACAGAATTTGCCTACTTCTTTGAAGTAAGCCTGCGCCGCGCGGCCACCTTTAGCAGGCATTTTACGGCCCACGAGGTCGAGCGCCTGAATACCATTTGCGCCTTCATACAACATGCAAATACGCGCATCGCGCACAAATTGCTCCATGCCCCATTCGGTAATGTAACCGTGGCCGCCATACATTTGCTGCGCCATCACAGTGTTGTCGAAACCTTTGTCGGTCATCACACCTTTGATGATTGGCGTGAGCAATTCCATCATATCAAGGGCCGCTTCGCGCTCTGCTTCGTCTTCTGAGCGGTGGTGAATATCGGACTTCAATGAAGTCCATAGTGCCAACATGCGGGCAGCCTCGTTGAAGCTACGAATGGTCATCAAAACGCGGCGCACATCGGGGTGCACAATGATTGGGTCAGATTTTTTGTCAGGGAATTTAGCGCCAGTAAGCGAGCGGCCTTGGCCACGATCCTTGGCGTAAACAACGGCATTTTGGTAGGCAACTTCAGATTGGCTCATGCCCTGAACGCCAACCCCCAAACGGGCCTCGTTCATCATCACGAACATTGCCTTCATGCCCTTGTTTTCAGTGCCAACGAGAAAGCCCTCTGCGCTGTCGTAGTTGAGAACGGCAGTCGAGTTGCCGTGGATGCCCATTTTCACTTCGAGCGACCCACAAGAAACGCCATTGGCTTCGCCCGGGTTTCCATCCGCATCCAATTTGAACTTAGGGACAACAAACAGTGAAATCCCGCCGATGCCTTCTGGTGCGCCGTCGATACGGGCAAGAACCAAATGGATGATGTTTGATGTGAGGTCATGTTCACCTGCAGAGATGAAAATCTTTTGACCAGAAATTTTGTAAGAGCCATCTTTTTGCGGCTCTGCTTTGGTGCGGATCATGCCGAGGTCCGTACCACAGTGAGGCTCGGTCAAATTCATCGTACCAGACCATTCGCCCGAAAGCATCTTGGTGCAATAGGTTTCTTTTTGCTCGTCAGAAGCATGCTCGATAAGCGCCGCAACAGCTCCCGCCGTTAGGCCGGGGTACATGCCGAATGCCATATTTGCAGAGGCAACATATTCAGCAACGCAGGTGTTCAAAGTTGCGGGTAGATTTTGTCCGCCGTACTGTTCTGGAAAAGGAAGAGCGCCCCAACCATTTTCGGAATATTGGTCATAGGCTTCTTTGAAACCTTTAGGAGTGCTAACCGATCCATCATCATTTCGGACACAACCTTCATGGTCGCCGGATTGGTTCAGCGGTTGGAGAGAATCCTCGGCCATTTTACCAGCTTCAACCAAAATCGCTTCCAGCATATCTGGCGTAGCATCAGCAAATCCATCCAGATTGTTATAGCGTTCGAGATGCAGAACATCGTTGAGAATGAACAGGCTGTCTTCAACGGGGGCGCGATATGTTGGCATATTATTTTCCTCTTGGCATTTTTGGTTTCAAGGCTGTTGCTCACCAGCTTTAGGCTAAAATATATCTCATTATTTAATCAGGGCGCAAACATGACACATGTTGCTCCCCTTTTTCTAGCTCGAATACAATTCGTCATGTGAATTCAGTATATACAATTCTTACTCTTCCGTAAACGTCAATCAAATAAAAAGCTGGTGATAGTCAAAAAAGCACTAAAATGCTTTTCCTAGAAGTGACCATCAGTTTGGATTCATGAAATAGGGTTAGTTAGGAAGCTTGCTTCCCACAACTTCAGTATCTGCCATATTCTCAATTTTACGTTGCAGATCGGCGATTGTGGCTCTGGTATCAATTTGCTGTTGCTCAAGCGTTTTTAGCTGCGAAGCATAAACATCACGGATTTTGGTTTCTGCAAGTGGCACATCATCATTGATCTCGTGAAGTTCCAAGACCTTGCGTATATCGGAAAGCGTTAGACCAATACGCTTGCAAAATAGTGCAACACGAAGCCGTTCACGATCCTCGCTCGAATACAGACGCGTTGTTCCTTGCCGAGCGGGTTTTATCAACCCGCGATCCTCATAGAATCGCAAGGTGCGAAGGGTAACGTCGAATTCTCGTGCTAGATCGCCAATCTTATAAATGGTTCGATCTGACAAGTTTTTAGACTCATCCAGTTCGATATTGAGATTGGTTTCAACAAAATTGTTCATAGATGTGACTTACCACTATCAGTAACGCCCTCATACCCCCCGTGGAATATGCAGATTGCGATACTGCGGTGACGATGTTTAGGGCAATTTTAGGCTGAGTCAAATTATTAGCAGAATGAATGGCATCAATTTCACAACTCATTCTCATTATTGAGAGAATCCATAAAGAATTAAGAATAATTAACGCCCTGTTTACCATGTTTAGCGAAAGTGTCGGGAATCATTGCTCATGGGTGGCGGGACTATTTGTCCGCTTTTTGGGTAAAGTATTGGATTTCCACGAATGCCGTTGGAAGATAGAGTGAGATAAGTAGAATGCGTCAAGCGTATCCTGGACTATATAATAATCCTGCAATGGCAGCTGGCTCGGAAGGCGACAGGTTAACGAACCTCAAGCGCGCGATAGATGCCATTGAGCATAAGCTTGTCAGTGCGCAACCAACAGCTCCTAGTCTCGCCCCACAAGTCTATGCACCACCCCACGCCCAGCCTTATGCCCAACAGGGTTATGGTTTGGCCCCCGCAAGTGGTTCCGAAATTAGCATGATGCAAGAGCAATTGAACCGCCTTTCTGGCCAAATTGCCAATCCACAACCGCCTCATACGCAAACAAATATGGCAGCCGACCCGATGGTTGCTGCGGCCCAGATCGCCCAACGCCAACAAATGCTCAACGGAAATAATGCGCCCACATCTCAACCTCCAGCTGCACAGCCCGTTCCAGCACCAGTTGCGCCACCAGCGGCGGCTTTACCGACGCAAAATGCTATTAACAATGGCATGGAACTTATCGGCCAGCATTTGAACGGCCTCAAGAAAGAACTTTCTTCTTTAAAGCAGCAAGTCTCTAAACCTGTTTCAGTTCAACAATCTGTTTCGCAAAAAGAGATTGACCGTATAGCGAAAGCTATCGCCGATCTTCAAAACGAGCAGAAGAGCGATGATGCAGCCTTTGAAATGCTTTCAAAGGAAATGGCAGGCATGCGCGAGGGCATGCGTAAGGATATTGCTCAGGCTGTGCGCCGTGAGATATCTACTAGTAATGGCAATCAGGCCAACGAAATGAGCACACGTTTCGATGCTCGTCTCGATGCACTAACGAAAGAAATTGATCAGTTCTCTAACAAGCCAGTGAGCGAATTGGGTGAACGTATTGAAGTTCTTGCCAAAGGTTTAGATGAAGCTTCGCTACAGACAGCCAATACGGTTACCCCTAGAGTTGATGATTTGACGAACCAAGTGGCGGGTTTGCGCGTTACTATTGACGATTTACCGCAAACATTGGCGATTAGCCGTTTGGACGATCGTTTCAATGAATTGACTGTAAAGCTTGATGGCCTATCGCATGGTTTGGCTGAACGGACACCAGAAGTGCAATCTGTATCTGCTGATGACATCAATTCAATTGAAGGACGTTTGGATGAAATAGCCCGCGCCCTTGTTGCCGTATCAAATTCTAACAGCACTACGCCAGCAATGGAAATTCCTGAGATTGATATGTCGGGTGTCGATCGCGTCGAAGCGCGTATGGGCGAGTTGGCCCGTGCCATTGACGAGATTTCAAATCAAGATTCCTCAAATGAGTTGCAAAATATTGCCACCCGTATTGATGGTTTAACTGAGCGTCTCGGTTCCTTCGAGAAATACGCAGAATCTGGTGATCTTGGTGGTGCTAGTGCAATGTTTGCAGCTCCAGATATTGGCATGGTGGAGGAACAACTTCGCGCCTTGAACGCCCGCATTGAAGAGGCTGCTGCTCAATCGCAAACTGGCCAACTTGAAGAACAACTACGCCAATTGGCAGTCCGCGTTGAAGAGGCTGCTAACGTCAATTCAACCGCGGCACAAATGTCTAATTTGGAAGCACAAATTGGTCAAATCATCCGCCACATGAGCAAGGAAGAAGCGGCCGCAACCGTTGACTTTAGCCCATTAGAAGCCCGCCTTGGACAAATCGAAGTTCAAATTGCGGGCACTCAAAATTTCTCCCTTGAAGCCGCTCAACAAGCAGCCCAACACGCTGTTGCCTTGATGGGTGATCAAAGTGAGCCAGGCCAGATTATCAACGCCCTTTCACAGGATCTCAAATCTTTGCAAATGGCCGCCGAAAGCGGTAATGTACAAAATGCTCAGACCGTAGAGAACGTTCAGCAAACCCTTCATCAGGTTGTCGAACGCTTGATGTCGATCGAAGATTCAATCACCAATCCACCTGAACAAGCGCGCCAGGCGCCAGTAATGATGGAAGAACAAGCTCCCTCCTTTAGCGCTGGCTTTGCAGCCAGTGAGGTGACGGGACAGGCTGATCTAGCGGTGGCCACCCATGATAGCGAGCAACTTGGTGTCATACATCAAGCCGCCGTAGATGCAGGTTTTGCCGCTCCCTCAAACGAAGACAACACCCCGGCGCAGGTCGATGCTCCACCACTCTCTCCTGTTGATCACATTGAAAAAGGACTCGCATCAGCGTCTGAAGACAATGCTCTGCTTGAGCCAGGTTCTGCTGCTCCAGATATCAGCCGCATGGTTGAGGAAGCCACTCAGCAATTGAATGAAACCAAAGCTGGTATTGTTGGTGCTGACTCCATAGATGAACCTATTGCTCCAAAAATTGATATTTCTGACTCCTTAAAAGACAGACGGCCAAGTGATGACTTGCGCCCTGATGCAGTCGCTGCTGCCCGTCGTGCATTGCAGGCGACAACAGCGGAAATGAATTCTGTTAAAGAAGAAGCAAAGAACAGCGAAGCTGGCGGGAAAAGCCTCGCTGGTAAACTGGGCGGCATGAAATCTGGTTTTGATTTAGCAAAACTGCGCAAACCTCTTGTCATGGGCGCGGCTGCATTATTGTTGGCAGTGGTGGCGTTCAAAGGTGCATCTATGTTTACGGGCAAAGATGTTAAACCGCTCGCAACAATCGAAACTCCAGCGGCGCTAAATGATACAGTTAAGAATGAAACTGATGATACGAACGCAATTACAGACAGCGACCATAAGATAGTCCGTAATGTTAGCGAAGGTATGGAGCCAGCGGCACAAAACGCTACTGATACAGCTACTGCTGATACCAACGAAGTGCCGGAAGCAAAGATCGAAACTGTAACTGAAGATCCTGTAGATGCAACAGCCGCTAAAGAGACTATTACCGCTAAAGCGGAAGGTGCAGACAATGCTACCCCATCCGCTGAAGTTGCTAAGGTGACAACACCTAAAGTCGAGATGGTAGCTCCCGCTGCTGAAACGCAAGAGCCAGTATCAACTGAAGCAACCCCTGTCACAGCATCTATAGATGTACCAGACAGCGCGGGTTCTGCGGCCCTTGTTGCCGCCGCTGCATCGGGTGACACGAAGGCTTTGTTCCAAGTTGGCATGCGATATTCTGATGGCAATGGCGTTAAGCGCAACATGACAGAAGCCGCCAAATGGTTTGATGTTGCCGCTGAGAAAGGCTTTGCCCCAGCGCAATACTCAATCGGGAGCCTTTATGAGAAGGGCATCGGCGTAGAGCGTGATATTACCAAAGCTTCGAACTGGTATGAGAAGGCCGCGGTTCAAGGCAATGCCCGTGCCATGCACAACCTTGCTGTTATTTACGCCATGGGCAACCCACCTGCAGTTAAACCTAATATGGATAAGGCGGTTGGCTGGTTCCAGAAAGCTGCGAAATTGGGCATCAAAGACAGCCAATTTAATCTTGGTATTCTTTACGGGCAGGGTATGGGTGTTCCCCAGAATCTTTCAGACTCATACCTTTGGTTCGCACTTGCCGCCAAGACAGGCGATTCTGATGCTGCAGCCAAACGTGATGAAGTTGCCAACGCAATGGACCCTTCAGATCTTGATCACGCCCGCAAGAGCGTCAACAACTGGTCACCAGATAAGCTCACTGAAGCTGTTAACCGCGTCGCTATTCCAAAGGAATGGCAAGGCAAGGGTGCGCCAGAGAAAAACACATCTGCAAGCAACGGTTTGACCAATGTTAAAGCCGCTCAGACTCTGCTCAATAAACGTGGCTTCAATGTCGGTGACCCCGACGGCCTAATGGGGCCGAAGACCAAACGTGCCATCATGGAATTCCAACGCAGTGCAGGCATCCCAATCACGGGCAAGGTCGATACGAAATTGTTGAAGGCTTTGAATATTCAAACTTAACACTCAAAGCACCCCATCAGTCGGAGTGCTTTTATTTTGGCCTCAAACTTTTCAAGGTTTGGTTTGTCTAAAGAGTGAAAATTATTTGACTCAACCATGGGGTGAGGCGCATGTACCTCAAGTCAACTGCCGCCTCTAATGGTTTCATTGAGCGGCAATTGAATTACCTTTTTGAACACCGCGTCTGGGTTTTGTTGTCGTGACTATTTATCTTCCAATTGCAGGAATGTCAGTCGATGTTTTCGTGCTTTTTGGTATGGGCGCGATCATCGGTTTCCTATCAGGAATGTTTGGTGTTGGTGGTGGTTTTCTAATGACCCCATTGCTGATCTTTTATAACATCCCTCCAGCAGTTGCTGTTGCGACCGGCGCAAATCAAATTATAGCCTCATCATTTTCGGGAGCGCTGGCTCACTTCAAGCGGGGGACACTCGATTTGAAGCTGGGCATCATGCTGTTGCTTGGTGGTATAGTTGGTTCTGTTATGGGGGTCTATTTGTTTGCGGCCCTTCGAGATGCTGGCCAACTCGATCTAACTATTTCCATTCTCTATGTCGTTTTTCTCGGCACTATCGGCTTGTTGATGTTGATTGAGAGCTTGAACGCCATTCGCAAAACTCGCGGCCAAACAGAACCGCGCAAGGCGTTACCAAGAAACCGAAATTGGATATCCGCCTTACCATTTAAGATGCGCTTTCATCGCTCTCAACTTTACCTCAGTGTTATTCCTGTCTTGGGATTGGGAATGTTGGTTGGTATTCTTGCTTCCATCATGGGGGTCGGCGGCGGATTTGTTATGGTTCCAGCCATGATTTACCTGCTCCGTGTACCAACCAATGTGGTCATAGGAACATCGCTTTTCCAGATCATGTTCGTTTCCATTTTCACCACCATTGCGCAAGCTTCGACGAACCATACTGTTGATATTGTTCTAGCCGTAATTTTAATGGTTGGCGGTGTGATTGGTGCTCAATTTGGCGCTCAAGCAGGTCGTAAATTAAAGGGCGAGCAACTACGCGCACTTCTTGCAATCATTGTTTTAGCTGTTTGTCTTAGAATTGGTTGGGGCTTAATTGCCCACCCTGATGAGCTGTATTCACTTTCAGTGATGGGGAGTTTCTAGTGCGCCCCTTTGTATTTATAGCTATACTGTTCACGACGCTTTTTGCATCTGCTTTGCAGGTCAGCGGCCAAGTTCAAACCAATATTCAAATCGGCCTTTCAAGTGATGTTGTGGAAATCACTTCTAGTTTTGATGGAACAAGCACTGTAATTTTTGGCTCAATTGAAAATGGTAATAGGGAACTTTTGAAAGAGGGGCGCTACGATGTAGTCGTTATTTTAATCGGCCCAAAAGTGAGAACTATCGTCCGCCGTCGTGAGCGGAAGTTCGGGATTTGGTTGAACGGCTCTTCCCTTAGTTTTGCAGATGTCCCTTCTTCATATTCTGTAGCCACAACCCGGCCTTTGAATGATATTGCGCAAAGCAGTGAAATCAAAATGTTAGAAATTGGCCTGGATAATTTGAACGGTGTCTCTGTTACCAGCGGATTTATGTTCAAAAAAACTGAGACATTTAGAAAAAGCCTTCAAAGGCTTAAGGTGAAGCAAAACCTTTATCTTGAAAACATTGGTGGCATCGAATTTTTAAGCCCTACCTTGTTCAAGGCAAAGCTTACGGTTCCTGCGAATGTTCCAATCGGAAAACATACGGCCCGAGCATTTTTATTTAGGGACGGAAAGTTTATCAGCTCGAAATTCACCGAAATGCGGGTGAAGAAAATTGGCTTTGAGCAATACACCTATGACCTCGCAAATCGAAACGGTCTGCTCTATGGCATAATTGCGGTCTTGGTTGCCATCGCAACGGGCTGGATAGCCAGTTTGGTTTTCCGTAAGGACTAAGCGGTTTTCAAATACTTATCCCCGCGACACAAACCTCTCGCATAATGCACGGGCCTGATGAAACGGGGACGTGATTGTACACCACCATTCATTTCATTGGATTCGGCTTTGGTTGTTTTGGGTTTGGTAAATCTGAATCAATCGAACGCCCTAAAGGACCAAGTGCGTGTGCTGAGATGCCACTACGGCTTGGCCGCGTTTGTGGGTTCTCTTAATAAGGAACCAGTCAGTCAGTGATGTGCAGGCGGTATACGGTAGCGATAAACAATGCCGAGGTGGAGCGTTTAGCGTGAGCCATTTTTTATTCAAAAGCGCTTTGCGGCAAAGGCCGAGCGCTCCGCCGTCCTCATTGAGGACAACAGTTATGTCCCTATCAGGGACAACAGAAAAGCCCTCAATCTCGAGGGCAAGACTAATGTTTACTCTAGCAGTGGCTACTGTGGGGAGGGTTTTTGCGTGTGTTAGTTTGAAAGTTAGTCGACAAATCTCACACCTTCACTTGATTGTGGCCGCAGGTCAGACTATCTCCCGCCTATAAACCAATTTACAGGAACGAAATTATGAGCAACGCCATCACACGGTTTTTAGGAGATACGCCTGGTAAGGTTGCAGTTAAGCTTGCCGTATTTTCTGTAATTGCAGGTGTCGTGATGAGTGCTGTTGGTTGGTCGCCGCGCACTATTCTTGACGGAATTATTCGCTTCTTCACCCGTATTTGGGACTTGGGTTTTGATGCAATCTACAGCTCCTTTGAGTATTTTTTCCTTGGTGCGGCTATTGTTGTGCCGGCGTTCATTCTTATTCGTCTCTTGAACTACCGCTCGTCTAAGAACTAGCCATGAGCTCGCCCAACCCGCGCGCTTTTGAGGTAACTCATAAATCCGTCTTAGCCATCGCCTGGCCTACCACGCTCGCCTATATGTCCACACCGATCATAGGCTTGGTGGATACAGGTGTCGTCGGTCGCTTAGGCGAGGCCTCCTTACTCGGTGGTTTGGCGATTGGGGCGGTAATATTTTCAATTGTCTTTTCCACCTTCTATTTTATACGCGCCAGTACTACTGGGTTGGTGGCACAGGCCTTAGGGGCTGGAGACGAAGAAATGCAACGCACGGTGTTGATCCGTTCTTTGTTGATTGCATTGTTCTTTGGTCTGTTATTGCTGGCACTTTACCCGATTATCCTTTCTCTGGGATTGTGGGTGATGGGTGTTCCCCCCGCCGTCGAACAGGCCACCAGTACTTATTTCACCATCCGCATTTTATCTGCCCCGCTTGCTTTAATAAACTACTCCGTCCTCGGTTGGATGCTTGGCCTAGGACGAGCAGGGCTTGGGCTGTTGTTGCAAACGGTATTGAATGGAATCAATGTTGTTCTTTCAATTTTGTTTGGCTTGACTTGGGGGTTGGGTATTGAGGGAGTGGCTTGGGCCACTGTAATATCAGAAGCTGTTGCCGCCGTACTTGGTTTATTTATCGCCTGGCGCATTTACGCTGGCTATCAACCCATTCAGTGGCCAAGTATTTTTAATCGGCAATCGCTGATGAAGCTCTTGGGAGTAAATCGTGATATAATGATCCGCTCATTCTCTCTTCAATTTGCATTTGCTTTTTTCGTTGCTCAAGGAGCGCGATTTGGAGAGCTTACCTTGGCAGCCAATGCGGTTTTGATGAACTTCTTTTTAATCTCAGGCTATTTCCTGGATGGCTTCGCCACTGCCGCAGAACAATTGGCTGGCAAGGCCGTGGGTGCAAAATATAGGCCCGCATTTGAAAAAGTTGTGAAACTCACCATGCTTTGGGGTTTTGTTTTAGCGGGCGTTACAACCGTTGCATTTTTCCTTTTAGGCCCTTGGTTGATTGATACTCTGACAACCGTTGAAACGGTTCGGGTGGAAGCGCGCATCTATCTGTTTTGGGCGGCAATCACAGCCGTCATGGGTGTCGTGGCATTTCAAATGGATGGGGTGTTCATAGGAGCAACATGGTCAGCAGACATGCGTAATATGATGTTGCTTTCCTTGGTGATTTATCTGGTGGTTTGGTGGGTGGCAGTTCCTATGTTGGGAAACCACGGCCTCTGGCTGGCGCTTGAAGTGTTCCTCGCAGTTCGTGGTGTTACACTTTTTTGGCGTTTGCGCGGAAAGGTTGAGCAGACGTTTAGCTAGTAGGTAACTCTCGCGCCGCCCAGTTTTTTGTATCGCGACCAATAACATCTTTAAGGCTCGTTATTTTTTCCTTGTCCAATCGTGCCGAGAGGCTGTGTAAAATTTCACGTGGCAGAGTTGGCCCGCCATAAATCAGCCCTGTATAGAGCTGTACGAGAGAGGCTCCCGCTTCAATTTTGGTAAAAGCATCATCCCCATTGCTGACACCGCCAACGCCAACCAAAGGAAATTCATTCCCCATCCGTTGGCGCATTTTAGCGAGTACAATTGTGGATCGCTCAAACAAAGGGCGGCCTGAAAGCCCACCTACTTCGGTGCGGTTCGTAGAATCCAATCCCGCTCGGGAGAGGGTGGTATTGGAGACGATTAAACCATCAAAGTTTGAATTGTTAAGCGCTTTGGTGATTGCATCCAATTCATTTTCATCAAGGTCAGGAGCAATCTTCAAAAACAGAGGAATGGTTCGAATAGTGTGTTTCTCTCGCGCTTCACTCACCTGCGCCAACAGGCTCGCCAGAGGGTCAGCCCCTTGCAGGGCGCGCAGACCGGGGGTGTTTGGGGAAGAAATGTTGATGGTAAAATAGGTGGCCAAATCAGCAAAGTTTTCAATGCCGGTAACATAGTCAGTGGCGAAATCTTCGCTGGTTTTATTGGCTCCAATATTCACCCCAATAATGCCAAGGCGGTTGCCGCGTTCGAGCAATTTTTGGCGGGCTACGGTATGGCCCGTGCTGTTAAATCCAAGTCGGTTTATCACCGCCCCATCTTCGACCAAACGAAATATTCGAGGGGTTGGATTTCCAGCCTGTGGTTTAGGGGTGACTGTTCCAATTTCAGTGTGGCCAAAACCCATGGCGAGCAGCGCATCAGGCACATCGGCCCCTTTGTCGTAGCCTGCCGCCATGCCAAGTGGATTAGGGAAAGAAAGCCCCGCGACATTCATCGCTAACCGGGTGTCCGTGCCATTATTAAAACGTGGGTGCAAACCCATCTGCAGGGCTTTGATTGATAGACCGTGAGCGCGTTCGGCATCTAATTTGAATAGTAGCTTCTGTGCAAATGATGAATAGAGGCCGCTCATGAACTTACCTTTGGCAAGATGTGTATACCGTCAGCTCCCAGTGGCATCGGCTTTGCCCATTCAACGGCTTCCATAGAAAGGGGAGCATAGAGGTGAGGAAATAAAGCCCCGCCACGTGAGGCTTCCCACTTTAGATCGCCTTCGAGCTTGGCGGTGTTAATCGCAACCAGCAGCAAATCGTCCTGGCCCGCAAAATGCTTTGCGGCGGTTTCAATTGATTGTTCAGCGGTAGAGAAATGAATATAGCCATCAGCAATATCAATCGGTGCGCCAGTAAAAACACCCTCGGCTTCAGCTTCAAGCCATGCAGCACGTGGTGTTATTTTATAAATCAACGGGGTATTACCCATCGCGATTATTCCTTTCCGATCGACTTGCTGTGTGTTGCCACAAATGTATGCTAAGTGACAGTCAAAAGCAGAGTGTTTGAAAAGGTGTCCCATGAAAAGTTGGTTTTTTGTATTTCTAGCCTTGTTCGTCGCATCAATGCTGGCGATCCCGAACTCAAGCTTGGCTGGAAATCGCTATGCCTTGGTTGAAACGGAAGAGGGGACAATGCGGCTGGATAAGCATTCTGGTGCTATCACCTATTGCCGTAAAGTCAGCGGTGGGATTGCCTGTTCCATGGCAGCCGATGAGCGCGAAGCTTGGGTAAAAGCGACGGAAAAAATGGCCGATCGCGTCGATGAGTTAGAAAAACGCCTTGCCTACATAGAAGCTCTAAGCGGTGTAACCCCAACGCAACAACCAATTCCAAAGGTGCAAAAATTGCCCCCAGAGCCTCTGGCTTCTAAGTCGGAGGGTGGGAAGTTCGATGGCGCAGTTAAAATAAGTAAAGAGTTTCTACGCCGTGTTATTGGGGCCGTGAAAGAATTGAAGTAAATGCGGCTTCAGGTTTCTGTGCAAGCAGAAACCAAGAACTGATCAATCCGATTATTGCTCGCTTTTGCGATAGCCAGATGGCGAAAGCTCTGAAAAATGTGACACCCGCCCGGGGTGATATCTAATTCGACATTCCCATTTATTGCCTGCCAGCGGGTTGCCATCAGTAAGGTGTCATCCAGCAATAAATCAGATGTGCCAACAGAAAATAAGGCTTTTGGCATGCCCTCCAATGAGGCGTATAGAGGTGATATATCAGGATCGCGGTTGTCTTCGCCCCTTTGCAAAAAATTGGTGGTAAACATGTGCATGTCCCGCGTGCTCAATATCAATTTTTCATTACCCCAGTTCTTAACACTGGCGGTTTTGCCCAAGTCGTAAACCCCTGCACTTAAAGCGGCTGCGTGGAACGGGCAGTGGCCTAATTTATTTCGTAAGCGTAACAGGGTGAGTGCCGCTAGATGAGCGCCTGCGCTTTCGCCACCAATGGCGAGGAAGTCAGTTGTTAAGTCGTGATCGGCATTTAGCAGCCACTCAGCCGCTGCTTCGCAATCGTTCGGCCCTGCGGGGAATGGATGTTCGGGAGAAAGGCGGTATTCCACCGAAACGCAATTCAGTGCGCAATTATCGGCAATTTCTTGTAATCTTCCATCTTGCCCGACAGCGGTTCCCAGCATCCAACCACCCCCATGTATGTGAAGGTAAGTACCTTTTGCCTTGCCAGAAATGGGGCGGAACAACCGAAGTGGAACTTCCCCCCAAGCGGTATCAACTAAAACAGTTTGCGCGCTTGGTTCAACAGGTTCCACCGGGAAAATGCCTCCACCGTCGGCGCGAGCCTGACGCACGGCGTGTGGTGGAAATTGCCACATGTCAGGCGCAAGTTTCTGCTCGGCAATGATGCTTAAGTTAAACGCCTGGGTCTCGTCACTAACAGCCTCAGGAAGAAACAGCCCAGGATCAATCGTGAAGGCCATTTGCTGCTCCTAGTGATATGAATCAGGTTGACGCAATTCTAACAACCTTGGATCGGGAAGCCCCGGTTTCCGAATAAGAAAGATCATCCGGCCAATGATAATTGCTGAGCCACTGGCGACCATGCCTAAGGCTCCTGAAAGCAAAATACCAAATATCCCGCTTGTTATTCCAAAGCAAACGACAATGGCGCCAATCAGTACAGAAAGGATAAGCGCAAGGCGCGGTATTGATGACAGCCAGATGGATGCAACGAGTGGGATGAAAATCGATCCAGCTCCTATAGATAATGCCATGGCGAGAAGAGAGTTTGAGGAGGGAATAAGTTTCCAAGGAATATAGACGAGAGAAATGCAAACCAAGACCGCAAGGAGCCGCGTTGAGAACATTGACTGTTCGCCAGGGTCGAGATTGCGCGAGCGACGCATGGTCCGAACAATGGCGCTGGATAGAGCAAATACTGTAACACAAAGGGCATTATAGGCTGCAAAGAAAAGAGCCAAATTGGGCAACATGTATAAAACGGGCTGACTTTTTAGGAGCAAAGCAAGTGTTGATGAGGACGGATTGATCCCAATCAAACCAATTGAAAGAGGTAAGGCGCTTAATATGAGAAACGCCCCTAGTGCAGACCAACCAAGGCTCTCTATCGCTGCAATATGTCTTTTATTGAGAGCAACTCTTGAAAGAGCATGGGGAATAACAGAAAACCCTGCGGATAGAACCATAACAGAAACGAGCATCATAACAGTGTTTGAGTTGGCTCCTGAAGGCAGCAGAAATTGCTCGCCAATAGACTGTAAAGGGGCGATTGATTGCCCGTTATAGTCTCGTTCTAAGCCTGCACGCAGTAGGTTCGGAAAAAAGCCAGTGATTATCGCGGGGCTTAAAACGCAGATTAGCAACCAAACAGAAATGACGCCATTTAAGATCACCAGTGATAGCCACCCACCCATTAGCGTGGGGATAACAGCAAGAATAACGACAAACCATGCGGCGCTATTAGGTTCGACAAGAGCAATTTTGGCAAACATGTTCTGAGCAATCGAAAACTCAGCGACAATCAGCAATGATAAAATGATTATCACGACAACAAGCACCGCACCGCCAGCCAACTGCGAGCGGCTTCGCCAAGCAAAAAAGCCCGGAAGTGTTGCAACTCCCGTTCTTTGGAAAGCCACCGCGAATAATGTTGCCTGTAAAAGTAGCCCCAGCATCAGCGAAGGAGCAAGTATCATTTTACCCGTTAGTGATGCGCTAAAGAACAGAACCAAAAATGAACCGCCAATCCAATCCGTTAGTCCTCCGAGGCCCAAAGGCGCGGACCCTGCGATCCGACCAGCAAAGAAATATGGTGCGCTGGTCATGGTGCGACCCATCCATGACAGCACAAATGTTGAAATGAATATCCAAATTGCTGTTGCCACTAAAAGAAGCGGCATGGGCACACCCAACCGCTGCAACAACAACATCAAGATCACTCCAGCTGTAAAAGCGGCTCCAGCCAACCACAGGATATTGAACACCCGTTGAGCATCAAGACTGCGCTGAATCGAAGGGATGCGATCCGCTAAGCTCATTTTTGACCTCCCCTTGAACCCACGTCATTTCGCGAAGACCCAGAGCGTAAATTGATATGACTTTGAACGCGTACCAATGAAGCAATTAAGACAACAACAAGCAGCGGAAAGAGCGAGAACACAGCCCAGTTTAAAGAGCGAATAGCATTGGTTTGAGATAGCCCTGCAAGTAAAATGATTAAGAGGAAAGTGACCACAATGGCCCCGCCAGCAAATACGAAAGCTGTGGCACGGGTTTTTTGCCACCAAGTCAATCTTGTCCAATTGCGGATGTTAAGGGCGATAGGGTTTCTCATTCGTGATAATAATTGTCTGGTTGATGTGCCGTGGATTTAAACAAAGTGCAAGACGGCTTGTAAGAACAGCAGTCATAAGCCCAAGGTTTAATGGACATCTCCATTGTTTATTCCTATCAAAGTGCCAAGAATTCTTTCTGCAAGCCAGTGCGTTCAATCATTCAAGGGTCAAAAATGTCGATTCCAGCCCCAATTGCTACTCTTGTTATCGTTGATGATCACCCCTTGTTTAGAGGGGCCATGCGTCAGGCATTAAGCGGTGGACTCGATGTGGGGACGCTGGGTATTGGCCCTGTTTCCATTCTTGAGGCGGGTAATTTTATCGGTCTACGATCCTTGTTGCTTGAAAATCAGGATGTTGATTTAGTGCTCCTTGATTTAGCAATGCCGGGTGTTAGTGGCTTTTCTGGACTGCTGGCTTTACGAGCAGAATACGCGGCCATGCCTGTGGTTATTGTATCTGCTAGCGATGATTCTACTACAATCCGCCGATCGCTTGATCTTGGAGCTTCCGGCTTCGTATCAAAATCGGCAGGAATTGAAACCATCCGTGAGGCAATATCTTGCGTCTTACAAGGGGGCGTTTGGAAGCCTGATGATGTGGAGCTCGCACAAGAAACTGACCCTGAAATTGCTGATCTTGTTGCGCGACTTTCATCCCTCACTCCTCAGCAAACCCGTGTTTTATCCATGATCGCCCAAGGCCTGCTCAACAAACAAATCGCTTATGAGCTTTCTGTTTCTGAGGCGACTATTAAGGCTCATGTCTCAGCAGTATTGCAGAAGTTGAATGTTGATAGCCGAACCCAAGCCGTTATTCAGCTGTCCAAATTGGGCGCTGATGCAATTGCCCCCGGCAACACCCTTTAGGCGAAATTATTCCGCTGCGAGACTTGGATCTTTTTTCGTGTTGGCATTGGCGGTTTTCAATATTCCACTAAACAGGGCCCTTAGAGCAGCAGGCTTCAAAGGCTTGTTCATTAGTACGACTTCAGCCGCATTGGCAGTGCTACGAACAGCAGCACTTCGATCTGCGGTAATGAGTACGGCAGGAAAATCTGCCCCAAGTTGTGCACGAACGTCTTCTATGACCTCTAGTCCTGTTTCTTTATTGAGATGATAGTCAGCAACGATAACGTCGGCATTTATTGTGGGTAGTGCTTGTAATAAATCCGTGGCTTCTTCGAATACATGAACCTCGCATCCCCAACCGCCAAGTAAAGTTCGCATCCCTTCAAGGATACGTCTTTCGTTATCAATGCATAAAACGGTAATGGTGGAGAGGTCTAATTTTGGGCTACGTCGTGCGCGGGGTTTTTTCTCATCCACCTCTTTTGCGATAGCCAGCGGCGCTATAACGGAAAATGTAGAGCCTGACCCAACAATCGATTTGAAATCAATCGTATGATTTAGCGTTGCTGCCAAGCGTTTAACAATAGACAATCCGAGCCCTAGCCCGGGGGCTGCTTTTTTACCTGCTTCCAACCGCAAGAACTCTTGAAATATTGCTTCGCGTTCGGAATTATCAATTCCTGACCCTGTATCGTGAACTTCGAAAACTATGGCGTTTCGCTTGACCCGCGCATCAAGGGTGACGGCGCCCTTTTCGGTGTATTTAATAGCATTCGAGACAAGGTTTTGCAGCAGGCGGCGCAGCAGACTGTAGTCTGAACGGACATGGAAACCATTCGGTAACACCTTGAGCTGAAGGCCTTTAGCCTCGGCAATGGGGCTGAATTCAACCTCAAGTTTTTTGAACAGTCTTTCAATAGGAAACACGGTTACATTGGGGACAAGCACACCAGAATCCAAACGCGAGATCGCTAATACCGCGCCCAAAATATCCTCAACAGATTCGAGAGAGTCATCAATATTATTAGCAATTTTTTGCGTAGGGCTTTTGGCCAATTGCTCAACAAGGCTGGAGGTGTAAAGCCGTGCTGCATTGAGTGGTTGCAAAATGTCATGACCAACCGCCGCTAGGAACTTGGTTTTACCGATGTTCGCAGCTTCGGCCGCTTCCCGCGCTCGGGCTAAATCCTTGTTCAAACGGGTTAGCTCTTCCGTGCGTTCCTTTACACGTCCCTCAAGGGTTTCGTTGGCCACTTGAAGGGCACGAGCGGCAATTGATTTCTCAGTGGTGTCATTCCACGATATTACCAAGCCCCCGTCAGGAACAGATTTCGTTAAAACCTCAATAATTCTTCCCGAAGGTTCGAGTGTAATTTGGAATGGCCTGTCTATTTCGAGTAATTTTTTTGTCAGTTGTTCCCCAGCATCAATTGAACTGGCTACCTTTGAAGAAATGGTCTCGGTTAGTGCTGTTAAGGGCGTTCCGACTTGGCCTAATTTGATAGGAATATCCAACAGTACGCGGAATTGCCTATTCCAACTGGAAAGCCTGAAATCTTTGTCAAACACACTAATACCTTGTTCGACTTGGTCGAGGGCTGTTTGAAGGAGGTCGTGATTATACTGGATGGCTTCAGAGGCATCATCCAAGAGTTGAATTGTTGTCTCTCCCACTGGGTCATGCTTTTGTAATAACAAAGACATCACCAGCCTTGAGGATGCCGCGCCTATTGCACTGGCGAGCAATTGTTCAGAATGCAGGATTAAATCTCCGTCGGCGAGTTCGCGGTTTTCGTAGATTTCATCTCTCTCTTCATAAAAAGCCACAAAGGCTCGCTCACAACGTTCTTGTCCTAAGTAGTTTGCAACAACATGTTTAAGCTCAGCCACCGTAATAGAACGCCCTTCATGAATGAGAATAGTGTTGGCGCGCCGTCCTAAAATCCAAAATGCCCCTGCTTGCATGCGCTCAATTGGTTTTGGTTCACGGATAAATGCTGCAATTGAATAGGCAACAGTATTGGCCAATAGGCTAAACATCACCCCATGGTTGAGGGTCGCCATATCCACCCCAAAGAGCGCTTGGGGATGTAACCAATCAATGCCAAACGGTCCCGATTGCATTAGTGAGGAAGTGCTATCCAGCACTGTGGGAAGAAACAAAGTGTAGGTCCACATACCGAACCCAACACTCATGCCGCAAAGAGCGCTTAAGGCTGTGGGCCTGCGCCAAAACATGCCGAGAAAGAAAGCCGGTGCAAACTGCGCTACCGCTGCAAATGACAAAAGGCCAATGGATGCAAGGGCGGCGGAGTCACCGGCAATTTTGAAATACCCGTAGGCTAAACTCAATATGAGAAAAATTGCAGTCCGCCTAATATTCAACAGTGTGTTCGCCATATCTTTTATTCGGCCAAGATGAACGATCCTTTGGCGACGCAAAACAAGCGGCAACACAAGGTTGTTTGAAATCATAATCGCCAAGGCCACGCAGGCGACAATCACCATCGCAGTGGCCGCTGAAAGCCCGCCAACAAAAACCAAAAACGAGACGGGCCAAGCACCATCTCCAAGTGGCAATGCCAATACATAATTATCGGCATCGACACTGCTTCCAAAAGTAAGCATGCCGCCGATCGCAACAGGGATCACAAATAAATTGATCAACACCAAATAAAGCGGGAACAGCCACCGCGCAGTTTTTACCTCGTCCTGTGAATGGTTCTCTACAACGCCTGCATGGAATTGTCTGGGCAACAACACAAAGGCAAAAAATGACAGCAGTGTGAAGATCAAGAATTTTGAAGGATTGATACTACCCGTGAATGTTGTGGAAACGTAGGTTGACTGTTCAGCCTGCGTGATTAGATCCCCAACCCCATCGAACATATAGAAGGTTACGAACAAGCCGACGATTAAAAAGGCGATGAGCTTGATAATAGATTCTGTGGCAACGGCCAGCATCAATCCATCTTGGTGTTCTGTTGCATCAGCATGGCGAGTACCAAACAATATGGCGAATAGCGCCAGCAACAACGAAACAAAAAATGATGTGCCAACGGGCGCGCCTGTACTGCCTGTAATGAGCGGCTGATATTGTCCAACCATAGTATCTACAGAACTGGAGATAGCCTTGAGTTGCAGGGCAATATAAGGAACCGTTCCCAGCACAGCGATAACAGTAGCAACGGCTCCAACCGCAGTACTTTTCCCATAGCGAGAGGCAATGAAGTCAGCAATGGAGGTGATACGTTCAGATTTTGTGACAGCAATAATATGGCTGAATAGAGGGTAACCGACGGTTATCATCAGCACTGGGCCGAGATAAATAGCTAGAAAATCCAACCCCGAGGTTGTGGCTAGGCCAACGGAACCAAAGAATGTCCAAGAGGTACAATAGACTGCAAGTGATAGGGCATAAATAGCCGACCTTGAGCGATTGTCCCGAAGCCGCAACCCCGCACGCCGCCGATCACCATAGCTGGCCACCACGAATAAAAACAACAGATAAGCAATAGCGGCAAACACGATGCCCCAAGCCTGCATGATGACCTCTTTGTTGTCTCATAACTTGAGTCGCAAACCACCACAGGAGGCAAGTCATGTCTAGTTTGCAGCCCTGTTTATAATTTTACCATTCGGAAAAACAAAGTTAACATTTGCTTAAGCCTATGTTAGACAACAGTTGAGGAAAACGATGAACGTGTACTCAAATATTGCTTGAGGCTGAAGATGCGGGTCAAATCGTAGCTGGGCATAGGCGCAAAATACATAAGGGGCGTATTTGCTGCTCCACTAAAACAAACATTATAAGGAATATACTATGCTTACAGAATTCAAAGAGTTTATTGCCAAAGGCAACGTTATGGATCTTGCCGTTGGTGTGATCATCGGTGCTGCTTTTGCTGCCATCACAGCGTCGCTCGTTGGTGATGTTATTATGCCAATCGTTGGTGCTATCTTCGGTGGCCTCGACTTCTCTAACTACTTTGTTGGCCTTTCAGATTCAGTAACAGCTGGCACATTGGAAGCTGCGAAAGAACAAGGTTCTGTTCTTGCTTACGGTAGCTTCATTACCGCAATCGTGAACTTTATCATCATTGCCTTCATCATTTTCATGCTTGTTCGCTACGTGAACAAAATCAAAGCGGACATGGAAGAGCCAGCTGCTGATGCTGCTCCTGCCGCTCCTGCTGCAGACATCGTGTTGCTTACTGAAATTCGCGACGCTTTGAAAAAATAATTTAAATACCGCGCCGCCCTTACTTTCGGGCGACGCGGTATTTAGGAATATGAAAACCCCGAGGCTCTGCCTTGGGGTTTTTGCTTTTTAACTCCAGCTACTTGCATCGCAAATTCATTCCCTATGTTAATGTAAGCCTCTATGTTGTAGGTTGATTCTGGGCATGAATCGGGGATGGAATCTCCCTGAAGGAGAATGGGTTGGCAATGAAGAGTCTTAAAAAGGCTAAGTCGCAGTTCAAGCGCATCCTATTTTTACTAGCTGGATTTTCCTTCGTGGTGAATCTGTTGATGCTCACTATGCCGCTTTATATGCTGCAAATTTACGACCGCATCCTATCTTCCCAAAGCATGGATACCCTGACGTTTCTGTCGGTAATCGCAGCGGCTGCATTGGTCGTTCTTGGATTAATTGAAGCCGTGCGAGCTGTTTTGGCTAGCCGTGCCGCCGCACGTATGGAGGCTATCTTAGGCGCAGATGCTTTAAGAATTTCCATGGCTAACAGCCGGTTGGGGGAGGCTGATATTCAACCCATGAGAGATTTGGCTAACATCCGTAGCTTCGTCTCGTCGCGGATCGTCTTTTCTTTGTTAGATATTCCCTTTGCTCCTCTGTTCATTGGTATCCTTTACATCATCCACCCTACTCTATTTTGGCTTACCCTAGCAGGGGCTGTTGTCCTTTTCCTTCTGGCTATATTGAATCAACGACTAACGAGTGAGCCTTCCGCCACTGCCAGTAGCAGGCAAGGGGCGGCGATGCTGACAGCGCAATCTATGTCGAGAAACGCCCATGCCCTCCGCGCCATGGGGATGACTCAAAATGCGATTGCTCTTTGGGGCGCTCATAATGCAGATTCACTAGTGGCACAGGGCCGAGTTGATACTCGCAATGCAGTTCTAACTGGCCTTTCTCGAACAATACGGATGGGTTTACAAATCGCCATACTAGGGGTTGGCGCATTGTTGGTTCTAAAGAACGAAATGACCGCTGGCATGATTTTTGCCTCTTCGATCATTTCAGGTCGCGGGCTTCAACCTATTGATCAAGTTATTGGCGGATGGAAGCAAATAGCCGCGACTTGGCGCTCATGGAAAAACTTGCAAGGGACCTTAAATAGCGCTGGTGACGAAGTAGAAAAGACCATCTTGGATAGCCCCAAAGGTGGAATTTCAGTTGAGGGAGCAACGGTGATATCAGCCGCAGGTTTGTCCAAAGCCCCTATATTGAACCGCATTTCTTTTGCAATTCAACCGGGCGATGTCTTGGGCATAGTTGGTCCTTCTGGGTCGGGTAAATCAACATTGGCCAGATTGCTGGTTGGCGCGCAAATTCCACAAGCTGGAGTGGTGCGTATTGATGGCACAGATATTCAAAACTGGGACCCGACCCAATTGGGTATTCACATCGGCTATCTTGGTCAAGAAATGGAATTACTACCTGGAACGGTTTCTCAAAATATTGCCCGGCTAGCGGGTCAACCTGATGCTGCTGCTGTTCTTGAAGCGGCTCAAAAAGCTAAGGTACACGCGCTTATTCAAGGGCTACCGCAGGGCTATGATACTTTAATCGGTCCTGGAGGGATGGGACTATCTGGCGGTCAACGTCAACGGGTTGGTCTTGCCCGTGCGTTCTATGGCAATCCGCAAATCATGATATTGGACGAGCCAAATGCTAACCTTGATGATGACGGCGAGCTGGCGTTGCATCAAGCAATTTTTGCGGCCCGCCAGACGGGGGTGACGATTATTTTAATCACCCAAAGAAAACAAATATTGAACGGGGTGGATAAAGTCCTACGCCTACACCAAGGCAACGTAGATTTTATGGGAACCCGCGAAGAATTTGCTCAAGCACTGCAGGCGCGAAGGGAAAAGGTGAAAGGCCAACACACGGCCCAAACCAAGCTTCATTCCGTGCAACGTAAAACACAACCGCAACCGCGGGTGAAACGCCAAGCCGTCGCTGCTCACAATTCGGCCAGCGTAGCTAGCAAGCAATTGCCCGGCTCACCATTTCCCCCAACAACAAACAGATCTACGCGGTCCAAAAAAGATGAGAGCAAGGATTAGTTATGTCTGAATCATTAGGCAAAATCGCTACAACGAAAATCCCTGCTTCACAGGCAATTCCAGGGAATGCGGAGCATGCAAAGATCATTGCCAACGCAACGAAAGGTAATGCTCGTACAAAACCCAACGCTGATAATTGGGCAAAAAATGTGCGTGTAGGTGTTTTCTGGCCGGCGCTTATTGGCTTGATAATTCTTGGGATGTTTATCGTAGGGTTCGGGTTTTGGGCAGCCCGCGCTCCCTTGTCTGGCGCGGCCATTGCGCCCGGGATCATTACAGCCAGTGGCCAAAATTTACATTTACAACATTTTGAAGGCGGCATTATTGAAAAAATTCTTGTTGTTGAAGGGGAGAACGTAACACAAGGGCAAGCACTTCTATCCCTCGACCCAACAGACGCTCAGGCGACCCGAAACCGATTGGCGAAATCATTAGTGGGACTGCGCGCTCGTGATGAGCGTTTACAGGCTGAGCGCGATGGTGTCGCAATGAAGTTTAGCAATGAGCTAAAAAAGCAGGCAGCTGCTGCTGGGCTTGAAGCTGATTTAGTACAACAACAACGCGAATTCGATAAACGGTCTCAACGCTATAGCACCGATGCCAAGATTGTTGATCAGCAAGTCACTGCATTGCAGGAGCAAATTGGTGGCTTCGAAGTGCAAAGAAATTCTACCAAAGACCAGCTTAAGGTTCTCGATCAAGAGATTAAAATCAAAGCTAGATTAGTGAAGCGGAAGCTAACACCAATTTCTATCCTCTTAAAATTGCGCCGTAATCGCTCCGAACTAGAGGGTCGTCTTGGGGGCTATTTAGCAAGCATCGGCCAAGCTCGCTCCTCTATTGCGCGTGCGAAAGAAGAAAAGCTTCGCCTACTCGTGCAGCGAGAGGAAACGGCTGTTACCCAATTGAATGAAGGGCGGGCTCGTGCCGCAGAAATGAAAGAGCTGATCCGTAGCGCAGAAAACGTTCTGAAACGCGTTGTTGTTCGATCACCTGCTGAAGGCATTGTTATCAACATAACCAAAAACACCCCCGGAAGTGTGGTGCGCCAAGGGGAGGACCTGTTTGTTATTCTACCACTTGGCGGAGAGCTAATCGTCGAGGCGCGGGTGAGCGTGCAAGACGTGGATGTGGTGAGTGTCGGCCAAACGGCAAGCCTTCGTTTTTCCGCTTTGAATAGCCGTGTTACCCCAGAGGTTCCCGGGGTGGTAAGCTATATTTCTGCTGACCGTCAGCTTGATCCTGTGACCAATGAAGCTTTCTACACGGCACGTTTGAAGATTGCAGAAGTTCTACCAGAAACCATTCAGCGCGAGCAAATACTTCCAGGAATGCCTGTTGAAACATATATCCGAACTGGCGATCGAACCTTTCTAGAGTATCTGATGAAGCCTTTGTTAGATTCATTCAACCGCGCTTTTCGCGAGGGCTAAATTTCCCGAGAGCTAGCAATCGTCAATATAAACTCGGCCACGGCGATCCCTGTAGCGGCACTTACCTTCTTCTGAAGCGCGACCAAGCAATGCGCCTGCAAGTCCACCTGCAGCAGCACCAAGAACAGCACCGCGCGGTGAGCCTGTCACGACAGCTCCGATGCCTCCTCCAACAATAGCGCCTCCTGCGGCTCCCTTCTGGGTGGCATTACAAGCACTCAGCATTAACAGGGCGACTGTTGTGATGATAATTTTTTGCATGGAAACTTCTCCTGAAAATCGAGGTTGATCGAATTAGCTTGGAGACATGTCGGCGGTTAAATGGGCAAAATGAGGGAGAGCGTATTCACAAATTATAACCAGCAGATAGTTTGCTATTTTGTAGTGGCGCGGAAAACCCCATCCCAGTCTTTTGGAACGCCCGTTTCTCGAAGCTCAAAAAACCGCTCGCCATAGAGGGCATAAACCTTAAGCAGGCTCAGACCTCCAAGTTTTTCAGCTAAACGGTTAGCCTTCGTCATATTCACCAGCCCGTTTTCTGCGTCCCCAGATTGATAGTCATCTATCATTTCACCATGAGCTTTGAGCAGTTTTTGGAAAGTAGGGTTCTTGAGTGTGTCGATTCCTCCCAGCAGGGTAAAAACGGTAAGCGGCGCTTCACGGCCAACAACGCCAACACGATCAATTTCGAGGGTGGCAAAGCCTTCCGTAACTTGCAGTGTTTCCGCAGCAACTAAATTATCCAAGCCATATTGTTTGGTAAGCCCCTCAATTCTGGAGGCCACATTCACAGCATCACCAATGGCAGAATAATTAAACCGCTGGGTAGAGCCAAGATTGCCGACACAACAGGCCCCGGTGTTTAATCCAATTCCAATGCTGATAGGATGATTGGTCGTTTGATTGAGTTTAACGAGTGCATTGCGCATATCCAACAAACCCTCGCAAGCGCGCTGGGCATGGTCAGCCTGATCCATGGGGGCATTCCAGAATGCCATGATGGCATCCCCCATATATTTATCAATCGTCGCGCCACGTTCTAATAATGCTGTGGTCATCGGGGTTAAAAAATTATTGAGGAGCTCTGTTAATTCCGTTGGTCCAAGTCCTTCGGACAGAGAGGTGAAGCCGCGAATATCACAAAATAAAACAGTAAGTTCTTTTTCTTCCCCCCCTAACGCCAAGGAGTCTGGGTTTTCTGCCAAACGTTTTACCATTGCGGGAGAAAGATAATGGCTGAATGCATTTCGAACAAAACGCCCTTCTTTTTCCGCTATCAATAAATCGGCTGCCACCCCAAGCGCATAGGCGGCGAGAATGGAAAAGACGGGTAATATGGGGCTTAGCAACAACCGATGCTGTGAGAAAGCATACCAAAATGCCCAGATGACAAGAGCAGAAAGAACGGCCGCAGCCAAGGCATCCCCCACCGAGTTCAAAATGGGCAGCAGAGCGAGCAGCAAAAACACAGCAATGATTGCAACCAAAAGCTCAATACCAAGCGCCAAATCTGGGCGGCTTAAATAGGTCCCAACGAGAATCTGGTCAATTATCTCGGCGTGTATCGTTACACCGGGAACGACTGATTCTAACGGTGTTGCCCGTAAATCCAACAGACCAGCAGCTGACGTACCAATTAAAATTATGTGGTTCGCAATATTATTTTCAAGCGTATTTTTGGGCAAGCCATGTTCATCGGGGTACAATATATCCTTCGCAGAGAGTGTCGGCTTTTGATCTGCGGGGGAGTGGTAGATGTCGATCGCGCCATTCGCATCGGTTGGTACTTGCAACGCCCCCACCTTGACTGAGACGACACTTAATTGCCCACCTGAGAGCTCTCCGCTTCCGTCACTACTTTTTATTTTGAAAGACCCAGCCCCTTGCACAACCCGAAGTGCTTCCATTACAAGTGAGGGGTAGTATTGATCATTAGCTCCGTGCATGAGCACAGCTTTACGCACGACTGAATCCTGTTGATCGTGAGTGAAAAAATTGAAAATACCGATACCAGTTGCGGCCTTGTCTAGAATCTCCAAGTTTCGGATGGACTTAATTTCTCCACCCATCAAATGGGGAGGCGGGGTTCCGCTAAATCCCGTTCCAGCCTTTGGTGCAGGTGGAGTATCTGCTCCTTGCGCAGAGAGTATCATTCCCGTCACTACGGTATTATGAGAAAAGGCTTCCGCCAAGACAATATCATTATCCAACATATCAATTTTGTTCGGCAGATTTATCTGCGCCCCAGCTCTAGTGAGCCCTTCAATAGCTTTTAGGGGAGAGGTTCGGTCCGCTTCAGCAAAGACAATATCGAAAATAATTGCCGCGGCACCCATTTTCCCTAGATTATTTGTAAGGTCAGCCACCACGGTTCGTGGCCACGGCCATTGGCCAATTCGCTTGATGGAAGCCTCATCAATATCGACAATGGTGATGTCGGAATTACCCCATGCTCTCGGCTTGATTTGTTGATATTGATCAAACACTTGGGTGTTCAATCTATCAAATCCATTACCCGTGATCGCGATGGCCCAGATAACTGCAGCGGCCGTAAGCCCAAATATCCAAATGACGGCAAACTTGCTTTTCATTTTCTTTAGGGAACTTTCAGGGGCATTTAGGGTTAACTTTATTCATCTTACGCGATATTGAAAAGATTGACAGTCACTAGAGTTCTGGTGCATTTAGTTCCGCGGGGCTGATGAGGTAAAGTATGGTGTCTACATATCGCACAACTCGGCAGATGTTTCGGGATTTAGGCTTGAGCTTAGTGGTTGCTTTTGGCGCTGCAAGTTTTATGCCGTCTGCTGCCGTGGCGCAGGAAATTACGTTTGCCGATATTCTCGCTGCCCCAGATGATATTCAACTTAATCTAGACTATGCCCGACAAGAGGTTGCTGGTGGTCGTTTACAACAAGCTGCCGCTGCGTTGGAGCGTTTGCTGCTGCTTAAGCCAAATTGGGATGAAGCGCGTCTGTTTTATGGGATTGTCCTTTATCGCCTAGACGATTTGAATGGCGCAATTCGTGAACTGACTTTGTTAGAAGACAGAGGGCTCGGTCCTACCCAAGAACAACAGCGCGGCACATATCTTGCCCTTGCTCAAAAACAATCCTCACCAGTGCGCCTTTCTGCACGCTACACACTGGGTATGCGTATTGATGGCAACCCGAGCCGTAGTCCAAAAGACGCAACGCTTATCCTGCCAACTGCTACCAACGAAGGATCGGATGTTGGCGTTACGGGTTCATCACAGTTCCGTGCAGAAGTTGACCTTGGCGGGTCTAATGGGAACTATCTATTTTTCCAAGGCAACTCCTACATCAACCACTTTTTTAATGTTGATAGTGCCGATCTCCTAGCCTCACGGGCAAAAGCGGGTGTTGTTTTACACGGCCCTGATGTATTGATCACGCCTTATGTTCTTTACGGTTCATCTTGGTTGCAATACGAGAAATTCCGCCAGCAATACGGCGGCGGTATTGATAGCTCCTGGACTCTTTCTTCTCAGGTTGATTTTATTTTGAATGGTCGTGCCGTTTATCAAGATTACCAAACCACAAGTTATAGTGCGATAGGTGACCAGCGAGATGGCTGGCGTAAATCTATTGAAGCGGGCTTTAAGTTCCGTGCGACCGACAGGCAGTCATTCCGCGTAACTGGCCGCTTCGCCCGTAAAGATGCGGAATTTGATGGCTACTCTTATGATGAGAGCCGCATTGCGGCCAAATCTTTGACTCTGTTTGGTGATGGGCGTTTTCTTTCGCTTTCCGCTTCTTACACTCAGACAACTTATGATCAGGCCGACGGAATGTTGTCTGCTACCATACCTCGCGAGGACAAGTTGTTTTACACCCGTGCAGCTATTGGTGCGCCATTGGCAACGATATTCGGCAGCGCGGATATTGAGCTGCCAGATTCAATAGCGGATGTCGTTTTTCAAGTTGGCACTTCATACACAAGACAACAGTCTTCGATTAGTCGTTTGAATCATAACAACTGGTCAGCGGACATTCTGTTTACAAAACGTATATCGTTTTAGGAGGCGATGATCATGATTAAATGCTTCCAAAATCGCGGCCTATTCATCGCCCTCGCTCTCATCGGTGCAAGTGCCTTTGAAATGAGCACAACGGTTCTTGCCGCACCTGCCGTTGGTACAAGTGCCGCCGTTAAGGGCAAGGTATTTGTTTCCACCCGTGGGGCATCGCGTAAGGCGCAGGTTCGCGACACAATTAAACTGCAAGACAAGATTGTCACCAAAGATGACAGCGCCTTGCAAATTCTTTTGCTGGATCGTTCCACTTTCACCGTTGGCCAAAATTGTGAAATGGTGATCGACAAGTTTGTATATGACCCTGATACGACATCAGGTAAAATTAGTGCCAAAGTTGCTAAAGGAGCATTCCGCTTTATGAGCGGCCGGATTGGTAAGAACAATCCAACCAATGCTTCAGTTTCAACGCCTTCTGCTACGATTGGTATTCGGGGCACTTTTTTTGAAGGGATTGTTGGGCAAGACGCAATGGCGCTCGCTCAATTGGGCGGTATTGATGCTTCTAGCGCAAACCCGGGCCAAGCAAGTCTCGTGATTTTGCGTGGGCCAGGCCGCAGGCGGAACACTCTTGATAGAGCGGGCCGCATTGTCATATCCAACAGTAACGGCTCTGTTGCTATCAATAAGCCTGACTATGCTGTCTTCGTACCCTCAGCAGGTGCTGCGCCTATTGGCCCGTTTCGGGTTACCCCAGCCATGCGTGAATACTTGGACTTTTTCTTGCGCTCTGAACCAAATGGTCAACCAGAAAGACCACGTGAAATTGCTGAAGGTGGCAAAAAAGCTTCAGGTCAAGATCGCTTTGAGATTCCGGCAATTGTGATTGATCCGCTGGTTGAAGAAGTGCAAGATGGTATCACAGATCCTAATGGTGATCCGGGTAATACCTGTTCTACCTACCCGAACTGCTAATTTGAACTCTTACTCAGTTTTAGCTTTTTTTTTAGTCGCGCTTTTGAGCGCCACTGCCTATGGCGGTTACTTCACATTGCAACCAAGTTCGGCTTTGCGAACTATAATCAAAACGGTTTCCACCCTTTGTCTATCCTTGATAGCCTTGATTGGCGGCGGACCAATACTGTTGATTGTTGCGCTGGGCTTTGGAGCATTGGGAGATGCTTTTCTTTCTTTAAGAGATGAGAAAGGCTTTCTCCCCGGACTAGGCTCATTTCTCATTGGCCACTTATGTTTTGTAGTTTTGTTTATGGAAATGGGGCAGGGGTTTGATCTGTTTTTCCAAGATCCTTGGCGGATTGTTGCGGCATTATTCATGATAGGGTTTACACTGTACATGGTGCAGAAGCTCCTACCAAAGCTGGGCGCACTTACCATTCCTGTGCTACTTTATATGGTAGTAATATTCTGCATGGGAATAGCCACCCTATCTTTACCACTGGCTTGGCCAACTAGCCTGGTGATGAGTGGAGCATTATTTTTCATTGCCTCAGACTCAATCCTCGCCCATGAGCTTTTTCTCATACCAAAAGGCAGCCCTATCCTAAGGATAACGGCTCCCGTTCTTTGGTTCTTCTACTGGGGCGGTCAGGCGCTTATCGCGGCAGGCGTTCTTCTCTAGTTGTCGAGGGAGAAAATTACGTTGGTTTGACCCGTGCCAGAGCTTGGGAAGTAAGGTGTGACAACCTCGCCTTTGCCCTTGTATTTGTCCCATCCAAGCGCACCAAATAGCATGACAGTGTCGTGCATGTCGCCTTCGCCATCGCACTTCTCTGCGTACTCAGGGAGGATTTTTAGGAAAGTATCAATCTCGCCATTTTCCCACATTTCCATCACTCGAAGATCCATTTGGTGGTTAAATTCACTTGAGATTGTGAATGTACCGTTGTTTGCCGCATAGTCTTCATTCGCCCAAATTTTATGAGAAAGGGAACCAGATGCGATGAGGGCAACATTGGAATCGCTGGCTTCAATTGCTTCCATAATCGCTTCACCCAATTTGCGTGAGGCCTCGAAGCTATGGACAGTACACCAGCCTGAAATAGAGACGACTTTCAAATCGCTTTCGGGATTCATATAGCGCATGGGAACGAGAGTGCCATATTCCAACTCAAGTGAATCTACCTGATGGGAGAGAGTGTATACATCCTTAGCATTAGCTTTTTCAGCGATTAAATCGCCAAGTGCAGCATTGCCTTCGTACTCGTAGTTGAGGTTTTGGATAAATTGCGGAAACTCATTGCTGGCGTAACAGCCCTTAAAGCGGTGGTTAGCGTTGATGTGATATGCTGAGTTGACGAGCCAATGGGTATCAATCACGACTATTGTATCGGCGCCGGCTTCGCGGGCGCGACGGGCGATTTCATAGTGACCATCAATTGCGGCCTGACGCTTACCTTTTAATGCACCTTCTCGTTCTGAGAGTAACATTGTTGGAACATGTGTGGTTTTTGCGGCGAGTACGAGCTTTCCCATTTCAATTCCTCTTTCTTGGGTTGCGTTAAAGTTAAAGCAGTTTTGGATCTGGTTCCAGACCCATGAGTTCGCGACCTAATATTTGGGCGCATACATCATAATCCGTATAGGCATGCGCTCCAGTCATATGGCTATCGCGGAATAACCGTTGGGCTTCCTTATCCAAAAGCCAGTTGTTAGCACCGATGGCATTAAACAGGCGGTCCACCGCTTCGATGCACATTTTAACAGCATAAGCTTGGTTGGTACGCCAATCTACCAGCGTCGGCGCATCGGGGTATTTTTTTGCAATGCCGTGTTCCATATGGTCATCCCAAGTGGCCTCAAGGAAAGCGCGAGCGGCTCTCACCTGTTGGGTAGATTCTGCCAATCGCATCAGTGCTGGAATTGATGCACTTGCATCAGCGCCAGTATAGGCACGAACTCGGTTCTTGGTTACGTCTTGGAAAACCTCAATCATTCGTTCAGCAACGCCAAGCCCCATCGCCGCGAAACCGCTAGCAAAATATGGGCGATAAGGAGTGTAGAAAATATCACTATCTGGATAAAGGCCAAATCCTTTTGAGTTGCCAGTCATCATGTCTTTGGCTTTTTGGATCCGGTGCTCGGGAACAAACGCGTCTTTAATTTTTAACGTTTTTGTGCCGCTGCCTTTCATTGCCATAGCGTACCAATCGTCCTCAATGCCGTAATCGGTCGCCGGGATGACTGCAAAGCTATAATCTTTCGCGCCCTCATCATTGTCACGAAGGAAACCGCAGATCGACCATTCAGCATGGTCGCAACCGCTGCTCCACTTCATGTCGCCATTGAAAATTATGCCGCCTTCGGTTTCTTCATATTTACCAAAAGGAGCGATACTGCTGGCGGCTGTTGCATTGTTATCTTCCCCCCAAACCTCATCTTGAAGTTGTTTGGAAAACATTGCCAATTGGTGGTTGTGAGTGCAAAGCAGGCTAAACGCCCATGCCGTACTGCAACAGGCTCCCGCGAGAAGCGCAATACAATCGCCGAACTCGGGCAGTGAGATTTCCAACCCACCATAAGCCTTTGGCAAGAAGGCATGGTGCAACCTAAGCTTTTTTAGCAGGTCAATATTTTCCTGCGGAACTTGCCTAAGCTCTTCACATTTCTCAGCGTTAGCCGCAATTTCTGGAAGGATTGTTCTCAGCTCTTCGAGCAATGGATTGTTACGTTTCATATTTGTCTCTTGCAATTGAGCCCACGATCAGCGGGCGGCGCATGTAGTTACCATGTTAAGTATCTACGCACGTTACCGTTGCAAGGTCAATGAAAATAGAAATTTTAGTCATTTAATTCTTCAAGTGAGCGCCTAGTCATTGTTCTAGATCAAGGACGTCAAGCACCTACACAATGTAATAAATTCCAAACTTATGGCAGGAATGGAACTTAGGATGCTTAGCCCTGATTATATATTATCAAAATTTAAGGACCCAGTTCCCCGCTACACAAGTTATCCAACGGCCCCTCATTTTAAGCCTGAGTTAGGGGGAACACTTATTGAAAGACTTCATTCTTCAATAAAAGAGCAGGAGCGTATTTCAGTTTACGTCCATGTTCCTTTTTGTGACCGTCTTTGCTGGTTCTGTGGTTGCCATACGAAACACACCTTAAAATACGACCCCGTTGAAGCTTACGTCAGCACACTCACCCAAGAGATCAAATTGGTTTCTCGGCGAATAGGATTTGCACCGTTGCTTGGCCAAGTTCATTTCGGAGGCGGCTCTCCCAGCATGTTATCTGCCGAAGATCTTAGCCGTTTACGAATTGCGTTTGAAGGAGCATTCGTTATAGACTCTGATACTGAAATTAGTGTTGAGATTGACCCATCGGATGGTCTAAATGACACGTTGCTTGGCCTTCAACAATTAGGGATGACGCGGGCGAGCATTGGGGTGCAAGACTTCGACCCTGAGGTGCAAACCGCCATCAACCGCCCGCAGACATTCGAGCAAACGAAAAGTGTTGTAGACGACTTACGATCAGTTGGGATTCACTCGCTCAACATTGATGCTCTTTACGGCTTACCGCTTCAAGATGAAGTCAAGATTGCAAAGACTATGGAGCTAATTGTTTCACTTGCCCCTGATCGAGTTGCACTCTTTGGATATGCCCATGTGCCGTGGATGAAGAAGCATCAACAAATGATTAAAGACGAAGATCTACCAGGGCAACAGGCACGGTTTGATCAAGCCGAACTGGCAGCAAAAATGTTGATTGCTGCAGGTTATCAAAAAATTGGTATTGATCATTTTGCCCTACCAACTGATACGCTTGCAATCGCAGCCAATCAGAAAAACATGCGTAGGAATTTCCAAGGCTACACAACAGATAATTGCGAAATTTTATTACCTTTTGGTGCGTCCTCAATTGGTAGGTTCCAAGATGGCTACGTCCAAAATATAGTTCCAACCGGTCAATACCAAGCTGCCATAGAAAAGGGAGAGTTGCCCGCAGCGAAGGGAATGAGTCTTAGTTTGGATGACAAGATTCGCGCTCATATTATTGAGCGGTTGATGTGCGACTTCGAAATTAGATTCAATGATTTATCAAAACGCTTTGAATGTGCCCAACCCTACATAGATGAGCTGAAATCTGTTGCAAGCGCGGAGGAGGACGGGCTGTGTGAAGCGGATGGTATTAAATTCACTATCCCAAACAACGCCCGTCCATACACCCGAATTGTAGCGGCAAGATTTGATGCGTATCTTAATAAATCTGGCGCGCGGTACTCAAAGGCCGTCTAGTTTTAGAACGGCAGGCCGACATAGTTTTCTGCGAGCGACCCTAAGGCTTGATCTGAAGAGAATAAATATTCCAAATCTGTTTTCTGAAGCCTGTTGTCGTAGGGAATATTTTCTGGGAACGTGTGCAACAGGGTCGTCATCCACCATGAAAACCGTTGTGCCTTCCACACACGTGATAATGCTTTTTGTGAGTAATTCTCAAGTCCAGTATCGTCGCCATTTTTGTAGTGATCAACCAACCCATGATAGAGATAGTAAATGTCGGAGGCCGCGCTGTTGAGCCCTTTTGCCCCAGTTGGCGGAACAATGTGCGCGGAGTCACCAGCTAAGAACATGTTTCCATAACGCATTGGCTCAGCAACAAAACTGCGTAGAGGCGCGATGCTTTTTTCAATGGATGGCCCCGTTTCAAGTTTGACGGAGACCTCTTCAGGAAGACGTTTTTTCAATTCCGCCCAAAAGGCATCATCAGACCAGTCGGCAACCTTATCCGTGAGCGGAACTTGAATATAGTAGCGACTTAAAATCTGCGAGCGCAATGAGCAAAGCGCAAAGCCGCGTTCATGTTTGGCATAAATTAATTCGGGCGATACGGGTTTGGTTTCCGATAAAACGCCAAGCCAACCAAAAGAATAGACCCGTTCATATTCTCTCAAAACATCGCTTGGAATTGACTTGCGACTAACCCCATGGAAACCATCCGCGCCGATAATATAATCGCAATCAATCCTTTTGTCTTCGCCTTCAAGACGGTAGGTGAGATAGGGCGCATCGGATTTAATATCATGGGGCTCCACATTATCAGCGTTGTGAATGACTTTGCCATTGGCCTTCTCACGCGCCTCATAAAGATCGCGAGTGAGCTCCGTTTGACCGTAAACCATCACAGAGTTCCCGCCAGTATGTTTTGCTAAATCGACCCGCTCTTGGATACCATCATGAGCAATGTAAAAACCGTCATGAATTTCCCCTTCCTTGTCCATCCGCTCGCCACATTGAGCTTCGCGCATGAGCTCCACAAATCCGTGCTCCAAAACCCCAGCCCGAATTCTGCTCAAGACATAGGCGCGCGAGTGTTTCTCCAGCACAACATTATCAATGCCCTGTAGGTCCAACAGTTGTGAGAGTAATAAGCCCGATGGCCCGCCGCCAATAATTCCTACTTGAGTTTTCAAAACTTCGCTCCACAGCACATCAAATCGTGGTTTCACCTCTAGGGGAAAAAATTAATTTTGGAAATAGTTCCGCTGATTGGTATCGTCATAGAAAAAGAAATATTTAGCCGCACAACCTATTTTTTAAGCTAAAGATTGAGTTCCTCTAGGGCGCCCAGCACGCAATCTTACGGTGCGTAACATTGATTCTATTTTATTGCTGATACTAGGCTATGTTATCACTCATTTTTGCGAAAAATAGCCACCATTTGTGGAAAATAAGCAATTAAAATCAATAAGTTATGTTGCCCATGGTGTTTTTTTAACCTTTTGTTAACCAACAATAACATATTCCTAACACTATAAGGTCTGAACTGGGTTTTAGTCGTCAAAAAAGCTGTTGCGCTTTTTCGAGTTAGTTATTTCTCCTAAAGGAGATTTGTAGAGGGCAACTCAACTTGTATATGGGAAATAAAGTGGCATATAGTATGTTAAAGCGCCTGGGAATATTCGCGATTGCAATCTTAGGTTGTTTTTCCACTCCAGTAAACGCAACACCGTTTACAACGACTATCCCTTATCAAAAACTTGGGCGCTTGGGTTGGGGATTAAACACACCCATTAGAGCAGCCCAACACCGTCTCTCGAAAATGGCGGGTGCACAGATATTGGCGCTCGGTTAAGTTATCGGCCAGATGAAGATAATACCTATTATATTTTCGGCCAAGCAACCGCCCACCTCAATGGGAATTTGAAACGTAATGATAGAATTGGCGTTGGGTTTGATACTCGCTTAACTGAAAAGCTGGGTGCAAAAGCAGAAATTTCCTACGGTACTTTGGGTTGTGGTGGCCTTGCAGCGCTTACCTACGACCCAACCGCAGATCGCCAACTATTACCTTGGCTATAAATTAGATCCTGATCGGGCGCTAAGCAGTGCTACTACGCTTTCTGGTTTAGACCTCGGCGGCCTCGTTGTTGGGATGCGTCATCGCTATAATGACGACCTTTCGGTCTATAGCGAAAACAACTATGACATGTTCGGCGTGCAACGTTCCCTCACCGCGACCTATGGTGTGAATTACACTCCGACGGATAAATGGTCAGTCGGAGGAGCAATTGAATATGGCGATGTTACAGATACCAATGGTATTGAACTTGAACGCGTCGCTGTATCGGCTTCTATCTCTTACAAAGATCCTGAGAATGTCAGTTGGCAGGTAAAAGGAGAATCTCGTTTTGAGGATTCAACAGACCCGACAAAAGATCGCGACACTTATTTGCTGAGTGCTGGACTAACAATAAAGTACAATGAGAACTGGCGTTTCCTCGGGAACATTGATGCGGCTATTTCAAATTCTAACCAAGCGAGCATCTTGAACGGCGATTACATTGAGGCCAGCATTGGTTACGCCTATCGTCCAACAGATAACGACCGCTTTAACGCGCTAATCAAATACACATATCTTTATGATCTCCCAAGTATAAACCAAGTCAACGCATCAGGTGCAGCCTTGGGTCCCGCTCAACGCAGCCATATTTTATCAGCTGATGTAAGCTATGATTTCAATCAATATCTAACTGTAGGCGCAAAATACGGATTTCGTATTGGTGAGGTATCAACCACAAGAACCTCCAATAACTTTGTGAAGTCTTCTGCTCATCTTGGTGTGCTGCGTGCGGATTTCCATGTTGTAAAGAACTGGGATGTTTTGTTAGAAGCTCGGGCTTTACACACGCCAGAAATTGACACAACGAGTTATGGTGCATTGATAGGTGTCTATCGCCATGTTGGCGAAAATTTCAAAATTGGTGTTGGTTACAATTTCGGCCAATTCTCGGACAATATTGCTGATCTAACCCATGATGACGGTGGCGTATTTATCAATCTGGTGGGTAAGTTTTAACCCAAGCTCTATCCTTTTGCGGTGCTTAGTAAGATGCAGGTCTCGCTATTGAGGACGCCGTCAATCTCGCGCACCTGACCAAGGATGCGGTCAAATTCGGGTAAGGTTGAAGTTTCAATTGTGGCGATTAAATCCCAAGCACCGTTCGTTGTGTGAAGTGTAACAAGTTCTGGCATTTTCTTTAATTTACGAATGACAGACCGCGCAAGATTACCTTGCAACTCGACCATCATTGTGGCTCGTATGATGTCTTCTTCACCACCTGCATCCAATTCAACAGTGAACCTTTGAATGATACCCGTGGCGATCAACCTCTCCATCCTTGTTTGAACGGTGGCGCGAGCAACACCCAGTTCTAAGCTGAGATTTGTGATTGATTCACGGCCGTTTTTTTTCAAAGCAGATAATAGCCGGCGATCGAATGCAGAAATTTCGGACATAGAACATCTTACTTTTTGAACGATTATTCTATCAAGGTGATAGAAGATTTATGCTTTTTGGTCAATATTTAGCCTAACTGTAACATTTCTTACCTTTAATACTCGGTGCACCTTTAACAGAAGAATTGTTCGTGATGCCTTTGAAATGTTCCTTAGTAGGAGCGCCTGTACAATCTGGCGCGTCTCAAGCTGGCTGCCTTATGGGCCCCGATGGGTTCCGTACCGCCGGACTTGAAAGTGCAATACGCCAATTGGGCCATGAAGTGAGCGACTTGGGTAATGTTACGCCAATGAGTGTTCAACCAACACCCCATTCAAACAAATCAGTGCATGGTCTAGAAGAAACAATTGGCTGGGCCTTGGCCTTAGAACAAGCCGCCTTTGACGCTGCAGTAAATTCAGATCTTCCTATTTTTCTTGGCGGAGATCACAGTCTTTCTATTGGAACGGTCCCTGGCGTTACTCGCTACTCCAACGAGCAAGGCCGCGAACAATTTGTCTTGTGGCTCGATGCTCACCCAGATTTTCACTCGCTCAACTCTACCAAAAGCGGAAATCTTCACGGCACGCCCGTGGCCTATTTCTCTCGCTGCGAAAGCTTCGTGGGTGTTTATCCGGAATTGAAAGCTGCAGTTAAGCCAGAGAACATTTGCATGATGGGGATCCGTTCCGTCGATGAAGCTGAAAACCAGTCTTTGGCAAAATACCCAATTGTCGTTCACGACATGAGAGCTCTTGACGAACATGGAATTGTTAAACCCCTCAAGTCGTTTTTGGATAAAGTGCAATCGGTCAATGGCGCCCTGCATGTGAGCTTTGATGTTGATTTTCTAGAACCCGATATCGCCCCTGCTGTCGGCACTACGGTTCCGGGTGGTGCGACTTTTCGCGAAGCTCATTTGATAATGGAAATGCTTTGCGATAGCGGCTTAGTAAGTTCCCTCGATCTTGTCGAGCTTAACCCTTTTTTAGATGAACGGGGACGCACAGCAACATTAATGGTCGATCTTGTGGCCAGTCTTTTGGGCCGCAAGGTTCTCGATCGCCCCACCCGTAGCTTTTAATAAAACCGGATATATCATGACAATTTTCAGCCCTTCACTAGCCCCCTCAAAACTAGCAATGGTTCCTTTTGTTAGTGTTGATAACATGATGAAAATCGTCAACACGATTGGCCCAGAAAAAATTATTGCAGAAATTGCTGGCTATATTGAAGCTGATTTTTTGCGTTGGGATAAGTTCGATAAAACACCACGCATTGCTTCCCATTCAAAGGAAGGGGTGATCGAGTTGATGCCCACCAGCGATGGAGAAACCTACGGCTTCAAATACGTAAACGGCCATCCAGCGAACATGGCAAAGGGATTTCAAACGGTCACAGCATTTGGTTTGTTGGCGAGGGTTGATAATGGCTACCCAGTTTTATTATCAGAAATGACGATTTTAACGGCGCTTAGAACGGCAGCAACTTCTGCCGTTGCAGCTAAGTATTTAGCACCAAATGGAGCGCGGGTTATGGGGATGATTGGGAATGGTGCTCAATGTGAATTCCAAGCTTTGGCTTTTAAAGAAGTGTTGGGAATAGACACGGTAAAACTATACGATATTGATCCTGCCGCCACACAAAAAGCAGCGCGCAATTTAGCATTGAGTGGCTTAAATGTTGTTGCATGCAAGAGTTCAGAAGAAGCCGTTAATGGCGCGCAGATTATCACCACCTGCACGGCAGACAAGCAATACGCGACCATACTGACCGATAACATGATCGGCGCTGGTATTCATATTAACGCCATTGGTGGCGACTGCCCCGGAAAAACAGAATTACATCGCGATATATTATTGCGTTCAGATATCTTTGTAGAATATCCACCGCAAACGCGCATTGAAGGTGAAATCCAACAGCTCGATGCCGACCATCCCGTCACGGAGCTATGGCAAGTCATCAGTAAAAATGCAGAAGGCCGTGCTTCTGAAAACCAAATTACCCTCTTCGATAGCGTGGGGTTTGCAACAGAAGATTTTTCAGCGCTTCGTTATATTCGCGACCAGTTAGATGCGACTGGACATTATGATGAGTTAGATATGTTAGCGGACCCAGATGATCCACGCGATCTTTTTGGCATGGTGCAAAGAGCCGCCCAATAAACGCGGCCAACAGCTCAGCCTCCTAGCAGAGTAGCGTTGCCGCCTGCAGCAGTGGTGTCTATGCAAACATGCCGCTCCATCAACAACCACTCCTCGAATTTTTCATCGTTCAGCAGGGGAACGATTGGTCCGTTACGCTTTGCTAATGCTTGCCTAAGTTCGCTTGTTTGTGATGACCAGGATATGACGGCATCTAGCTTTTCGATTGAATTCAAAGCTTCTGCCGCGATCACACCATCCAACCCTGAGAGAACGCCAACAGCAACGGCAAGCGCATTGCAACCAAGAGCGCGGGCTTGTTCTGCTTGTTTTTCAGCATCCTTGGTACTCGGCCCCAAACATAAAACCCTGCCGCGCGGGAATAGACTATACATATTGGATTCGCCAGTTGGCCCGGGCAGTTCTGTTGCTTCCACCGCTTTTGGAATCAATGGCTCATCTTCACAAAACGCCAAGTTGATTTTATCAACTGAAACATCATTTCCTATAATTGGGTCATGGTGAAGAGGGGTGATTTTGTTGAAACGCTTGAGATAACGCGGACCACCAGCCTTTGGCCCCGTCCCACTCAGTCCCTCGCCGCCAAAGGGCTGAGAACCAACGACAGCACCAATTTGGTTTCGGTTGATGTAAATATTACCTGCTTCAACGGAATCAATAGCTTCATTTACTCGATCATCAATACGGCTGTGTAGCCCAAAAGTGAGGCCATATCCTTTTGCATTTATGGCATTGATAACTGTTCCAAAATCTTTTTGTTCGTATCGGCAAACGTGAAGGACAGGGCCAAATATTTCTTCTTCTAAATCTTCGATACCCTTAACTGAAAGTACTGTCGGACCAACAAAGGTCCCGCCATGGGGAGCATCAATTTGTTTGAGCAAATTCCCTGATTTTGTAAAACGCTCAATATGGTTTTGGATATTCTGTCGCGATCCAGCGTCAATAACGGGCCCAACATCTGTTGAGGCTAATCTGGGGTCACTGACCACTAATTCATCCATCACACCGTAAAGCATGGTCAAAAATTCATCCGCTATATCTTCTTGTAAGTATAACATGCGAAGCGCGCTGCACCGCTGTCCTGCGGATTGAAAAGCGGAAGTCACGATATCCATAATAGCTTGCTCTGGAAGCGCAGTGCTGTCGACAATCATCGCGTTCAGCCCGCCAGTTTCTGCAATCAATGGGGCGTGGGGAGCAAGGTGTTCTGCCATTGACCTGTTGATGCTCTGTGCTGTTGCTGTGGAGCCAGTGAAACATACGCCATCCACCCGTTCGTGCGATGTAAGTACGCTGCCAATTTCGCGACCTCTGCCTGGAAGTAGATGCAACACGTCCTCAGGAACGCCTGCTTCTTTCAATAGGGAAACTGCGAGACTAGCGATCAGTGGTGTTGATTCTGCAGGCTTGGCAAGAACACCATTGCCTGCCGCAAGAGCTGCTGAAATTTGACCGGTAAAGATTGCGAGTGGAAAATTCCACGGCGAAATACAGGTGAATACTCCCGCCGATTTCCCTTTTGAAAGAACAGCTTGGGATGCGTAGTAACGCAAAAAATCAACGGCTTCGCGTAACTCGCCAACACAATCCAATAGAGTCTTTCCAGCCTCAGCCATAAGGAGGGCAAAAATTTCTGAGGCGTTCTCTTCAAATAAATCAGCAGTACGAAATAGGACTTTGGCTCTTTCTTTTGCGGTAGCAGAAGCCCAAGGGATGACTGAGTTACAAGCAGATAATGCTTCTTTCTTTGTTGCAAATTGTAGAGTTCCAACAACTTCCCCATTAGCTGGGTTCTTCACCGTTACCTTCTCTCCCGAAAACCTTTTTTCTTTCCACTGTTTGCCATCATATTGAACAAGCTCTGTTTCCAATTGTTCTAAAGTCTTTGGGTCATTCAAATCCCACCCTTTTGAGTTCTTGCGAGCAGGCATGAAAAGGTTTTGTGGTTGTTGGATTATAGGGTTCTGTGGGCGTTTCAAATAAGACTGCACAATCTCAAACGGATCAGCCGCCACTTCTTCGGGTGAAACAGTTTCATCCACGATTTGATTAACGAAGGAACTATTCGCGCCGTTCTCTAACAGCCGCCGCACTAGATAAGCGAGAAGGTCCTTGTGCGCTCCAACTGGAGCGTAAATACGGCAACGGGTTCCTTGGCGGCGCAATACTGTCTCATGAAGCGCCTCACCCATTCCGTGCAATCTTTGGAACTCGAAGGCGGATTTATCATCGGCCATTTCTAAGATTGCGGCAACTGTATGGGCGTTGTGAGTCGCAAATTGCGGATAGATTCTATCCGTCATTGCCAAGAGTTTTTTTGCGCAACATATATAACTCACATCGGTTGAGGCCTTTTGGGTGAATACAGAAAATCCATCGTGGCCTTCAACCTGCGCTAGTTTAATTTCAGTATCCCAATATGCCCCTTTCACTAACCGCACCATTATTTGACGGTTTAAGCTGTCTGTGAGGGCATAAAGCCAATCTAAAACATACGTCGCCCGTTGACCGTAGGCCTGAACCACCACGCCAAAACCGCTCCACCCTTTTAACGATGGGTCAGATAACAGCGCCTCAATAACGTCGAGAGATAAATCTAACCGACCTGCCTCTTCCGCATCAATATTGAACCCAATACCAGCTGATTTTGCCAAAGCGGCTAGGGAGAGAGCTCTTGGGACAAGTTCATCCATGACCCGCTCCCGTTGCATCGTTTCATAGCGCGGATGGAGGGCCGATAATTTTATCGAAATGCCAGGGTTTTGTTGGATGTTTTCAGAGTGGCTGGCCTTGGCCAATTCGCCAATTGCCTGCGAATAAGCCAAGTGATATTGTTTGGCATCCGCCTCCGTGCGTGCCGCTTCTCCCAACATATCGTAGGAATAGGTGAAGCCTTTTTGTTCTTGTTGTTTTGCTTGCTTCATTGCTGATTGGATGGTTTCACCCAGTACAAACTGTTTTCCAAGCTCTTTCATCACCCTTGTTACGGCTTGCCGAATAATAGGTTCGCCGAGCCGTTTTATAGCGCCTCGTAAAACGCTCACGACACCTGCACCGCCTTCTTCATCCAACACTCTACCCGTCATAAACAGCGCCCATGTCGAGGCGTTGACCAATGAAGAATGGGACTGGCCCAAGTGATGGTCCCATTTACTTGGGGCTATCTTATCTTCGATCAGCGCATCCATTGTCGCCCCATCAGGAACACGTAGCAATGCTTCAGCTAGGCACATCAATGCCACCCCTTCATCGCTGGAGAGGCCATATTCCCCAAGGAACAATTCCATCATACTCGCGTCACTATCAGCCCGAATTCGCTCAACAAGCTCGGCAGCCCGTTCCGAGATGCGTTTGCGTAATGGCGCATCAATTTTGGCTTCTCGTTGCAGGGCCTCTAAGCTGCGAGTCTCTGAAATCGTGTTGAATTTGCGAATAAGCTTGCGTGATTTTTCCATGATGAACCCTCCAAATGGTTGCCCATATTGTTACATATTGCGGCTTTCTATTTCTCCGCATTTTCCCTATACTAAGGTGAATATTCCCAAAAATTAAACAGAAAACAGTGATATGAAGCAAGTAACTGAGATTGCTAGTGATCTTGATGATTTCGACTTAAAGATTTTGAGCGCCCTTAGCAGTAATGCGCGCATAACGGTAACGGAATTATCGAACCAAGTGGGGCTATCCAAAACGCCCTGCCATGCTCGCCTTAAACGGTTGGAAACTGAGGGTTACATTTTGGGTTACCGGGCGTTGCTTGATCCGATCAAACTCGGCCTTGATCACATCGCATTTGTGGAAGTGAAATTATTAGACACAAGAGCCACTGCGTTGGATGAATTCAATAAAGCCGTGAGCATTGTTCCGCAAATCGAGCAATGCCATATGATCGCCGGTGGGTTTGATTATCTCTTGAAAGTCAGAACCCGCAATATAGCGGACTACCGCCAATTTCTAGGAGAAACACTTTCCAAACTGCCCCACATCGCCCAATCCTCCACCTATGTAGTCATGGAAGCGGTAAAGGATGTTGCGGTCTTCGAATAGCAATTGAGAAAAACTGGTGCTGTTGAGAGGAATTGAACCTCCGACCTCTTCATTACCAATGAAGTGCTCTACCCCTGAGCTACAACAGCATCCTGTCGGGAATGGTCTCCGACGGACAGGCTTTGCCATAGGAAGCACGGGCTTGCAAGCGGCAATTGTTCTGGAGTTTTTATACTGCTCGTGACATATGCTTGCCTATGGAAAACAACGATAAAAATAGTAAACCTGCAAACAAAGGGAATGGCGACCCAGTACAGCGTGCCGCGAGGGACGCTCGGTTAAAGCAAAACTTGCGCGCCAATTTGCGACGACGCAAGCAAAAGGCGCGGGCATTGCGAGAAGATCCTTCAACCCATGGTGGAAACTAATCAAGATCACTTATTTGCTTCGGTGTGGATTGGGGCTGTTAAGTCTGTTCTAACCATAATCTTGCCGCGATTGTTTCTTTCATCTATGAACCTCTAAATTGATATAAATGACAGGCGTTTTGCGCTCCGGCTTTGAGGGTTCATTCAGGAGAGGCAAAGCTTTGTGGCTGTCATAGGAACTGTAAGGACTGTGTCCCATGGACAAAATTCTCATTCGCGGCAATGGTCCGCTCAACGGGGTTATCCCCATTTCGGGCGCTAAGAATGCGGCTCTTCCATTGATGATAGCTTCGCTGTTAACAGCCGAGTCTTTGACTTTGGAAAACATGCCTCGTCTAGCGGATGTCGAAGCCCTAAAGGATATCTTGTCGAACCACGGCACAGACGTTCGCGTAAAGGGCAAGCAGTCTGGCGATATACGCACCACGGGCCGCCGTATTGAATTTCAGGCAAAAGAGATTGTTGATACCACCGCACCCTACGAGCTTGTCTCGCGTATGCGCGCAAGCTTTTGGGTTATCGGTCCGCTTCTAGCCCGCTGTGGTGAAGCTCGCGTTTCATTGCCAGGTGGTTGCGCTATTGGCACACGACCAATTGATTTGTTCATCGAGAGCTTGGAAGCGTTAGGCGCAACTATTGAAATTGATGGCGGCTATGTAAGCGCAAAGGCTCCCGCTGGCGGATTGAAGGGGGGAGAATATACCTTCCCAAAAGTCTCCGTTGGCGCAACTCACGTCATGCTTATGGCGGCAAGCCTAGCGAATGGTGAAACCGTTATTCACAACGCAGCTCGCGAGCCTGAAGTCGTAGATTTGGCAGATTGCCTTGTTGCTATGGGTGCAAAAATTACTGGTATCGGTACATCAACAATCACTATTCAAGGTGTCACATCGCTCCACGGTGCAACCCACAAAGTCTTGCCCGACCGTATTGAAACAGGAACCTTCGCAGCCTGTGTCGCTATGACTGGTGGAGATGTATTGTTGAAAGGCGCACAGGGCGCATTGCTACAAGTTGCACTTGAGGTGCTGGAAAAAACTGGCACAACTGTTGAGCAGGTAAATGATGGTATTCGCATCAGCCGCAGCAGTGGCGATATCCAGTCGATTGACTTTTCAACAGAACCATTCCCCGGGTTTCCAACTGACTTACAAGCACAATATATGGCACTCGTAACCCGCGCCAAGGGCGTGAGTCGTATTACTGAGACAATTTTTGAAAACCGTTTCATGCACGTTCAAGAGCTTGCTCGACTTGGAGCAAATATTTCTATTGAAGGCCAAACAGCAACGGTGACGGGTGTTGATCGTCTCTCGGGCGCTCCCGTGATGGCGACCGATTTGCGCGCTTCTATGTCGCTGGTTATTGCTGGCCTTGTGGCTGATGGCGAAACTGAAGTACACCGCGTTTATCACCTTGATCGCGGATTTGAGTTGCTAGAAGAAAAACTCGCAGGAGTTGGAGCAAATATTGAGCGGATTACTTCCGAGGCTTGACCACGACCGTTCCAAGGGTGCGAACATCAACTGGCATACGTGGTTGTAATAGGCTCCCCACGCTGGCTTCTAATGGTAACTCATCTATCCCAGCGCGTGCTGCACTCATCATAACTTCGCAAAGGGATGCGGAGGTCTTTTTGAGAGCCGCAACTGCGTCTCCATTCGACATATAGTTCCCCAACATCAAGGCGGCAGCTAAGTCTCCAAGTCCATTGGGCGGGTTATTCATGGCACGGTGTTCTGCCAATGTAGCTTTGTCTTCGTGCAACAATAAATTTGCAATATTGCCACGCATCATAGCGCTTGCAGATGTTGCTAGTACGGTTTCAACTTTCAGGCTTCGAGCAGCAGCTAATAAATCTTCGTTGTTGTTTGGTGAAGCCAATCCAGCCAGCCAGCCCATTTCAAAGGGGTTTGGGGTGATCATATCAGCCTTCGGTAACAGTTGATTGCGGATTTCCTCAGCCTGTTCTTTTGGTACATAAAGTCGACCCTCTTCGCCTGCGGAGGCATCCCCTAACACGGGGTCGAGCGCATAAAGCGCTTCACTATTCCTAGCCTTCACTGCATCAACCAAGTGAGCCACCGCGGCCACTTGCTCAACATTCCCAAGGTAGCCAGAAAGCACAGCGCCTACCTCATTAAGGGCTGGTGAGTTGCTCAAGTTGTCTAATAGTGTTGAGAACTCATCAGCAGGCGGCACGATACGCTCGGCTACACCTTGCCCGGGATGCCAAGGTAAGGTGACGGTGGGCACAAGCCAAACGGGATACCCAAGAACCTCAAGAGCAAAACCTGCCGCGCGGTTGCCAACGGTTCCGCGTACCACATGGCTTGAAATAACAATAATGGCGGGTTTTTGCTGAGTCATAAGGACGGTCCATCAAAAGCACTAAAGCTAATCAATTTGTTTTCACTCCTAGTATATTCCAGATTTTGTAGCTATATTCTAGCTAATAAAAATTACACAGGTGACTTGCAATGTCCTCCATAATTTCCACTTCTCGCTCTTCCCTCACAATGCTTCCGCGCATAATGCTCGTTGCTTTGTTGGGCGTGTTTTTATCTGCATGTGGTGTCAACAATATCCCCACTTATGAAGAGAATGCGAAAGCCAAATGGTCACAAGTGTTGAATATGTATAAGCGCCGCTCAGACCTAATTCCTAATCTGGTGGAGACAGTGAAGGGGTTTGCGGCCCAAGAAAAAGATGTGCTGACCTCCGTAATTGAAGCCCGTGCGAAAGCTACTAGTATCCAAGTGACCCCAGAAATGTTGAACAACCCTGGCTTGGTAAAAAGCTTTATGGAGAACCAGAACCAACTCTCAGGTGCTTTATCAAAGCTGTTGGTAACCGTAGAACGCTATCCCGATATAAAATCTGGCGCTAACTTCTTGGCTTTGCAATCCCAATTGGAAGGCACTGAAAACCGCATTGGTGTGGCGCGCCGAGATTATATCGAGGCTGTTCGGTTGTATAACACTGAGTTGAAAACCATCCCGGGCCGCTGGTGGCGCCGTTGGATGTATTCCGACAACGACCCGCTCGCTACATTCGAGATTGCCCCAGAAGAAACGGTCACACCAAAAGTTAAGTTTGATAACAACTAAGTACTGATGACCATGCGTTCTCACCGCTACATTGCCTTTGTCAGCGTCCTTATCGGGGCATTGATGATTGCTGTGACAACATTGGCCCAATCGCAAAAGCCTGTCCCCCAATTGACAGGCCGAGTTGTTGATTTGGCCAATATGATAACGGCCGAGTGGGAACCGAAGCTGACGGCCCAATTATTGGCGCACGAAGAAAAGACGGGTAATCAAGTCGTTGTACTAACAATCCCTTCATTGAATGGGGAGGCTCTTGAAGACTATAGTCTTCGGGTGGCCCGCACATGGGCGCTTGGTCAAAAAGATGTAAACAATGGGGTTTTACTGTTGGTCTCAAAAGGCGATCGTAAGATGCGCATCGAGGTTGGCTACGGGGCAGAAGCAACGCTCACGGACGCAATCTCATCTTTCATTATCAATGCGACAATGAAACCGTTGTTTAGGAAAGGTCTATTCAACGGCGGTATCGTTGCTGGCACTGGGCAAATAATCGAGGTTTTAGAATCCGATAAAGCCGCCCTCGAGGAATGGAAAAACCGTGCCAAACCTCGCAAATCTAAAGACAGCCCCGCATGGCCGATGATGATGATGGTTGCGCTTTGGGTGATGATTATCGGCGGCAGTGCTGTCACGAGCATCTTGGTAAAAAAATTCGGCCGTGAGATTAAACCAGGTCATTACCGCTGGCTTGGTATGGACGCTGGTCCCAATGCCCCAAGACCAAAACGCTCTAGCAGTCGTACCACCTATGGCGGCGGGGGTGGGTGGTCTAGCGGCGGTGGTGGATTTAGCGGCGGCGGCGGCAGCTTTGGCGGCGGCGGATCATCGGGAGGATGGTAATGAGCAAAGTAAGCGAAGAACAATTGCATAATGTCACGGCGGAAGATCACGAACGGATAACCGCGATGATCCGTAAGGTTGAGAAGAAAACCTCTGGCGAAGTCTATGCCGTTGTCGCTCACCAAAGCGATGACTATCTTTTTGTGGCTGGTTTCATGGCGGCATTTTGGGCGCTTTTGTTTGGTGTTATATTAGCGGCGGCTTCCATGGTGTTCGATTGGGAAATCGCTCCACTAGCCCTAGCGATGGCGCAAATTGCAAGCTTTGCAGCATTCATGTTGTTGTTCAAATCTATCCCTTCCTTGCGTCTGCTCTTTGTTCCTCGGTCAATAGGATACCGCCGTGCATCGCAAAACGCCGTACGGCAATTCTTAGCCCATGGAATACATACGACAGCAGACCGTAGCGGGGTTCTGCTCTTTGTTTCCTTGGCAGAACATTATGCTGAGGTTGTTGCTGATGCAGGAATCAACGAAAAAGTGGATCAGAGCGAGTGGGATGACATGGTTGCAACACTTACTCAACACGCAGCTAAGGGACAGGTTGGGGAAGGTTTTGTAGTTGCTATTGAAAAAGCTGGTGGCCTATTGGCTGAGCATTTCCCCCCACAAAAAGGGCAAGTAAATGAGTTGGACGATAGGCTTGTCGAAATTTAAATAGCATAATTTACAAGCCCGCCGCTTGAGGTTTTGCTCAACAGTGCATATGTGAGGGCGAGACATTCAGGAGCACATGATGCAAGCAATATTCTACATTCTAAACGCAGTCCTCGATATTTATTGGTGGATTGTCATAGCAACAGTA
>JAZGEY010000021.1:0-174248 GCA_036478985.1 Rhizobiaceae bacterium
ATCAGCAACGATGATCTCATTGCCAATGCCGTTCATTTTTGAAAAGTGAATACGTTGTTCCATAAAGGCTATATGGCAAAGAGCGCACCAAATTGCCAGACAAGAGATTAGTCAGGGGTAAATTGGATGCTTATTTGGGTTCAAAGGACATCCAAATAACAAAGATTTTTGCGCTTTAAATTTTTCTTCTTATAAGCCCAATATCCAGTCAGCTTGAACTAGCTATCCGCTTCGGTACAAGCAAACTGTCGATTTTTAAGTAAGCGGAATATTAGGAAGTGGGGGACTGGAAAGAAAAGAAAAGATCATCATCAAGTTCAGTGAGTGGTGTTTCGGTTACCATACGATAGGTCGTGTTACCATCGACAAAAGGTCTGGTCATTTTAGGCTGATCAAATCCCGAAAAGACGAGCTTCCCGAGATCTTCGTCACCGAAAAACCCGTAAAGGCGAATCATCTTGTTCCACTCCAACGCCCAAGACCAAAGGGGAGCAGAGGGATGTCTTTTAATCAACGCTTGGTAATAGCCGTTGGCGGTTGGCGCACCTCCAAAACAGAATGACCAATTAGCCGTTGCTGCAGAAAAACTGGTCTTTTGAGGGTTTCCCCAATCTGAACGACGAACACCACTGACTGGCATGTAACCGCCAGGCCAGTGTAATCCTTTCCGCTCTTCTGTATTGTAAGTCATGAGATAAAAGAAGCCTGCCAATTGGTAACGTGCGAGCTGGAAAAGGCGATCACTATCTGCTTGTGGTGGTGCGACGACCCCGAACGTCATTGTGACGCCACTGAAGCTCTGCGTGAACTTCAGTTCTTCAGCGCTTTCATGCACCTTTTTGCCGGTCCGCTGACTGGTCGTTTTACTTTTTCGCACTGCTTCTTTTCCAAGTCTGACATCAAATTCATCAGAAGAAGTGAATGGCTGGAACATAGATATCGCAGAAAGATCGTTTTCTAGCTTACTCTTGAGCTGATTGCATGCATGGCATGAGTTGAGGTGAAGGTTCCATTGCCGATGATGAGACCCTTTCGGAACAAACAGCCTGCCAATGACATGCTCTTTTCGGGTCCGTTGCTAGCGAATTCAGCGTTGCAATAAGCACATCTTACGTTGCGTAATCGGGTTGGTTGATTATGTGCAAGGTCTTGAATTTCAATCATAGTAACTCCAGCCTACTCCATAGTTGCGATATGCTAAAGCATGCAACATCGTGATGTCACCATATCGTAGGCGCGATCAAGAGTTGAGTCGGCACCTCAACCAGCCATCCAAACCAAGCCATTTCTCAAATTACCACACTCAAACCAAGAGAAACCTTGACTCTTGCCCTTACTCGGCGCATATCCCGCTTATCAGACAAGGATTTTGTCAAAGAGCAACCGACCGGCCCTCAAAAATTGAGCCACCGGAGGTCACCACCCGTCAGCGATGTTCGCCCACGGGTGCGATTTTGGTTTGTGCTTTGGTAATTTGAATTGTCATCTTGAGAAACACCAAAGAAAGGGCCATCTCTGTTACAAGTGTGATTTAGGGTATTACTAGCAATACCAAGGCAGCAAAGCTGCCCGGCGATAATTCGCCGCACCCGTGTAGGCTCGGTGCACCGCACCGAAAACGCCGTGAACGAAAACAGAGACTGAGAAACATATGTTTGAATCCCTTTCCGATAGACTAGGTGGCATATTTGATGGCCTTACCCGCCGTGGTGCGCTTTCTGAAAAAGATGTAAACACTGCGCTGCGCGAAGTTCGCCGCGCTCTCATCGAGGCCGATGTTGCCCTTGAGGTTGTGCGCGGGTTTGTCGAAGCTGTGCGCGAAAAAGCTGTTGGTGCGCAGGTCGTAAAATCTGTGACCCCCGGCCAAATGGTTGTCAAAATCGTCCACGACGAACTTGTCACTATGTTGGGCACTGAAGACGAGCACATCGATCTGAATGCGCCTGCGCCTGTTGCCATTATGATGGTCGGTTTGCAGGGTTCTGGTAAGACCACAACCTCTGGCAAAATTGCCCTACGGATGCGCACCAAGGACCGCAAAAAGGTCTTGATGGCGTCCCTCGATACCCGTCGCCCAGCTGCCCAAGAGCAATTGCGCCAATTGGGCGAGCAGACCGAAACCGACACGCTACCAATCGTTGAAGGCCAAGACCCCGTTCAAATCGCTAAACGCGCCATTCAAGCAGCAAAGCTTGGCGGCTATGATGTGGTCATTTTGGATACCGCTGGCCGTACCTCGATTGATGAAAATCTCATGGTCGAAATGGCGGACATTAAAACCGCTGCCAACCCGCACGAAATTCTATTGGTCGCCGATTCTCTAACGGGTCAAGACGCGGTTATTCTCGCCAAAAACTTTGACGAGCGTGTTAGCATTACTGGCCTCGTACTGACCCGTATTGATGGCGATGGCCGTGGTGGTGCTGCTCTTTCTATGCGCGCGGTTACGGGCAAGCCGATCAAACTGCTTGGTACGGGCGAGAAAATGGACGCGCTGGAGGATTTCTATCCCAAGCGTATTGCCGATCGTATTTTGGGCATGGGCGACATTGTTACCCTCGTTGAAAAAGCTTCCGAGAGCATCGACGCTGAACAAGCTCAAGCGATGGCCGCGAAAATGCAAAAGGGTCTGTTCGATATGGACGACCTTTCGCAACAACTCGGCCAAATGTCGAAAATGGGCGGCATGGGCTCAATCATGAAAATGATGCCCGGCATTGGCAAAATGGCCAAGCAAATTGAAAACGCTGGCATCGACGATAGCGTTTTCAAAAAACAACAGGCGATCATTTCCTCAATGACCCGCAAGGAACGCAAAACACCAAAGCTGTTGAATGCCAGTCGTAAAAAACGCGTGGCAGCCGGTTCCGGTTCCTCCGTTCAAGAAATCAACCAGCTGCTCAAAATGCACCGCCAAATGGCCGACATGATGAAAGCCATGTCCGGTAAAAAAGGCAAAGGCATGATGGGCAAGATGATGGGCGCAATGGGTATGGGTGGAATGCCCGGTGGTGCTGGTGGTGCTGGCGACATGGAAGCCATGGCTGACCAAATGCGCGGCATGGGTGGCCCCGGCGGTCAAGTTGACCCCAAGGCTCTAGAAGATATGGCCAAACAAATGGGCGGTGGTGGCGGCATGCCTAAGCTTCCAGGTTTAGGTGGCCCTAAATTGCCCGGTCTTGGCGGCAGTCCGTTTGGAAAGAAGAAATAATGACTTCTCCTAAAACACCTCAAGAACAATTGTTGGCCATGCGCGCCTCTATAGATAATTTCGATGCGGTGTTGATTCACACTTTGGCGGAGCGTTTTCGCAAAACCAAAGAAGTCGGCATATTAAAGGCGGAACACAGCTTTCCACCTTCAGACCCCGCCCGCGAAAAAGAACAAATTGAACGCCTACGCCGTTTGGCGGAGCGCTCAGACCTCGACCCAGATTTTGCTGAAAAATTTCTCGAATTCATCATTCGCGAAGTCATTCAACATCACAAACAAGCAGCAGGTGATAAATCATAACCCACTGCTTTCATCACTAAACCTAAACAATCGAACAAACTTCCCAGAAGGAAAACTAAACTATGGCTACAAAAATTCGTCTCGCCCGTGGTGGCTCTAAAAAACGTCCTTACTACCGTATTGTTATCGCAGATGTGCGCGCACCACGCGATGGTCGCTTCATCGAAAAAGTAGGCACATACAACCCGCTTCTTTCCAAAGAAAGCGGCGAGCGCGTAACAATGGACAAAGAACGTGTTCAGCACTGGCTCGACCAAGGTGCTCAACCAACAGACCGTGTTCTTCGTTTCCTCGATGCTGAAGGCATGATGAAGCGCGATCCACGCAACAACCCAAATAAAGCTAAGCCTGGTGCAAAAGCACAAGAGCGTGTTGAAGAAAAAGCGCAAAAAGTAGAAGACGCAAAAGCAGCTGCTGTTGAGGCTGAAGAAGCTGCGAAAGCAGCTGCCGCCGAAGCTAAAGAAGCCGCCGCTGCTGCAGCTGCTGCCCCTGTTGAAGAGGCTCCTGCAGAAGAAGCTCCTTCCGAAGAAGTAAAAACTGAGGAAGCGCCTGCGGAAGAAGCTGCAAGCGAAGCTACTCCATTCGTTGACGCAATTGTATTGCTCGACGGTGTTGGCGAAAAAACAACTGAAGCTCTTGCAGCTGAAGGCGTAACCAAGCTTACACAAATCCTAGACATGTCTGACGAAGACCTTGCTGCTTTGAGTGAAAAAGTTGGCGCTGGCGATCAATGGCAGTCCAAAGAATGGAAAGTTCAAGCACAAGAAATGAAAGACGGAAAGCCACCACGCGCTAAAGTCGATCAAGACCTTGCCGCAAAAATGGCTTCTGAAGCTTAAGCTTTATACTGCCAACGTAAATATCTCGCGTTAAAGCGAGCAAACCGCGAGCCGGGGCAAATTGCCCCGCGCCCGCGCAGCGCAGGCTAAAAACCGACAGCGTGAGCGAAAACAATGAAACTTACAAACCCTATACTGATGGCTCAAATAGGCGCCCCCCACGGCATCAAGGGCGAAGTGCGGGTTAAATCATTTACGGGTGACCCATTAGCTTTGGGGGACTACGGCTCGCTTTACGATAAGGACGGTCGCAAATTCAAAATAATGAGATTGCGACCTGCCAACACTGTTGTCGTGGTAAAATTCAAGGGCGTAAATTTTCGTGACGAAGCGCAAGTCTTGAACGGGACGGAACTTTTTATCGACCGCTCAATGCTACCCAATGATGAAGATCAGGGCGAGTATTACGTCACTGATTTAATCGGCTGCGATGTCTTGATAGATTCAGGCGAGCAAATTGGCACTATCATGGCTGTACCAAATTTTGGTGCTGGTAATCTGTTAGAAATCGCACCTATTCTTGAAAGCGGCGGTTTCGGCTCAAACCTTTGGTATCTCGAGTTTACTATGAAGAATGTTCCAAAGGTCGACCTAGAAAAGCACGCCGTGACAATCATCCCGCCCCATGAAGTAAGCGAGCGGGACGAAGAAGCGTAAGGCTATTTAGGCCCCATCCGAATAGCGCCATCAAGACGAATACATTCGCCGTTCAACATCTCATTCACGCACATATGTTCCACCAATGCTGCATATTCGTCTGGCCTTCCTAGCCGCGATGGGAATGGTACAGATACGGAAAGCGCCTTTACCGCTTCTTCTGGCAAGGCTTCAAACAAAGGCGTTTTGAATAGGCCGGGGAGAATAGAACAAACCCTCACACCTTCCCGCGCCAAATCCCTAGCAATCGGCAGGGTGAGGCTTTTAATTCCGCCCTTAGATGCCGCATAGGCCGCTTGGCCAATTTGTCCGTCCTCAGCGGCAACGGACGCCGTGTTTACAATCAAGCCACGCTCCCCGTCTTCCGTGACTGGTTCCAAATCTACCATCTCAGCTGCCGCATGGGCGATACAGTTGAATGAACCATTCAAATTGATGGAGATGGTTTTAGCGAACGTCGCTAGATCGTGCATCCGCACCGCTTTGGTTTCGCGGTCACGCGATACGGTTTTAATCGCAGGTGCAATGCCCGCACAGTTGACCAATATCCGCTCAACCCCGTGAACCGCACGCGCTTTTTCAAATCCCGCTCCAACACTTACAGGGTCTGAAACATCGACCTTACAAAACACCCCGCCAATTTCAGAAGCAACCGAATTACCCCGCTCCTCATTCAAATCGAACAGCGCAACTTTAACGCCGTGAGATGCCAACCGCCGTGCCGTTGCCTCGCCAAGACCAGAAGCGCCACCTGTTATAACGGCTGAAATTTTATCGCTGAGTATCATCGTGTATTATCCTACATTTGTATCGCTTCCCTATTGGTAAAACCCAATCAGCTTGCAGGCAAGCCTTAGAATACCCATATAAAGAATAAGGAGAGAATTATGGATAAGAGCGAACAGGATAAAATCTTACTGCCCGTCCCTTCGGATAAGATAGAAGCGCGGGACACAAAAGTGCGCGTTGAGTTCTGGCCAAAGTTCAAAAAATTCGCTGCCCAACTCCCCTTAGCTGAAGATTTCGCGGCGGCTTATTTTTGCGCCACCGATAAATCAACGCCGCTGAAAGTGCGCGGAACCCTGCTCGCGGCATTGGCTTACTTCATTATGCCAATAGATTTGGTTCCCGACATATTGGCACTCGTTGGCTTTACCGATGATATTGCTGTGCTCACTGCGGCGCTGACATTGGTGCAAAGCCATGTCACCGAGGAGCACCGCGAAAAGGCACGTGAAGCCATCCAAACAAACACTAATACTTAACTGGCGGATACCCGCAACAGCACCTTGCCTTTGACATCCCGCGCCGCAATTTTTTCCAATGCGGTTGCCGCTTCTTCGAGCGGGAATATTGAATCTACATGCGGTTTTAATGTACCGTCCTGTAACCACCCCAGCAATTCATCAATGTTTCTACGGTTGCCCTTCGGGTCGCGCATGGTGAATGTTCCCCAAAACACACCGCGCAAATCTGCGCCCTTGAGTAAAGCCAAATTCAGTGGGATTTTTGGAATAGGTCCAGAAGCAAACCCGATAACCAAGAACCGTCCCCCCCAAGCAATCGAACGAAAAGCCGCTTCAGAGAAATCACCGCCAACAGGATCATAAATTACATCAACCCCTTTGCCATCGGTGAGCTCCTTCAACCGTCCTTTCAAATCTTCTTCAGAATAATTGATGCCTTCATCCGCTCCACACTCTTTTGCAAAGGCGAGTTTATCAGCGCTCGATGCGCAGGCGATAACCCGCGCCCCCATTATTTTTCCAAGCTCTACTGCCGCCTGACCAACACCACCAGATGCACCGAGTACCGCAAGGGTTTCACCCGCTTTCAATTCACCCCGGTCTTTTAACCCGTGATAAGAAGTGCCATAGGTTATCATTATGCAAGCCGCATCCTCATCGCTCACCCCATCCGGAATGTGAGACAAGACAACTTCCGGAGCGACAATAAATTCCCGCGACGTTCCGCTTTGTACATAGCCGCAAACCCGATCTCCGGCTTTAAAGTGAGACACCCCATCACCAACAGCTTCCACAACCCCAGACATCTCAGCCCCGATAGAAAAAGGGCGCGGTGGTTTGATTTGATATTTGTCTTCAATCATCAAACAGTCAAAAAAGTTCAATGCCGCGATAGTCACCCGAACAAGAACCTCACCAGATTCTGCAGTTGGCTTATCAATATCTTCCATCACAAGAGAAGAAGGTGGGCCAACTTGTTTTGAGAGAAGTGCTTTCATTCTTATTATCCAGAAATCTATTTCGTTAGGCGTAAACGCCATCAAAATTAAAATGTAATTCTCACCGTACAGCTATTCTAACAAAACTGTAAATTAGCGTAATTTTTTCTCCAAATTTCATTTTTCGAGAAAACTGATGGTTTCTTCGATGGGTCTTAAAACCGGATACTTGGCACGTCACTTAGTCTTATTAAAGGTTTGCCCCATGACTTCTCTCATCAAAACAATAGCCGCCTCAACATTCTTCGCACTTCTAATTAGCGTTACCCCTTCAATGGCTGAACAACCTCTCGTTTCAAGCCAGTGGCTTAAAACTCACCTTAATAAGGAAAATATCTTAATCCTTGATATCCGAAGCCGGCTGAGTGGCGGGTCACAAAAAGTATTCGAAGAGGCTCATATTCCAGGAGCCATCTACAGCAATTATCTAACAGCTGGATGGAGGGTTAAAAATGCTGAAGGCACACCAAATATGTTGCCTGATGTTGCTCGACTGGAAGCTCTACTCAGTGAGGTTGGCATTGAAGAAGAAGACCATGTGATTATTATCCCTGCTGGAAAGAAAGCTGTTGATATGGGTTCTGCTGCCCGTGTTTATTGGACGCTTAAAATGTCTGGGCACAATAATATATCTATCCTCAATGGCGGATTTAAAGGTTGGCTTGCTGATAAAGCGAATCCCATTGAAACTGGAAAAACTGAAGCTGACCCCAGCATTTATACTGTAAACTTGAGAACAGATATTCTTGCCACAAAGGCAGATGTTAAAACCGCCATTAACAAGAATACCACCTTGATTGATAACAGGCCCCACGACCAATTTATTGGCGTCAACAAACATCCCGTCTCTAAGCAAAATGGCACAATACCAAATTCGAAAAACATCCCTGAAAGCTGGCTAACGGTAAATGGCGGCGGTGAATTCAGATCGGCAAAATCCTTGCTTGGAGTATATACAGCCCAAGGAGTGAAAACCAAAAATTTAGAAATCAACTTTTGCAATACGGGTCATTGGGCAAGTCTTGGGTGGTTTGTGAGTTATGAAATTCTTGGCAATAAAAACTCAAAATTATATGATGGCTCTATGGTCGAATGGACAACAGACGCTTCAATTCTGACAAAACAACATCTTCTAATAAATTAGCAAAACCATAATTTGTTGGAAGGAATTGTAACAGCCAGCTCTTCATCGTATCCTCATCCCATGAAAACACGCGGATATTTTGGCATTGGTGCCGAGGGGATTTCTAAGCCGATGAATTTTGGCAATCTGGCGCGCACTGCCTATGGCTTTGGTGCGTCCTTTGTTTTTACGGTGACGGCAGGGCGGCGTATAAACACCCCAGACAGCGACACCCCAAAAAGCCAAGACCATATGCCCTGGTATAATTTTGATAGTATCGACACCATGCTCCTGCCAGATAAATGCCGGCTCGTTGGCATCGAACTAACTGATGAAGCGATTGAGCTACCAAGCTTTCGCCACCCGACCCGTGCCGCCTATATATTAGGCCCAGAGAATGGCTCTCTTTCACCGCAAATGACGGAGAAATGTGAGTTCATTATAAAAATCCCTACGCAGTTTTGCCTAAACGTCGCAACTGCTGGCGCTATTATTATGTATGACCGCGTACAGTCTATGGGCCGATTTACCGACCGACCAGTACGCGCCGGTGGCCCGCCCCCAGGTCTTGCAGGCCCACGACCAGAACATGTTTATGGGAAACCGTTCTATTCTGCAGGGAAGTACCAAAAGGGTAAAAAAGGGCGCAACAGATTATCTGTGGTTGGAACACGCCACATTTCAAATGAAGACCAATCCGAATAATAATTTACAATTTCCCCATTCTTGCCAAAATCTTAAGTCATTAAAATTACGGCTGGGCTAAGAAATTACTGAATAAAGTAAAACCTTATCTAAAATTTACCATATCTGTTTATGGTTTTGTAACGCCATTAACGGCATGGTTAAGCCAGATTAACGGGCGGAACCGCCCCATTCGTTGAATCAACGAATGTAACGAACTCAAATAGTAAGTCCGGTAGGAACAATTATGGTAAAGATGTCTCTTAAAAAGTTCGCACTCGCAAGCATGGTTTGTGTCCTGCCGTTAAGCATGGCACAGGCGCAAACACCTAAGCCAATCAAGCAACATAAAGCTTGGGGCGCCTATTCTTATAATGATTCACGCGCCGGTAAAATTTGCTATATTCTTTCAATTCCAACAGCAAAAGAACCAAGTGATCGTAACCACGGCGACGTATTCTTTCTTATCAGCCAAAAACCAGATGGTTCAAATGCTTTTGAACCGCAGATTGAGGTTGGTTATCCGCTAAATACAAAAGCTGCCGTGACCGTAACAATCGACGGTAAGAACTTCAAAATGTTCGCTAAGGGCAACAATGCTTGGCTCGAAGACATTGCCCAAGAAGCTGTTTTAATAAATGCCATGCGTTCCGGCCGATCCATGAAGGTCAGTGGCCAGTCCACCCGTGGAACACAAACCAGTTACACCTATTCATTATCTGGTGTTACCGCTGCATTAAACGACGCTAAAAAATGTAAATAACAGATCGCTTGCAGGATCCACCAAGCAAGCCCATATAGACGGCACATTTACTGCTAACTTGGCTTATTCATGGCTGTCACTATTGATCTTACCAATGACGATACCCGCGCTGAAATATCTGCGCGGGTAAATGCGTCTTCGGGAAAAGAAAAGCCAAACCTCATTGGATTAGACAAGCAAGAGTTAATCACCGCACTTGTGGAAATTGGCATTCCACAAAAACAGGCCCGCATGCGCGCCTCTCAGCTTTGGCAATGGATCTATTGGTACGGACACGACAACTTTTCTGCCATGTCCAATATTGGCAAAGATCTACGTTCCAAGCTTGAGACTCACTTCACCCTAAACCGCCCTGAACTTGTGGAAGAACAGATTTCAGAAGACGGTACTCGCAAGTGGCTCTTCCGCTTTCCCCCACGCGGAGCTGGTAAACCTGTTGAAGTAGAAACCGTCTATATTCCAGAAACAGATCGCGGCACACTTTGTATATCCTCGCAGGTAGGATGCACCCTGACCTGTACTTTTTGTCATACGGGAACCCAAAAATTAGTGCGCAATTTAACGGCGGAAGAGATTCTAATGCAGTTAATCGTTGCCCGCGATCGGTTAGGGGACTTCCCCGATAAAGAAGCCGAAGGGGATGGCTTTGTTCCATCCGGCGACCGAAAAGTTACCAACATCGTGATGATGGGAATGGGGGAGCCGCTTTATAATTTTGAGAGCGTAAAAAAAGCACTTCTCATCGCATCTCATAATGAAGGGCTTTGCCTTTCTAAACGACGTATTACTCTTTCTACCTCTGGAGTCGTTCCCGGTATTTACCGTACAGGAGATGAGATTGGCTGCATGTTAGCAATATCTCTTCACGCTACAAATAATGAATTGCGTGATGTACTTGTCCCAATCAATAAGAAACATCCAATTGCCGAGCTGTTAGAGGCTTGTCGCACTTATCCTGGGGTCTCCAACGCCAAACGCATTACCTTCGAATACGTTATGTTAAAAGGTATCAACGATAGCTTGGAAGATGCGAAAGAGTTAGTTCGATTGTTGAAGGGCATTCCGGCAAAAATCAATCTCATACCATTTAATCCGTGGCCGGGCTCTAATTACGAATGTTCTGATTGGGATCAGATAGAGCGGTTTGCGGATTTCGTTAATGCAAACGGTTACGCTTCTCCCATTCGCACACCGCGGGGTCGCGATATTTTCGCAGCCTGTGGCCAGCTAAAGTCCGAATCAGAACGGATGCGAATCAAAGAGCGCCAAGCCATGAATGCTATGCACGCGATGGTTTCAGGCCACGGTGAATAGGCGGCCAAGATCATGACTCGTTTTTTTCTCGCCCTACTTCGATTGATCTCGCTCACCTTATCCTTTGCCCTATCGACATTTGCGGCCGCGGCATTTGTAACATTTGTCCTGTTTTTGGGTTCCGATACGGGCTGGCTACAAAAAGACCCTTTTGTTGCCTTAGGCGCAATCGCTTTTATGATGGCCATGTGGCTATCAATGGCTCAGCTTTCTTTTTACCCTTCCCTAGCTGCTTTTTGTACCCTTGAGTTCGGCCGCATGTCGTCACTTTTTTCCAACCTGCTGGCCGGTGGGTTTTGCGCTTTTGCTGCCATGGTTTTATTACCTGAGTATTATGGTGGAGAAGCCTTACCCTATGAAGCTCGGGACATTTGGTTGGCGATGATCTCGGCTGGGTTTGTTGGCGGCTTAACTCACTGGATACTCGCCGGCCATCGCTCTGGTCGCTGGTTGGGACCACAAGGCCTTCCATCTAACCCTTCAAATGATCCAGACGCTTATTGATAAGGTCTTGAGTAGATTTCCATAAAAATGAGAAAGATTGGAAACTGTCTTCTGTCACTTCGTCTGTGTCTAAGGCGTGGATCACCGTTTCCAAAATACTGGTAAGCTCATCATGCATGGCCACCAACTCCTTTGGCTTTTTATTTTTTCGAGCACGATTTGAAATATCCAACAATTGCACATTGTAAATATCGCCACGATTCTTAGCGCTATTTTTTAGGTTTTTGCGAAGGGCCAACAGCGCCGAGCCAACCATTGCAAATATTGTTATGACAAAAGCCATTGATTCCGAGTTTTCTTGAAGGAAGCTTGGCTTATCACGGTCGTAAAATTGGGCAGCACCAGGATGTACAGAAAGGCTTGCGCCATTATCACTTTGCGGATTGGTAATTGCCGAAGACAAAGACATGCGTATAAGCAAATCCAGACGATTTTCAAAAATAACTTTCACCAATTCATGGATAGCCTCTTCCTCAACCTCGACCCCGGCAACCAATAATCGGTGAACACTTGGGGTTATAATATTACGAACAGGCATTGGTGCGCCGCCGTCAAAAGCCCCTTTCACGATAGTCCGAGGTTCTAAGTAAGGTCGCTTCAATGACATGGCCTTAGCTTGATTGATAGGAATGAACCGCAGCCCAATTCCTCTCAACCGTGCTTCTTCCATTAAGTTGAGCAGGAGGAACGGATCGCGCAAAGAGTTGACCATAAATATTGCATCAACCTGGCCGCTCAAAAAAGCCTCCACCCCTTTTACGCGCGGGACTGACACAGAGCGAAAGCTTTCCGGTGGAATGCTATAATGATCAATCACTGACCAGAATGACATGCTCCCGGTACTGCCATCTTCAGGAATTGCCACCCGCTTCGCAATCAGATCCTGAACCCGATATAGCACTTTATCTTCACGGGCGATAAGCATGAAATAATCTGCGAATAAATCTGTCACCAAATTCACAGTTGTATAGGCAGGGGTATTTGACTGAACGGTAGCAAGATCAACCGTGCCGTTGTTAATCATTGAAATATTATCGGAGGAGTTTCGACTAGCACGCACATCCAAGCGTACAGTTTCGCTATGGCGAATTGCGACTTCCGCAATTTCTTTCATTAATGTGTGGGCATCACTCCCCCGCGGGCCTGCGGCAACCGTGAGCGTATAAACCTTTTGCGAATCCTGATAGACCCACCAACCCCCGACAGCGGCAAGAAATAATATAAAACCAAATATTGAAAACCAAACGCTGCGCATTGCCTATCCCCATAGCTTACGATTTTCTAGTAACCTAGAAAAATACAGTATTACTAATTGAAGGCTTTGAAACAAGTTAGCTCTTCAATTTTTTGTCCCGTGCCGCCAACGTTCGTAAACGAAGCGCATTGAGTTGAATAAATCCATGGGCATCTTCTTGATCGTATGCACCTGCATCATCTTCAAATGTTACCAACTCTTCAGAGTAAAGTGATGCCGGGCTGGAGCGACCTGTAACCATAACATTGCCCTTATAGAGTTTAAGAGAAACCTCTCCCTCGACATGGGCTTGGCTTAAATCAATTGCAGCTTGCAGCATTTCGCGCTCTGGAGAGAACCAAAAACCATTGTAAATAATTTCCGCGTAGCGCGGCATTAGTTCATCTTTTAAGTGTGCCGCACCGCGATCAAGAGTAATTGATTCCATTGCCCGGTGAGTCGTCAATAAAATAGTTCCGCCCGGTGTTTCATAAACCCCCCGCGATTTCATACCGACAAAACGGTTCTCAACTAAATCAAGACGACCAATACCGTTGTCATGGCCAAGACTATTCAACTCAGTAAACAATTCAGCAGCACTCATACGCTTCCCGTTGATAGAAACAGCGTCACCTTTTTCAAAACCAATTGTTATATCCGTTGCCTTATCTGGGGCGGTTTGCGGATCAATTGTGCGCATGTAAACATAATTCGGCGCTTCCATCGCAGGGTCTTCAAGCACCTTTCCTTCAGAAGATGAATGAAGCAAGTTTGCATCTACTGAAAAAGGTGCCTCACCTTGCTTGTCTTTTGCCACCTGAATTTGATGGGTTTCAGCAAAATTAATCAGGTCCGTTCGGGATTTGAATTCCCATTCCCGCCACGGCGCAATTACCTTTATGTCAGGGTCCAAAGCATAGGCCGCTAACTCAAAACGCACTTGGTCATTACCCTTGCCTGTTGCGCCATGGGCAATTGCATCAGCCCCAGTTTCACGAGCAATTTCGATCAGTCGTTTAGATATAAGTGGGCGTGCAATAGAAGTGCCGAGTAAATACACACCTTCATAAACCGCATTTGCACGGAACATAGGAAAGACGAAATCAGAAATAAATTCTTCCCGCACATCCTCGATATAAATTTCTTTGATGCCAAGGTTTTCAGCCTTACGCTTGGCCTCTATCAGCTCCTCGCCACCACCAATATCGCTTTGGCCAAGGTCGGCCGTAAATGTAACAACCTCGGCATCATATTCCGTTTGTAACCATTTCAAAATAATTGACGTATCAAGACCGCCTGAATAGGCCAGAACTACTTTTTTTACGTCAGCTTTGTTGATCTTCGCCATCTACTTTAAACTCTTTTTAAAAATTACTGCCTTAGTAGGTTTCACCCACTCGCTTGCCGCGCACTTTAGTCAGATAGTTAGCGTACACAAGGGCTCGTTTGCACTTAGCGAACAAAAGAATGGCGGTTTGAGAAGTCTCTCCAGCGGTCAATCTGCGCCATCACCCCTGGGCTTTGTATAATCAGCGCCGACAGAGTAATTGCAAATAAAGCAACCATGCCACCCAGCATGACGTCCGATAAAAAATGCCCACCAAATACGACCCGTAAAAGACTAATTCCGCAAGCTAACGCAACAATTAGTACGCCACCAAGCCATCGCCACTTTGAGGGTAAAAAAGGAATTATCCAGACCATCCAAAAGGCAGCCGTTGCTTCTCCCGAAACAAAAGAACAATTGCCTACACAATGCTCGCTAATATCTCCCGCCAAGACATAGGGCGCTTCCCCACCAAATTCTACCGTTTGCACGGGTCGCGGACGGCCCCAAAATGGTTTAAAAATTACATTTGTTAGGAGCGCTGGCCCAAGAATCATAGACAACAATCCGTGGGTAGGCTTCATTAAATCTAGGGAAGTTTTATCTGCCTTAAAGAAAGCCAGCCAAACCAACCAGACCGCAACGGCACTCGCAAACAACTGTGGCAATCGCAACCCAATCACCCGCAACATTATAAGGTTTTTATCCACGGCTGAAAAAAAGCGGCCACATCGCACCTTAGAGCTATCGCCCCCACATTCACTTTGAGTAAAAAACCAACTGCTGAAATGAATTTCATAGGCTGGCATCAGTCTAAAAAACATCACCAGAAAAAGCGCCCCAACAACAACTCCGCAACTCCACAACAGCGGGTTCTGCATCAGCGATCGTTCTAGAGTATGGGTTGGCATAGAAGTGTTCAAAACGTGGTAATTCTGTTTGGTGTTAACAGGCCAACGACTACACCTATTCTAAACAGCTGACCAGTAATGATTATCCAAGTCAATCAACCTTTAGCGCTGTGACCTCAATTTCAATTTTCATAGCTGCCTCATTCAAATCACAAATAACCATTGTAGCGGCTGGACGGGACTCCCCAAAAATTTCGCCCAGAATTGGAAAAACCAGCGCCACGTAATCTCGATTGGTTACATAGTAGTTACACCGCACCACATGCTCAAAGCCGCAATCAGCATCAGCAAGCGTTGCCTTAATTGTGTTTAGGCAATTGCGTGCCTGCTCCTCAACCATTTCAGGCAATTCCATTGTCGTATAATTATAGCCAGTCGTGCCAGCAACAAATACCCAGCGACCAGCCGCTGTATCTTGCACAACAGCACGGCTATACCCCGCCGTTTTTTCAAACGGTGAACCAGTAGAAATTAAACGGCGCACCATAATTTACGCTTTCTTGTTTTGGCGGTTTTCGATTAAATCATCGACAACCGCTGGGTCGGCCAAAGTTGATGTGTCTCCCAATGAGCCAAAATCGTTCTCCGCTATTTTTCGTAAAATACGACGCATGATTTTACCAGACCGTGTTTTTGGAAGGCCCGGTGCAAATTGGATGGCATCAGGAGAAGCAATGGGGCCAATTTCTTTACGAACATGATTTCTCAAAACAACTTTCAGTTCATCGCTCGGATCAACTCCAGCCATCAAAGTCACATAGCAATAAATCCCTTGTCCTTTTATGTCGTGGGGATAACCCACCACGGCCGATTCAGATACGGTTTCATGAGAAACAAGGGCGGATTCAACTTCCGCCGTTCCCATCCGGTGGCCTGATACATTGATGACATCATCTACCCGCCCCGTAATCCAATAGTACCCATCTTCGTCACGGCGCGTGCCATCTCCGGTAAAGTATTTACCCTTATAGGTAGAGAAATATGTTTGAACAAACCGCTCATGATCGCCGTACACAGAGCGCATTTGACCGGGCCACGAATGGGTAACGCAAAGATTTCCATCAGCCGCCCCTTCTAGTGGCTCTCCATCATTATCCACCAATTGCGGCTGAACCCCAAAAAATGGCCGCGTTGCAGAACCAGGCTTCAAATCTGTAGCACCTGGAAGCGGTGTAATCATAATGCCGCCAGTTTCAGTCTGCCACCAAGTGTCAACAATAGGGCAGCGCCCATCACCGACCACGTTATAATACCACTCCCAAGCTTCCGGATTTATTGGCTCTCCAACCGAACCCAACAATCGAAGTGATGAACGATCTGTCGACGTAACGGGCTCATCTCCAGCTTGCATGAGAGCGCGAATAGCTGTTGGTGCAGTGTAAAATATATTGACCTTATGTTTATCAACCACCTGCCAAAACCGAGAATTATCGGGGTAATTTGGCACGCCCTCAAACATCAACGTGGTCGCACCGTTCGCAAGCGGTCCATAGACAATATACGAATGGCCCGTCACCCAACCAACATCCGCGGTGCACCAGTAAATATCTCCATCGTGATAATCAAATACATATTGATGGGTCATGGCTGCCCAAACCAAATAGCCACCCGTTGTGTGCAACACACCCTTTGGTTGGCCAGTGGAACCAGATGTATAGAGTATGAAAAGCGGGTCTTCCGCTTTCATTTCCTCAGGCGGACAATCGGCTGATTGATCATCCACGCTCTCATGATACCAAATATCCCGATTAGCATCCCACTCAATGGAGCCTCCGGTACGCTTAACAACCAAAACATTTTTAACCCGAACGCCATTTGATGCTGCAATTTTACAAGCCGCATCTGTATTCCCTTTCAGGGGAATGGGTTTACCGCCGCGCAGGCCTTCATCTGCCGTAATGACATAGGTTGATTCGCAACCAACGATTCTTCCCGCCAGCGCATCAGGAGAAAATCCACCAAATACGATTGAATGGACCGCACCAATTCGAGCACAAGCCAACATCGCATAGGAGGCCTCGGGAATCATCGGCATATAAATCGTAACCCGATCACCTTTTTTTACCCCATGGGATTTCATCGCATTCGAGAGGCGGCAAACATGTTCGTGCAATTCTCGATAGGTAATCTTCGCGTCATCGCTGGGGTCGTCTCCCTCCCAGATAATAGCAACTTGGTCTCCACGTTTTTCTAAATGGCGATCAATGCAATTTGCTGAAACATTCAATGTTCCATCTTCAAACCATTTAATTTCTACGTTCGGATGCTCAAAAGTCCAATTTCCTGCCTTTGTATAAGGCTTCATCCAATCAAGACGTTTGCCCTCTTCCATCCAAAATCCATCTGGATCAGAAACACTTTGCTTGTACATTTTTTGGTACTTTGCATCATCCACATGGGCGCGCGCGGCTACCTCTGCTGGTACTTTATATAACTTATCTTCCATAAAAACCTCCCGTTCGATGGAGAATCCTGATCTCCAAATAATAATACTTAACTGTCTTTTAACCACGTTCGTGCGAGTCGTCTATTAGACAAATGGCGGCAGGGGAAACTGGTGGTGGTATTTTAATTGACGTCTACGTCAAAATTGCCACGTCTTTGCCACAATTCGAATTCAGGTACTCGGCTGCGAAATTAGTATTTAGTATTTGTAAGCCGTCCCCTTCAAGGAGGAGTGACGCATGGCTCAAATGGCCCCAAAATGGACAGACACATTATGATTGCTCTTTTGAATTTCAGCCGCGCGGCTGTTCTTATAATCGTATGCGCCTTTTTAGCCGCATGCTCACAAACCACCACAAGCGGCATTAGCAGCTATGGTGGTAAGCTTGGAACCAACAGCAAGCTCTCCGACAAACAACGGCAGGCAAAAGTCCTGGCCGCTCGAAAACGGGCAAAAGCCAAAAGTATTGCAAAAAAAGAAGCTTTCATTGCAAAAAGAAAAGCACGGATAAATGCCCGTAAAACCAAATCCACCCGTAAAACAACGCTGCTAACAAAACGTAGCTCAAAGAGAATCAAGAAAAAGCGTATTTCTAAGCGTAAAATTTCAAAACGCACTAAACTCCGCTTTCGTAACAAGACCCGTAAGAAAAGCCATAAAAAACGCATTAAAAAATCCACCTACGCCTATGTCGGTGGCCGAAGCAAAGGCATCAAACGCTCCTCACGATGGCGCTGTGTGCCAGGTAAGCTGAAGCGCGTTATTTCTCAAATCTCACGAAAATATGGACGGGTAACAATCAACTCCACCCATAGAAGCAGGCGCAAAAACCGCCGTATCGGCGGCAAACGGCGCTCTTACCACCTAAAATGTCGTGCAATTGATTTCCGCGTCCATGGACGCACCCGTGGTCTCACCAGATGGTTATCGCGTCATCCATTGGTTGGTGGCTACAAACGTTATCGTTCAGGTTTTTACCACATAGATAACGGTCCACGTCGTACTTGGTAGCCTTACTAATTTGAGAATTAACCAAGTTTACAAACGAAATATAAGACATTTTTAACGAAAATAATGAGGTCCGGTTAACTAATCCGATTCCTCATTATTCGAGTTTGTCCTGTGTTGCGTATTTCAAATCGCCCTCTTATGGCCGTTGCCATGAGCCTTACTCTCACCCTTTCTGCCTGTTCTAGCATGCCAGGACTTTATCGCATTGGCGGCAAAGGCAGTGTGAATTATCAAAAAATGTCTTGGTGTGTTCCATGGGGGTTAAAGCGGGTTCTACGCCGTGTCGCCCACAATTATGGCGACGTAATCGTTTTCTCTACTTGGCGTAGCCCTTGGCATAACCGCCGTGTCGGTGGTGCATCTAAGTCCTATCACAAAACCTGCCGAGCCGTAGATTTCAAAGTACGCGGCGCTAATATGTCAGCCGTTTATCGTTATGTGAAAAAGCAAGGCGCGGTTGGTGGTCACAAACTTTATCCAGCCCGCCGAGGCGGCCATATACATATTGATACGGGTCCTCGCAGAAGCTGGCGGTAGCAATCATTCTACCAGAGCACCCTTAAGCCAAATAACATCGCCAACCCCGCCCAATCGGGCTTGGCGAGTTAGTTCTGCCTCAAGCCGCTGGCGACGAGCATTGCTGAACCGTACCCCCTCTTCTAACCAAACTCGCTTGACCTCTAGTACGCCTTCTTTGCGTTTGGCTCGCATATCAATGCGCCCGATCAAACGATCCCCTTCGAGCAATGGATAAACATAATATCCCCACTTACGCTTGGCTTCTGGCACATAGATTTCTATGCGATACTCAAAACCGAACAACCAAGACAATCGCTTTCTATCTCGAATGACAGGATCAAAGGGCGAAAGAGCACGCACCCGCTTCGGCAATTTGTCCAATTGCTCAACCACTTGAGCTATATCACTTCTAGCGAGCAGCTGTTTTTCACCAGCCCCCTTAACCCCCGCAATGCGCACAGAAATAACTTGATCTCCGCCAGCGCTTTTAACCCAATCTTGAACCTCTTGAATGGAAAGCGTATCCCAATATTTTGCAATATCTCTGGCCGATCCAAAGCCTAACCGTTCAATCGCAGAACGACAGGCCCAATCAACAAACTCCTTATGACTCACCCGCCTCTCATAATCTTCAGCAGCAATTCCCCGTTCCGACAAATCATAAACTTTTTGAAACCCTTCTCGCTTACTGATGCACAATTCGCCTGTGCGCCATAAAAATTCTAACGCCGCTTTGCCATCATGCCACTGCCACATTTCATTTGATTTTGATTTGTCCTTTTCCATGTCCCGAGAACGCAAAGAGCCCTCGGCGCGCACCCGTTTTAAGATATCTTCGCAGCCATCAAGACAGGACTCCCGCTGCCATTTCTTAAATTGTTGACTAAGTTTTTCTTTGCTGCGCTCAAACCGATGGCGCCAATAGGGATAAAACGAGCTTGGAATGACAGAAGCATCATGAGTCCAGCCCTCAAACAGACTTCCCTCAGCTTCAATCAAGTCAGCCAACTGGTTCGGCCGATAGGTTTGGTTACGGGCAAACAGGGTCATATGTTGCGCCCGCTCCACCCATTGGATTGAATCCACCTGCACAAACCCAAGCTGATGAATAAGCGCTAATAATCCACCGTCAGAAAATTTAACATGGGGTTCCCGCGTCAAGCCTTGCAAATGCAAAACAACATGTCGTGCCTGTTTGTTGGTAAGTGAAAGTTCCATTAAAGAAGTTTGCCATCATCAAACATAAGCGCAAGCAGGAATCGGGTGGCATAGAGTTTTTTATGATCTAATCACATGGTTATCAACTAGGAGCACCCAATGTTAAAATTTTCAGGCCTGCCAACCAATGAAGCAAACCGCCTTCGGGCTGGCGGAGTCGATCATCATAACCAGCCTCCTGAAAGCCAAACATCAGATGGCAACGGCAATCCTTGCCGCCACTGCTTGGGATTCATTGATAAGGGAGAAAACTTCCTTGTGCTTTCCCATCGCCCATTTCAAAGCATTCAGCCCTACGCCGAACAGGGCCCCATTTTTCTCCATGCTGAGAACTGTCCTGCCCATCAAAGTGTGGCCGAAAAACTTCCGCCTGTTTTGCACGATAGCCGCAGCTACCTGCTTCGTGGGTATGATCAAGACGAACGAATTGTTTATGGATCAGGAGGAATGGTAGAGCATGAAAACATTATAACCCACGCTAAAGAGCTATTTCAAAACCCAAGAATTAGATTCATTCATGTTCGTTCCTCTTCCAACAATTGCTGGCAAGCGCGCATTGACCCAGCTTAGTTCATAACTGAGTTGAACCTTATGTGATTTTCCGTGAGCGTCTTCCTCTGGCATAAGACACAAATGCGTATTTTCTTATTTCTTTACCTCGTCCTTATTTCAATACCACAGGCAAGTGCAGCCAACTGTGAGCTAGATGTAGCCTGCGAGGTCAACAATCGCTCCTACCATGCCCGCGTGCCCGATGATTGGGATGGAAAAACACCTCTGCCTGTGCTGTTGCATTTCCATGGATGGGGTCGGCAAGGGAAAATGGTCATGAACCATAAACGAATTGCTGGGGCTACCCGCAAGATGGGAGTGCTGTTACTCGCCCCCAACGGCAATGGTCGCTCTTGGAGTTTTTGGAAATCTGGTTCCCGCGATGTCCCCTTTACCGATGCCGTTATTGAGGATGCAGCCAAACGATGGCCGATAGATCGCTCACGCATTTTTGTATCTGGCTTTTCCTATGGCGGCGCGATGGCTTGGCGTTATGCCTGCGAAAACGGAAAAAACATCAACACTGTCTTGGCTATGGCGGGCACTCTTCGAGACGAAAACGAACACTGCAAACATCCCGTCAACTTGCGACACACCCATGGAACCCGTGATACGGTAATGGACTACCCCTATGGTAACAATGGCGAATTAGAGGGTGCGGTGACCCTATGGCGCAACCGCAATAAATGCTCCACCGCCCCAAACAGTAAAATTATGTGGAAGCCTAAGAGGGGTAAAAAATTCTCGCGTCTCATTTGGTCAAATTGCAAAAGCGGAAAGTCAGTTGTTCTCGATGTTCATCAAGGTGGTCATTTAATTCCCAATGGTTGGATTGAAAAGCAATTGCAAGAACTGCTTTAGAACCGAAGAGGAAGATTCCTTAATTCAATTTTTTTGCGGCTCGTTGAGGACACCAAGATTGACGTTTGCGCCCAGCATAACGCCGAACCAACCCTTCCCTCAAGAGTATCTGCTGAACATCCAGGCCTTCAACGGTTCGTACCCTAGCAAGCATGCGGCCAAAATATTTTCCGCCGGAAATCTTTGTTAGTTGAATAGATCCGCCAGCCAATAATTCTATTAAACGATCCCGAGCTACCAGAGCTCGTTGTTTTTCAACTTTACATCGACCCTTCAACTCTGGCGCATCAATACCAAGCAATCGAATAGAAATATTTACATCATGACCAGGCCAAACATGGGCTACCACATCAATTGAATCACCATCCCGCACCCGAATAACGTCAGCCTCTACTGGTCCTCGAATACGCTCACGAGCAGACATTGGATTGATAAAAACCATTATCAAAACCACAGGTAAAATAGTCAGTCTATGCAATTTAGGGGTGTCCTTATGATAGGAATATATACCTATCATATTACCTAATTTTAGCAAGGCTTAAAAATCTGAGGCAATGCCTTTATTTTCCCAATCACCATAGCGCACTGGGTCTGGCCCATCGCGTCCGTGTAATTCTGTTGCCTGTTTTTCAGTGTTGAGGTTTTCACGCCGCTTCTTTGCTTCAGCAAGCGCGCGTTTGGCAATTTCAGGATCGGGCTTTTTTGAAGGTTTCATATGGACTACATTCAAATGATTGATCATATTGACTAAACCTGATCTTACCACCATCTAGATGCCAACCCAAACTAAAAGATGATTCAATGAACCTCATTAAAACCGCAATGTTGATCGCTGTGATGACCATATTATTCATGGTAGTCGGTTATGCGATAGGTGGCGAAACAGGCATGTTCCTTGCTTTTATTGCGGCTGCAGCAATGAATCTTTTCTCCTGGTGGAACTCAGGTAAGATGGTTTTGAAAATGCACAACGCAATGGCCGTTGATGAACAAACCTCTCCCATATTGGTAAAAATGGTTGCTGATTTGGCCGCAAATGCGGAACTTCCTATGCCCAAAGTATACGTCTTAGAAACAGAGCAACCAAACGCCTTTGCGACAGGTAGAAGCCCGGCCCACGCCGCAATTGCTGTAAGCACAGGTTTGTTGGATGCACTAGAAGAAGATGAAGTTGCCGCCGTGATCGCCCACGAATTGGGCCACATAAAAAGCCGTGACACTTTAACCATGACCCTAACTGCAACCCTAGCTGGGGCAATTGGCATGATTGCCAATTACTCAATGTTCTTTGGACGTCGCAATTTTATCGCCAGCATGGCAACAATGATATTAGCTCCCATGGCGGCTGGTGTTGTTCAAATGGCAATCAGCCGTACCCGTGAGTATGAGGCAGATCGCGACGGTGCAGAGATTTCTGGCCTACCTCTTTCTCTCGCCAGCGCCTTGAAAAAAATTGAGGCCATCGCTCGCCAAACAAACAACGGTCACGCAGAACACAATCCTGGAACTGCTCATCTATTCATCATCAACCCACTAAACGGAAAAGGCGTTGATGGCTTGTTTTCTACCCACCCCAAAACAGTTAACCGTGTAGCAGAGCTAGAAAAACTCGCTGCTGAATGGCAACTGAGCCCGCACCAAAAAATTACACCTGCTCCAAAAGCAAAAACTAAAAAAGAACGCGAAATTTGGGGCCGCGAAGCTGGCCAATGGCACACCCACGATGGAGAGCCAGACCCAACAGGGCCATGGGGCGATAAATCTAAAAATAAAGGGCCATGGGCTTGAAAATTAAACCGGGTCTGCCAGCGCGCATTGCCGCAACAATAATACTCACCCGTGTCATAGATGATGGCCGTGGGTTGGACGGGCTACTTGATACTCGCCACGGCCCCCAAGCCTATGGCAACTTGAGCGATGCCGATAAATCTTTGGTGCGCGCTATAGCGACAACCGCTTTTCGTCATCGCGGTGAAATTGAATTTGCACTCAGCAAACTTCTAGATCGTGCCCTGCCAAAAAATGCCCGCCATCTCATTCACACGCTCCATGTTGCGGCAGCACAAATTTTATTCCTTGATGTGCCCGATAGTGCCGCCGTTGATTTGGCGGTAACTGCCCTCAAGGAAGACAGCCGCTCCAAACGTTTCGCCTCTCTTGGTAACGCCATCTTGCGCCGGATGGCCCGCGAAAAAGAGCAGATTTTTGATAGTCAAACACCTGAAAATTTAGCCGTACTTAATATGGCGCCTTGGCTACGCAAGCGTGTGAAAAAAGCCTATGGACGAGATCGCCTACCTGCAATCGCATCACAACACATGCTAGAACCCTTGATAGATTTAACGGTCAAAAGCGAGCCAGAAGCTTGGGCAAAAAAGCTTGGTGGTGTTCATTTATATGCCAACAGCATCCGCGTAAACGGCACTGGTAAAATCGAAACCTGGCAAGGCTACGAAGATGGCGAGTGGTGGGTTCAAGATGCCGCCGCCCATTTACCAGCCCATCTTTTGGGTGACATACGGGGAAAGTCTGTCGTTGATTTATGTTCGGCCCCCGGCGGAAAAACAGCTCAACTCATTGCAGCAGGCGCCAATGTTACCGCTGTTGAAGCCTCCGAACCGCGACTTGAACGGTTACAGCAAAACCTAGAGCGCCTTAAATTCCAAACCAACACTGTTCACGCCAACCTGTTGGAATGGCAACCAGATCAACTTTTTGATGCGGTGCTCCTCGATGCGCCATGCTCCTCTACCGGAACCATTCGCCGCCATCCAGATGTACAATGGACAAAATCCGCAGATATTGTTGAGGGACTTGCAACATTACAACGGGACATGATTGTCCGCGCTGCACAATTTTTGAAACCCGGCGGGATACTCGTATTTGCCAACTGTTCAATTGACAGAACTGAAGGGGAAGATGTGTTTGCGCAGATATCTAAGGGAAACTTTGGCCTGATTCCAAATCCCATAACAACCGACGAACTCTTTGGAATTGGTGATGTTGTCACTGGCCAAGGAACTCTGCGCACCTTGCCATGTCACCTGCAAAATATTTCCCCTCCCAAGGACAGCACTGTAAACCCACAACGGTTTAGTGGCCTTGATGGCTTTTTTGCTGCACGTTTTGTTAGAAGTGATGAAGCAACTTAACAGCTGCCGTATTCTCACGCCCTGTTTAGTTCTATTGTAACGAATCAGATCATTTGGACCGAAAGCGGCAATGCGGGCACCTAACTTCATTTTAATACCATCGCTGATAGCTGGCGAATTATGGCGTCGTGCTTCGCGCCGTATACGTAAGGGCCCGCTTTACCGGTGGCGCTATAGCGGCGCAGGTGTTGATCAATTAACAATAGCTCCCACAGAGCTGCGACCGGCAGATATTACTTTAGCAACTCAGTTTTACATGGGGCAATTTACTTTTGCTAATGAAACCATCTCCACTGCAGGAGAGCCACCCTTTACCATTCCCGCTCCTAGCGATGAATGGTTTGCTGAACTTCATTCCTTTAAATGGCTAAGGCACCTGCGCGCGGCCAATAGCGATCTTATGCAAGCCCACGCAAGTGCCCTTGTTTCAGATTGGATAAGCCAGTGGGGAAGCCAAATAGAAAGCCAATCTTGGCGACCGGATATCATCAACGGACGATTGATTTCCTGGCTTACCCATTCCCCCCTGTTAATTAACAACACCAGCCCTGAATCCTATCAAGAGTTTTTGAAATCCCTTGCTCGCCAGACTCGATATCTAAATCATATCAGCCCTAGTGTCCGCGATGGGTATCCGCGATTGCATACAAGAATTGCACTGGCTTTTGCGGCCCTGTGCTTGGACGGAAAAGAAAAGGCAATCAAACAAGCCACCCATGATTTGAACAGTGAGCTTAATCGACAAATACTAGCCGACGGCGGGCATGTTTCCAGAAATCCGGTTATTCTAGTGGAACTTCTTGCTGACTTAATTCCTTTACGCCAAGCCTATCAAGAGCTTGGGCATAGTCCTTCCCACACTTTGTTATCTGCAATTGATCGCATGCTGGCTGTGCTACGATTTTTTCAACACAGCAACGGGGAGTTGGCACAATTTAACGGAACAGGATCAACCCCCGCTAAGATGTTATCGACCATTCTTAGTTTTGATGAATCCAAAGGATCGCCCCAGCGCTCTGCTCCACAATCTGGCTACGAACGGTTGGCAGAAAACAATACCGTTGTTCTGATAGACACAGGCAAAGCCCTTAGCCGTGGGACTGCACGCCGCGCCATGGCTGGAACACTTTCCTTCGAACTCTCCAGCGGTAGCACTCGCTTTATTGCCAATTGCGGCGTTCCCAGCTCTGCCTATAAAATATATGCCCCTTACGCCCGTGCTACAGCCGCCCACTCCACCGCAACTATCGGTAATAAATCATCGTCTCGTTTCGCCACTGATTCTAAGTTTCACTCTCTCTTACCTTCACCGTTGATACGTGGCCCCAACCAAATCTCACTGTCCCGAGATCAAACCCAAGAGTATGAAACCCTAACCGCCAGCCATGACGGATATCTGCAAGAATTTGGCATCATTCACACCCGGAACCTGCATTTAAGTAACAACGGGGAAGTACTAAATGGCAGTGATGAATTCACACGCCAACCTGCTCCACAATCTACGCTCCCACCATCCGTTCCAATTGAATTACGTTTCCACCTGCCACCTGCAATCAGTGCCAGCATGCTAACCTCTGGCCATTCAATTCTCATCGCAACACAAGATAACGACGCTTGGACCTTTACCTGTGTCGATGGGCCAATAAGCTTAGAAGAGAGTATTCAGTTTTCTGGCCCAGATCTCCCGCGCAAAAGTCAACAAATTGTTGTTAGTATAAATGCCCAAACAAAAACAGAAGTACGCTGGACTCTTGAGCGACGGATAAAGAAACCTGCAAAGCGGCCCCGTGCAACATCAAATACACCAAATTCTACCCCTGACTTACTAGATGGGCTAGAAAACAACGGGGCGACATAAATGAAACTTCTCATCACTCGCCCCCTACGTCAGGCAAAAAAAACAGCTGCTTTACTCCGCGAGTTTGGTCACAAAACTATTATCGACCCACTCCTACAAGTCGAACAAATACGCACTGCCCTTCCAAAGAATAATCACGCTGGAATAATCGTAACAAGTGCCAACGCACTTCCAGCCCTTGTTAAGGTATGGCCAGAAACCGCGCTCAATATACCCTTGCTAACAACGGGTCAAAGCACCGCCGAAGCAGCGAAAGATCACGGTTTTACCAATTGCCAGCAAATACAAGGCTCAGCACTGAAACTGATCCAACAAACACCGATATGGATGAAGAATTATAATATCGAAAAAAACGCCGCACTCCTCTACCCCTGCGCAGAGGAGCCGGCCCATAACTTAGAAGCTTTGTTAAAAACTAAGAATATTACCTGCCAACCGTGGCAGACCTATCGGACAATTCCTGCGCAAAAACTCTCAACAGCCACCTATTCCGCCATCAAAGACGGATCATTAGACGGGGTAGTGCTTTATTCATCCCGAACAGCAAAAGCATTCGAGAGCCTATTTCTTTCACAACAAGCGCCTTCAAACCCCATGCATATCTTTGCCTTAAGCCCTGAAATTTGCGCTAATTTATCCAAAAACCGCGCTTTTGTTTGTCATTTCCCAAAAAATCCCGACGAAACAGCACTTTTCGGCATTATCAATAAAGTTGCTCAAGGGCCCGCTGGTTAATCAAGTATTCGGTGTTTCCGCTTTATTTCACAAAACCTTTGCCCCTCCCATTCCTCTGGGTTAGGTTATTTTACGTTGCGCATTTGAAATGCGCATTTCTTAGTTTGGGCTTAACTGGAATTCTGTTCACATGAAAAAAAACACCAAAACCACTGGTCGTTCCCGCAAGACCGTTCGCCATGCGAAATCCCAAAAAAAACCGGTAACAATTGATTTAACGGCGGAAAAGGTTGAGCCAAAAGAAACAACAAAACCTGCCCCGCCAAAAGCCAACACAGTCAAAACTAAAACCTCAGTGCCAAAAAGCACCCGCCCTAAACATATCGCAGAGGCGGCGGCTAAAGGTAAAAAACCCTCTGAACCGATAGTTGATAGCGAACCTGCAGATTTTGGCACGACCACAAAACCATCCTCAGCATCCAAGTCAAAAGAACAACCTACCCCCAAATCGCCAACCCCAAAGGCTATTCCAAAGACAATAAAACAGCCGAGTAACAATGGCCTGGTTGGAAAACTTGCCGCCGGTATTATCGGAGGTGCAGTTGCTTTAGGGGGTGCTGGAGGGCTGCAATATCTGGGGGTACTCTCCAGTCCAAATTCTATTGGGTCCGCATCAGGCGATACCATTTCTTCTGCAGCTTTAAGTACCACCCGCGAAGAATTGCTTGCCCGTATTTCAGGTCTCGAAACTCGCCTAAAAGAAACAACTGCGCCAGTGCTTGATATGGACGCAATCAATACCTCTATTGAATCAAAAATTAAGCAGCTGGCCCCCCAAGACAATGCAGAAATAAATAGCACCGCTGCGACAAGTCTTAAAAACATCTCAGGGCAGATAGAAGCCACCAATGGAAAACTGGAAACTCTGCAAAGCCAACTGCTGGTAACAGATAAAACTGTTGACGCTCTCAAAAGTGCCATTTCAACAGGTGGAGCAGGAGAAGCGGCAGGTCTTGCAACTCTCAATAAAACCGTTGCCGCGCTCCAAGCTAAATTAGATTCTGTGGCCGCCACCGCTCAAACTCTTGCCGTTAATTCCAATCAGCGCGAAGAAGCAATTGCTCAATTACAAAAAAGCGGGACCGCCCCTCTTGCCAGTGATGGAACCGCGGCCCCTGCAGTATCAGATGAATTGCAAGCAACGCTTTCCACCCTCGAAACAAAATTATCCGCCCTTGCCGCAACAGCTCAATCTCTTGCCGTCAGCTCTAACGAACGTGAAGCGGCCATTGGCGATTTACAAAAGCTGGTAGCCGGCAACTCCAACGACAAACAGGACGAAATGGCTAAAACAATAGCCGCGCTACAAACAAAACTAGCAGCTGTTGCCTCTACCACCCAATCCTTAGCGACAAGCGCCAACGAAAGCGTAGAAGCCATTGCTAGCCTCGAGAAACAATCGCAACAAACCGCAACAATGAACAAGCAATCAGCCAATGCAATTGCAGCTGCGGCCCTCAAAAACGATATAGATCAAGGCTTACCTTTTGCCGCCTCACTCAATAGGCTGAAATCAATCGCTGGTGAAAACAAAGCCCTTTCAGCTCTTGATGCCTATGCTGGAAAAGGCGTTCCGACCGTGGCGCAACTTACTGAACAATTTAGCGCAGTTGGTGACAACATCATTTCGGCACTCGCACCAAAACCAAAAGAAGACTTCGTTTCACGGCTATTTGCTGGTGCAAAATCGCTCGTCAAAGTCAGATCAATTAAACCACAAACTGGATCCAGCCCTGCTGCCTTAGTCTCACAGATTACAGCCGGTTTAACGTCAGGGTCTTTAAGCCAATCTACAAAAGCTTGGCAAACGCTTCCAAAAGCCGGCCAAGAAGTTTCTGCCTCTTGGCACGAAGGCTTAAAGGCGCGCATAATCGCTGACAGTCTTGTTGCCGACACCCTTCAATCATTCCTCCTTACTAACGCTGGCAATTAAGCCAGCGACCAACCGGATCGTCCTATGTTATTTCTTGCAATCTTTCTTCTCGTCCTGTTTGTAATTGCCGCCCTCTTTGTTTGGTTGGCAAATAATCCTGGCTCCGTGTCTATTCAATGGGATTGGGTTGATGCCAACAATGCATTCGATCTAACTTTACTACAGGCCATTCTTGCCGTCGGTGTTTTAGTCGCTCTAATCATGATGGCCTGGTGGGTTATTTCTGGAATTATCAATTCTCCTAAAAGTTTTGGCCGTTGGCGCTCTGGTCGCCGTCGTGACAAAGGGTATTCCGCCCTTTCGCGAGGTCTTGTTGCTGCCGGGTCTGGCAATGCTGCGCTGGCGAGAAAACTCAGCAAAGAATCTGGCAAGCTGTTAGAAAACGAGCCCCTTGTTGCCATGTTAGATGCCCAAACATCTTTACTTGAAGGCGACCGTCCTGAAGCCCGTAAAAAGTTTGAAGCCATGCTTGGCAATGAAGAAACAAAGCTTCTTGGTTTGCGCGGTCTTTATGTTGAAGCCGAGCAAGAAGGTGCTGCAGAAGCAGCTGCCCACTTCGCTAAACAAGCAAATACTAAAGCCCCTGGAACACCATGGGCAGCCCTTGCTGTTCTCAAAGCCCAGACGGTCAGCGGTGAATGGGATGAAGCGCTTCGTACGCTTGAATTAAATCGCTCAGCTGGTCTTTATGAAAAAGGCGAATACAAACGCAAGCGCGCCGTTATCCTCACCGCACAAGCAATGGATGAAGAAGATGCGAGCCCTGATAGCGCAAAATCTCACGCCCTTGCTGCCCATAAATTAGCGCCAGATCTCGTACCAGCCGCAGTCGTTTCTGCCCGCGCCTGCGCCCGCGTAAACGATATGCGCAAAGCCGCCAAAGTGCTGGAAGCGTCTTGGAAACTAGAACCGCACCCAGAAATTGCAGAGGCCTATATTCATTTGCGGTCCGGCGATTCAGCCAAAGACCGATTAACGCGCGCCGAAGCTTTGGCTAAAAAACGCGCCAACCATACTGAAGGCCAGTTCATTGTAGCCACTGCCGCCATTGATGCTGGGGAATTCAAAACCGCACGAAACGCAATGGAAGCCGCCCTACGTATTAAACCAACTGAACGGGCTTGCCTGTTGATGGCCGACATCGAAGAGGCCGAACACGGTGATCGCGGTCGTGTCCGTGAGTGGTTGGCCCGCGCTGTCACCGCCCCTAAGGATGCCGCTTGGACTGCCGATGGAATGGTTAGCCAAACTTGGGCTCCCTATTCACCTGTCAGCGGAAAGTTAGATGCCTTTGAATGGAAAGTTCCTGTTGAACAAATTGGCGGCCCCGCCGAAACCGCTGATTATAGTCTTTTGGTCAACGAGCCTCTCGAAGACATCGCAGATGTAGTCGAAATTGAAGCCACTCCAATTGCACCAATTGTTGCAGTCGCAGCGGCTGCAACAACAGCTGAAGTCCTTAGCAGTGAAACAAGTGGTGACGACTCAATCGAAGATGCAGAAATCATCAGCGAAGACATTGCCGAAGAAACCATTGAATCAAAAACAAAAGAGCAAGATCAACCAATCGCTGAAGAGTCAAAAACTCCGAAATCTAAACGAAAGCCTGAAAAGAAGAAGTCAACAAAATCAGGTGACAAACATTCTCCCTATACAAACACCAATATGGATGAAGACGGGGATGGTAATATCGACCACCGCCCCGATGATCCTGGAATTAGTAAAAATGGTACAGCCAAGAAAAAAGGTATGTTTTTTTAGCCTTTAATTTAGACGAACCGAGCGTGACAAATAACAGCTTTTCTGCAGCCCCCTCTTGTGGAAGGCGGACAGCAAAAGAGTAGCTACTTCTTCAATAGCCCACGGTTCACCAAAAGCTCCGCAATTTGGACCGTATTTAATGCGGCCCCTTTACGAAGGTTATCTGAAACAACCCAAATGTTCAGGCCATAATCGACAGTTGAATCTTCACGAATACGAGAGATATAAGTCGCATCATCACCAGCTGCTTCATGGGGCGTGATGTAACCACCATCTTCACGTTTATCAATGACAAGACAGCCCGGCGCTTCGCGCAAAATATTACGTGCCGCATCAGCCGATAACTCAGTTTCAAATTCGATGTTCACGGCTTCTGAGTGAGAAACAAACACAGGGACCCGTACCGCTGTTGCTGTCACCTTAATTTTCGGATCAAGCATCTTTTTTGTTTCAGCGGTAATTTTCCACTCTTCTTTAGTTTCACCAGAATCCATAAAATCATCAATGTGGGGAATACAGTTAAAAGCGATGCGTTTGGTAAACTTTGTTGTCTCAACCGGGTCTGAAACAAAAACCGCCCGTGTTTGATTAAACAGTTCTTCCATCGCCTCTTTACCAGCACCCGAAACGGATTGGTAAGTTGAAACAACAATCCGCTTAATTTTGGCAACATCATGTAAGGGCTTCAAAGCCACCACCAATTGCGCCGTCGAGCAATTTGGATTGGCAATAATGTTTTTCTTTCTAAAACCTTCAATCGCATCAGCATTCACTTCAGGAACAATCAATGGCACATCAGGGTCGTATCGAAAGGCAGAAGAGTTATCAATAACAACACACCCGGCCTTGGCAATTTTAGGAGCCCATTTCTGCGAGATAGATCCCCCCGCTGACATAATCGCAATATCTGTGTTTGAAAAATCAAAGTTGTCGAGTGTCTTTACCTTTAGCGTCCGATCACCAAAAGAAACCTCTACACCTTGGCTGCGTCGAGAAGCCAAAGCCACGACTTCGTCAGCTGGAAAGCCGCGCTCATCTAATATGGAAAGTACTTCACGACCCACGTTGCCAGTGGCGCCAACAATTGCAATTCTATAACCCATGATGGTCATGCTCCTTACTCTCCAAAGTCGCAAAGCGAGATCGCCTCTCCTTCCCCGGAGAGTGTGGGAAGAAGCGGTTAAAAGGTGGTCTTGGTTTTGACGACTTTTAATAACATAGCGGGGTTCATAAACCGCTTAACAGAAATGTCAAAGAAAATGTCACGCCTTCTTTTCATATCGCTGTTCATTTTGTTGGGGTTTGTGAATTCAACCGCCCACGCCCAGCTGACACTCAAACCTCTCAGTGGTTCAGAAATTCGCTCTTTCATGTTTGGTAGATTGATGAGTGGAGAATATCCTGATGGTAATCAATGGGCTGAACGGTTTAACCGCAACGGCACCAGCGACTATAGCGAGAATGGAAAACCAATACGGGGTCAAATGACCCTGAACGGCAATATCCTTTGTTTCACCTATGCCAGCAATCAATCTTCTGGTGGATGCTTTGAGGTCTGGAAGCGGGGGCCCAATTGTTTTGATTTTTATGCAACCCGAAGCGGCGCAAATCTCGATCAGAGAAACTTTGGTCAGGGTTGGGACGCAAGAGGTTGGTATGCAAACCAACCATCCACCTGTGTCAGCGAACAAATCAGTTAGCGGCTTCCAAAAACGGCACTGCCCACCCGCACATAAGTCGCACCAAATTCAACCGCCGTCTCGTAATCAGCCGACATCCCCATAGAAAGCTGTTTAACGCCTGCTTCTGCTGCAAGTTTTCGCAGCAGCGCAAAATGCGGCCCAGGGTTTTCATCAAATGGTGGAATACACATCAAGCCTTCAATCGTAAGCCCGTGTACATCACGACAACGGTTGACGAATTCAACGGCTTGTTTTGGGGCAATGCCCGCCTTTTGATCTTCTTCGCCCGTGTTCACCTGTACAAATAATTTAAGGGACTTCCCTTGTGCCTGAAATTCTTTCGCAAGGGTCTTAGCAATCTTTTCGCGGTCAACCGTGTGCATCACATCAAAAAGTGCAACGGCCTCTGCGGTTTTATTCGATTGAAGGGGGCCAATAAGATGCAACTCAACATCAGAGAACTCCTCCCGCAGTTTAGGCCATTTACCTTGGGTTTCTTGAACGCGGTTTTCTCCAAATATCCGATACCCAGCCTCAAGAACAGGGCGAATAGCGTCTTCATCAAAGGTTTTAGAAACCACGATCACCTGAGTTGAACCGACATCACGCCCAGCTTTTTTCTCGGTGGTCTTCACCCCGTCTAATGCAAAATTCAACCGTTCTTCTTGATTACCCATCGTGACCAATTACTTCCTTATTTATCAAGGCTGTTGACCTTAATCAGCATTTCAATAAAACGCTGGTATTGCATATCTGCACAACCATAAAGAACAACACCATGGCAAGCGAGCGTTACAACGCAAAAACCGTAGAAAATAAATGGCAACAACGGTGGAATGACGCAAAACTGTTTGAAGCTCAAACACAGCCTGCTGAAGGTCGTGAAACTTATTATGTGCTGGAAATGTTTCCCTATCCCTCAGGTCGTATTCATATGGGCCACGTGCGCAACTATGCCATGGGCGATGTAATTGCCCGCTATAAGCGCGCCAAGGGCTATGAGGTACTTCATCCCATGGGCTGGGACGCTTTTGGCATGCCTGCTGAAAATGCGGCAATGAAAAACAAAACCCACCCCAAGGGTTGGACCTACGACAATATCGCCACCATGCGTACCCAGCTTAAATCCATGGGCTTATCACTTGATTGGTCCCGTGAGTTCGCCACCTGCGACGTTGACTACTATGCCAAGCAACAAAAATTGTTTCTCGATTTTTTAGATGCGGGCCTCGCCTACCGAAAAAACGCCACAGTCAATTGGGACCCGGTCGACATGACTGTTCTTGCCAATGAACAAGTTATCGACGGCAAAGGCTGGCGTTCGGGTGCAGAAGTTGAACAGCGCGAACTCACCCAATGGTTCTTTAAGATTTCTGAATTTTCAGAAGATCTGCTTGAGAGCCTAGACACACTCAAAGACTGGCCCGCTAAGGTCAAGCTCATGCAGGCCAACTGGATTGGTAAATCTGTTGGGGCACGCGTGCGTTTTCCTTTTGTAAAAGGTGAGGGCACAACGGCAACAGAAATAGAAGTATTCACAACTAGACCTGACACGCTTTATGGCGCTGGGTTTATGGCCATTGCCGCCGAACACCCAATTGCCCAAGAACTTGCCAAGGACAATCAAAGGCTAATCACTTTCATCAAAGAGTGCCGCAAGCTTGGCACAACTGCCGCCGCTATAGATAAAGCTGAAAAGCTTGGCTTTGATACAGGCCTCACCGTTGCCCACCCATTCATTGAGGGGCGCGAACTCCCTGTTTATGTGGCGAACTTTATTCTCATGGGCTACGGCACTGGCGCCGTATTTGGCTGTGCTGCCCACGATCAACGGGATTTAGATTTCGCTAGAAAATATGATCTTGATGTAATCTCCGTTATCGCAGATTCCAAAACACCTGAAGTCGCCATGCCTGTTGAAGATATTGCTTATGTGGGCGATGGAGTTTTGACCAGCTCTGAGTTTTTGAATGGCCTGACCAAAGATTCCGCCATTGCCACCGCAATTGAAAAACTAAACGGCCAAATCCTAGATGGTAAGCCGCAAGGGGCGGGAGAAACCAATTACAAGCTCCGTGACTGGGGAGTTTCACGCCAACGCTATTGGGGTTGCCCGATACCTGTTGTTCATTGCAATGATTGCGGTGTCATTCCAGAAAAAGAAGAAAACCTTCCCATTGAACTTCCTGATGACGTGACCTTTGATGTTCCTGGAAACCCACTCGACCGCCACCCAACTTGGCGCGATGTCGATTGTCCTTCCTGTGGGAAACCCGCAAAACGTGAAACCGACACGATGGATACATTCGTCGATTCCTCTTGGTATTTCGCCCGCTTCGCAGATCCTACAGCCGAAACTCCCACCAATGTTGAAGCAGCGAGCCGCTGGCTACCAGTTGATCAATATATCGGCGGCATCGAACACGCTATTTTGCACCTTCTCTATTCGCGCTTTTTTGCCCGCGCTATGCAGGCCACCGGACACCTTGAAGTCAAAGAACCCTTCAAAGGATTATTCACCCAAGGTATGGTGGTGCACGAAACCTATCGCACAAAAACAGGTACATGGATCACTCCCGCCGAAATTGATTTTTCAGGCGAAGGGGAAAATAGAAAAGCAATTCTAGCTGAAACTGGCGAAGAGCTAATCATCGGCAATATCGAAAAAATGTCGAAATCAAAATACAATATCGTTGACCCAGATGACATCATTGCTACCTATGGTGCCGATACCGCACGCTGGTTTGTCCTATCCGATTCCCCACCCGACCGCGATGTGATTTGGTCTGAAGCTGGTGTCGATGGTGCCCACCGTTTTGTTCAGCGACTATGGCGTTTGGTCGATACGGTTTCTGAAAAGAAAACAACCAATGGCGATGACGCCGCCAATACGGCGCTGCTAAAAATTGCTCACAAAGCTCTATCAAATGTTGATGTGATGATCCCAGGCTTGCGCTATAATTCTGCCGTTGCGCAAATTTACACATTGGTCAATGCAATTGACCAAGCCGCAAAATCTGACAAAACATCGAGCGACACCTTACGTCATACGCTTTCAATAACCCTACAAATGATCGCCCCGATGATGCCCCATTTGGCTGAAGAATGTTGGCATGTGCTTGGCCACGTCACCATGATTTCAGCAAGCCCGTGGCCCGAAACAGATAAAAGCCTATTAGAAGAATCAACGATTACTCTACCCGTTCAAATAAACGGCAAGAAACGCGGTGATTTAGAAGTGGCCGCTGATCTTGATAAGTCAGGTGTTGAGGAGGAGGTGCTAAAACTAGACTTTGTTCAGGCGGCACTTTCTGGTAAGACACCCAAGAAAGTGGTCGTTGTGCCCGGGAGAATTGTGAATGTGGTTATCTAACCAAAGCCGTTTCAAATCTGTGTCTCAAGTGGCATCCGCTGTTTTTGCGATTGCACTTTTGAGTGGGTGCACAGTTGAACCACTAAATGCCACCCGCCCCGATAGTAAAATTGCCTCTGGCGATGAGACAAATACTATACGCGCAATATTGGCAGCTACCACTGTGAAACCTGTTGAAACCCGCCAAGCGCAACAGGTACGCAACAACCTTTTGTTTGCAATGAACGGCGGTCAGCTACAAAGCGGCGGCCAATACGACATTGCTTTAGAAATAGTTGCAAAAAACTATAATTTATCTATTGAAACCAGTAGTTTAGCGCCAACTTCTGCGCAAGTTGCTATTATTGCTGACTATAGAGTCATAGATAAGAGAACAGGAAATACAGTTGCCACAGGTAAACGGCGCGCCCAGTCTAGCTATGACCGAACAGCCCAAAGTTTTGCCAACGAGCGGGCCCAAAGAAATGCGGAAAACCAGGCAGCAAAAGAAGTCGCGCAACAAATCAAACTCTCTGTTGCCCAATATCTCGCTGATTTATAAACCGTGGCCCAAAAGAAAGCCCACGAAGTTGATCGCTATCTCGCCAAACCCGATAGCAACCACCGCACCTTCTTAATTTATGGACCAGATATCGGGCTGGTGTCCGAACGGGCCAAAAAACTTGCAAAATCCAGTGGCGCTGACTTAGACGATCCCTTTAGCACAATCGTGATTGATGCCGATGAAGCCGCCGCCGATCCATCCCGAATTGCCGACGAGGCCCATACAGTCTCCATGTTTGGTGGTGATCGGATTGTTTGGATCAAAGGATCTACCCAGAAAAACCTAGCAGGTGCTATTCAATCTGTGCTGGACTTACCACCAAGCGATGCCATCATCATCGTTGAAGCGGGAGACTTGAAGAAGACCTCACCATTACGTAAGCGAATCGAAAAAGCGCCAAGCGCTGTTGCTCTCCCTTGTTATCAAGATCAGGCGCAAGCAATTGATATGGTCATCAATGAAGAAATGAAGGCCAACAATCTCACAATTGATAATCAAGCCAAGTCCCTACTGAAGAGCCTATTGGGTGGAGATAGATTAGCCTCTCGTGGTGAAGTTCAAAAACTCTGCCTATATGCAAGCGGCAACGGGCAGGTAACAATTGAAGACATTCAAGCCATCGTTGGGGACGCTTCCGCCTTAGCGGTAGATACGGTGATAGATGCGGCTAGTGTTGGGGATATCCCCACCATGGAACACACGTTCAAGCGGTTGATTGCACAAGGAACCGCCGTGTTTCAATTGATCAATGCCGCCCAACGACACTTCCAAACCCTGCATCAAGCCCGTGCTCAAATGGACGCTAATCGACAACCAGCTTCCTCCGTAATTGGCACCATGCGACCACCCGTAAACTTTCAAAGAAAAGACAAGGTCACCCGCGCCCTCTCCCTGTGGCAGGCCCCCGCTTTAGAACGAGCCCTCGCCCGCCTAGAAAAAACCTCCCTAGAAACAAGAGCCAATGCAGCCCTCGCCGTTCCATTAGCTTCAACCGCACTGCTAGCTATTGCAATTGAGGCTAAGCACAATGGGCGATGAAACAGATAACATCGAATATGATCCAGATCTGAGAATTGCAACGCATATAGAAAGTAGATTAGCGGTAGAGTTTTTAGATTATGGACTATATGTACAAGAGCAGGATGTAAATTTTAGACTGTTATGGAAAGGTCGAAATATCACATTTCAAACCCATCATAATAATGGATATTCAAGGCTTAGAGATAAAAACCCACATTTATCTGGACAAGAAATTTCGATCCTCGAAGACAAGCTAAATGAAACCAATTTTTCTCTACAAGAGCTTTCTGATGGGCGACGGCGGTTTATTAGAAGTACGCCAAAATTTCCAGAAATATTTCTAAAAGTATGGCTGCGTGTTGTCTCAGAAATTAACCCGTCGGCGCGCTGCTCGGTTCAAGTATCAACGATGTTTCATTTGTCCGACAGTGAGCAGATAATGCAAGCCAAAGCACCATTGAAACTACTTTGATGCATGTAACCCCACTACTTACTCAACTTTGCAACCAAATCATCCAATTGCTCAAGCGATTTATAGTCGATCATTAAGCGGCCCTTGCCGCTAACTTTATGAGCGATTTTAATCTTCAACCCAAGCGCATCGCTGAGGCGTTTTTCTAGGGCGATTGTATCGGCATCCTTTGCCAATTTTCCCTTTGTAGATTTTGTTTCCAACCCTTCTGGGCGATCTGCAATTGCAGCCAATTGTTCGGCCTGGCGCACGGAAAGTCCTTCCGACACGATGCGCTTTGCCAAGGCTTCCGGCTTATCAAGCGTTACCAATGTACGGGCGTGGCCTGACGATAGGGCGCCGCTGGTCAACAGCTCGCGCACCCCACTCGGCAATTTCAACAACCGCAATGTATTGGCTACATGACTACGGCTTTTGCCGATTACCTTGCCCAAATCCACTTGTTTATAGCTATGCTCATCAATCAACTGCTGATACCCAAGAGCTTCCTCAACTGGGTTTAGATCAGCCCGTTGGACGTTTTCAATAATCGCCAGCTCTAACGCCTGCCGATCATCCACATCGCGGACGACAATTGGAACCTGATGCAGGCCAGATTTTTGTGCGGCACGCCAACGGCGTTCGCCAGCAATGATCTCCCAGTGGTCACCGCCCGATGGCGCAGGGCGTACCAAAATAGGTTGCACGATGCCATGTTCAGAAATCGAATTGGCTAGGTCTTCCAACTCGCTTTCAGCAAAATGACGACGCGGGTTATTCGGGTTGGCTTTAATATTTTCAATCGGAACCACTCGATCAGACGCTACAGTCGCGCCAATCTCCACATCAATATTGGAAGAACCTGTCGCCAGCTTTGCCACCGGCTTATCCATCTCGCCAATCAGCGCCGCTAAACCGCGCCCGAGGCGTTTTTTTGAATCGTCAGCCATTTAATTTCCTGCCTTTTCCATCATTGTCCTGCACTTGCTTGCAAGTTCTTTTCCCGTTGAATAACTTCCGAAGCCAGCTTTAAATAAGCCTGACTACCAGCACACTTTAGATCATACAATAACACGGGCTTCCCAAAGGACGGAGCCTCTGAAATCCGTACGTTACGCGGAATTACCGTCTTATAAACCAAATCGCCCATATATTCACGAGCATCATCCACAACCTGCGTTGAAAGATTGTTACGCTTATCGAACATGGTCAAGACAACCCCTTGAATAGAAAGTTGGTTGTTGATGCTGTTTCTCACATGGTCGATGGTTTCCAGCAATTGGCTCAAGCCCTCAAGGGCAAAAAACTCTGTTTGCAGGGGAACCAGCACGGAATCAGCGGCCGCTAAGGCGTTCAACGTCAAAAGATTGAGTGAGGGCGGACAATCTATCAAAACATAGGAGAAATCTGGACTGCGTCCTAAATGACTGGCAACCGCTTTTTTAAGTCGATACATTCGGTCCGCTTCCGTCGAGATTTCCATCTCCACCCCGAGTAAATCAAGGGTTGCTGGCGCTACAGAAAGACGCGGAACAGCTGTTTTTTGAGTGACGGATAACAAATTTTCTGTCCCCATTAACAAATCATAGGTAGAGCGCTCCCGTTCGTGCTTTTCAATACCCAAACCTGTGCTGGCATTACCTTGAGGATCAAGATCAATGAGCAAAACCTCCTCGCCAATCGCCGCTAGCGCTGTAGCCAGGTTGATTGCCGTCGTGGTTTTACCCACACCACCCTTCTGGTTTGCCAATGCGATGACCCGTGGTCTGATGTTCTGATTAATACTCATACCCGCTGGGGATTCCTTTGTTTTCTCGCCTTCTCCTAGCGGTTCTAGGAAGAAGTAAAAAGCCTTATCGGCGTTTCAAATCAGTTATTTTTAAAAGTACTGATCCACTTTCAAACTGACTTTGATGCAACTCCAGCTCAAAGCCCCAGTTCTCCTTTGCTTTCGTAATTTCTGCGCCGTGATCCCTCCCTTTTGGAAATAGACCAATACATCCTCGCTCGAGAACATTTTGGGTTAACCCCAACAGATCGTCCAGGGAGGCTAAGGCGCGAGCGCTAACAACCTCCGGGACCTCTAAATCAGGTAGAACATCTTGCACGCGCCCATGATGCACCCGAATATCTAGTCCAGCCGCCTTCAAGCCCGTTTCGCGAACCACCGCATTGAGGAAGGCACATTTTTTACCATTACTCTCAATGAACTCAACCCGGCCCTCCCCAGCCTCAGCCAAGACAATCGCCATCACCATACCTGGAAAACCTGCGCCACTACCAATATCAACCAGGCTTTTTATCTCCGAAACGAGCACACAACATTGCATACTATCAGCTATATGCCGCTCCCAAATCTGGTCCACAGTCGTGGGAGATATAAGGTTTATTCGAGCTTGCCACTGTCGAAGAAGATCATGAAAAGCTGTGAGTCGTTCCTCTGTTTCACGTGAAACACCCATTACGCTATTGACAAGGCCAAGGCCCTTTTCCGCACTCATGCCGTCCCCCTGCGTCTTGCTTCCTGTTTTCTTACATGGGCAAGAAGCAGGGTCAGACCCGCTGGGGTTACCCCATCAATACGGCCCGCTTGCCCAATTGAAGTGGGTCGGACAGTTTCTAGCTTATGACGTAATTCATTTGAAAGCCCCGAAAGGGCGTTGTAATCAAAGTCATCTGGGATTATTCGCGCTTCATCTTTTATGATTGCATCTATATCTGCCTTCTGGCGATCAAGATAAACGGCATACCCCGCATCAATTTTGATTTGCTCGGCTACAATAGGTTCAACAGCCATAAGCTCAGGCCAAATTTTTGAAACATCTGCAAACCCAATTTCTGAATAACTCATCAATTCATAGGCAGAACGATGAACACCATCCTGGGTAATATTAAATCCATGTTTGCGCGCTTCATTAGGCGTAATCTTCAATGATTCACATAACTCACGGGCAAATAGGAGCTTTTCGTGCTTTTCAACATATGCCTTTTGACGCACATAACCCACGCAACCAATATCAATTCCAAACTGAGTAAGACGTTGGTCTGCATTATCAGCCCGAAGACTTAACCGATATTCAGCTCGAGATGTGAACATGCGATAAGGTTCCGTAACACCGCGCGTTACAAGGTCATCAATCATGACCCCGATATAGCTGTTTGTGCGGCTAAAAATTATCGGCTCTCCACCAGATGCTTGTCGGGCTGCATTTAGACCAGCAACCAATCCCTGCGCTCCTGCTTCTTCATAACCTGTAGTGCCATTTATTTGTCCGGCTAGATAGAACCCCCTAAGAGCCTTCGTTTCTAGCGTTGGTTTAAGGGCACGTGGATCTACATAATCATATTCAATTGCGTACCCAGGTTGCATCATGGTTGCGTTTTCTAACCCTGGGATTGTTGCAATAAACTGGGCCTGTACATTTTCTGGCAAAGAGGTGGAAATGCCGTTAGGATACACGGTGTGGTCATCAAGGCCTTCTGGTTCCAAAAAGATTTGATGGCCGTCTCGCTCGCCAAATTTAACAATTTTATCTTCAATTGACGGGCAATACCTCGGCCCCACACCCTCAATTTGGCCTGAATACATCGCAGACAAATGGACGCTATCTTTGATAATTTCATGAGTTTGGGGATTGGTTCTAGTGATACCGCATTCAATTTGTGGGACAGTTATTTTATCCGTTAAAGTAGAAAAGGGAATAGGGGGGTTATCAGCTGGTTGCATCTCAAGTGCGTTCCAATTGATTGTTCGTCCGTCCAGACGAGCTGGAGTTCCCGTTTTTAATCGACCTAAAGGAAGCTCAAGCTTATCTAGACTGGTTGCCATAGCTATAGATGGCTTTTCGCCCATTCTGCCCGCGGGTATTTTCTTCTCACCGATGTGTATAAGGCCTCGCAAAAACGTACCCGTCGTTAAAACAATAGTCGCAGTGAGTAATTTAGTCCCATCAGCCAAGGTAAGCCCCGAAATATGACCATTGCTATGAACTAGTTCGGCAGCTTCCCCTTCTATAACTATAAGATTGTCATGCGCCTCGATCTCATCTTGCATCGCATTAAGATAGAGCTTGCGATCAGACTGTGTGCGAGGCCCCCTAACAGCTGGCCCTTTACGGCGATTAAGCATACGAAACTGAATACCAGATTGATCTGCCACCCGTCCCATAAGACCATCAAGAGCATCAATCTCACGAACCAGATGCCCTTTTCCTAAGCCACCAATGGCTGGGTTACAACTCAATGTACCAACAGTTGTTTTGCATAGAGTAACTAAGGCAGTTTTTGCGCCAAGTCGTGCCGAAGCCGCCGCAGCTTCAGTGCCTGCGTGACCGCCCCCAACGACTATGACATCATATATCTTGTTCATTTCAGCAACTGGTACTTAGAAAGTATCTCTCATTAGAGGGGTATAGTGATCTAAACCATTTACGTCAAAATTGGTTGTTTCACGTGAAACGATGACGCTTCTTGAGTAGAGTAGATGTTTCACGTGAATCATTTGCCAATGCAAAATTCAGAAAAGATAACGTCCAGGAGGTCTTCCACATCTATGCGGCCTGTTATCCGTCCTAATGAATCAGAAGCAAGGCGCAGTTGTTCAGACCGCAGTTCAATATTGAGGTTGTCTCTAAGAGAATTATTGAGAGAATCCACGGTCTCTAGTAAGTGTGATCGGTGTCGTTGTCGTGTTGCAACCGGTTCTTCATCGCGGTGAAGTTGGGTGCTGAGTTGGGTGTTTATATATGTGAGAAGTGAATCAAGTCCCTGTGGTTGGGTGGTGTTTATATTTATCGGGTATTTTGTTGTATTAACTGCAAGATCTGATTTTGTGCCGATAACAACCGCATGTTGGTTTTCTGGCAGATGTTCTTTTTCATCTGATGGCTGCAGCCATAGGGTTAAATCCGCGCGATCAGCGGTCTGTCTTGCGCGTTTTATTCCCTCAAGTTCGACGATGTCGGTGGTCTCGCGAAACCCTGCTGTGTCTGAAATAACAACTAAGTTGCCATTTATATCAAGAGTTACGTCAATAACATCACGTGTTGTCCCAGCTTGAGGGGTGACTATAGCAACATCTCTCTTCGCAAGTGCGTTCAGCAGGCTAGATTTACCAGCATTTGGTGAGCCTAGTAGTGCAATCCTAAAGCCGTCGCGTATTAATTCACCCCGTCTGTTGTCGTTAAGGTGAGTAGCAATCGTTTTTTTAAGCTGTTGCGTATCGCTCCATACACTATCACTAACGCTTCCGGGTACGTCTTCTTCGTCGGAAAAGTCCAATTCGGCTTCAATGAGGGCTCTTAAACGTATTAAGTCCCTGCGCCAGCCTTCGTACAATTCCCGTAGTTGTCCTCCAGATTGAGAGAGCGCTTGCCTTCTTTGTTGCTCGGTTTGTGCTGCGATTAAATCAGATAAGCCTTCAAGGCTTGTTAGGTCTAGTTTACCATTTTCAAAAGCTCGTCTTGAAAACTCTCCCGCTTCTGCCGGCCGGCATCCAGGCATCGTTGCCAGTGTCGATAATACGGAGGCAACGGTTGCGATACCACCATGGCAGTGGAATTCAACAACATCTTCGCCAGTAAAACTGTTCGGCCCAGGAAAAACCAGCAGCAGGCTATCATCTAACCGTGACTTAGATGAGGGATCGAATAAACTGGTAAGTTTCGCCACTCTTGGCTCAGGTAATACGCCCGCCATTGCTTCAGCCGACGCGAATGCATCAGGGCCTGAAAGGCGTATTATCGCCACTCCACTAGGCAGGCTTCCACTGGATAGTGCAAAGATTGTTTGGCCCATAATTCAAGCCTTAAGTTATAATATCGCTTCCGAATCGAGTCGGAGAAATATTATCTTCTATTAGGTGTTCATTGAATCGAAGAATTCTGCGTTGTTTTTTGTTTGTTTCAGCTTATCCAAGAGGAATTCAATGGCATCTGTATTGCCCATTGAGGAAAGGATACGACGAAGGACAAAGATCTTTTGTAAATCAGATTTTTCAATGAGAAGGTCTTCTTTACGCGTACCAGACTTCAAAATATCCATTGCTGGGTAAGTTCGTTTATCTGCAACCTTGCGATCAAGAACAATTTCAGAGTTACCAGTACCTTTGAATTCTTCAAAAATTACCTCATCCATACGGCTACCAGTTTCAATCAGTGCTGTAGCAATGATGGTAAGTGACCCACCTTCTTCAATGTTACGAGCTGCACCAAAGAAACGTTTTGGTCTTTGCAGGGCATTGGCATCAACACCACCTGTTAGGACTTTACCAGATGAAGGAACCACTGTGTTATAGGCGCGTCCTAAACGCGTGATGGAATCTAGCAAGATCACGACATCGTGGCCGTGTTCAGCCAATCTCTTGGCCTTCTCAATAACCATTTCTGCCACCTGAACGTGACGTGTTGCAGGTTCATCAAAGGTCGATGAAATAACCTCACCCTTAACTGAGCGTTGCATATCCGTCACTTCTTCAGGACGCTCATCTATGAGTAAAACTAAAAGATAAGCTTCAGGATGATTCATCGCAATTGATTGGGCAATATTCTGCAAAAGAACAGTTTTACCAGTGCGTGGTGGTGCAACAATCAAGCCCCGTTGTCCCTTACCAATAGGCGCAACGAGATCAATTACGCGACCCGACAGGTCTTGAGCCTCAGTAGCATCAATCTCCATATGAAAACGTTGATCAGGGTAAAGGGGTGTCAGATTATCAAAGTGAACCTTGTGTTTAATCTTTTCTGGATCATCAAAGTTAATTGAATTGACCATAAGCAGAGCAAAATATCGCTCACCGTCTTGCGGGCTGCGTATTGGGCCTTCAACCGTATCTCCGGTTCGAACACCAAATTTTCTAATTTGAGAAGGCGATACATAAATATCATCTGGTCCAGGTAAATAGTTCGCGCCTGGGGAACGTAAAAAAGCAAAACCGTCTTGTAATACTTCCACAACACCTTGCCCGATTATTTCTACATCTTGGTCAGCAAGCTGCTTTAATATCGAAAACATCAACTCTTGTTTACGCAAGGTGCTGGCGTTTTCAACATCCACTTCCTCGGCAAAAGACAAGAGGTCTTTCGGTGATTTTTCTTTGAGGTCTTGAAGTTTGACCTGTTTCATAACGATGATCCATTTCTAAATTGCCGATATCGACAATAGATAGTAATTTTGAACAGTCTAAAGACTGCATGGGAATGACCAGTTCGAATAAACCGAGAAGATGAGGAATAAGAGTTCAGATCTTCATGCCTAAAAGGTAGGACCCCATGAGGGGCAATGGCACATCTGGTAAGTTGGGAGCTTTTTATGCTCAGTGAGAAAATTTATCAAGTAAATTCTATGAATCAATTAAAAAGGTTTCACCACCACCATGATAATCACAATCACCATTAGCACAGCAGGGACTTCATTCATTACTCGGTAAAATTTTTGTGTTTTTAAATTCTCATCTTTAGCAAACGCTTTTGTATATTTTGCATAGGCCATATGAATTCCACTCATGACTATCACACAAAGCAATTTAACGTGGAACCAAGGCTGTAACCAAACATTTTGCAAAGATGCAATCCATAGGCCAAAAACCCAAGTAGAAAGCATTGCTGGCGTTGCGATCGCCTTTAACAACCGCCGCTCCATAGTTTTGAAGGTTTCAGACTGCAGTGATCCAATTTTACTATCGCAGTGATAAATAAACAGACGGGGTAAATAAAGTAGTGCTGCCATCCAAGCGATAACCGAGATGATGTGCAGTGACTTTACCCATAAATCAATATTATCGAACATTCTTTATGCCTTGTAGTTTCTCACCCGTGCAATCATTTGTTCCACATGAGCGATATTTGTCTGTGGCGTGATACCATGGCCGAGATTGAATACTAGAGGTCCATCCCCCAGATGTTCAAGGATAGCATCTACCCCCTCATCAAGAGCCCGTCCCCCGGCAATCAACCGGTTTGGGTCAAGATTACCTTGAATAGGACAATTATCTTGAAGCTCCTTGGCAAAACTCATTGGAATGGTCCAATCAAGTCCTAACATATCAATCCCAGTATCATCCACATAAGAGCTATAAAATGCACCAACACCTTTAGGGAACCCAATAATCTTAGCATCGGGTATTTCTTTTCTAACATTTTTTACAATTTGTTTTACAGGCTCTAAGCACCATTGGTTGAATTGTGCTTCGTCAAGCACAGATGCCCATGAATCAAAAATTTGAACTGCATCAGCACCCGCTTTCAATTGGGCAACAAGATAATTAGTTGATGCCTCAATCAATACATCCATCAAACCTTGAAACGCTTTTGGATTGTTAAGTGAAAATTGACGGGCAGGCCCCTGATCTGGTGTACCGTGTCCAGCAATCATATAGGTAGCAACTGTCCAGGGTGCTCCGCAGAACCCAAGTAGGGTCGTTTCATCAGGAAGTTCACCTCGCAACCTTGAAACGGTCTCTAATACAGGCGCTAAATGCTCTACCGTGCCAGTTGGATCAAGTTTTGCAATTGCGGCCGCATCAACTGTTTCTAAAATCGGTCCTCTACCTTCTTCAAAGCGCACACCAACTTTTAAAGCATCAGGAATAACCAAAATATCAGAAAACAATATAGCTGCATCAAAGCCGAACCGTCGTATTGGCTGCATTGTAACTTCTACTGCCATTTTCGGATTATAACATAAATCTAAAAACGATCCTGCTTGTTTCCGTACTTCTTTATATTCAGGTAGATATCGTCCTGCTTGTCGCATCATCCAAATTGGAGGTGTAGGAAGCTTCTCACCATTCATAACCTGAATAATTGATCTTTTAGATCTTTGACTGCCCATAGTAATATTTCTTTCACAGGTTAGATAATTCACAGGTTAATTTTATCTGTGTTTATTATTATTATTAGAGTCTGTGGATTATGGGAATAATCAATTGTTCACCAAAAAATCAGGCACAGGAAACCAAACCTTTGTGTAAAGCAAAAATAAGCTCGTGGATATAACTACGGGGATAAATATTATTTACATTATATTTCAACGGCTTAAAGAATTAAGCTTTGCTCTAAAATACACCAAACCATGTATAGTATTGTATAAGATCTAGATTTATACATATTATCCACATGTGGACTGTTTGGTTTCAATTGGTTCGGTTGTGGATAAAATATACGACAACGGGCATTAAATATGGTCTCTTCGTAGATAAGCCGTTTTTATTCACACTCATCAACAGCCCCGGCTCAAAAATGTTATTAACCTCAAAAAACGAGTTGACCTAACCTATGCGTAACTGGATTCAAAAAGCTCGAGAAAAAGTATCGAGTAAAACGTTTTTTCACCTGCATCTTGTTTCAGACTCCACTGGAGAGACACTGATAACATTAGGTCGTGCCGCCGCCGCTCAATACCCTAAGTGGCGAGCTGTAGAGCATACCAGCCCTATGGTCCGCACGTCCGAAGAGTTAGACAAAGCACTCGATCAGATTGAAGGCGCGCCAGGCATTGTTCTGTATACTATTATAGATAGGGAGCTAGAAAAAAAGCTTCAAAATAAATGCTTAAGTCTGGGGGTGCCTGCGCTTAATGTTTTAGCGCCAACCATGAAGCTGTTCGATTCTTACCTTGGAGAAACCATTTCTGGGAGAACAGGGGCACAACATGTTCTTGATGAGGAGTATTTTGATCGTCTCGATGCAATAAAATTTGCTATGGCCCATGACGATGGCAATCTGCCAGATGATATTGAGGAGGCTGATATTATTTTGATTGGAATTAGTCGTACATCTAAAACACCGACCAGTATTTATTTGGCCCAAAGGGGTGTTAAAACATTCAACATTCCTTTGGTTCCAGGTGTTGATTTACCAAAGGAGGTTTTGAGCGTAAAACATCCGATGGTTGTAGCTCTTGTCGCTTCTGCTGAACGAATATTACAGGTGCGTGAAAACCGTCTTTTAGCTTTTGATCGCGATCTTGCAGGAGACACTTATGTTGATCGCGCGTCGATCCAAGAAGAGCTCACTTGGACACGCCGGCTTTGTAAGGAAAACAACTGGCCAATGATTGATGTTTCAAAGCGCTCGATTGAGGAAACCTCAGCGGCAATCCTGGCGCTTCGGCAAGAACATAGCTCTGAGACATTCTCATGAATAAAATAATATTAGCATCTGGCAGTCGTCATCGCGCAAAATTACTTGCTGATGTGGGAATAGAGTTTCTACAGATTCCATCAACCCTCGACGAGCGCTCGATCGAGGCCCCGTTAGAAAAAGCAAATGTTCTGCCGGGGGATCGTGCGGAGATACTAGCTGAAGCGAAGGCAATAGATGTGAGTGAGAAAAATCATGATCGTTATGTCATTGGTTGCGATCAAATTCTCTCGTTAAATAATGAAGTATTACATAAACCTAAAGATATGGAGGCGGCGCGTCGGCGCTTATTGTTGCTTTCAGGTAAAACCCATTTTCTATACTCAGCTGTTGTCTTGGTTAAAGATGGAAAGACTGTTTGGCGTTACGTTACCCCCTGCGCCATGACTATGCGGCCCTTAACAGCTGACTATATTGGTCGCCATTTAGCCGAAGCCGGGGAGGACGTTTTATCTTGCGTTGGTGCTTATCAAGTTGAGGGGCTTGGTGCGCAATTGTTTGAAAAGATAGAGGGAGATATATTTTCAATTATTGGCCTGCCGCTTCTACCGCTTCTTGAGGCATTGCGTAGCGAGGGCATAATTGATGGCTAGTGAAATTCACACCTTTGTTACGGGTTGGCCCGTGGAACATTCTCGCTCTCCTCTTATTCATAGACACTGGATAAAAATTTATGGTCTGTCGGGAGATTATGAAAAGCTACCTTGCTCGGAGTTAGAATTCCCTAAGTTTCTTAAAGATCTTCCAAAAAGCATTTATAGGGGGGGCAATGTTACAATCCCTCATAAAGAGGCGGCGTTTCAACAAGTTACAGTTGTTCACCCTACAGCAAAAGCGCTGGGGGCAGTGAATACACTTTGGCAAGAGGGCGACGTGTTACATGGAGATAATACCGATGGCTATGGTTTTCTTGCAAACTTAGATGATCGGGCCAAAGGCTGGGATGGTGCAGATCGTCAACAACGGGGCGCTTTGGTTCTAGGGGCAGGTGGCGCAGCTCGCGCCATTATTTATGCATTGTTAGAACGCGGGTTTAACTCAGTTACCATTGCAAATAGAACACTTGAACGGGCGGAGAAATTAGCCGACAAATTTGGCCCTAAGTGTCAGGCCGCTGACCTTAAACAGCTGTCCAAGCAGACTTATGACTGCGCCTTGGTGGTGAACACAACATCTGTTGGCATGGATGGAAAAAGCCTAGTGCTGGATCTCACCTCGTTTTCTACGCAAACGGTGGTCAATGATATTGTTTACACTCCGCTGCTTACCCCATTGTTGAAACAAGCCAAGACTCTTGGCCTCCAAACTGTAGACGGTTTAGGGATGTTGCTCCACCAAGCGGTTCCTGGTTTTGAGCGATGGTACGGGGTGCGCCCGGCGGTTGATGAAGAGCTGCGTGGCATCCTTTTACGAGATTTGGGAGAGGGTTGGAAACGATCTGGAACTTACTTTTTGGGTTTGACGGGCTCAATCGGGATGGGGAAATCCACCACCGCTCAAATGTTTCGCGATGCCGGCATTCCTGTTCATGATTCTGATGCAACAGTTCATCATTTATATAGCGGTGAAGCAGCACCTCTAATTGAAGAAGCGTTTGCAGGTACTGTTAGAGATGGTGTTGTCGATCGCGTAAAACTTGGTCAACAAGTGGTTGGTAACGATGTGGCGATGAAAAAACTGGAAGCCATTATCCATCCCCTTGTGCGCCGCGAAGAACTAGCTTTCCGTGGGCGAGTAAAACAAGAAAAAGCCCCATTGGCCATTCTGGATATTCCGCTCCTATTTGAAACCAAAAGCGAAACCCGTGTTGACGGTATTCTTGTTGTAACGGCTCCGGCTGACGTTCAGCAGGAGCGAGTTTTAGCGCGTGAAGGCATGAGTGTTGTAAAATTTGATGCCATAATGAAGCGCCAATATCCTGATGTAAAAAAGCGTAAACAGGCTGACTATATTATTGATACATCACAGGGCCTAGAAGCGGCCCAGCAAGAAGTGTTAGGCATCATTAAAGAAATTTCGAAGATGCAAGAAACCGACAGGGCCAATAACAATGCGTGAGATCATTTTCGATACAGAAACAACAGGCATCAGTCATCGTGAAGGCCATCGTATTATTGAAATCGGTGCAATTGAAATCATCAATTCTTTTCCCTCAGGCCGCACGTTTCACGAATACATAAAACCAGACGATAAAGAAATCGAAAAAGGTGCGTTTGATGTCCATGGTATTTCTGCTGAATCACTAAAAGACAAACCGCTTTTCAAGGACATCCTTCCGCAATTTAAAGAGTTTTTTGCAGAGGGAAAACTAATTGCTCACAACGCGTCCTTTGATATTGGGTTTTTCAATGCAGAGCTAGCCCGTGTTGGTGAGCCCCCAATCGACAACTCTCGGGTAATTGATACTCTTGCTATTGCCCGCCGTAAATTTCCGGGTGCAAAAAATAGCCTTGATGCTCTTTGTAGCCGGTTTGGAATTTCAAATGCCCACCGCACTCTTCACGGCGCGTTACTCGATTCTGAATTATTGGCAGAAGTTTATGTCGAGCTGAACGGCGGAAAGCAGGGGGGGTTTAGTCTGGATTCGGTGGAGCCGGTACGTTCTTCTTCCCTGGACGGACAGAACGCACGAGAAAACACTCCTCAGCGACAAAGGGAGAATCCGCTTGCTTCCCGTTTAAGTACTGCCGAAAAAGAGGCCCATGAAACAATGATAGAAGACATTGGAGATAATGCCATCTGGCATAAGTGGAGCCATTTGCAGTAGGCAGATCGGCTACAAAAAAGGGCGCGGGTTTTGATGCCGCGCCCGATTGGGAATATTTATTTTAAGTTAGTTACTCATCTGAGATTTAACTTGCTCTTCAGCCATACGCTGCTGAAACAGGCCAGCAAAATCTACAGGGTCAATCATCAATGGTGGAAAGCCACCATTGCGAGTTGCGTCAGCGATAACCTGGCGAGCAAACGGGAAAAGCAGGCGCGGGCATTCAATAAGAATCGCAGGGGCAATAGCTTCTTCTGGCATGTTGGTCAGGCGGAAAACACCAGCATAGTTCAATTCGCAATTGAACATAGTGTCGGCACCTTCGCCAGCATTTGCCTCAAGGGTTAATTCAACTTCAAAATCGGTCTCAGAAAGTGGATTTGCGTTGACGTTGATGTTGATGTTGATTTCAGGAGAGTTTTCCCGGGGGCCCAAAGAATGAGGCGCGTGCGGGTTTTCAAATGATAAATCTTTGATGTATTGAGCCAACACGTTCAAGGATGGCTCTCCGCTTGCTGCTTCTGGGGCTGAGGAAGCGCTTGCTTTTTTCTTTGGGGCAGCTTTTTTTGGAGCCGCTTTTTTAGTGGTTTTCTTGGCCATGAAATTTCTCGTTCCTATTGAGGTGTTGGTTTTTTAAAGCTTTTATATGGAGCGGTTGTTTCCGTACCATAAAACAGCCATGGCGTTACCATGGAAGGGCAAAACAGGCAAGGAAAGCTCTTAAAATGCCCTGTCTGATTTAGTTGTCTGATTTAGTTTCTTGATTATGTGTCTTTCTCTTCATTATGCCAAGGGGAATTAGAACCGGTTGTACCTGTTTGATAATCATCCTCATCCAGATCTATTATAGGGCCATTCCCATCTCCCATCTCTTCATTCATCGAATGAGGAGGAGTGCCAAATGGAGTATCTCCAAACCCACCGTTTCCTGCCCCAACACCAGGAACGGCAATAGTAATGCGTGAGGAAACAAACTTCCAAATGAAGCTGCGTACGAACGGGACAAAGAGTAAAAATCCGATACTGTCAGTGACAAACCCTGGGGTTAGTAAAAAAATCCCAGCAACTAAGATCATTGCTCCATCTCCAAGGGCACGGCCAGGAACTCGTCCAGCATTGATTTCAGTTTGAACTTTATTGAGTGCGCTTAAGCCTTGGGTTCGCAGTAAAAATGTTCCAATAACCGCAGTTACTAATATCATGAGCAGGGTTTTGCCGATGCCAATTTGGCCGCCAATAGCAATAAATGCACCAATCTCAACGACTGGAACGATTAGCAGCATAAAAGGAAGAAGGGCAAAGGGCATAATTTGATCTGATTGGTTGGATTAACTGTAATGCTTATATAGGGTGTAAATGTAAGAATTGAATAGATGCTCTGATCGTCCTATATGAATAGGACAGGGGTTTGCAAATCACGATGGTTCGTAGTCCCATTTCTTGAAACACATAATTTTACGGCGCACTCCTATGGAATTTGATCTTTTCACCCTTCTGCCCCTCGCTGCGGCTGTATTCGTTTTTTTAAAACTTCGGAGCGTTTTAGGCACTAGAAACGGAGCTGAACGCCCCCCCTATGATCCCTATGTGGATAATTCTAACAACAATGATGGCCCAGAAGCTGATAATGTTGTGACATTACCCGGTACTAAGAAGCGCCAAAAAGGTGAAGAGGCTGGCTCAATTCATGAGGCGGCGATTAAAAAAATTGCTGGTAAGAACAAAACTCTAAAAACGGGCTTAACAGCAGTAACGGCTAGAGATTCAAGCTTTGATCCTGAGCAGTTTTTGAGCGGCGCTAAAATGGCCTATGAAATGATTGTTACCGGATTTGCAGATGGTGATAAACGCGCATTGAAAGGCTTGTTGTCCCGAGAAGTTTATGAAAATTTTGCTGCGGTAATTGATGATCGTGCTAAGGTTGGTCAAAAGGTAATGTCTAGTTTCATTGGTATTGAAAAAGCCACCTACACCAATGCAGAATTAGTAAAAGATGATGCTCAAATCACCGTTAAATTTGTTAGCCAAATGATTTCAGCCACCCTCAATGAAGATGAAGAAGTAGTGGAGGGTGATTTGCAAGAGGTAGCAGAAATAACAGACGTGTGGACTTTTGCCCGCTCGGTTAAATCTCGTGATCCAAACTGGAAACTTGTTGCAACTGACGATTAGGCCTTTGGCTTGGGATACTTCCAATGGCGGTTGTCGATCTTTCAATCAATTCTATAAAACTAGTCAAACTCAGCTTTGACAATATAATTGGCTGGTCTGATGATGACCACCTTGTTGCTTTTCTTGCCTTTCTACCGGGCGCAGAACGTATGCAATCTACTCCATATAAAACTCGAGGGTTAGATGTGGATGGAGAGGCATTGCGCCGAGCGGGAGCGGCGGCGCTAGATATAAACCATCCAACAGCAAGCCTAGCACGTCAATTTTTCGAGAATGAATTTCTTCCCCATAAGGTAACACCAGAAAATGGTGATGGCTTTGTTACTGGGTTTTTTGAACCTTTGGTAAAAGCTTCTTTGGTTCGAAGTAATAAATATTCTGTACCGCTTTATTGTCGCCCCCCCGAACTAATTGATTTGGATGAGCACAATCGCCCTCCTTCAATGAATGAGTATTTTAGATTTGGACAAGTGGGCTCAAACGGTGTCGAAGAATATTTTGACCGCCCCGCCATTCAATCAGGCGCATTAGAAGGGCGTGGCCTTGAACTTGTATGGTTGGAAAATAAGGTAGATGTATTCTTCATTCACGTTCAAGGGGCGGCAAAGCTAGCATTGGATACTGGGGGCATGATGCGGGTAACCTATGCCGCAAAATCCGGTCATCCCTATACCTCGGTGGCAAAGGTTTTGTGTAAGCGAATGGGCGTTCAACCTGCACAAATGACAGCAGATCGTTTGGCCGATTGGATGCGCTCCAACCCTGACAAAATCGACGAGCTTCTTACTCACAATCGTTCCTATATCTTTTTTAAACAAGTAGAGGGTTTGGACCATAACCAAGGTCCCATAGCGGCCGCTAAAGTACCTCTTGTGGCCGGGCGTAGTCTTGCCGTTGATCGCACACTACACACATTTGGTGTTCCTATTTGGCTAACAACTGAAACACCTTTACCAGAGGAGAAAACGCCATTTTCCCGCTTGATGATTGCCCATGATACAGGCTCCGCTATTGTTGGTTCAGCACGCGGCGATATTTTCACGGGAACAGGCGAACAGGCAGGCTTGATTGCAGGTCGCATTCGTCATGATGCGAGCATGACAATCTTGGTTCCAAAACAATGAAACGCCGTAGGTTTCCCCTTACTCAAGAAGATACTCACCTGTGGAAACGGATAGCAGACTCCACAACCCCATTATCAAAACAGCGCGGCCAATTGCTTAAAGATGAAATGGCCAAACTGATGGATCAAACACATCTTGGTTCCAGCCCCCCCACAGTTTCCCCGAGGCCCAAACTAACGTCTTACCGTATTCCTCAGCCGCAACCCCATGCACCATCTGCTCCCACGGCGTTTAATTCTCATCCGATTGAGGAACATATTGCTAAGAAGCTCGCGAAAGGCCGACTGCCAATTGATTCGAGAATTGACCTTCATGGTATGACCCAAGACAGGGCTCGTTTTGCTTTACTTGATTTTCTTCAGATGAGTCAGCGAGCCGACTACCGCATTATTTTGGTCATAACCGGTAAGGGAAATGACGGGCAGGGGGTATTGCGTCAAAATGTTCCCAACTGGTTGGGATTGCCAGAATTTAGTTCCATGATAAATGGATTCCGAACCTCCCATATTTCCCATGGTGGTGATGGTGCGCTCTATGTGCGTTTGCGGAAACCAAAAAGTAAGATGAGTAGATGACCCCATTCGGCATGCATTTACGCGAATTACGTTTGGGACGTGGGGTAACTCAAAAACAAATGGCAACTGCTGTTGGTGTTTCGGCTGCTTACCTTTCTGCCCTGGAACACGGCAAACGAGGCACTCCCTCTTACGCTCTTCTTCAACGTATAGCGGGCTACTTAAATGTGATTTGGGATGACGCAGATATGTTGCAAAAAATTGCTAACCTATCCGATCCGCGGGTGGTCATTGATACGTCCGCTCTTTCGCCAAAAGCAACAGAAACCGCGAACAGGCTGGCTCAATCCATTGCTGGGCTTGATGAGGAAGTCCTGCAAAAAATTATGGAACAGATGCAGCCAGCTTCACAAAAGCGAACGTAAATCTGCAAGTTTGTAATTCACCAGCCAGCCGTAATAATTTTCTTCTGGAAACTGCGGGGGGCTGCTGCCCTGGTTCTTTGTCGCTAGCTGGCGTGCTCTTGTTGTTACATTGCCAAGATTATAAAGCGTCGCAGTAATTCCCGGGTTTTTACTAATATCCATGCCCGCAATTGAGACGTAGGAATCGATTGAGTGACGAATAACTGCTGCCATATAATTGAGTGTGGAATCGGGGTTCATGATCGTTCCGTAAATTTGCGGCGCCTTATTCATGGAAAGCTTTGGTTCTCTTGAAATTCGCCGGCGCACCATGTCGTTTACTTTTAGCGCTGTTAGCGGGTTTAACTGCCCAAGGCCAAATGTTTGACCAGCATAGAGTGGTTGAAAAAACACCGCCCCAAGCCGTCGGTTTGGCCAGCGCTGACCATCAGTTGATTTACCCCGGTAGAAACGATTCCATATAGTTTCATGGCACGACCATTTATCGTAATTGCGTCTAAGCCCATTGCATTTAGTAAAAGCGGGTTTTGCGATGAGCTGAGAAATGGTGGTGTTTTTATATTTGAAAGTAAGGCTTTGCCCCATGTAGGCCAGCGCTTTGACGTAATAGGTTTGGAGCCGATCTTTCGCATCAACGTTATAAGTATGCTCTCCCACTAACGCGCCAATAATGTGTATTGGGTCAATTCCAAACCGCCGGGCCGCGAGTTTTATTTTACTCATTAGTTTTTTATCGCGAGCTAAGAGGCCGCGTATTTTTTTATACTTTTTCTCAAAGGTCGTGCCGCGGGTCCGTTTTTTTGAGCTACCAGGAATTGGCGGTTGCTCAACATGGCGGTTGCCGGAAGGCACAAGGGTAGCGCTAGCGCTTGGCCCACTAAGACCAAACAGCAACAGGACACTCATGATAAGTGAAAGGAGGGCGCTTTTCATCGCAGATGTTTAGCCGTTTTCATTCGTAAAGGTAAGGACTAATTACAAAATATAACGCGACAAATCTGTATCTTTTGCGAGATCGCCAACATGCTTTCGTACATAAGCCGCATCAATTTTGACCTTAGTGCCATCTTTGTCAGGAGCCTCGAAGGATATTTCATCCAATACACGCTCCATGACAGTTTGTAGTCGACGCGCACCAATATTTTCCACGCTGGAATTCAATTCCACCGCAATATCGGCCAAAGCATCAATGGCGTCTTTTGTGAATTTTAACTCAAGACCTTCGGTCCCCATAAGAGCGATATATTGTTTTATGAGAGAGGCTTCAGTCTCTGTGAGAATACGAACAAAATCATCTTTTCTAAGTGCTCGTAGTTCTACGCGAATAGGCAAGCGCCCTTGTAATTCTGGGAGCAAATCTGAAGGCTTTGAGACATGAAAGGCTCCAGAAGCTATAAATAAGATATGATCGGTTTTGACCGGTCCATGCTTGGTAGCAACGGTTGTGCCCTCAACAAGCGGAAGCAAATCTCGCTGCACCCCTTCTCGAGAAACACCGCCACTGCGGGCATCGCCCGCCACCGCGATTTTATCTATCTCATCAAGGAAAACGATACCATCATCTTCAACGTTTTTGATAGCTTCAGCGATAACCTGTTCATCATCTAAAAGCTTGTCGCTTTCTTCTGCGATGAGCAGCTCATAGCTTTGCTTTACAGTGGTGGTGCGTTTTTTTGTGCGGCCACCCATAGCCTTTGACATAAGATCACCAATATCCATCATGCCCACATTGCCGCCAGGCATACCGGGGATCTCAAAACCGCCCATGGATGATCCGCTATCGGCTAACTCAATCTCGATATCCTTATCGTCCAACTCGCCCTCACGTAGTTTTTTGATAAAGCTTGCGCGCGTTGCAGGACTTGCGTCTTTTCCAACCAGCGCATCAAGTACTCGATCTTCGGCAGCAATATGGGCCTTGGCTTTTACCTGCTCACGCTTTTGTTCGCGAACTAGACCAATTCCGATTTCGACAAGGTCGCGGATTATTTGTTCAACATCGCGGCCAACATATCCAACCTCAGTAAACTTGGTTGCTTCGATTTTGATAAATGGCGCGCCTGCAAGTTTTGCAAGGCGGCGGGAAATTTCAGTTTTACCAACTCCTGTTGGCCCAATCATCAAAATATTCTTTGGCATCACCTCTTCGCGCATGGGCGATTCAAGCTGTTGACGGCGCCAACGGTTTCTCATGGCAACTGCTACGGCTCGTTTGGCATCATTTTGGCCAATGATAAAACGGTCGAGTTCGCTAACGATCTCGCGGGGAGAAAATTCAGTCATAATTATCGGCCTTATTTTTCGTCGAGGATTTCAACCACTAAATTGTGGTTTGTGTAGACACAAATGTCGGCAGCTATGCCCATTGCTTTTGTCGCAATATCTTCGGCCTTTGCTTTTGTATCATAAAGCGCGCGGGCTGCGGCTAAAGCGTAATTACCCCCAGAGCCAATAGCCATTACACCGTTTTCTGGTTCAAACACATCGCCAATGCCTGTGATACAAAGGCTGGTGTTTTTATCCGCAACCAGCATCATCGCCTCTAATTTGCGTAAATAGCGATCTGTTCGCCAATCTTTAGCCAGCTCTACGCAGGCTCGCATCAACTGGTCAGGGTACTGCTCCAGCTTGGTTTCTAACCGTTCCAGCAAAGTAAAAGCGTCGGCTGTCGAACCTGCAAACCCACAAATCACGTCGCCCTTGCCTAACTTACGTACTTTTCTGGAGTTTGATTTCATTATGGTTTGCCCCATTGAAGCTTGCCCATCACCTGCAATCACGACTTTTCCACCTTTGCGCACCATGATAATAGTGGTCGCATGAACGGTTGGCAGCCAACTTTCAGTTTCTCTACTCACATCAGTTCTCCAGTTTGGCACGGAACATTGATCCGTTTCAGCTTCATTATGTATGCAATGAATTTGCGATTGCAATTGCCTATATACATAAGGGTCTGTTAGACACCGCTGATAATCTACTATCAACTTTAAATTTGGAAGCCACCATGGCCCCCGTTAAACAAAGAACAGCTAGCGTAAAACGAACCACCAACGAGACATCTATTGATATCAAGTTGAATGTGGATGGCACCGGCTCATACGATATGGCCACCGGTGTTGGGTTTTTCGATCATATGCTTGAGCAGCTCTCAAAACACTCTTTGATGGACATGAAGGTTCATGCCAAGGGCGATTTGCATATTGATGATCACCACACGGTGGAAGACTGCGGGTGGGCATTGGGTCAGGCGTTGCATGAAGCTTTGGGCGACCGTAAAGGCATCACCCGCTATGCATCGCAAGATTTACCAATGGATGAGTGCATGACAAGCGCCGCGATTGATGTATCGGGCCGCCCGTTTCTGGTTTGGGATGTTGAATTTCCCCGTGAAAAAATTGGAACATTTGATACAGAGTTAGTGCGTGAGTTTTTTCAAGCCTTTACCCAAGGGGCTCGAATTACACTGCACGTGAACAATCATTATGGGGTCAATGCTCACCATATTGCTGAGACCTGTTTCAAAGCCGTCGCTCACGCTCTGCGTGCGGCAACCGAACCTGATCTGCGGGCGGGGGATGTTGTACCCTCCACCAAGGGCACGCTTAATAGTTGATTGCATCATGATTTACACTGTTCACATGAAGTCTGACGCGCGGCCTTTGGTTGGTGATGAGACAGGTGAAACACTGTTTGACAGCCTGCAAGCCATACCTGAGAAAAATGCCAATTGGGCATTGGTCTTTCCTCCTTTTTGGCTTGCCTATCACCGCCTGTGGTTTGCTCTGGCAACTTATGGTCTTGTTGCCGTTTTGCTTTTTTCATTGTTGGCGACACAGTTGGCTTGGGGTGCATTTCTACTCATGGGTTTGCCTGGGCTTTATTTGTTATTTGAAGGCAATCAACTGCGGCGTGAGAAATTGAAGGCAAATGGCTTCGAACTTGTTGATGTGGTCTATGCCCCAAATGAAGAGTTTGCTTTGGAGCGGTTTTTGGAGAATTGGAAACCGACAGTAGAAAATTCAAATCCGGCTTCTACGCGACCATTATTTCAGCAAGACACGCCAAGTTTTGGTATGTTCCCCCAAGGCGAAATTTAAGATCATGCGTGTTGCTATTATTGATTATGGTTCTGGTAATTTGAAGTCTGCCACTAAAGCTTTTGAACGGGCCGCCCGTGAAAACGGCATTGGTGCGGAAATTGATTTAACCTCAGATGCTGATCGAGTGCGAACGGCAGACCGAATTGTGTTGCCTGGTGTTGGAGCTTATGCAGACTGCCGTGCGGGTTTAGATGCCGTTCCAGGTATGGTCGATGTACTGCAAGAGCGGGTGCGGGATGGCGGCGTTCCATTTCTTGGCATTTGTGTTGGCATGCAATTAATGAGTAGACGAGGCTTGGAAAAAGCAATTACTCCCGGCCTTGGTTGGATAGATGGAGACGTGGTTGAAATGCAGCCAGCAGACCCGACAATCAAAATTCCTCAAATCGGCTGGAACACTCTGGATGTCAGCAATTCCCACCCCTTGTTAGATGGAATTGAGTTGGGTGAAGATGGGTTACACGCCTATTTTGTTCACTCCTATCACCTCGCCGCAAGCAATAAAAATGATGTCGTGGCCTCAACCAATTATGGCCAACCGGTCACTGCAATTGTTGCCAAAGACAACATGGTCGGAACGCAGTTTCACCCAGAAAAAAGCCAAACCCTTGGGCTGGCGTTTATTGGTAATTTTTTGAAGTGGCAGGTTTAGATGATTTTATTTCCAGCCATTGATTTGAAAAGCGGAGTGTGCGTGCGCCTCAAATTGGGCGACATGGATCAAGCTACGGTTTATAATACGAACCCAGGGGCCCAAGCAAAAGAGTTTGAAGACCAGGGTTTTGAATATTTGCATGTGGTTGATCTAGATGGCGCCTTTGCTGGTGAGGCTGTGAATGGCGAGGCCGTAGAAGCTATCCTTGCGGCCACGAAAAACCCCGTGCAGTTGGGAGGCGGTATTCGCACCCTAGAGCATATCGAGACATGGCTCTCTAAAGGATTAGCGCGGGTTATTCTTGGAACAATCGCAGTGCGCAACCCAGACTTAGTGCGCGAAGCCTGCCGTAAATTTCCTAATCAAGTGGCTGTTGGTATTGATGCAAAGGGTGGAAAAGTTGCGGTCGAGGGCTGGGCAGAAACCTCCGAACTAACCGTCATTGATATGGCGGCACGTTTTGAGGATGCAGGAGTAGCCGCAATAATTTACACTGACATAGATCGCGATGGCGTCTTGGCGGGCATCAATTGGGACAGCACGCTAGAGCTAGCGCGTAGTACATCAATTCCAATTATAGCCTCTGGTGGGTTGGCTTCGATGGATGACATTCAGCGGATGACTAAAGCTGACGCACAAATTCTTGAAGGCGCTATTTCTGGCCGCGCCTTATATGATGGTCGCATTGACCCTAAAGAGGCGCTTAGTACATTAAAGGCGGAAATCTGATGTTAAAAACCAGAATCATACCCTGCCTTGATGTGAAAGATGGTCGTGTTGTTAAGGGGGTGAATTTTGTTGATCTCATTGATGCGGGCGATCCTGTAGAAGCGGCAAAAGCCTATGATGCGGCGGGCGCTGATGAGCTTTGTTTTCTCGATATAACCGCCTCTTCTGATAACCGTGAAACTATTTTTGACGTGGTTTCAAAAACCGCCGAGCATTGCTTTATGCCCGTTACAGTTGGCGGCGGAGTGCGTGAAGTTGCCGATGTTCGCAAGCTGTTATTGGCAGGGGCGGATAAAGTTTCAATCAACACAGCCGCCGTTAATGACCCAGATTTTGTTGCCCGGGCCGCTGATAAATTTGGCAATCAATGTATTGTTGTTTCGATAGATGCCAAACGTGTTAGCAAGCAAGATGAAGATGATCGGTTTGAGATTTTTACCCACGGCGGACGAAATGCTACCGGCATTAATGCAGTTGAATTTGCTCAGCTAATGGTTGCCAAGGGCGCGGGCGAGATATTACTAACTTCAATGGACAGAGATGGCACAAAAGACGGTTATAATTTACCGCTAACTCGCGCCATCGCGGATAGTGTTTCTGTTCCCGTTATTGCATCAGGGGGAGCAGGCACACTCGACCACCTTGTGGAGGCTGTGACAGAAGGCCATGCAAGCGCAGTCCTTGCGGCCTCGATTTTTCATTTTGGAACCTATACGGTGGCCGAAGCAAAAACCCACATGGCGCAAGCGGGTATTCCGATGCGTGAAAAAATATGACAGAATTTTCACTTAAAGATTTAGAAGCCATCATTTCATCCCGCGCAAAAAGCGGCGATGAAAACTCTTGGACGGCAAAATTGGTGGCCAAGGGGTTAGATAAGGCGGCTGAAAAACTAGGCGAAGAAGCAATTGAAACCGTTATTGCCGCCGTTACCCGTGACAAGGATGGCTTGCGCGATGAATCCGCTGATTTGCTTTATCACCTGCTAGTGGTCCTACACATGAAGGGTGTTAGCGTAGAAGATGTGATGGTTGAACTTGAACGGCGGACTGCCCAATCTGGCATTGCCGAAAAGTCTTCTCGTAAGAGTTAGGTGAGCCCATGAAAGATGCATCAAAACAGCCGGAACCTTACCTTGAATTTGAGGTTGATGAATGGGCCACTTTCCGAGCTGACACGCCGCTCACTCTTACAGAAGAAGAGGTGACACGCCTTCGCGCTTTGGGAGATTCTATTGAGTTAGATGAAGTTAGAAGGATTTATCTTTCCCTCTCGCGGTTGCTTGCATCCCATGTAGAATCCTCCATTGGTCTATTTAAGCAGCGGGCGCAATTTCTAGATCTGCATGGTCAAAAAACTCCTTTTGTAATTGGTATTGCTGGTTCGGTAGCTGTTGGTAAATCTACAACGGCGAGAATTTTGTGTGAACTTCTAACCCGCTGGCCAGCAAGTCCAAAGGTAGATTTGATCACGACAGATGGTTTTTTGTTACCAAATAAAGAATTACGTAAACAAGGTTTAATGGACCGCAAGGGGTTCCCAGAAAGCTATGATCGACGCGCAATTCTTGAGTTTCTTTCACGTATTAAAGCTGGCGAACATTTTGTTAAAGCACCTCGTTATTCTCACCTAGTCTACGATGTTATTCCGGATGAATTTATCACTGTCGACCAACCAGATATTTTGATTTTTGAAGGTATCAACGTCCTACAGGTCAGCGAGCTGCCTCGCGATGGTAATTCAGTCCCATTCGTCTCGGACTATTTCGATTTTTCAATCTATATTGATGCGGAAGAGGATGTCATTCGTAAGTGGTACGTCAATCGTTTTATGGCCTTGAGGAAAACTGCTTTCCGCGACCCAAATTCATTCTTTAAGCGCTACAGTGAAATTTCTGAAAATGCCGCCCGTGCGGTTGCCATTGAATTATGGGAAAATATCAACTTGGCCAATCTACACCAAAACATCCTGCCAACCCGTAAGCGGGCTGACTTGGTGTTGCACAAGGGGATGGACCATTCAGTTGATCGGGTTTGCCTTCGCCGGCTATAAAAGCGTTAGACCTCTTCACCAAACCTATCGGCAACTAGATGCTCAAGTGCCTCTAGTGCTTTGAGGGCTTCTTCACCCGTTGCGCTGACATTTATTGAGCATCCCTTTGAGGCGGCTAGCATCATCAGCCCCATGATAGATGTGCCGCCAACTTTATTGCCATCTTTTTCAACGCTGACTTCGGCGTTGAACGTTTCGGCAAGCTTAACGAATTTTGCTGATGCTCGCGCATGTAAGCCGCGCTCGTTGATTATTTTGAGGGTTTTTGGCCTGCAAGACTCTGTATCGCTCATTTTCCAGCCAGAACTTTACTGGCGATATTAATGTAGCGTTTTCCAGATTCAACGGTTTTTTCTAAAGCGGCCTCCATGCCGCAATCAACACGTGCGCTGGCTAGCTTTATCAACATGGGTAAATTCATCCCAGCAACAACTTCGATTACCCCAGGCTCCATGATTGATATTGAGAGGTTAGAGGGAGTTCCGCCGAACATATCAGTTAAGATAATTGCGCCACTACCACTGTTTACCTTTGCCACGCTCTCAAGAATATCTTGGCGGCGTTGCTCCATATCATCGTCGGGGCCAATGGAAACGGTTTCCATCTGTTCTTGAGGACCGACGACATGCTCTAAGGCATGTTGGAACTCTTTTGCGAGAGAGCCGTGGGTGACGAGGACAAGCCCGATCATTATTTACCTTACTCAGTTGATTCTATTACTTTACTGGCAGGTATATTTACACGCCCATCTACAGTTGCAAGCTGTTTTTATCGAAAAATGCCTGAACCAATTCAAAAGCTAATAATACATCATTATCCGGGGCGTTAAGGGTTGGTAGCGACAAGCCTCCTCCAATTAACTTGACTGAATGAGCTTCAGGCATTCGCTCCAGTGTCTTTACTGGAACAAGATCAACAATCAAATCTAACTGCGTAGTGTCTTCATAAAGAACCGGCTCAATGCCAAAATACCGTATTTCAGCGATCCCTTTTATTTGGTTTGGAGCCCGTGCGATGAGTCCTGCTGGATAAGGGGTTATTTGAACACGATCATCAACGACCCAACGGGCGAACTGATTATTATCTTGCCAACTGGAAATAAGTTGGTGAGCAAGTCGGCTTTTCCCACTACCTGACTGGCCGCGAATAAACACCCCATGAGTTCCAAGTATAATCGCGCATCCGTGTAGGGTTTGAGTGCTGTTCACGTGTCTTGTGATGCCAAAGGAATTGCGACTGTGAAGCGTGCCCCCGTACCTTCTTTTTCTGGGATATTTGCTGCCGTTATCGTACCGTTATGGGCCTCAATAATTTGCCTAGTGATTGAAAGGCCTAAGCCAGAGTTTTGACCAAAGGCTTCGTTAGCTGGGCGGTCTGTGTAGAAACGCTCAAAAATTCTTTCTGTGTTTTCGGCAGGTATTCCAGGCCCATTATCGGTAACGGTAATTACGGCAAGATGCCCACGTCTCGCAAGGCGAAGATCAATTTGACCTCCATCTTTTGGTACAAAAGAGCGCGCGTTTTCAATTAAGTTTGCCATTACCTGCCCAAGCCTGCCTTTGTGTCCAGCCACCCTCCATTGTGATGGCGGTGGAGATTTTGAACCCAGCCATTTCCCAGCGGGCTTTAAAGTGTCATCGATTTTAAGCGTTAGTTTAGGCATGATGCTACGAGGGCTTTCGCCCAAATTGATGTATGTTTCAAAGAAACCCGTAACCAGTTTCTCTAAATCAACAGGCTCGGCATCTTCTCTAGCAAGTTCCGCATCAAGTCGTGAGGCGTCGGAAATATCTGAAATAAGACGGTCTAAGCGGCGCACGTCATGCTCAATAATTTGTAGTAGTTTTTGTTTTTGTTCAGCCTTTTTGGCAAGCGGCAAAGTCTCTACTGCACTACGCAAAGAGGTTAATGGGTTTTTCAATTCATGACTAACATCAGCTGCAAAACTTTCGATAGCGTCCATCCGTGCGTAGAGCGATTGAGTCATGGCCCGTAAGGAAGTTGACAAGTGGCCAATTTCATCTTTGCGATCAGAAAAGTCTGGAATTTGTTCACGGGGCTTAATGCCCAGTTTTACTCGCTCAGCTGCAGCAGAAAGACGGCGAAGGGGGCTGGCAATAGTTGATGCTAAGAGAATTGAAAGCAGCGCGGTAACGGCGGCCGCGACAGCAAATGTACGAAAAATAGCATAGCGTTCTTTGGCGATGATTTTATCAATATCGCCTGCTTCTGTAGAAAGCAGTAGCACACCAAGTACAGCTCTAAACCTTTGAACGGGAACTGCGACCGATACAATAGTATCACCATTTTCGGTCCGCCTTGTTTCGCTCGCTGGACCACCAGTAAGTGCCGTTACGACTTCTTTGTACCCTGTGCCATTGCCATCGGGTGATTCCTTGTAGAGGGGGAGGTCGTTTTTCCAAAACCAATGGCGGAATTGAAGCCAATAGGTTGTAAAAACTCCAGTTTTCTTGCCGCCTACTGGTGGTAAGTCGTAGCGCAGTATTTGGCCGCGAGAATAGAGTCGATCTGAATCGAGAATAATAATGCCATCGCGATCATAAATTCTGGCACGGGTTCTGGTTGGCGAAATTAAGCGCCGTAAAACAGGAGCAACATCTTCTGGGTTAATTGGAAAATCAATATTTTCCGTTTCACTTTCCATCGGGTAAGCGCTCTCCCCGGTCTGTAGTTCTATCAATCGTTCTGGGTCAATTGTGATCGCATCAGTATCTACAGTTGCTCGAGCTGAAATGGCCGCGGCGATAATTTCACCTTGAGTTAACAAGCTTTCTTCGCGAGCCTCAATGAGACTATCACGAAACTGATTGAGAAATAAAATGCCGGACAGCAACACGATCAGGCCCGCTAAATTTAAAAATATTATTCGTTGAGTGAGGCTGGTAAATACATAACGCCCAAAGAAACGTTGCACCAACAATTTGGTCCGCTTCCAGGTTGATGGTCTGATAGGGTTTGGTTTTTTAATAATGCCGCGCGTTCCCGATCCTATTTTTGCTTCCGCAGAAGATTCAGGTAAAGTCGTTTTATCGGCTTTACCTGTCTTGCTACGGTTATCAAAAGAGAGGGGAGCGTCGCTCACGACATTCTAGCCTTCTCTAAATCTATAGCCGACCCCATAGAGGGTTTCGATCATGTCGAAATCATCATCGGTTGCTTTAAATTTTTTACGCAGGCGTTTGATGTGGCTATCTATCGTACGATCATCGACATAAACCTGATCGTCATAGGCTGCGTCCATGAGTGAATCACGCGATTTTACAACACCAGGACGCTGCGCCAACGCAAAGAGAATGAGAAATTCCGTTACGGTTAAGGTAACAGGCTTGCCTTTCCATTCGCTTGTATGGCGCTCTTGATCCATTGCAAGATGCCCACGCTCCAGCATATTTGATGAGCCGCCAGATTCGCGAACAGCCCCTTCAGCTCGTGCAGCTGTGCGTCGTAATACGGCTTTAACTCGCTCAACCAAGAGGCGCTGGGAGAATGGCTTGGTGATGAAATCATCCGCGCCCATTTTGAGGCCGAACATCTCGTCAATTTCGTCATCCTTAGAGGTCAGAAAAATAACGGGAAGATCAGACTTTTGCCGCAACCTGCGCAACAATTCCATTCCATCCATCCGCGGCATTTTTATATCAAAAATTGCCAAATCTGGTTTTTTCAGTTGCAAACCATCAAGGGCGGATGCCCCATCGGTATAGGTCTCAACTTTGTACCCCTCCGATTCCAAAGCAATTGAAACGGACGTTAAAATATTTCTGTCATCGTCGACAAGAGCGATTGTCGCCATGAAATGTCTCCACTGTTAGCAGTCTTTTATGTTGGTTCACCAAAACGAAATACATGTTTGAAAATGAACTTTAAGCGTAAATAGGGCCAATGCCAAGAAATGCTAGTCACTGCCCCGATACGAATTGCAAATGGCCTTAGAAATGCGATGAAAATGTGTTTTCTCCAGTGCTACACGCAAACTCGAATTGGGTTAGGTATAGTTTATATCAACCTGAGAACCATAACTGAAACGATTTAGTTGGTTTTTATTTACGACAGGCCTCATTACTGCTGGGATTTAATCGATTAGCAATGGGATTAGCCCTTCATACGTCTTGTATTTGACCTTGAGCCTGATTAGTGTCCCTCAACTTCCAAAACAGATAATTACAAATTGTTGAGCCGTCTGCCAAACATATTGGGCAAACGCAGGCTTTTCATTTGTTAAGGCATCACCGGAGCAAACTAAATGACTCAAAGTGCAAACCAACTCGGTATCCGCAGCGAAAAATCTGGCGCCGAAAATGTCGGTCTGAAAAATTTGGCGATGCTACGCTGGAATGATGACGAAAAGACATTGTTTGATTTGGCGATTGCTCGCGGCGAAGGAAGCCAAACGGCAAAAGGCAACCTTGCTGTTACAACGGGAAAGCATACAGGCCGTTCTGCCACTGATAAATACATGGTTCGCGATAGCGAAACAGAAAATACAATTTGGTGGGATAACAACCAGGCTATGTCGGAAGAACATTTCGACACGCTTTATGCCGACTTTCTGAAGCATGCAGAGGGCAGAGAGTTGTTTGCTCAAGATCTCTACGGTGGGGCAGACCCTGAATACCGGATCGGTGCGCGGGTGTTTGTTGAATTTGCTTGGCACGCCCTTTTCATTCGCCACCTGTTACGTCGTCCAGATGCCTCAGATATCCCTGACTATACGCCAGATATGACAATTATCAACTTACCTAGCTTTGCTGCAGACCCTGCCCGCCATGGTTGCCGTTCCGAAACAGTAATCGCTGTGAACTTAAAACGTGGTATCGTGTTAATCGGTGGCACTGAATATGCAGGCGAGACAAAAAAATCCGTTTTTGGCGCCTTAAACTATTTCCTCCCTGCCAAGGGCGTAATGCCTATGCACTGCTCTGCTAACCTTGGGTCAAACAATGACAGCGCTCTTTTCTTTGGGCTTTCAGGTACTGGTAAAACAACCCTTTCTTCCGATCAGTCCCGCACCTTGGTTGGGGATGATGAACACGGTTGGTCTGATAACGGAATTTTCAATTTTGAAGGTGGTTGTTATGCCAAGGCGATACGTTTGAGCGAAGAAGCTGAGCCAGAGATTTATTCTACCACCCAGCGTTGGGGCTCGGTGCTTGAAAATGTAGTTATTGATCCCGCAACCAATGAGCCAGATTTTGATGATGGCTCATTGACGGAAAATACTCGTGTTGCCTACCCAATGCACTATATTCCAAACGCCTCAGAAACCGCTCAAGCGCCCCATCCCAAAACCATAATTATGCTGACCGCGGATGCTTCTGGCGTTCTGCCTCCGATCGCGCGAATGACACCCGCCCAAGCGATGTATCATTTCTTGTCTGGTTATACGGCTAAGGTAGCTGGTACAGAAAAAGGTGTTGTTGGAACCCAAGCGACTTTCTCAACCTGTTTTGGCGCGCCTTTTATGCCTCGTCATCCAAGTGTTTACGGAAATCTATTGCGCGATAAAATTGCAACCCATGATGCGACTTGCTGGCTGGTTAATACTGGTTGGACTGGTGGCCCCTATGGTGAAGGGTCGCGGATGCCGATTAAAGCAACTCGCGCATTATTGCGTGCAGCATTAGATGGTTCACTGAATAACGCTGAAATGCGGATTGACGAAAACTTTGGTCTTGAAGTTCCAATGTCTTTGGATGGGGTTGATGATACGCTCTTACGTCCACGCGATACTTGGGCAGATAAAGATGCGTATGATGCAGCGGCTCGTGATCTTGCCAGCAAATTCGTTGAAAATTTTGCTAAGTTTGAAAGCCATGTTGATGAGGCAGTTTTGAGCGCCGCCCCAAACCGTGCCTAGATTATCTATTTAGAATAAAGTCCAAAATTGATTTTTTCGGCTTTTTCTTCAGCGCTTCTTTAACGCGCCCTTTTAAGCCGTCTTGCATGTTAGCCGTTTCTAAACTGCGTTCACTTGGGCGAAAGGTGGGCATCGGAACATTTTTGATAACCTTAGCTGTATAGATCGGGCTTCCAGGTAATTCTTTTGGCAGTAAGTCCAGATGAGCAGCACTCATAAAATCATGCCAAGCTCTTGCAGGTAGAGATCCGCCGGTGAGGTTTTTAGTTGGACTGTTATCGTCGTTTCCGAACCAGATACCCGTTACGAGGTGGGCGGTGTGGCCAATAAAAAGTGCGTCACGGAAATTTTGACTTGTGCCTGTTTTCCCTCCAGCAGGATGTTTTTTTAATCGAGCAGATTTACCGGTTCCTTCAATCACCACGTTTTTCAACATCGCGTTCATCATGCTCAATTCACGTTTTTCTAACACTCGAACACCAACATCATGATTGCGCCTGAAGAGCACTTTTCCGTCGTCATTAGTGATACTGGTAATGAGATAGGGTCGAGCGTAAAGGCCGCCATTTGCAAAAGGTACATAGGCTTGGGTGATTTCTATTAGGCTGACCTCAGATGTCCCCAAGGCTAGAGATGCATTTGGTTTTAGTTTTGAGCTGATCCCCATACGCACTGCTGTATGGGCGATGTTCTTCGGGCCTGCCTCCATGGTCAATTGAGCAGCAATTGTATTCAGCGATTTTGAAAAAGCCTCATTGAGCGTTACTGAGCCCCGAAACTCTTGATCGTAGTTCTTTGGTTTCCATTTGCCATATTGCACGGGCTTATCTTGATAGATGGTATTGGGCCCATTGCCCCGTTCCAAGGCATTTAACCAAACGAATGTTTTGAAGGCTGAACCTGGTTGCCGCTTTGCGTCCACTGCGCGATTGAATTGGCTAACGCTATAATCGCGCCCTCCAATTAGCGCACGAATAGCGCCATCAGGTGCGAGAGAGACAAGGGCTGCTTGAGAAACCCTACGGCGTTTGCCCTGCTCGTCTAATGCCCCTGTTAATATCGAATGGGCGGCTGTGAGTAAGAATGGGTCGATGGTTGTTTTTATCAGGATGTCTTTTTTGGTTTTACCAATTAACCGACGTGCTTCTTTAGCAACCATGTCAGCTATAAAGTGATCAGGTCCGGTGCGAAAATGACGGGCATGCTCGCCCGGTTTGATGCCTTGAATATCAATATCACCAGGCTTCACAAAACCTTCTCGCTGCATGGCCTGAAGCACAACGCGGGCACGCCGTTGTGCCAAATCGGGATTTCTAGCTGGCGAATACCGTGATGGTGCTTTCAAGAGTCCGGCTAAAAGCGCGGCCTCCCCAATTGTTACGTCTTTAGCATCCTTGCCAAAATATCGGTGTGAAGCAGCATTTATACCCGTTGCGCCAGCACCAAAATAAACCCGATTAAGATAGAGCTCTAATATATCAGCCTTGGAGTATTTTGCCTCAAGCCAAAAGGCTAAGATAAGCTCTTGGACTTTACGGGCAAAGGTTCGCTCTGGTTTGAGAAACAGGTTTTTTGCCAGCTGTTGGGTCAGCGTAGATCCGCCTTGGCGCAAACGGCCCGATAAAACATTCCGCACCATTGCACGGGTAAAGCCAATCGGGTCAAACCCAAAGTGGGCATGAAAGCGGCGATCCTCAATCGCTATTACAGCCTGGGGAATATAGGGCGACATGTCTTCTAACCTAAGTGCTTTTCCGCCGGTTAGCCCTCGGTTTCCAATCAAACTGCCATCGGCGGCAACAATGCGCATATTGGGCGGGCGTTCAGGAATGGCCCAAGTGCTGGCACTGGGTAATTGGGCGGCGTAATAGGCAAAAATTCCAGCAATCAGAATAACACCCCAAAGGCTTGTTACAGCGCCCCAATATATTATTTTTGGCAAACGACTAAAAAAATTGCGCAACCAACGCCATAAGAAAAATCCTTTGGTGGCTTTTTTATTCAGCCTCTTCTTTTGTTTTTTCTTTTTGGAAGGTATTGTTTTTGAAGTTTTTTTCTTAACGGGCGTGGTTTTTTTAATGCTCGGTTTCTTTGGTGCCGCCGTTGACCCAATACGATCCTTAGAAGAAACGCGTACGGTTTCTTTATCGCTTGAAAAGCGCGGTTCTACCCGAGGTTTATTGGTTGGTTTGCGCGCCATTTTGCCTATTTGAATTGGCACTCAATAGACAAGCAAAGAGCGCTGGGGTTTATCAAACATAATTATAGCCGTTGATTTTTAACCACTGGTAAACCACAGCGCTAATTATGCCCCTTATTTCTAAGGGGCTTATAGGGTGAAATTGAGATCCATTTTGGCAAATTATGCGTAGAACTATGCGCTTGCTAAAGCCGCTAACACCCGCGCCCAAGAACGGGTGCCCTTGTGGTAGCTCTTTATCTCGTATTTTTCATTAGGCGAATGAATAGCATCATCCGCAAGCGCAAAGCCGATAAGCAGCGAATCCATACCTAATTGCCGTTTGAAATTACCAACAATCGGTATGGAGCCACCGCCAGCAATAATGGCTGTTTTCTTACCCCACTCTTCGGTTAAAGCCTCTGCAGCTTGGGCTAGTTGCGGCAGATTATAGTCTAATTGGGTGGCGGGGTTTCGACCGTGTTCGATGTAGGTGGCACGACAGTCTTCGGGTAGCCGTTCCTCAATGTGCTTGCGAAAGGCGGCGGCAACTTTATCTGGATCTTGGCTGCCAACGAGACGGAAGGAAACTTTGGCGGACGCTTGGGCGGCGATTACAGTTTTAAATCCTTCGCCAGTATAGCCACCAGTGATACCATTTACTTCGGCAGTTGGCCGTGCCCAAGTTTGCTCGAGTACTGAACGGTTGGCCTCACCGGAGGGCATAGAAAGTCCAATTTCACCAAGGAAGTCCTTTGCCGAGAAGCCCAGACCTTCCCACATTTGCTTAATATCGTCAGGTGTTTCTTCCACTCCATCGTAAAAGTTCTCAAGGGTAACCGCACCAGATTCATCATGCATATCGGCTAATATTTTTGTTAGCACATGAATTGGATTCTGCGCAGCTCCCCCATAATAACCCGAATGAAGATCACGGCTGGCGGCATGAATAGTCACTTCGTCGCTAGACATGCCGCGTAGGGCTGTGGTGATAGCGGGAGTGTTTGCGTCCCACATATTGGTATCACAAACCAATGCAATATCGCATTTTAATTCTTCTGCGGCGGCTTCAAGAAAAGGTTCCAGTGAAGGTGAGCCAGATTCTTCCTCACCCTCAAAAAGAATTGTTACCTTGCAAGGCAGTGCCCCAGTTGCATCTTTCCACCCGCGACAAGCTTCAACAAAAGTCATCAACTGGCCTTTGTCGTCGGAAGACCCCCGAGCATAAATACGTTTTGCCCCATTCACTTCTTTTAAAGTTGGCTCAAAAGGCGCTGTATCCCATAGCTCTATTGGATCGACGGGCTGCACGTCATAATGACCGTAGAATAATACATGCGGAGCATCTTCAGGACCCTCATGGTGGGCAACAACCATTGGGTGTCCAGGTGTTTCTCGTAGGCCCGCTTCAAAACCCAAACTGTTGAGTTGATCGACTAAATATTGCCCAGCTTTTTTGCACTCACCCTTATAGGCAGGGTCGGTGGAAATGCTTTTAATTTTCAGCAGAGTAAATAGCCGCTCAAGTGAGGCATCAAGATTTGCATCAATGGCATTAAGGGCTTTGTCGAGGTTGCTCATGGGGCCTGTCCTATTTTGTTTCATCGAACTCTTACCTTTGTCCACCCAAACGTCAAAACAAAAAGAGCCCCGGAAACTTTCAAACAAACGCGAAAGTAACCGAGGCTCAAAGACGCTTTAACAAAACCAACCCAGGAGAGGGGAAAAGGGTGGGCCTTGTTTGCTGCATCGGGAATGGGGGATCACCCAAATGCAGCGAGCCGATGCGTCATCGGCGTAATTTTAAGGTGGGAACGAAAGGAGACGATTTCAAGGCGGCAATATTAAATCGCGACGATGAAAAATATCACAAAATGGTGAGCCAATTGTGGGGTAACTAAGCCAACGGCTTGCAATCAGGGGCGGCCTTCCCCATCGTCTTTTTATCAAACACAAATTGCGGAGCAGTTATGAAAAAGGGCGATCACTTATTCCTTGTCGATGGATCGGCCTATATTTTCCGTGCTTACCATGCGCTCCCTCCGCTCACACGTAAATCTGACGGCCTGCCAATGGGGGCGGTTTCAGGGTTCTGCAACATGCTGTGGAAGCTGTTGCAGGAAGCTCGCGATACAGCGGCTGGTGTTGTCCCAACTCACTTTGCGGTCATTTTTGATCACTCCTCCACCACCTTCCGCAATGAAATTTATCCAGAATATAAAGCAAACCGTGATGCCCCACCTGAAGACCTGCGCCCGCAATTTGGTGTTATTCGCACCGCCACTGAAGCTTTCAATGTCGCTTGTGTAGAAAAGAAAGGCTTTGAAGCAGATGATCTCATCGCCACCTATGCCCGCGTTGCGAGTGAGCAAGGCGCAGATGTGACTATTATCTCGTCCGACAAGGATTTGATGCAACTTATCACCCCGCAGGTGATTATGTATGACACCATGAAAGATCGCCGTGTCGGGGCCGCTGAAGTTGTTGAAAAATTTGGTGTTGGCCCTGAAAAGATGATTGACTTGCAAGCTTTGGCTGGCGATTCAACTGATAATATTCCAGGTGTCCCAGGAATTGGCCCCAAAACGGCGGCTCTGTTGTTGGAAGAATATAACACCCTTGAAGAATTACTTGAGCGCGCAGGCGAAATCAAACAAAACAAACGCCGCGAAAACCTAATTGAATTTGCCGACCTAGCTCGTGTTTCAAAACGCCTAGTAACTCTCGATATCAACACACCACTTGATGTTCCTGTTGATGACTTTGCTCTTGAATCCACCAATGGCCCCAAGCTGATTGGTTTTCTAAAGGGTATGGAGCTGAACAGCCTAACCCGACGTGTTGCCGCCGATACAGAAACAGATGCGGCAGCGATTGAGGCGACGGATATTACGGTTGATGGCTATGCTATGCGTGGCCCCGATTTGGATATCGCGGATGACCGCAGCGGCGCTACAATCACAGCTTCAGCTAGTGATGGCCCGCAATTCAACCCGCAAGCACTGGCGGATAAACGAAGTGCAGACGCCGCACGTTCCACCATTGATAACACAGCTTATGAGACCGTAAGTGATATAGAAAGTTTGAAGCGCTGGATTAAAGAGGCAACTGATCTTGGCTATGTGGCGGTCGATACGGAGACTACTTCACTCGATGCCATGCAGTGCGATCTTGTTGGTATTTCACTCGCCACCCATGCTGGCAAAGCTTGCTACATCCCTCTTGCACACACCGATGGCGAAGGCGGAGATATGTTCAGCACAGGGATATTGCCCGATCAGCTGGATTTAACAGAAGCACTGGCATTGTTAAAACCTTTTCTAGAAAATCCCTCTGTTCTTAAAATTGCGCAAAATATCAAATACGATTGGTTGGTCCTGTCTCGCTATAATATCGAAATCACCCCCTTCGATGACACCATGCTACTCTCCTATGTTTTGGATGCGGGTAAGGGAAAACACGGAATGGATGCGCTGGCTGAAAACATTCTTGGCCACACCCCTATCCCTTTCAAAGAAGTTTGCGGTACGGGCAAATCGAAAATTACTTTTGATAAGGTCCCGATTGAGAAAGCTACAGCTTATGCTGCGGAAGATGCGGACGTAACTCTGCGGCTTTGGCAAGTGTTGAAAGCCCGACTTGTGGCGGAAAAAATGACAGCTGTTTATGAACGGCTGGAGCGCCCCTTAGTAGATGTTATTTGCCGCATGGAGGCGCGGGGGATTTCCGTTGACCGACAAATATTGTCTCGGCTTTCTGGTGAGTTAGCGCAGAAGGCAGCTGCCCACGAGGATGAGATCTATCAATTAGCGAATGAGAAATTCAACATCGGGTCCCCCAAGCAGTTGGGCGAAATACTGTTTGAAAAATTGAATCTGCCCGGCGGCGGAAAAACTAAAACTGGGCAATGGTCAACGTCGGCGCAAGTGCTGGAAGACTTAGCAGCAGAGGGTCACGACCTACCGCGCCGAATTGTCGATTGGCGACAGCTGACAAAACTTAAATCCACTTACACCGATGCGCTCCCCGGATACATCAACCCAACCTCCAAGCGCGTGCATACGTCCTATGCCATGGCCTCTACCTCAACAGGTCGCTTGTCTTCTTCAGAGCCAAACTTGCAAAATATTCCAATCCGCACAGAAGATGGTCGCAAGATTAGAACAGCGTTTATTGCCGATGCGGGTAATAAATTGGTAAGTGCCGACTACAGCCAAATTGAATTGCGGGTGCTGGCCCATGTTGCAGATATTCCGCAACTCAAACAGGCCTTCGCCGATGGTGTAGATATTCACGCGATGACTGCAAGCGAGATGTTCAATACACCGGTCGAGGGCATGGACCCAATGATCCGCCGTCAGGCCAAGGCGATTAACTTCGGTATTATTTACGGCATTTCTGCCTTTGGCCTTGCTGCCAATTTGGGCATCAGCCGTGGAGAAGCATCCGACTATATAAAAATGTATTTTGAGCGATTTCCTCGTATCAAAAACTATATGGACGATACCAAAGCTTTTGTTCGCGAGCACGGGTATGTGGAAACGATCTTTGGCCGCAAAGCCCATTACCCTGAGGTAAAATCTGGCAATGCTCAAATGCGCGCCTTTAATGAACGTGCCGCAATCAACGCCCCCATTCAAGGCAGCGCCGCAGATATTATTCGCCGCGCCATGGTGAAAATGGAACCAGCTTTGAAGGCCGCAAATCTGCAAGCAAAAATGTTGCTACAGGTGCATGATGAATTGATTTTCGAAGTGCCAGAGGCAGAAGTGGACGCAACAATCAAATTGGTTGTCGATGTGATGGTTGAAGCCCCTATGCCAGCCCTTGATCTATCAGTGCCGTTGCAGGTTGATGCCCGCGCCGCCGACAATTGGGACGAAGCGCATTAAACGCTAATCAGTAGCCGTCGCTTTTCACGGCGTTGGCCCCGTCGAGGGCCGCAAGTAGATCACTCAAGACACTTGAAGCGCCAAAGCGGAATGTCTCGTTTGTTGCCCAGCCTTCGCCCATAATGCGATCCGCAATTGCTAGATAATTACCGCAATCTTCGGTGGTTTTGATCCCGCCTGCAGGCTTGAAGCCCACGTCTTTTTTACTGTCCGCAATCGCTTGGATCATTAACTCGGCTACTTCGGGTGTGGCGTTGATGGGAACTTTACCCGTTGAAGTTTTGATAAAATCTGCCCCCGCATCAATGGCCAAGTGGCTGGCTTTTTTGATGAGTGTAGCAGTTTCCAATTCGCCTGTTTCTATAATCACCTTGAGCAACGCTCTGCTTGCGCTGGCTCTACGCACCGCCGTCACCATGGCTTTTACGGCATCATCATCGCCGGCAATAAATGCGCGGTAGGGGATAACCAAATCAATTTCATCGGCGCCGTCTTCAAGGGCTTTTTTAGTTTCAGTTTCAGTTTCCTCAATGGATTGATTGCCGCTGGGAAAATTGACCACCGTTGCTATTGGAATGCCTGAGCCGTGCAAGACGCCATGGGCGTGGGCCACAAAACGTGGCCAAATACAAATCGCGCCAACAGGTCCAAACGGTGTTTGGGCACGGGCGCAAAGTGCGTCAATTGCTTCGTTGGTGCATCCCTCGTTTAGATCGGTTAAATCAACCATGCCCAAAGCGCGGGTGGCTATTTGTTTACGGCTTTCGGAGCTCATGCAAAGCCCTCCTCAAGCACAGCGGTGATAAGACGAACAACTTTTTCGCCCCCAAGCGGAGCCATTTCTTTTGTCTCAGCATGGGAAAGTTCGCCCCCCGTCATACCGGCTGCAAAATTAGTGATGACAGATAAGGCCGCCACATCCATTCCCAAGAACCGCGCGAGAATAACCTCAGGAACGGTGGACATGCCGACAGCGTCGGCTCCCATTTTACGCGCCATTTTAATCTCGGCAGGGGTTTCAAAGCTGGGCCCTGAAAACCACATATAGGTTCCTTTATGGAGTTTAATGTCGAGTCGCTTTGCGGCATGGCGAAAGGCGATACACATGGGCTTATCGTAGGCAGAGGTCAGCCCGACAAACCGATCATCTGTTGGTTCGCCAAATAGTGGATTAGTACCAGAAAAATTTATGTGGTCCTTGATTTGCATCACTGAACCAGGTGCCATTTTTTTATTTGTGGAACCTGCAGAATTAGTCAAGATTAAGCGATTGATACCCGCTTCTTTAAGTGCCTCTAGAGGCGGGCGCATGGCGGCAGGGTCACCGTGTTCGTAATAGTGGGCGCGGCCAGAAAGGACGGCTACTTTGTGACCGCCCAATGTACCAGCGGTCAATGTTCCCGCGTGGCCAGTAACACCGCTGACGGGAAAGCCATCTAGCTCAGAATAAGATATTGTATGCACAGGCACTACGGCATCAACTAAAGCCCCAAGGCCGGAGCCTAAAACGAGGGCTGTTTCTGGTTGAAACCCATCAAGGGCATTTTTTAAGCTTGTCATAATTATTCCAAATCAAAACTGGCTGGCAGTAATTCAGCCAAGGTGAGTGTTTCAACAATTCCATTGTTGTCACAAAGGTGAACAGGGGTGTTCGCATCTCCAAATTCTGAAATACGTTGTCGACAGCCACCGCAGGGAGTGGCCTTAGTTTTCTTTTCTGCCAGCACTAAAATTTCAGAAATTTTCTTTTCTCCTGCGCTGACCATCTGACCAATAGCAGAAGTTTCCGCACACCATCCTTCAGGGTAGGAGGCGTTTTCTACGTTGCAGCCAGCGTATATCGTCCCATTAGGAGTGCGGATAGCTGCGCCCACGGGAAATTTAGAATAGGGAGAATGGCTGTTTGCCATTGCCGTCTTTGCTGCTTTGAACAACTCGTCTCTCATCTTACCGTTCTTTCGTGTATGGCACGCCACCAGCTTTTGGCGGGATGGCTTTACCGATGAATCCTGCAAGAAGAATAACGGTCAAAATATAGGGCAGTGCTTGCATCAATTGCACTGGTACAACCCCAACAATTGGGAGCGATACTCCTTGGTAACGAATTTCTAGTGCGCCTAAAAATCCAAATAACAGGCAAGCCCACATGGCAGCAATTGGTTTCCACTTGGCAAAGATCAACGCGGCCAAAGCAATAAACCCGCGCCCAGCAGTCATATCCTTTACAAACCCAGCCGATACTCCAATGGAGAGATATGCTCCGGCCACACCGCAGAGAATTCCACAACAAATAACGGCACGATACCGCGCCCAAGAAACAGATATTCCGGCGGTATCAACTGCAGACGGGTTTTCGCCCACAGCACGAAGGCGCAAACCAAACCGGGTTCGAAATAAAACCCACCAAGTAAAGGGGACCATCGCAAAGGCAAAATAAGCTAGTAGGTTATGGCCAGAAATTAGCTCTGCATAAATTGGGCCAAGGATAGGGACGTTAGAAAAAGTCTCAGCAAAGGGCAATTCAATCGGGGTGAAACGGCCGCCAGCTTGGAGCTGCGGTGTGCGCCCGCCCATGCCAAACCAAGCTTGCCCAAGAAGTGCAGAAAGCCCTGCAGCTATAAAGTTGATTGCTACGCCAGAGACAATTTGGTTGCCCTTATTGGTTATGGAAGCAAAACCATGAATTAAAGATAGGCCAACGGCTACGAAAATACCGGCACTAAGGCCGAGCCATGCAGAACCTGTGAAAGCTGCCGCAGCACCTGCTGCAAATGCGCCACCAAGCATTTTACCCTCGAGCCCAATATCAACAATACCGGAACGTTCAGAATAAAGTCCTGCCAAACAAGCAAGCAACAAAGGAACTGCAGAACGAACCGTAAGGTCGAGAAGCTGAATGAGTGTTTCCATTAGCTTTCTCCCTCCTTAGATACCAGTCCGACACCTGTCAGTAATCGCATGGTAGCTGGTGTAAACAGTGACCCCATCGCACCAGCAAAAAGAATAACCAGCCCTTGAATCAGGATAATCATATCCCGAGTGATGTTAGGCATATCATAGGCCAGTTCTGCCCCTCCTTGATAAAGCGCGCCAAACAAAATGGCGGCAGGAACAATACCGGCAGGATGGGAGCGGCCCATGAGTGCCACAGCAATTCCGACAAATCCTGCTCCCTCAACAAAATCCAGTTGCAACCGAGCTTGATCACCCATCACAGGGTTAAGTGCCATCATACCAGCCAGAGCACCGGATAACATCATGGTCAAAACGATAATTTTTACTTGCGGCATTCCGGCATATTTTGCAGCACGGGGGCTAAGGCCAAGAGTTCGCATTTCATAACCGAACTTTGTTCGCCACACCACAACCCAAACAACAAAGGCCATTATCAAAGCGAGAAGGAAAGTTAAATTGACAGGAGAAGAACCCATGTCGATACCAAATGGTTTAAACAACCAATCAAGTTTTGGTATCTGCCCGCCTTCTGTAAAGTCGCGGGATCGCGGACCCAGCGTAGCTGATTTTTGCAAAGGGCCAGCCAGCAGGTAAACCATCAAAGCGGCGGCGATGAAGTTGAACATGATGGTTGTAATAACAATGTGGCTTCCGCGCTTAGCCTGAAGAATGGCGGGAATAAATGCCCAAAGCCCGCCAAAAACTGCAGCACCGATAATGGCCAGCGGAAAGGTCAACCACCAAGGCAAGACGCTATCAAATGAAAGACAAACAAGGCCAACCCCAAGCCCGCCAATATAGGCTTGGCCTTCGCCGCCAATGTTAAATAAGCCTGCGTGAAAAGCCACGGCGACCGCAAGGCCGGTGAAAATGAAAGTCGTGGCAAAAAACAAAGTGTAGCCAAGATTATAACCGTTCCCAAACGCGCCTTTGACCATCAAATATGCCGCTTCTATAGGGCTTTCCCCAACAAATAAAACGACAAGTCCAGCAATTAGAAAGGCGACCGCCACATTGATAAAGGGCATTAGTCCAAAATCGACCCAGCGGGGGAGAGAGTTATTCATGTTTACTTATTCCCCTTTTTACTGGATCGTAGCGTTGCCCGTATCCATCATTAACTCTGTGCTTTTAACAACCTTTGCATAAGAGCCGTTCAATATGCCTAGCGTCAATGCGTGAACGTCCTCTGAACTCCATTTTTTTCCATTTATATCAGTGCGGTCGACACATATGACGCAATCCTGAGGTAAAAACACCATGAAACCTAAATTCCCTGCCATGCGCACAGTTGATTCAACACATTGATCAAGGTGTACTCCACACATGATAAGCTCGTGCGAGCCAATTTCTTCAAGTACTGCCATTAAGTCTGTACCAATAAAAGCATTGTTGGTTTGCTTTTCTATCACCGTTTCATGGTCGAGCGGCGTGAGTTCTGGTTTGAAGGCGTGGCTGGGTTTGCCTGGATAATAGGGAGATTCTGGATCAAGAGAGTTATCTTGAATATGCACCACAGCATTTCCAAGCTCACGCCAATGGGAAAGTAAGTTCACCATGTTAGCTTCAGCGTCTAGCTGCCCCCGCACACCATAGCGTGGATCATCCATCGCCAATTGCATATCAATAATTACCAGCGTTGCACTCATTCTATTGGTTCCAGTTTTAGTTGTTCTTGGTTCAAGATCGCCGCTGAAATAGGGGTTAAAAGCCCAAAGAAGTTTTTCATAAGAGAGAGCCTATAGCGGAAATCTAACCCAGCCAATCATTTTTCTCCCACATGCGCATAAGGGCAACTCGATAATTGGGCCATGCGTATTCTAACCCCAAAACCTCTTTTGATTTTATATTTGAGACTCGCTTATTCTCCCCATAAAAGCTGCGCCCCATCGGGGTTATGTCTGCAGTTTCAAAATCAATCTCAGGAGGCGGTACAACGCCAATCAAACTATGGGCTAAAATCACCACATCTTGGGGCGGCGCTGGTTCGTCATCCGTAATGTTAAAAAGACCGTTCGATTTTTGTATCGTTGCTAGCTTTAAAGCCTCCGCGATGTCTCCCACATGGATGCGATTAAACACTTGATCTTTTTTGACCATTCTCCGAGAAGTTCCATTTGTTGCGTTGATAAGCGCATTACGTCCAGGGCCATAAATCCCGGCCAATCGAAAAATACCAACAGGAATTGTTAGTTCATCACCCACGGCCAACCATTCCTGTTCAGCCCGTACCCGCTGTCGAGACCGTTCAGACGCCGGGGTGGCTGGTATTGCCTCGTCAACCCACGCACCATCATGATTGCCGTAAACGCCAACAGTTGAGAGATAACCAACCCACTCGAGTTTTGGAGCTAAGGTAGATAACGCTCCTTCAAGCGCTATTAGCGTTGGGTCGACTAACTTCCCTGCACATTCAATACGTGGTGGCGCAATTGATATTATCAAATGTGTTGATTCTTTTAGATGGGAGAGGGTTTCGTCCGTAAGTGTTTCTCCATCAAAAACAGCAGGGGTTATGTTTTGTTTCGTAAGTGAATCAAAATGCCCGTCATTGCGACTTGTTCCCCAAACGGGCGTGCCTGTATCAGCAAGCCGCTTACCAATTTCACGGCCTGAGTAGCCCGCGCCAAATATCCCAACCTTCATAGTTTTTCCAATTCTCGGCGCGCCCAATCTGCTGCATCCCGCACCACCGCATCTTCATCAGTGCGATGGTGTTCGACAAATGGTAATAGATCAGAGCAATTTGAGTTGCCAGCGGCAACAAGGCAATTTCGCATAAACCTATTACGCCCAATTCGTTTAACTGGAGAGCCAGAAAATCTTTTTCTAAAGCTGGCATCGTCGAGCTGAAGAAATTCTTGAAGTAAAGGCTCGCTTACTTCATCGGGTGCTGCGAGTTTTATCTCGGTGGCAATGTCGGCAAATTTATTCCACGGGCATACAGCGAGGCAATCATCGCACCCATAAATTCTATTGCCGATGGCCTTTCGAAACTCTCCTGGAATAGGGCCCTTGTTTTCAATTGTAAGATAAGAAATGCATCGCCTCGCATCCAACTGATAAGGTGCGGGAAAGGCGTTGGTTGGGCATACATCCAAACAATTATTGCAATTGCCGCAATGGTCACCTTCAGGTTCATCAGCTGGGAGATCGAGGGTGAGAAAAATTGAGCCCAAAAATAACCAAGAGCCAAAGTCGCGTGAAACTAGGTTTGTATGTTTTCCTTGCCACCCCAGCCCTGCTTTTTGTGCCAATGGTTTTTCCATGACGGGAGCGGTATCAACAAAAACTTTCACTTCAGGCCCCACACCATTTTCTTTTGATTTGGAAACTAATTTTGAGGCTAAGGTTTTTAACCGCCCTTTTATGAGTTCATGATAATCACGGTGGCGGGCATAAACTGAGATCGCACCCTGTTCTTTTTTATCAAGAATGGCGAGCGGGTTATTCTCGGGCCCGTAATTCATCGTCAACAATATGATGGATTTTACATCGGACCATAATACGCGCGGGTCTGCACGCCGCTCCATCGTTTCTTCCATCCACGTCATCGTGCCGTGCCTTTGGGCATTAACAAAAGATTTAAGGTGCGAACCGGCCACTTCAACAGAATCAGGTTTTGCAATTCCAACACTATCAAACCCCAGGGCTTTTGCCTCCGCTTCTATGAAGGCCCTAAATTTCTGAGGGTCGTTCAAAAGTCCAAATCAACATAGTGCGAAACAGGTGGCATTCCGCGCAGGCGATCCGCCAACAACGGGCGGAAAGACGGCCGCGATTTTATTCGTGCATACCAGTCTTTCAGTTGCGGCTCTTCTGCCCATTTAATTTCCCCCAAATAGTCCAGTACCGAGAGCGAGGCCGCAACAGCGAGATCAGCATGGCTCATCCGCTCTCCCGCAAGCCAATTGGTTTTTGCAGATAGCCAAGTAAAATATTTCAAATGGTACTTCACATTCGCTCGTGCCGCTCGAAGCGCTTGGCTGTCTGGTGCGCCACCACCTGCATGGGCGGGCATCTGCCTTTTGGTCACCCGCTCGTGCACCAAGTACCGCGTAACTTCAGATTCAAATTTTACCAAAGACCATTCAATAATCCGCCGCATCTCTGCACGCGCAATTGGGTCCTCAGGGAATACACGGCGGTCTCGTTTCAATGCCCCGTGGGTTTCATCTAAATACTCCCCGATCACTTGGGCCCCGATAATGGTTGATTTACCTTCAATCAGCACTGGCAATGTCCCAGCTGGGTTAAGCGCAAGAAATTCGTCTCGGCGTTGCCACGTGTGTTCTTCCACCAATTGCAAATCAATTTCGTATTCCGCCATCATCAAACGAATGGCGCGGGAGCCGGCGGATAAAGTGTTGTGATAGAGCAGTGGCATAAGAACAATGTTTCCAGTGGAACGAGGCAGTTTCAACCTTCTTCAAATAAATCTATAGAAGGCTGATGAAAGTGCGGCAAGCCGCTTGATTCGAAAATAATACGGAAATTTAAATGAGTATTGAACAGATTATCGTTTTGGCCATTGTACAAGGCCTTACAGAATTTCTACCAGTCTCCTCTTCTGGCCACTTAATTCTCATTCCTGCATTCTCGGGATGGCAGGATCAAGGCATCGTCACAGATGTCATGGTACATATTGGATCGTTGTTTGCCGTGCTGGTTTATTTTTGGCGAGATGTAAAAAATATATTGGGCGGTGCAGTTGATATTCTGCGCGGCCGCATAACTCAACATTCTCGTATGGCCACCTACATTGGGCTTGCAACAATTCCGGCACTAGGCTTCGGCGCAATATTAAAATTCTCTGGAATCTCTGATGCTATTCGTGGAGTTGAAGTCGTCGCCTATGGGGCGATCTTTTTTGGAGTCTTAATGTATATTGCAGACGTGGTTGGAGAGCGGGTTAAAAAAATGGAGGACATCAAGCTTGGCACTGCCATGATTATTGGCCTCGCCCAGGCTGTAGCGCTTATACCAGGAACTTCTCGTTCAGGCATCACCATGACAGCGGCACGGTTCTTAGGATTTGAACGCGGTGAAGCGGCACGGTTTTCGTTTTTATTGGGGATTCCTGCCATTACAGCGGCTGGCCTGTTCACAACCCTAGAGGCCATTCAGGAGGGTCATGGAATTCCATCTGATGCGCTGTGGGCAGCATTTCTTACATTCTTCGCTGCCTTAGCCGCCATTGCCATTCTCATGGCTATCGTGAAGCGCACATCGTTTTTGGTGTTTGTTATTTACCGTCTTGCTCTTGGGTTTTTACTGTTGGCTATGCTCTACGACTGGTTCCCGTCTATCTTGCCGTCCCTTAGTTAAGCTGTTGGACTAATGATTGGAGGCCGACCAGTGGCAACGGCGCTGACTGTGGCTTCAATCAACATATCACGGGATTCAACATTTGCCCTTTTCTCGTCAAATGAAATTGAGGTTTCGATCTCGCCTGCGCCAGCTTGTACGGCCAGTTTTTTTACCTGCTCAAGAGCTAATTTTTCTGCAGCTGCTCGAGCGTCCTTTTCATTTGGAAAAGTTTTTTCAATACCGCTCACTTGAAATATCCCATTGCTTGGCTGTGAAATAACAATATCAACACGCATGGAAATTTGCCCAACCACCGCACCAATTGCATTGGCAACATCAGCATCTTCAGGAATGATTGCTTTGGTTCCAAGAAGTTTTGCGGCCTTGGGATGGTAAGCATGGGCAGAGGCTCCAAGGCCGATGAGCGGGCGATCTAAGTTGAGTGATAAATCAACCTTTGTTTTGCTCTCATCGCCCTGTTCCTGCCGATTCAATATATCTTGCACAAGCAGGTGGTAAGTTTGGGCGCGTCCGTCTTTCCCATCAATTTGAAAAGCCGTTTCCAAAACAATTTCTGCGGAACGTCGTTCTACCTTCTCAATAATTTTATCTGCCAGAAGAAGCGGATCTTTAAATAGTGGCCTGCCACCGCCATCTTTCTTGCGTCCAAAAAGGCTTAGCCCTTTGAGGGCTGCATCCTTATCCCAAATGTCGTGTTGTCCTAAGGCGTGCATGGCATCGCTTGGGGTTAATCCTGCCAACTGTACGAGCCCACGTGATACAAGCGTGTTCAATGAAGCGACCTGTGCCGCGCCGCTCAGTAAACCCTCAACAGCCAGCGGAATATCTGTAATCTGATTGAATAATTGTTCTTCACTTTTCGAAAGGCCATCACTAATACCGCTGCCCGATTTGAAAACAAAACGACCATCATATCGGTTATTTAAAATGCTTTTCAGCTGAGAATCTAAAATTTCATGAATTACCTTTTTGTGACTGTGGGCAATCAAACTGATGGGTACGAGGCGTTTCGGACCAAGGGCCAGCTCAGGAGAAAGCCCCGAGCTTGAAATAGAAACTTCAGAATCTCCACCTAATCCAAAGGTATGCATAGCAACAGCCTCAACCATCGTACGATATCCCCCAACCATTGCTCCATCGGGGTCAAGCTGTGGATTCCCATTTTCCAACAGGGCGACATCGGAAGTTGTTCCGCCGATGTCGTTGATGAATGCATTTGTTTCGCCAGTCAGAAATTTAGCCCCAACAAGGCTAGCGGCAGGCCCCGACAGAATAGTTTCAATGGGACGGCGGGCGGCAAAATCCGCACTTACAAGCGCCCCGTCACCGCGAACCACCATTACAGGAGCCAAAATACTCTGAGTTTCAAGGGTGCGCCGCGTTGCGCTAATCAACCGGGTTATCAGCGGCACTAGTCGTGCATTTAAGACAGTGGTCAGCGCTCGTTTTGGCCCGTTCAACCGCGCGGATAATTCATGGCTGCAAGTAACGGCCTTGCCCGTTTGTTTGAGTATCAGATCGCGGACCGCCAATTCATGTTCAGGGTTTCTCACAGCAAAATAACCAGCCACCGCAAAGCCACTGACTGTTTTTGCTAGCACTTCTAGTTGGTTTTTCAAGGGGGCTAAATCTAGCGGCTGAGCTTCCTGTCCGTGGGTTGTGTGGCCGCCACTTAGATGGATAACAGGATCATTCCCAAGGGCATCAGCTAACCCTGCGTTTTGTAAATCACGTTTTTCAAAACCAATCGAAACTAAAGCAACTCGCCCCCCTTGCCCTTCCACGAGAGCATTGGTGGCAAGCGTTGTGGAGAGGGAAACAAGGCCGATAGAGCGCGGGTCACATTTGGATAGTTGGATGGCTTTTGTAGTCGCCCCTTCAATACCAATCGAGAGGTCTTGGCGGGTGGTCAGCGCTTTGGCCTTAGCAATCACTTTTCCGCCCGTACCATTACTGGCCGTTTGTAAAATTACTGCGTCGGTAAAAGTACCGCCAGTATCAATGCCGAGAAGGAATGCCATAAATCAAAGCCGCCATTTGTCACAACCTCTTATGTGCAATGTTCAGCGGAGAAGGCCAAGCGTTATTTTATTTATACGAGCGTCAACCGATTGGTGAGGTTGTCCAAGCCTGGAGCAATGGGAGGTGAATCAGCCGTGGCCATTCCAAGTTTTCTTTCCCAGGCTAAGGCGTGTTCAACGATTGTATCAAGATCACGATACTTCGGAGACCAATCAAGCCGACGCATCATCCGAGAAGCATCGGCAACAATCGCTGGAATATCACCTTTACGGCGTGGCATTGTACGCACTTCAAAATCTACACCAGAAACACGTTTTACCGCATCGACAACTTCCAGCACAGAACTGCCTAAACAATACCCGGCGTTACCAGTGAACTTTAGGCCGCCATCACGTAGAAATTTGAGAGCAGCGTAGTGGGCGTTGACCAAATCGGAAACGTGAATGAAATCACGCATGGCGCTGCCATCTGGCGTGTCATAATCGGTTCCATAAACTTCAAAATAAGACCGTTTACCGGTGGCAGCTTCACAGGCCAGTTTCATTACATGGGTGGCTCCCCGTGTAGAAAGCCCTGTGCGCCCCATAGGGTCAGCGCCCGCCACATTGAAATAGCGCAACATGACGTAGCGCATGTCATGTGCTTCAGCCACATCGCGGATCATCATTTCACTCATCAACTTAGAGGAGCCATAGGGAGATGCCGGTACCAGTGGTGCTGTTTCATTAATTGGGGTTAAAGCTGTCGGCGCTGCATAGACCGCCGCTGTTGAGGAGAAGATGAATTGCTTAATGTTACAACGAACAGCTACTTCAAGCAGGGTTCGGGTTCGTGAAGTGTTGTTCTCGTAATATTTAAGCGGTTTTTCAATTGATTCAGGAACCACAACAGAACCTGCAAAATGAACAATCGTATCAACATTATTTTCACGGATTGTGTTTTCTACCAAAGCGCGATCTGCAATATCACCGATCACTAATTTTGCTTGCGAGCAGACAGCCCAATCAAACCCAGTAACTAGATTATCAAGCACCACCACGTCTTCGCCATTATCAATACACTCCCAAACCATGTGGGATCCGATATATCCAGCACCGCCAGTTATCAACACGCTCATTATTTTACCCGTCCAAAGGCTAAGTTTCTAAGCACATGGTGGCAAACAATTGATACGAATGGGTTAAGAGATGAGCACGATGTATTTCAAGGTTAACGCCCCGCCGACGGAGATAGATTCTAGAAACTCTATTTTGAGATCCCAGCCTCCCAACCGAGCATGGCGCGCTTGCGGGTTAAGCCCCAATGATATCCAGTTAGTTTGCCAGACTTTCCTAAAACCCGATGGCAGGGCACGACAAACGAAATAGGATTTCTACCAACCGCAGTACCAACTGCGCGCGCCGCATCTGGACGATCCAAACTTGATGCCAGCCCTGAATAGGTGACCGCTTTGCCAACAGGGATTTTGAGCAACCCTTCCCAAACTCTGATTTGGAAATCAGTGCCAATGAGCACTACCCGCAGCGGCTCTTCCGCGTGCCAACGATTTGGGTCAAATATGCGACCAGCGTAGGGCGCAGTGTATGGTTCATCTTCGATATAATGAGCTTTTGGCCAACGACAGGTCATATCGGCCAGCGCTTCAATGCGGTTAAAGCTTCCGGTTCCTATTTCACCAACGTGACGGCAATCGTCCCCATTTTTATCAGCAAAGGCAAGACCAGCTAGCCCACGATCTGTAGCCATAATTAAAGCTTCCCCAAACGGCGACGAGTGGAAACCGTAGCGAATTTCCAGCCCTTCGCCTTGTGCTTTATAAGTACCTGGCGACATCGCTTCGTGGGTCACAAATAAATCGTGTAACCGCCCAGGACTTGATAAACCAAGCTCAAAAGATGTTTCTAAAAGAGGTAACCCCTCATCTAGCAGGCGTTTTGCATGATCCAAGGTTACAGCTTGCAAGAAAGCCTTTGGCGAAAGACCAGCCCAACGGGTGAATGTCTTTTGCAGTTTTGTTGGTGCAAGCCCCGTTAGTTTTGATAAATCATCAAGCTCAGGCTGCTCCTGCCAGTTCTCGGTGATATGGCGCAATACAGCGCAGACATTCTCATAGTCTTCGTGGGTGTGGGTAAAAGTAAGATCAGGTTTTAACTCTGTTACAGTCGCTAACATTAAGGCCACCAACGGTTTGAATTTTTAATAAACTGACAAAATGTGGCCGTACACGCCACCCGAAACCTGCAAGGTTTATTTTTTAGCACTGGCCATGGCGCGTTTGAAGACCAAGGCAAAGCTTTCCCTATCTGCAGGGTTTAAAAAATACCCAAATTCAACTTTGCATTTTCGATTGGATAGCCACATCTTAGTGATGCCAATTTCTTCATGACGATCCACCTCAAAGCGTGTGCCATATTGAGGAAATTCATGAATTGTTTTTTTCCCTTTAGCACAGATTTTTTGAACCAAGACACGGTGATGGGAAACTTCTACATCTTCATAGGCTTTGGCAGCACGGTAGTTTGACTTGAAGGCCCAATAGATTAGCATAAAATCTAAGCCCATGAATCCAATAATTGGCCACAGGCCAAGAGAAAAGAAAAATAACCCGATAATCAGACAAACACCGCCAATAAACCCCATCAGCAACTTGAACCCTTCACGTTTCAATGAGCGATAAGGTGTTAAGCGCGCTGCAAAAATGATGTTGTCTGTATTCATGGGGAGAGTATAGATGGTAGTTATGAGCATGATAACCCCCAAGAAAAAACCCAAGAAACTCCCCCGTGCCCGTTATACGCAGGCTGAAATGGTGGAGATTTTTTCGCGTTTTAAAAAGCAGCGACCTGAACCCAAAGGCGAGTTGAATCATGTGAACCCCTATACGTTGGTTGTGGCCGTCTTGCTCTCGGCTCAAGCAACAGATGTCGGTGTAAACCGCGCCACCAAGGATTTGTTTGCGGTGGCCGATACCCCGCAAAAAATGTTGGCCTTGGGGGAAGATAAGGTGCGCGATTACATCAAAACCATCGGTCTTTATCGCAACAAGGCCAAGAACGTCATTAAGATGTCGCAGCAATTGATAGAGGATCACGGCGGCATAGTGCCCACCGACCGCGATACGCTCACCACACTTGCAGGTGTTGGCCGTAAGACCGCTAATGTGGTTGTCTCCATGGCCTTTGGCCAAGCAACCATGGCGGTGGACACTCATATTTTTCGCATCGGCAATCGCATGGGAATGGCCCCCGGCAAAACACCAGATGACATTGAGGCCATTTTGATGAAGCGTATTCCTGAGGAATACCTCTACCACGCCCACCATTGGCTTATTCTTCATGGCCGTTACACCTGCAAAGCGCGTAAACCCGAATGTGAGGCCTGTATTATTGCTGATCTTTGCAAGGCCAAAGAAAAAACCTGCGATATTCCAGCCCCAATTATCGAACTTGAAGAACAGGCTGTTTCCCACCCACCAAAATTGAGTTAAACAGTCGATTCTGAATTAAAGGATATTCTCATGCCTCTTCGTATTGCCGTGCAAATGGATCATATTTCTACTGTTCATATCGCAGGGGACTCTTCCTTTGCCTTAATGTTAGAGGCCCAAGCGCGGGGCCATGAGTTATTTCACTACGAGGTTGATCGTCTCTCCATGCGTGACGGTGTTGTCTATTCTGATTGCGAACCTGTCACCGTGCGCGATGTTGAGGGCGACCATTATACGCTAGGAGAGGCTAAGCGCGAGAATTTGGGTGATATGGATGTCATCTTGATGCGCCAAGACCCACCTTTCCATATGGGTTATATCACCGCTACTCACCTACTTGAGCGCCTGCACCCCAAAACGCTGGTGGCTAATAACCCTGCCGAAGTGCGCAATGCCCCAGAAAAAATATTTGTAACCGAGTATCCCGAGCTTATGCCCGAAACCCTCATCACCCGCTCTGGTGATGAAATCCGTAAGTTTAGAGACGAGTTCAAGGACATCATCATCAAGCCCCTTTACGGCAACGGCGGCGCAGGCGTTTTCCGTATCCAAGAAGGCAACCAAAACCTCTCATCCTTGTTGGAAATGTTTGAAGCTACTTGGCCAGAGCCTTTCATCGCCCAACGCTACATGAGTGAAGTGCGCGCTGGTGACAAACGTATTATTTTGATCGACGGCGAGCCAGTCGGTGCGATCAATCGTGTGCCATCTGAAAATGAAGCTCGTTCCAACATGCATGTGGGGGGTCGCGCTGAAGCGATAGGCATGACCAAGCGCGAAGAAGAAATTTGTGCGGCTATTGGGCCAGAGTTAAAACGGCGCGGTTTTATTTTCGTTGGTATTGATGTTATCGGCGATTATATGACCGAAATAAATGTGACTTCCCCAACCGGTATTCGTGAAGTGAAAAACTTTGGCGGCAACGATATTGCAGCTTTGTTTTGGGATGCAGTGGAAGCCAAGCGGCCCTAGTTTTTCCAAATCATATCCTTAGCCGCGACAACCGCACCAAGGGCAACAAGTGCGGTTGCTAATCCAATTGCCCATGTAAAAGTTGCAAACCCTGCCGCAATTAGCGCGAAGGTGGAAAGCACAGGTGCTGCGTAACTTGCGGCACCGAGAATTTGAATGTTGCCTTTCTTTACTCCGTAATCCCAAACATAAAAGGCAAGGCCTACAGGCCCAAGCCCAAGGCCAAGAACCGCAAACCATTGGCTTGTTGATTGGGGCCATTGAGTCGCCTCTAATCCTAAATGCGCCATCAATGCGAGTAAGGCTGATACGGCGCAAAATCCGGTGACGACCTCGCTTGGTACATCTGCGAACCGTCGTGAGAGAACAGAGTAGGCTGACCAAATGAGAGCACACAGAGCGGCGGCTCCATAACCAAAAGCATGGTCTGAGTTGAACGAAAATGTACCGCCTTTACTGACAATCAAGAAAGCCCCCGAAAGCCCTAATAGGCCGCCAATGATGTGGTGTACTTTTAGGTTTTCGCCGGGCAGCAGGGAAGAAAACAGGATAATCAGCAACGGCCAAAGATAGGCAATCAATCCCGCTTCAACGGGAGGTGCATTTTGTAGGGCGGTGAAATAGAAGAAATGATAACCGAACAATCCGCCAACTCCGAGCAACCAAACTGGCAATGGCTGCCGTAGTGCTGAAAAATCAGTGCTTGATTTTACCATGCTGACCGCACCAACCCCCGTAGCGATGACAAAGCAAATTGCGGCGAGTTGGAATGGTGGAATCTTCCCACTTGCAGTAGTTAGTAATGCCAACAACGACCACAGCAGCACTGCTATCAAGCCAATGAGGGTGGCGCGGGTGTTCATGTGAGCGCCTAAGCGGCGGTTTCTTCCGCGACACCGGCCATCAACAGACCAAGTTCATTCTCACTGGTTTCTGGTGGTCGCTCACCGACTATATGCCCATCGAACATTACTAAGACGCGGTCGGCGAGGGAGCGAATTTCGTCTAGCTCAACCGAGACAAGCAACACGGCTTTTCCAGCATCGCGCATTTCGATAATGCGTTTATGGATGAACTCAATCGCCCCCACATCGACCCCGCGCGTTGGCTGGCCGATGAGCAGTACAACCGGATCCCGCTCCATCTCCCGAGCGAGCACAATTTTTTGCTGGTTACCGCCTGAAAAATTGGCGGTTTTCAAATTTGGATTTGGTGGGCGTATATCGTATTTTTTTATTTTCTCATTCGCGTCAGCCAGGATATTATCAATCTGTAAAAACGGCCCTGAGACAAATTCACTGTTCCCGTGATAACCAAGAATTGCATTTTCATTTTCCGCAAAAGGCAAAACTAAACCTTCGTGATGACGATCTTCTGGTACATGGGCTAACCCCTTTTCTCGCAGGGCGGCTGGATCAGCTATGACCTCAATTCCATCGAGCATTATTGATCCCGAGTGAGTTTTTGCCATGCCCGCAATGGCCTGCAGGAGCTCCGATTGGCCGTTACCTGCTACTCCTGCAATGCCAACAATCTCCCCAGCGCGAACATTGAAAGAAACATCCTTGACCATATCCACCCCACGTCCATCGCGCACGGTAACGCCATCAACGCTCAATTTTACTTCGCCTGGATGGGCATCTCCTTTATCGACGTGCAAGAGAACACGGCGACCAACCATCAATTCAGCCAACTCTTCCGCGCTGGTTTTTGAAGTTGTGCGGGTCGCTACCATTTCACCACGGCGCATGACGGAAACCTCGTCGGTTATCGCCATTATTTCACGAAGCTTATGGGTAATCAGCAAGATGGTTTTTCCTTGCGACTTAAGTTGTTCAAGAATCCTAAATAGATGGTCTGCTTCAGCAGGGGTCAGCACCCCCGTTGGTTCATCCAAGATGAGAACATCAGCACCACGATAAAGTGCTTTCAAAATTTCCACCCGCTGTTGCAGGCCAACGGGCAAATCTTGGATCAGCGCATCGGGGTCAACTTTCAACCCAAATTCTTCTTCAAGACGTTTTAATTCCACCCGCGCCTTTGCCATCGAGCTGTTGAGTATATTGCCGCCCTCAACCCCCAGAATAATATTTTCAAGAACAGTAAAATTATCCACCAACATAAAGTGTTGGTGCACCATGCCAATGCCCAAACCAATAGCGGCTTGGCTGTCAGGAATAACGGTCAGCTCCCCTTTCATTTTAATCCAGCCACTATCAGCTTGATAGAAGCCGTAAAGAATAGACATGAGGGTAGATTTCCCCGCCCCATTCTCGCCGATAATACCGTGGATAGAACCGGGCTGAATGACCAAATCAATATCCTTATTGGCCTGTACGGGGCCAAAGGATTTACTAATTCCAGACAGCTCGATGGCTGGTTGGGCGGCTGATTTTGGGGCTGATTTTTGTGTTGGTTTTTTACTCATTCCAAAACGCTAGCACGGCTTTTGTTATGCGTCATCTCGACAAGACCAAAAACCTTGGGCACAAGTGGAAAATAAACGAATTACAACAATGTGGTTGCCCAATGAAAACCCGCGATGAACGCCTCCAAGAACTCGAAGAGATTGTTGCTCATCAAGCAGCGGATATCGAGAGCCTGTCTCAAACCGTAAACGAGCAATGGCAACAAATTGATGGGCTAACGAAAGCCTTCATGCGGTTTAGGGATCGCTTAACAGAAGTAGAAGATAGTGGCACAGGCCCCCACGAAAACACCAAGCCTCCCCATTATTGAGAGTAAGCCCTAACTCGCTAAATCAGCAATCACCGCATCCAGCACCAGCCAGCCAGCAGGTGTTGCGCGTAGGCGGTTGTTTTTGAGCTCTTCCACCATGCCATGCTCGATCATGTCTTCTAACCGCTGAGGGTCGATTGTGGTGTTTGTCACCCGTTCATAGCGGGTCATATCCATGCCTTCGCGCAGCCGCAACCCCATCAACAGCATCTCATCAGCCGTGTCTTCAAAAGTGAGTACATCATCCTCAACCATGCCGTGGCCGTGGGCCTCAACCCGTTCAAGCCATGTTTCAGGGTGGCGCTCTGCAGTGGTGGCATGGCGCCCATCATTCATCACTAATCGCCCATGGGCGCCGGGCCCAATACCTGCCCACGTACCAAAACGCCAATAGGTTAGGTTGTGACGGCTCTCGTGGCCGGGCTTTGCGTGGTTGGAAATTTCATAGGCGGGCAGGCCAGCGGCCTCAGTTATTTCCTGTGTTAACTCATAAAGCTGTGCTGCTTGTTCTGGGTCAGGAACAACAATCTTGCCACGCCTATGCAAATCATAAAACGGCGTGCCTTGCTCGATGGTCAGTTGGTAGAGCGAAAGATGATCGGCGGCCAATTCGATTGCTGCTTCCAATTCACTTTTCCACGCAGCTTTGGTTTGGTTCGGACGGGCATAGATTAAATCAAATGAAAGGCGTGGAAAAATTCCACGTGCTAAGTCGATGGCAGAGCGGGCTTCATCGGCAGTGTGCTGGCGACCCAAGAATTTTAACTGCTCATCGTCAAGTGATTGAACACCGAGGGAAACACGATTAACTCCAGCCGCGCGGTAAGCTTTGAAGCGTCCTGCTTCAACGCTTGTTGGGTTCGCCTCAAGTGTAATCTCAATGTTATCTGGTACATCCCAGGCCTTGTTGATTGCCGCCAAAATGCGCTCAACCGTTTCAGGCTCCATCAAGGATGGTGTGCCGCCGCCAAAGAATATCGAGCTAACTTCACGCCCCGGTTGCATGGCGGCCATATGGGCAATCTCGCGTTCAAAGCCCGCCGCAAAACGCGATTGATCTATCGGCTTGTGGCGTACGTGGGAATTGAAGTCGCAATAGGGGCATTTGGCCGCGCAAAACGGCCAGTGAACATAGATGCCAAATCCGGGTGAACCATCATCATTATTTGGGACATCATTGCTCAAGGTCACTTTCCTAACTGCGTTTTGGCAAGTTTAGCAAAGGCACGGGCGCGGTGAGAAAGCGGTTCGTTCTCTTGGCCCATTTCCCAACCGTGTTTTTCAGTGGCGCTCATGTCACCAAAAGTGCGGGTGTGGCCATCGGGCTTGAACACGGGATCATAGCCAAACCCTTGCTCGCCTATTGGCGGCCAAATAAGTTCACCGTGGGCTTCACCGCGATAATACTCGGCGTGTCCATCAGGCCAACAAAGGCAAAGCACAGCGCAAAAATAGCCGCGCTTTTTTTCTGGCGTGGTGGCTCCCACATCCTTTAGCGCTTGCTCAACTTTCTCCATAGCCATTAAAAAGTCGCGGCCAGTGCCATCATCTTTTTCGGCCCAATCGGCAGTATACACTCCAGGCGCACCATCAAGCGCTTCAACACATAGGCCGCTATCATCTGATAGCGCCACCATGTTTGAGGCCTTAGCCGCTGCATAAGCCTTGGTATAAGCGTTGGCCTCGAAGGTGGTTCCATCCTCAACAGGTTCCGGCAATCCACGTTCCCCAACAGAGGTAATTGTGAAACCAAAAGGCTCCATCAGTTCGCGAATCTCGACGAGCTTACCAGCATTATGGCTGGCTAGAATTATCTCACGGGTTTCAAGTTTACGCATAATGAAACGATCAAATGGAGAGGTTTTGCAGGGCGACCAATTCGTTGATGCCTTTTTTAGCGAGGCCCATAAGCTGGCCAAATTCTTCTTCGCTAAAGGGCGCTGCTTCTGCTGTTCCTTGAATTTCAACAATGCCGCCAGAGCCTGTCATGACGAAATTTGCATCCGTTTCGGCTTCTGAATCCTCGTCGTAGTCAAGATCGAGAACCGGTTGGCCGTTGTAGATACCGCAAGAAATAGCCGCCACATTGTCTTTCAATACATTGCCACCAACCATAGAGCGCGCCTGCATCCAATCGAGGCATTCTTTTAAGGCGATATAGGCACCAGTAATAGAAGCTGTTCGAGTGCCGCCATCTGCTTGAATCACATCGCAATCAAGTGAAATTTGGCGTTCCCCTAAGGCTTCCATATCGACAACAGCGCGAAGCGAGCGGCCGATTAGCCGTTGAATTTCTTGGGTGCGGCCAGATTGTTTGCCAGACGATGCCTCACGGCGCATCCGCGAACCAGTTGAGCGGGGTAACATGCCGTATTCTGCTGTCACCCAACCTTTACCACCGCCGCGCAACCACGGTGGGACGCGGTCTTCTAGGCTTGCGGTGCAAAGCACATGGGTATCACCAAACTTAATCAGGCAAGAGCCTTCTGCATGTTTCGAAAAACCCCGTTCGATTGTTACAGCCCGCATTTCATCAAGGGCACGTTTAGAAGGTCGCATGAAAATATCCATTCTTATGATTTCATGCTCTTTTAGACCCACTCAAGGAAAGACGCTAGTGTGATTTCACTAAACAATTGCACCTACCCCCCATTCGTTCCTATATTCACCTTATGAATGTCATTCACACCCCCTACACCGCACCTGAAAATCTGGACGAGCGCTCCCGCGATATTTTCAGGACAATCGTGGAAACTTACCTTGAAACGGGTGAGCCCGTTGGCTCGCGCAATTTGGCGCGACAATTAGAGGTTTCCCTCTCCCCCGCCTCGATTCGTAATGTGATGTCTGATCTGGAGCATTTGGGGTTGATTTTTGCTCCCCATGTTTCTGCAGGCCGATTGCCAACTGAAATTGGGTTGCGATATTTTGTTGATGGATTTTTGGAATTTGGGGATCTCACAAAAGACGAGCGTGCCAATATAGAAACCCAAGTAAAGGCTGCCGATAAAACTGTTGATTCTGTATTAACCGAAGCCAGTAAAATGCTCTCGGGCCTAACCCAAGGGGCAGGGTTGGTGATCGCAGGGAAAACAGACGTGCGCTTAAAACATATCGAGTTCATCCGCCTTGAAGCAACCAAAGCGTTGGTGGTAATCGTCGGGGAGAACGATATGGTTGAGAACCGCATTCTCGAACTGCCGCTTGGGCTTTCTGCATCTACCTTAATTGAAGCCTCTAATTATCTAAACGCCCATATTGCAGGCCGCACTTTAAGCGAGGCGCGTCTTGCGATTGGTAAAAGCTTCACATCAGCGCGCAATGAACTGGATGAATTAGCTAAATCCTTAGTTGATCAAGGCCTCGCCTCTTGGGCAGGTGCTGAGACCAATCAAATGCCACAGCTCATTGTTCGAGGGCGCGGCAATTTGCTTGAGAATGTTGATGCTCAAAACGATCTCGATAGGCTTCGTCATTTGTTCAATGAGTTAGAATCCAAAGAAGGCATGTTACAATTGCTAGATTTAGCAGAGACAGGCGAGGGGGTGAAAATCTTTATCGGCTCAGAAAATAAATTATTTTCACTCTCTGGATCTTCGGTCGTCGTGGCTCCTTATCGTGATAGCGACCAAAGAATAATCGGGGCGGTTGGGGTTATTGGCCCAACACGGTTAAACTACGGGCGAATCGTACCGATGGTAGATTATACGGCACAGGTTATCTCAAAACTGTTGTCTTAAGGGGGCGGTGGGGAACGAATGAAACCGATTGAAATAAAGGCGGGAAAGCGCACTAGAATTTTGCGAACCTTCAGCAACAGCTTGGCTATGCGCTATCGCTTTTCAGCAAAGCCTTTGAAAAAAGACGATAAAATTTCGGGTAAGGTCGAAGTAAAAGGGTCCAACTGGTTGTTCCCACGCAAAGCGATAATTCAAAAATTAGAAGCAAATAACCAGGCGAATAAAAGAGCGTGGGATACTTTTTATAGCATTTATGTAACGCCCGAGTGCGATATAAAAATTACCTTTTCTCGCTCACGGCTACGACTGAAACCTTTGTTTATTGCCGCCGCTATCGCCATTATTATTTTAGCTGTTGCACTTGTATGGCTTGGAAAAAATGGCCAGCTTTAATCAATCCAACCCTTGATTTCTTGATGCTAAAAGCCGATATGAAGTGTTGCAGAATTTATAGATAGGCACAGGCGAACGACATGGCGGGACATACCCCAGAAGACGAATTATTCGATGACATGGAAGCCGAAGAGGCGCGCCTTGAAGAACAAGAGGCCGCTGAAATGGAAGCCGCTGAAGCCGAGGAAGCCGCAAACCCAGCGCCTAAGGCCGACCCTAATGATCCTGCACACATTCTTTCCGTGCTTGATAAACTAAAAGCTGAGAACGAAGAATACAAAGACCGCACCCTGCGCACAGTTGCGGAAATGGAAAATCTTCGGAAACGTACGGCGCGCGAAATCGCTGATGCCCGTTCCTATGCGGTGGCAAATTTTGCCCGTGACCTGCTTGCAGTTGGCGATAATTTGCAGCGGGCTATTCAAGCTGTCCCAGAAGAAAAGCGCAAGTCTGGTTCTGACGATTTCATAGCACTGTTTGAAGGCGTGGAACTGACCGAGCGCGAATTGCTGAAAGCAATGACCAACGCTGGTGTCACTAAGTTTGATCCAATGGGTGAAAAATTCGACCCTAATTTTCATCAAGCCATGTTTGAAATGCCGAATCCGGAAGTACCCAATAACTCTGTCGCACAAGTTGTTCAAGAGGGTTACAAAATCGGCGACCGCGTATTGCGCCCCGCCATGGTTGGTGTCGCTAAAGGCGGTCCTAAGTTTGAAGATGTTGTAAAAACAGAACCAGAAACTGAAGCTGAGCCAGTAGAGGCAGAAACCATTACCGAAGAAATGCTTCAAACCGAAGCTGAATAATATTGTAAGCTATGGTTTGAGTTGGTTGGATCTTTTTATATGCGGTGGGAAAGTGTACGGCTTACCGCATCCTTCCAACCCATATAAAGCTCGTCGCGTTTTTCATTTTCCATTAAAGGTTCAAAACGTCTATCCAAAGCCCATGTTTTGGAAAAGCCCTCGGCATCTGGCCAAACTCCTGCATAGCTCCCCGCAAGCCAAGCTGCTCCAAGCGCCGTGGTTTCTAATATTTGAGGGCGATCCACCGGGGCATCCAGAATGTCAGATAGGTACTGCATCGTCCAATTTGAAGCCACCATGCCGCCATCAACCCGCAAGACTGTGTTTTCATCGTCGTCCCAGTCTGCCTTCATGGCTTCCAGTAAATCGCGTGTTTGATAACAAACGGCTTCCAATGCAGCCTTAGCTATTTCATTAGGCCCCGTGTTACGGGTTAAGCCATAAATTGCTCCCCGGGCATCCGCATCCCAATAGGGTGCGCCGAGCCCAGTAAATGCTGGAACCAGATATACGGATTGCTCTGGGTCGGCGGCTTCCGCCATCGCACCAGTTTGTGGTGCGTCATCTATTATTTTCAGACCATCCCTAAGCCATTGAACGGTTGCCCCCGCCATAAAAATAGACCCTTCAAGGGCATATGTGGTTTTGCCATCTAATCTGTAGGCAATTGTAGTCAACATGCGGTTTTCAGAAATGACTCTATCTGCGCCAGTGTTCAATATTGCAAAGCAACCAGTACCGTAAGTAGATTTCATCATCCCAGGCTCAAAACAGGCATTACCAATAGTTGCCGCCTGCTGGTCCCCCGCCACACCATAAATCGGAATAGCGCTTCCAAGAATATCAGCATCCGTTGTGCCGAAATTTGCTGCGCAATCCAACACTTCAGGAAGTAACGACATTGGCACATCTAGCATTTCGAGCAGCTTATCGTCCCATGCGTTCTCACTAATATTATACATCAATGTACGGGAGGCATTGGTGGCATCGGTGACATGACGCTTACCTCCCGTTAGCCGCCAAATCAAAAAGCTATCAATTGTCCCAAAGGCCAGCTCTCCAGCTTCAGCCTTTGCGCGCGCGCCTTTCACATTATCCAATAACCATCGAACCTTGGTGCCCGAAAAATAAGGGTCAAGTAATAGGCCTGTGCGTTCCGTGACATCCGCCTCAATACCTTGTTGTTTTAGGGTGGTGCAGTATTCAGCCGTGCGCCTGTCCTGCCAAACAATGGCATTGTGAATGGGTTTCCCAGTTGCCTTCTCCCAAACAACACTCGTTTCCCGCTGGTTGGTGATACCGATGGCGACTATTTCACTGTTAGCTTTCGCTATCGCTTCGCGGCAGACACTAACCACACTTTTCCAAATCTCCTCTGGATCATGTTCCACCCATCCTGATTTTGGGAAATGCTGAGTAAACTCTTGTTGCGCAACTGCGATAACTTTTTGGTTTTCATCAAACACAATCGCGCGTGAAGAAGTGGTTCCTTGGTCTATTGCTAATATGGCGCCTTTTAATTTCGTCATGGTCGCTCCCTTTTATTTATTCCACCATAGGCAAAGCCTTCCTATTCGACTAGAGATTGAGGATGGAAAGTTCTGATAAAAATCAACCACGTAAAACGCTTGTCCTAACAGGTGCGAGTCGTGGTATTGGTCACGCTGCGGTGCGGCTTTTTTCGAGGGAGGGCTGGCGTGTGCTCACCCTTTCACGCCAACCTTTTGACGATAATTGTCCGTGGCCTGAAGGCGCTGCGAACCATGTGCAAGTCGATTTAGCAGATGCCGATAGCCTTGGACTTGCAGTGGCAGAGATTAAAAGCCGCCTCGAAGAGGATGGCGGCATGCTCCACGCACTTGTGAACAACGCAGGAATTTCACCAAAATTAGAAGATGGCTCTCGACCAAATTCTATCGAAACCCCAATGCAGGTTTGGCGGCAGGTATTCCAAGTAAATTTTTTCGCTCCCATATTATTGGCTCGTGGCTTGTTTGATGAGCTGCAATCCGCCAAAGGTGCAATCGTCAACGTTACATCTATTGCAGGTGGCCGCGTTCACCCATTTGCGGGTAGCGCCTATGCTACATCAAAGGCAGCGCTTGCCTCGCTTACCCGCGAAATGGCTGCCGACTTTGGTCCCCACGGAATTCGCGTTAATGCGATTGCGCCAGGCGAAATTGATACGGCTATTCTCTCGCCGGGCACTGAAGGGTTGATAAAAGACATTCCACTTGGTCGCTTAGGAGAAACTGAAGAAGTTGCCCAAACTATTTTCTATCTTTGTTCAAACGCAGCAAGCTATGTGAATGGCGCGGAGGTTCATGTGAACGGCGGCCAGCATGTTTAAGAGTCATGCCTGAGCTCCCAGAAGTTGAAACGGTGCGCCGCGGCCTTGCCCCCGTGATGGAAGGGGCAACGGTTACGAAACTAGAATTGCGTCGCCCAAATTTGCGGTTTCCTTTTCCTGAAAAATTTGAAAAACGGGTTACCGGTCAGCGGATTATTTCCCTCGGTAGACGGGCGAAGTATCTGTTGGTCGATCTCGAAGATGGCCATGTAATTATAATGCATCTAGGCATGTCCGGCTCCTTTCGCACCGAAGAGGAGCCGGGCATTACTGATACTCATCACAAACGTGAGCGGAATGAAAAGCACGATCATGTGGTGCTACATTTGAAAACTGAAAGCGGTGGGACAGCGAGGGTAATATATAACGATCCACGCCGTTTTGGTTTCATGCTGATGGAGCGCCGAGCAGATCTGGCAGACCATAAGATGTTCAAAGACTTGGGTGTTGAACCAGTTGGAAACGCACTTGATGGAGCAGAACTTGCCCGCAAAGTTATAGGTAAAAAAGCGCCGCTTAAGGCCGCACTCCTAGACCAAAAAGTTGTGGCTGGACTTGGCAATATCTATGTCTGTGAGGCTCTTTGGCGATGCGGGCTATCCCCGACGAAACCATCGGGAATACTCGCGTTAAAAAATGGGAAGCCCACCGCTAAAGCCAATCAGTTGGCACAAATAATTGCTGAGGTGATAGCGGAAGCGATTGAGGCTGGCGGTTCATCCTTGCAAGACCATGCCCAAACTGATGGAACATTAGGATACTTCCAACATCGCTTTGCGGTTTACGATCAAGAGGATGAGCCCTGCCGCAAAGACAAATGCAAAGGAAAAATAAAGCGCATCGTACAATCTGGTAGGAGTACATTTTATTGCCCCCAATGTCAGCGGTGAGGATATAGATGAAACGAGCGCCAACTGCAGAACAATATATTGAGGCCGTAACCAAGGCTTTAAATAAATGTGCCAATCCTGACGTTGCACCGAGTCAGCAAGCCTATATGAAAAACCACTTTGAGTTTTTTGGAATTAAAAGCCCTGAGCGCAAACTATTGCAACAAGCCATTCGTATAGATTTTCAATTACCATCAAAAGCAGACGCAGAAATTATTGCGCGCCATTTTTGGGAGCAGCCTCAAAGGGAGTGCCAATATCTAGCCCAAGAATTGTTGTTTAAATACAAACGGCAGTTTGAGAAGTCAGACGTTGAGCTATTTCAATTCATGATCTGTACTAAATCTTGGTGGGACACCATAGATTTCATTGCACCAAATTTAATAGGCGCATACTTCAAAGCCTTTCCAGAGCAGCGCGACCCCTGCCTTCTCCAATGGTTGGATTCAGGAAACATTTGGTTGCAACGGTCAGCAGTTTTGTTCCAACTAAAATACAAATCTGACTTGGATACAAAGTGTCTTGCCCATGTGATTGGTTCTTTGCTCGGTTCCAAAGAGTTTTTTATTAATAAGTCTATTGGATGGGTTTTACGGGAGTACGGCAAGACTAATCCAAAATGGGTGATCAATTTTGTTGAAAAAACCCCGTTAGAAAAACTAAGTCAAAAAGAGGCCATGAAGATACTTTCCACACAGTTCTGATCTTCTTAGTCCATCAACTCTTCCCAACGATGGCAGGCTACTTCATGGCCTTTGCCCGTATCTTGAAGAAACGGTTCTTCTTTACTGCACTGCTCTGTAGCGAAGAAACAACGGGTGTTAAATTTGCAGCCTGGCGGCGGGTTTGTTGGAGATGGAATTTCACCTTCAAGCTTTTGTGCATCGCCATTGTCGTCTGGATCTAGCGACGGAATCGCAGATAGGAGCGCCTTTGTGTAGGGATGGCGCGGTGCAGTAAACAACTCCCGCGTCGGTGCAGATTCTACAATCCGCCCTAGATACATCACCGCAACATGGTCGCAGATATGCGCCACCACAGAAAGGTCGTGACTAATGAACAGGTAGGTAAGACCAAGCTCATCTTGCAGGTCTTTCAACAGGTTCAAAATATCGGCTTGAATTGATACATCAAGCGCCGCAACACTTTCATCGGCAACAACGAATTTTGGATTGCAAACCAAAGCCCGCGCGATGGAAATTCGCTGTCTTTGACCGCCAGAAAATGCGTGGGGGAACCGGCGCAAGTGTTCCAAATTCAAACGGCATTTTGCTGCAATGTCACGCACCCGCTCGTCGGTTTCTTCACGGGATTTTGTAAGTCCCATCACTTCAAGTGGTTCAGCGATAATATCGCGCACCGTCATGCGTGGTGAAAGCGCGGCATAGGGGTCTTGGAAAATAAGTTGGGCACGCTTGCGGTAATCTCGCAGTTCTTTTTTGCCGAGCTCCTCAAGGTTATACTCAACTTCGCCATCGTTGAAGTGAACCTCGCCTTCGGAGATGTTTACAGCTCTCAAAAATGCACGGCCAAGGGTTGTTTTGCCAGAGCCACTTTCACCCACTAAGCCAAAAAATGAGCCTTTTGGAATATTTAGGTTGATATTATTCACCGCGCGCAAATATACCTTTGGGCTCATAAAACCGCCGCCGATTTGGAAATCAACTGATAGGTCTTTTGACGAAATTATAGGTTTCTCGCTCATTTGGCCCCCCGCTTTTCTGCTTCAACAAAACAGGCGCAGGCGTGTTGCTTGCCTATTTGTTGCATTTGAGGAATTGATTGACTACAGCGTTCTTCCGCAACACCGCACCTTGTATGAAATACGCATCCTGGAGGACGCTCCAAGGGGCTTGGAATATCTCCTGGCACTGGGACTAAAGGGGCATCAAGATTGTCGAGCCTCGGTAAGGCGTTTAACAAGCCTTGGGTATAAGGATGGGCCGCATCTCGTATTACTTCACGAACGGGGCCACTTTCAACGACGTTACCCAGATACATAACCGAGACTTGGTCTGCGGTTTGCGCAATAACACCGAGGTCATGGGTAATGAAAATAATGCCCATGTTGAACTCTTTCACGAGGTCCTTCATCAAATCAATAACCTGCGCTTGAATAGTAACATCGAGGGCCGTTGTTGGCTCATCAGCTATCAGCAATTTAGGGCTGGTGGAAAGCGCCATGGCGATCATGGCCCGCTGACGCATACCGCCAGATAGTTCAAACGCATATTGTTTAAACCGCTGAGAGGCATCGGAAATACCGACTCGATCAAGCATTTCAATGGACAGCTTTTTCGCCTGTGCTTTATTCATGTCCTTATGGATCAGTAATTGCTCTACCATTTGATCGCCAATAGTAATGGCGGGGGCAAAGCTTGCCATCGGCTCTTGGAAGATCATGGAAACGGAACCGCCGCGAATAGCCTGCATTTCGCTTTCACGTTTCAAAGCTAGGACATCAATAGTCTCTCCATCCAGCTCCATCAAGATTTTACTCTCGGGGCTATAAACCGCATTTGATGGGTTAAGCTGCATAAGAGCTTTTGCGGTCACAGATTTACCTGAACCAGATTCACCCACAAGCCCCATAACTTGCCCAGCCTCTAACTCAAAGGAAACATTATTGACGGCGGTAATCCGCCCCTCATCCGTGTCAAATTGGAGGGTGAGGTTTTCTACTTTAAGCAATGTCATTTTTTAACACTCGAATAAGGATCAGCAGCATCGCGCAGGCCATCTCCAACAAACACAAATGCTAAAACAAATGCGATGAAGAACAGTACGGGAATGAAATACCATTGGTAATTCAACAGCACGTCAGCCTTCGATACATTTTGCATTAGCGCACCTAGTGAGTTCACTGGATCTTTCAAACCAAGACCAATGAAACTCAAAGCCGTTTCTGTTCGCACCATGTAAGGGAATGAGATCATCAAGTCGACGATGATATAACTTGTGAAACTGGGCAGCAGGTGACGGCGGATTACGTGCCCAGAAGACGCGCCGCTTAATTCTGCAGCCAACACATATTCTTGGCTTCGCTCGGTTAAAAGGTGGGTCCTTATTCGCCGCGCCAATGTTGGCCATCCGACCAGTCCCAACACAATCGAGATAAAGAAGAACCGCGTTTCCGAGCTCCATTCATCAGGAATAAACGCCGCCATTGCCATGAACAAGGGTATGGCCGGAACAGTACGAATTGCGTCTGTTATCATTTGCAGGAAGGAATCCATCCAGCCGCCGAAATACCCCGCAACCCCGCCAATAATGAGCGCTAAGATGAATGCTATACCAACACCAAGAGTACCCACCGCTAAGGACGTATAAATTGCATGGAATGTTCTGGCCAAAATATCTTTGCCCGATGCGTCTGTGCCGAATAGATGAACCCCCCCTACATCCATGCCATAGAGATGGGTGTTGAATTTGAACCCTGGTAAATTAACATCAAACATCGTTCCGGGAAGATTCCAGTCAACCTTGAAGTAGGTGTACTCCCAGCCTTTGACGAACAATTCTAGATAGCGCCGCTTTTCGCGGTTCTCTTTTGTCACCCAACGGAAATTGGTTTTGATCGAACGGCTACGCTCCAAAGTATAAAGGAAAGGTCGCGCGGAAAAACCATTCTCATCCCAGAACTTTGGAATTTGTGGCGCGCCATTTTCGTACTCCTTATCGCGACCTGCTATCGTGGGGTCATAGGGAGATAAGAACGGTGCAAAAAAGCCTGCGAGAATAAGTCCAATTAATATCCAAGCAGCGATCATCGCAGTTCGGTTGCTCTTGAAACGAGTCCAAATCAACTGGCCTTGGGAGGCGGTGAAGTAAGCCTCTTTAAGCTTTTGGTCTGCTAATTCTTGTTTGGTTGTGGTTGTCATTTTATCCTATCAACCCCCGTCTGATGCGTGGATCCATGAGAGCCAACATGATGTCGGTGACAAAATTCACCAGAACGATGCTCGCGGTAAGTAAAAAGATAATAGCGCCCGCTAACTGCTGGTCGTTCGACCGTGCCAATGCTTCAATCAGCAGGGCCCCAGCTTCCGTTAGGGTTAGCACCAGCGCAACCACAGGAAGCTCATTGAAAATACGGTTTAGATCGAAGCCCAGCGAATTGATGACCGGCCCCAATGCGTGACGGGCTGGATAGCGCCAAAGCAATTTGCGTCCATACAAGCCCCGCGCTCTCGCAGCGGTCACATAAAGCTTGCCGTTCTCATCCAACATCAACGCACGGATAGTTTGCAAGGCAAAGGCTGTTGCTGACCATCCCAGTATGAAAATAGGCAACCACGCTCGGGACATAAAGTCTTGAAATTTTGCCCAAGACCATGCCGCATCGCGGAATTCTTTTGAGAACAAGCCTGTTAGAGAGTCACCAAACCAGACAGTGGATGCAAGCATGATGATAAGAGCGAGAAGGAAATTTGGTAGGGCCAAACCCAAATAGCTGATAAAGCGGAGAGAGTTGTTGGCAAAAGCATTGGTGGAGGCCGCCGATATAATGCCGATCGGGATGGCAATCAGATAGGCAACGAATAGCGCCACCAAACAAAGCGCCAAAGATATCCAAAATTTATCTGCTAATAATTGGTTGATGTTGAGACGTAAAATGCAGCTGTCGCCAAACTCACCTTTAAAGGTCACATTACCAACCCAGGAGCCCCAGCGAACCATGAAAGGTCGGTCTAGGCCGAGCCGACGCTCTTCGGCCTTGATATCGGCAATTGTAATTTGTGAGCCTTGGGTGTTTTTGAAAGCCAGATAGCGTTCCGCGCAGTTGCCTGGAACCAGTTCCATCAACGTGAAAACGATCAGCGACACCATCAACAGTGTGAAGATCGACATGCCTGCACGCATCAATGCGAACTGAAAAAACTTTCCCATGCTTCTCCCCAAAGCTTTATTGTTATTTATTTGCTATGACGGAACCTTAGCGGTCCTCTAAACTTCAGTCTGCGTTAAAATCAGAACCTACACAACAGGCTTTTTTGCAAATTACATATCTGGACTCAGGATAAAAAGGTTTTGGTGGTTGCCGTTATTAGCCCAGAACAGAGAAACTAGATTCTTCGTTGATGCTGCGCTTGCGAGAATAGAAGCCGACATCTATATCGCGCTTGATATAGGGTAAGTTAATTTGCAACGGCTTGCTGTCGTGGTCGTTCCCGCCTTCGCAATATTCAATTAAAGCCGTCATCATTTTTCCAGCTATCGGGGCATTTTTATATTGGTTGCCGCTGGAACCGCAGGCCATGTAAAAACCGGGTAATTGGGATTTATCGTAAATTGGAATCCAATCGGTGGAAGCATCATAGAGATCGACCACCCCTTTGGTTTTTTGGGGGATACCCAAGGTAGGGACACGTTGACCAAGACGCAAAGCTTGGGTTGTCCATTGGTCAGTAAAATTGCGATCGTAATCCGTATCATCCTCCACCCATTGATGGGGGTCACATTCGGGATCTTCGCTGCCGATCAGAATGTTGTTGCCGTGTTCGGGCCGCATATAGCAAGCTATGTCGCTATCAGAAACAATCAAGCCATCGTTCTCAAAATCAAAACTTTTTGGTGATGGAAGATGCACAACCTCTTGGCGCAGGGCGCGGGTTTTGATTGTCATATCGTCCAGGACTTTGGCCATATTATTTATTGCAGAAGAAGCAGGCCCCGCGACATTGACGACGATTGGGGCATGAATTTCTCTTCCATCAGCTAAGCGGATGCCTTTAACCCGCCCATTTTCTTGTAATATTTCTGTAACCGTTACCCCATTCAAAAATTCTGCGCCGTGAAGTTTGGCTGCATCGGCTAGGTTTTGCGCCGAAAGCGCGGGGTCTGTTACGTAGCCTGTTTTTGGCCAAAAAACTCCCCCTGCAAGTTTGTTTCCATTTGATATGCCAAACTTTGGATCGTCCATTCTACGTGCAGGGGAAAAGCTATCCATGGTATAAATTGGGAGCTTTTCCATGATTTGTTCCACCGACCATTCTTCCAGCGGGCAATCCAAGAGTTCGCAATTTTCAATGTGTTTTTCTAGATAACCATTGGCTTCAGTTTTGAAAACCAGACACCCAGTCTCACGGTATTTTGCAATATCATGGCCGGTCGATAAGCCTAAATATTCTGCCCAATCGCGCCAATAATGATAGGCTTCCCAAGCAAATACAGTCCCATCAAAAGTTGAATAATGGGTTCGGATAATCGCGCAGGAACCAGAAGTAGAGCCGTGGCCAATCTGGCGGTTGCGATCGACAGTTATAGTTTTCATGCCCGCTTTTGCTAATTCAAATGCGATGGCAGTGCCAATTACGCCTGAACCAATTATAATTGCATCCGTCGTTTTTGTCATTGAAAACTCTTCTCATCATATCTGCTGCCCCACGCTCTATACTAGACAGTTATGGATATGAAAATGACCATGATTTTTGTGTGCGACATTCTGCCATGTATTCAATTTTACGAATATAACATATCCGTGACCGCACAGGCAGCGTTAATGATTTACGCGCTATCAACGCTGGCCTTTAGGTTTTCAGCAAAACTAATGGAGATGCCCTATGGCACTTAACTGGAAAACAGGAGGCTTGATGCTTGGACTTTCGTTCTTTGCTGCTGTCCTTCTTGTCAAACCCATCGGGGTTTCAACACAATTCGTAATTTTTGACGGCATTCTTTGGGATGCAGTAAGCCCTGAGGTTGTTACTCAAACCGCCGACGGTGCTTACACATCAACGAATGATTATTTAGCAAAATCTAAGGGTAAATATGCAAAAAATATTTCAAACCCTCTAAACTATTCGTTCGTCTTCGTCTTCGCTCTCATGGCTGGCGCGGCACTTTCTTCTTTCTTGCGGAACGGTGTTCCCGGTAGAGAAAAAATGATGCCGGCAATTTGGGAAGCCAATTACGGTAGCAGTAACGTAAAGCGGTTCGCCGTAGCATTTTTGAGCGGCTTCGTTGTGCTCTATGGTGCGCGATTGGCAGGTGGTTGCACATCGGGGCATATGATGTCTGGCATGATGCAAACAGCAATCTCTGGCTATATATTTGCAGCTGGTGCTTTTGCCGCCGCCATTCCCACCGCAATGTTTATGTATAAGAAAGGCAGTTAAGTCATGACAATTTTTCTCGCAATTATTATTGGCGCAGCCTTCGGCTTTGCTCTTGATCGCTCTGGCGCAACAAACCCAACAGTTTTGGGTAAAATGTTGAACCTCACTAATCTTGGCCTGATGAAAGCCATTCTCTTGGCAATCGGAATCGGTTCTGTGTTGATGTTCGCTGGCCAAATGCTTGGTCTGGTAGATGTCGCCCATATGTCAGTTAAGTCTGCTTATGCCGGTGTCTTTATCGGTGGCATAATGCTCGGTCTTGGATGGGCAGCTTCTGGCTATTGCCCCGGTACAAGTCTTGCGGCTATCGCTTCTGGTCGTCGTGATGCGTTTGCATATGTCGCTGGCGGCTTGCTCGGTGCAGCTGCATACATGGCAACATACCCAATGTGGAAAGCTTCAGGCATTCTATCTGGCAGCAAGCTAACTGTTGCTGCGGTTCCGGGTGCAAAATATGATGCACTCCTACCAAACCTTTCTGGTGATCTTGTTGGTCTGGTGCTTGGCGTTGCCTTCATCGCAATTGCCTTCATGTTGCCTAACCAGCTTAGAACAACAGAAATGGTAGCTGTTCCAGCTGAATAGCACCATTTTGCAATCCAATTAGTGCCCGTGAAAACGGGCACTAATTATACTCAAGGCTTGATATATATCGTAATATCAAGAATTATCGATATATGGATAACAAGCAAACCACCAATGCCTTTTCGGCCCTCTCTCAAGAATTACGACTAAGTGTCTTTCGCCTGCTTGTTCAGGCGGGAACCAAAGGTATGCTGTCTGGAGAAATTGGTGATGCACTCAAGGTGCGCCAAAATACAATGTCCACAAATCTTAGTATTTTGTTGAACGCAGGCCTTGTTCGTAATGAGCGGCAGGGCCGTTCCATTCGTTATTTTGCAGATTTTGAAGCCGTGCGCGGAATTCTCGCTTTTTTAATGGAAGACTGCTGCGGCGGCCGGCCAGAACTTTGCCAACCAGTGATTGATGAAATTGCGGTTGCCTGTTGATGAATTGAAAGAAATATAAATGACTCATTCCCCTACATTGTCTCAGCGTCTCGGCGCTGAGTTTATCGGTACAGCCTTCTTGCTCGCCACCGTTGTTGGTTCAGGTATAATGGCAGAGCGGTTAGCAGGAGGTAATGTTGCGATTGCCCTACTCGGAAACACCATTCCAACAGGTGCAATTTTGGTTGTGCTTATCACTATGCTTGGGCCAATTTCTGGGGCGCATTTTAATCCGGCTGTGACGCTTGTTTTTGCGTTGAAACGCGAAATTGCAGCGCGTGAAAGCCTAGCCTTTGTTGCCGTACAAATCATCGGCGGTATTCTTGGTGTTTGGGCAGCTCATTTGATGTTTGATGAAACTCTGTTTCAATTCTCGCAGAAAGTCAGATACGGCGGCGCGCAATGGTTTGCTGAAGGGGTAGCGACCTTTGGCTTGGTCTTCACAATACTTGCCACCATAAAAGCCCGAGGCGATGCCGTGGCCATGGCGGTGGGCCTGTATATCACCGCTGCCTATTGGTTCACTGCTTCAACTTCATTCGCTAATCCTGCGGTAACGATTGCCCGTAGTTTTTCAAATACATTTGCCGGAATACGCCCCGACGATGTGATCCCCTTTATTTTTGCCCAACTAACCGCCGCATTATTGGCTTGGGTATTTTGCAACTGGCTCTTAGCCGATAAAGAATAGGCTCGTATTTTATGACAAAAAACACCTCTACATCTTCGATGCCAGGATTGGCGCTAGGCGCACTACCACCAATTGCCACTGTCCAGCTAACAAAAGATGGAGACCCTACTCACCCGCCACGCATTCTCGTTCTCTATGGTTCATTAAGGGAGCGCTCGTTTTCTAGGTTGGTATCAGAGGAAGCTGCAAGAATTGCAGAGCAGCTTGGGGCCGAGATAAAGGTCTTTAATCCAAGCGGTTTACCTTTGGTTGATTCTGTTGATGAAAGCCATCCAAAAGTCCAAGAGTTGCGCGATCTTGCAACCTGGTCAGAAGGTATGATTTGGGTTTCCCCTGAGCGCCACGGAGCCATGACTGGTGTAATGAAAATGCAAATAGACTGGTTACCGCTTTCCATTGGATCAGTGCGCCCGACACAGGGCAAGACCCTAGCGATCATGCAGGTGAGTGGCGGTTCACAAAGTTTCAACGCCCTCAATCAAATGCGTATTCTTGGCCGCTGGATGCGGCTGGTTACGATTCCAAATCAGTCTTCAGTTGCCAAAGCATTCTTGGAGTTTGATGACAACGACCGTATGAAACCTTCCGCCTATTACAACCGTATTGTTGATGTGGTGGAAGAGCTGATTAAATTTACCTGGCTTGTTAGAGGCCGTTCAGAATATTTGGTAGAACGCTACTCAGAACGGGTGGAAAGCCCTGAGCAATTACGGGCGCGGGTTAATAAGGGGAAGTAGCAACCTTTACGATCGCTGATCACGCAGGTGTAACGGCGGTTGCCTCAATTTCCACTTTTGCGCGATCTTCCATCAAGGCGACCACCTGCACCATTGCCATGGCAGGAAAGTTTTTGCCTAGATGTTTCATATAAACAGCTCCAAGTTCTTTTAACCTTGAGAGATACTCTTGCTTGTCCGTAATGTACCAGGTCATGCGCACCAGATGCTCAGGGCCAGCGCCAGCGGCATCAAGAGCCTCAACAATACTTTTTAATGTGTTATCAACCTGCTCAACAAAATCATCGCTTTCAAATTCCTGTCGATGGTTCCAGCCAATTAGGCCGGCCAAATAAATTGTTCGCCCTTGAGCTACAACTCCATTGGAATAGCCCCGCGGTGAGTGCCAGTTTTTTGGATGTAAAAATTCGTGGGGTGATGGGTTCATGGGAATCTCAGGAGAAAAATTTGAAGCGTTCAACGGGTGGAAGTTTGGCATCTTAGCCTCGTCGTTTCAATATATATTTTAAGTTTGAAGTATGTTGCAACTTGAACTATCCTTTTTTTCAATAAGGGAGAAAATATGTCTGGCTTATCTGGAAAACATGCGCTTGTGACAGGCGGCGGGTCGGGGATTGGCGCGGCTATTGCTTTGGATCTAGCGAATGCTGGGGCGCTTGTTACCATTACGGGACGGCGTAAGAAACCTCTCGAGAACATTGCCAGTAGCCATGATAATATCAATTTGCAGCTGATGGATGTTGCTAATGAAAAAAACGTATTGGAAGCTCTTACAGCGATACAAAAAACCTTTGGGCCAATAGATATTCTCGTGGCTAATGCTGGCATTGCCGAAACTGCACCAATCCAAAAAACTACATTAGACATGTGGCGCAAAGTTCAACAAATTAATGTTGAAGGGGTGTTTCTTTGCATACGTGAACTTGTTGGGCATATGGTGGAACAGAAGTGGGGTCGTATTATTACCATCGCTTCCGTTGCGGGGCAAAAAGGGGTTGCGTACGGCTCCGCCTATTCAGCTTCAAAACACGCAGTTGTTGGCCTCACCCGCTCTGTCGCCATTGAAGTTATGACTAAGGGCGTAACGGTGAACGCCGTTTGTCCAGGGTTTGTGAACACCGCTATAGTTGAAAAAAGTGCCGCAAACATAACCGCAAAAACGGGCATGGGCGAAAAGCAGGCCGTTGATATTCTGGCTAAACTCAACCCCTTTGGCCGTCTGATTGAGCCTGAAGAAGTCTCTTCTGCTGTTTTGTGGCTTTGCGACGATAATGCAGGGGCAGTAACAGGACAAACAATTCAAATTGCTGGGGGAGATGTGTAAATGGTATCAGCAAACCAAATAAAGGCAAAACAAGTTGATGCTGAAATAATTAAACAGCGCACCCGTCTTTGGTTAAAAATGCTAAAGACTACCCGCGGTATTGAGAATGAGTTACGCCGCAAATTACAACAAAAGTTCGATACGACCTTACCCCGCTTTGACGTTATGGCAGCACTCTACCGAAGCGAAACAGGCATGAACATGAGCGCGCTGTCAAAAGCTCTTATGGTTTCTAACGGAAATGTTACGGGCATTGTTGAACGGCTTGTTTCAGAGGGATTGTTGTTACGCTTACAGGGCAAAGAAGATCGTCGTGTTATGCTCATACGTTTGACAATAAAGGGCCAAGAATTATTTGAAAAAATGGCCATAGAACATCGCGTTTGGGTTGATCAGCTTTTTTCACAATTCGATTTTGATGATACAAAAGAATTGATGGATTCCTTTGAAAAAATTCAAGAAAGTGAACTCTCTTCTAATGAAAAATAAATTCAACAGTGCGAAGCCTATGGCTGCCTACCAGCCCAAACATTTCCTGTTCGAGGTACAAGAACGGGTTGCAAAAATTCGCCTCAACAGACCAGAACGAAAGAACCCCCTGTCGTTTGAAAGCTATGCAGAACTGCGCGACTTCTTTAGCAATCTACGGTTTGCCGATGATGTTGATGTCGTTGTTTTCCTACCTAATGAAGGCAATTTTTGCTCCGGCGGGGATGTGCATGAAATCATCGCACCGCTGACAAAAATGTCGATGAAAGAAATGCTTGCCTTCACCCGTATGACCGGAGATTTCGTCAAGGCGATGATCGGCTGTAGCAAGCCAATTATCGCTGCGGTTGATGGTGTCGCTGTTGGTGCTGGTGCAATTATTACGATGGCAGCTGATTTACGACTCGCCACGCCTGAAGCCAGAACTGCCTTCTTGTTTACGAGGGTCGGGTTGGCTGGATGCGATATGGGGGCGTGCGCCATGTTGCCGCGAATAATAGGCCAAGGCCGCGCCGCAGAATTGCTCTACACAGGGCGGAGCATGAGCGCTCAAGAGGGCATGCAATGGGGCTATTACAACGGCTTGCATCAAGCAGATGAGCTAGAGTCTGCCGCAATGGAAATGGCGACCCGTCTAGCATCTGGGCCAACATTTGCCCACGGAATAACTAAAACCCAGTTGAATCAAGAATGGTCTATGGGGCTTGAGCAAGCGATTGAAGCGGAAGCCCAAGCCCAAGCGATTTGCATGCAGACTGAGGATTTTACCCGCGCCTATGAAGCGTTTGCCAATAAACAAAGACCAAAATTCGAGGGCAATTGATGAGCGATCGCAGTTTCTTAGACTGGCCATTTTTTGAGAATCGCCACCGCGAATTATCCGAAAGCTTGGAAACATGGTGCGAGAAAAATTTACCCGTTGACCACTCCAATATTGATGAGGCGTGTCGAGGGTTGGTGGCCTCATTGGGGGATGCGGGTTTTCTCAAACATTCAGCAATTGGTGAGGGCAATGAAACACTTGACGTTCGCTCCCTTTGCCTCATCCGCGAGACCTTAGCGCGCCATGATGGGCTGGCAGACTTTGCCTTCGCAATGCAGGGATTGGGCACGGGATCAATCAGCCTATTTGGAAGCGATGAACAGAAAAAATGGTTAGAAAAAACCCGCGAAGGGAAAGCCATTTCCGCCTTTGCACTTTCAGAAGAAAAATCAGGTTCCGACGTTGCCAACATGGAAATGACTGCTGAGCTGGAAGGTGACAGTTATGTTCTAAACGGCGAAAAGACATGGATTTCCAATGGCGGCATTGCAGATTTTTATTGCGTTTTTGCGCGCACAGGTGAACAGCCGGGGGCGCGTGGGTTAAGTGCATTTCTCGTTCCGGCAGATACGCCCGGTCTTGAAATCGCCGAGCGGCTTGAGGTTATAGCTCCGCACCCGCTAGCAAAACTACGGTTCACAAATGCCCGTATTCCCCATGACGCTCTCATTGGTGAAGCCGGACGCGGGTTCCAAATTTCTATGTCCGTTCTTGATATCTTTCGTTCAACTGTTGGAGCCGCCGCTCTTGGTTTTGCCCGTCGGGCCCTGGATGAAAGCCTATCTCGCGCTTCATCACGGGAGTTGTTTGGTGCGCCGCTTGGCGGTTTGCAAATGGTTCAAGGACACCTTGCAGACATGGCGGTTGATGTGGATGCTGCTGCCTTGTTGATCTACCGCGCCGCATGGACAAAAGACATGGGCGCCCCAAGGGTGACCCGTGAAGCAGCCATGGCCAAACTATTTGCCACCGATAAGGCTCAAGAGGTCATCGACAAAGCCGTTCAATTGCACGGCGGCGATGGAGTTCGCAGCGGCCACATTGTTGAAAGCCTCTACCGTGAAATTCGTGCCTTGCGGATTTATGAAGGGGCGTCCGACGTGCAAAAAGTTGTTATCGCAAAACAAATTATGAATTCGTGAAGGGTAGAAAAATGAAACTTGGTCCAACCGCCCACACCGATACATTTGCACGGGATAATCTCCCACCGCTTGATCAATGGGCAGATATAAATCTTGGAAAGTTCAACTACCCAGAACACCTAAACGCCGCTGTTGAGTTGACCGATGCCATCGTCGCAAAAGGCTTTGGGGATCGCACCGCATTGATCGGCAATGGCCGCCGCCGCACCTATAAAGAGCTGGCCGACTGGACCAATAAGCTTGCGGCCGCTTTGGTGGAAGACTTCGGGGTTCAACCCGGCAACAGAATTCTAATCCGCTCCTCAAACAACCCGGCCATGGTTGCCTGTTGGCTCGCCGCCACAAAAGCTGGTGCGGTGGTAGTCAACACAATGCCGATGTTGCGGGCCGGAGAATTATCAAAAATTGTCGATAAAGCAGAGATAAAACTCGCCCTTTGCGACACCCGTTTGATGGATGAATTGGCGGAATGTCAAAAAAAATCAGCCTTTTTGGAAACTGTTGTCGGCTTTGACGGTACTGCGAATTTTGATGCGGAGCTGGATCGGTTGGCCCTCAACAAATACGTCAATTTCGAGGCCGTAAAAACAGGCCGTGATGATGTTGCCCTCCTCGGTTTTACCTCTGGAACAACAGGCGACCCAAAAGCCACCATGCACTTCCACAGAGACCTCCTCATTGTCGCCGATGGTTATGCAAGCGAAGTATTACAGGTGACCCCCGACGATGTTTTTGTGGGTTCACCGCCGCTCGCATTTACTTTTGGGCTTGGGGGTCTGGCAATTTTTCCTCTGCGGTTCGGCGCAACCGCAACATTGCTTGAGAATGCTGCACCAAAAAATATGGTTGAGATCATACAAAAATACCGCGCAACAATTTGCATAACCGCGCCAACTGCCTATCGGGTTATGTTGCTGGAAATGGAGGCGGGAGCGGATTTATCGTCCCTGCGTTGTGCTGTCTCTGCTGGGGAAACGCTTTCTGCACCAATCTATAATGACTGGATGAAAAAAACAGGGAAGCCGATGTTGGATGGTATTGGCTCTACGGAACTTCTGCATATTTTTATTTCCAACCACCTAGAGGATTCAAAACCCGCTTGCACTGGCAAGCCTGTTGGGGGATTTGAGGCGAAGATCGTTGATGACGAAATGAATGAAGTGCCGCGAGGCGATATTGGTAAGCTGGCTGTTCGCGGCCCAATCGGTTGCCGCTATTTAGCTGACGATCGGCAAAAAACCTATGTTCGCGATGGTTGGAATCTAACCGGCGATGCCTTTACCCAAGACAAAGAAGGTTACTTCCATTTTGCGGCACGCACCGATGATATGATTGTTTCCAGCGGCTATAATATTGCTGGACCCGAAATTGAATCGACGCTTCTGGAACATCCAGCCGTTGCAGAATGTGGAGTGGTCGGAGCGCCGGATGAATCACGCGGCCAAATTGTTGAAGCCCACATCGTGTTGATGGAGGGCATAGACGAGAGCGCGGATCTAATCAAACAATTGCAAGACCATGTTAAGTCTAAAATTGCCCCGTTTAAATATCCGCGCTCCATCAAATTTATTGATGCGTTGCCGAAAACAGCAACGGGAAAACTCCAGCGGTTTCGCCTTCTAAAGGAAAACTAAACTCTGTCGTTTCCATCCCAAGCCATGCGACCCAGAAAATCATCAAGCGGTGTTTCTGCCATGCGTGAGAAGTAATTTGAAAGCGTTTTCATCGCTACGCCAACGAGCATTTCTACGGCTTGTTTTTGGCTGTAACCAGCTTGACTAAAGGCCTGCAAATCAGCTTCTGAAACTTTGCCACGAGTTTCGATAACCCGCTCGGTGTATACTCTCAACGCTTGTAGTTTCTCATCCGCAACAGCAGTACCTGAACGTATGGATTCAATGGCTTCCTTGTCCAATTTCGCCATACGACCACCGGATGAATGGGCCGCGACACAATAACTGCAACCGTTGCGGGCGCTTGTGACAAGCAATATGAATTGCTGTTCGGCGGGGCTAAAATCAGTTTTTGCTAATAGATTTGAAAGGGTTAAATAGGCTTCCAATGCCGCCGGCGATTCAGCCAGCTGGCGATAAAGGTTAGGCAGCAGGCCACCCATTTTCTTCTCAACACCGCTCAAGTTTTCTGCAGCACCTGCCGGGGCAGTTTCCGGTGAGTAAAGTTCAAATTTCATAATTATTCTCCAAGGTTATATGAGCATGGCAGTTAGCTTACCGCGCATAATTTTTCGTGTTGGCGTTAGGGGCATTTCGTCAAATATTTCTAAGCGTTCTGGCCACTTATATTTTGCGATACCTATTTGATTTAGATGTGTCGTAACTTCTTCAAGGGTGAGTTTTTCGCCTTCATTTACCTCAACACAAAGGCATGCTTTTTCTCCTAAAACTTCGTCTGGGATTGGCACTATCGCGCACTGAGTAATTGCGGGAAGTGACATGAGGTGCACTTCAATATCTATCGGGTTGAATTTCACACCCCCACGGTTAATTACCTCTTTGGCGCGACCAGTAAGTCTTAGAAAACCATTGTAGTCTAGCACTCCTAAATCACCAGTTTTGAACCAGCCATCTTTTGTGAAAGATTTTCCCGTTTCGGCTTGGTTGTTTCTATAGCCATCAAATACAGAGGATCCTCGTATTTCTAAGGCTCCTTCTTCCCCTGTTTTAACTTGCATCGCATTCTCATCGACGATCCGCAATTCTGAACCTGGCGCTGCGCGACCCGTGGTTTCCATCCGTTCAGCTTTTGGGTCACCTGGTCGACCATAGGCTCCCGCTTGTAACTCGCTCATTCCCCAAAGTTGAATGACTTCACCTTTATCTAACAAGTCATCGACAGCTCGTGCCAATTGCGGCGGAACCGCTGCCCCAGAAAGGCAGACGAGTTTGGTTTTTTCAAAGTGTGATTTTTTAAATTTATTTGCGGCAATAAATGGCGCGAAATGTGCTGGCGCTGAAAAGAGCGCTGTTGGTTTTAAGGTGGAAACATCTGCAATAAAAGTCTCAGGGTTAAACGCAGGAACGAGGGCATTCGCTCCCCCCGAAGCCAAGGCCAAATGCACAACCATCAAACCATAAAGATGCGAAAAGGGCGCGAGCGAACAGACCCTATCGTCCGAACTCAACTGTAACTCTTTGGCGGTCCGCCACGCATTATCTAAAAACCCACGGTAATGGTGTGGCACCCCTTTTGGGCTTGCAGTCGTTCCCGAAGTATAAAGCAGAAGGTAGGGGTCATCGATATCGGTTTCAACAATTGAACTTCTCTCAGCGGGCGACTCCAGTAAATCAGCAAAACTGAGTGCGCCTTGGACGGGCGTACCGAGAGCAATAACTGATTTTAAATTTGGTAAATCATCTGCAAGTTCAAGAATATCTTGGGCGGGGCTATAATCTTTGAACGCTCCCAAGCTGATGACTGCTTTGGCTTCCCCATGGGCAATCAACTCCGCAAGTTCTGCCTTGCGATAGGGCATGTGGAGGGTTTGAAAAATTACTCCGCGTGTTGCGCAAGCCAAAAATGTGACAATGAATTCTGGGCAGTTTGGGAGTTGGCAGGCGACAACATCACCCTTGCCAATGCCCAGTTGGGCGAAAGCGGTTGCCAGTCGCAGAACCTGATTTTCTAATTCTATATAGGTAATCGAGGCTGTGGTTGTGAGCAGCGCCACCTGATTTGGCCTAACCTTTGCGTTTGCTTCTAGCCACTTGAACAGGGTGTTGTTTTCTAACTCAATCACCCTCAATCCCATCAACTAAAAATGCCTGCATTGCTGCACGAATGGTTTGCGGGATTTCTTTTGACGCTGGTTTGTCGAGGCTGAAATCTGCCCATACTAAAATCGGTTCGGCGCGTAGCACTCTTTTTCCATTTGGCGAATGGGCTTCTACGGCGAGTTTGATTGACGAACGGCCAAGGGACAGCACAAGCAAATTCCATTTAATCATCTCGCCCAATTGAGCAGGGTGTTCAAAGTCTATCGACATCGAACGGGTTGGCACGCCGACTTTGTCTTTTAGGTGCATGGTGCGGAATGAGTAATCTAAGGCTTCGTCAAACCAATCTTCGACCAGCTCATTAATTTGTTCTACCAAGCGCGGATAGAAGGCTATCCCCGCTGGATCGCAATCCCCAAACCGCATCTTCCTTGTTATTTTAAATTGTTTTCCAGCCATCAGGTTTGTGCCTTTTCGTGGCCGCTTGGTGATGCTTTCTTTTGCAGTTCAGTCAGCTTCTCTCTGGTTTTTTCCTGTTCGCGATTGGCTTGTATTGCGCCTGCCATATAAGAAGGCGACCAAGCACCCGCATTGCGCACTCCATACCATGCGGCAGCTTGATGGGTGAAATAGGGGTTCCATAAATGCGGGCGACCAAGGGCGACAAGGTCAGCACGGCGTGTGTGCAAAATTGTATTCACCTGCGATGCTTCGGTGATTGCACCCACGGCCATTGTTGCGATTTTAGGAACATTGCGAACTGTTTCCGCAAAATTGGCTTGGTACATGCGGCCATAGATGGGAGTTTGGTCGGCCACAGTTTGGCCTGATGAAACATCGATCAAATCGCAGCCAGCCTCAGCAAATGCTTCAGCAATGGCAATCAGGTCTGCTTCCGTTAAACCGCCCGCTTTCCAATCGCTTGCTGATACGCGTACCGACATGGGGCGCTCTTTTGGCCAAGCCTCGCGCATTGCGGTGAACACTTCGAGCGGATAACGGATCCGATTTTCAATCGAGCCGCCGTATTCGTCTGAGCGCACGTTTGTTAGGGGTGATAAAAAAGATGCCAGGAAATATCCGTGGGCGCAGTGCAACTCAATCATGTCAAAATCGGCATCCGCCGCCCGAATTGTGGCTGCCACAAATTCGTCTCTCACCTCGTCCATTTTCACACGGCACACTTCTTTCGGGACGGCATTAATCCCCTCATTCCACGAGATTGCCGAGGCGGAATAGAGCGGCCAATTATCCGCGGCTTTTTTAAGTGGCTCATCCATGCCCTTCCAACCAACATTGGTGGAACCTTTTCGTCCCGCATGACCCAATTGCATGCAGATCTTGGCAACAGAATTAGTGTGTATGAAGTCTACCACTTCGGCCCACTGCTTTTCTTGTTTGTCGTTCCAGATACCCGGGCAACCCGGCGTTATCCGCGCGTCCATTGATGGGCATGTCATTTCGGTGAAAATCAACCCCATTCCGCCCAAGGCGTGGGAGCCGTAATGAACCTTGTGCCAATCCGTCAAATCGCCATTTTTGTCTGCTCGGTATTGAGCCATCGGCGACATTACGACACGATTGGATAGCTTCATATCGCGCAGAGTGAAACTTGTGAACATCGGGGTTGGGCGAGATTTACGAACGTCCTCACCTGTCTCTTTGTAGTGGCGCTCGTAGTATTCAGTGTCGGCTTTATGGACAAATTCTTCGTCACGCAGCATGAGGTTTTCGTAGGTCACAGATTTCGCACGGCACATCACCACCATGGCAAATTGCATCGGGTCCATGTCCCAAGAGCGGTCCATGTGTTCAAACCACGAAAGGGAAACATCCGCGTTGTGTTGGATGATTTGGCACGGCGTGCGGCGCTCATCGTCGTAGGCTTTGAAGGCTGCCTCAACACTGGCTTCGGCGTGTTCGAGAACCGCATCCGAAAGCGCAATTCCGCAGTCCATAGCGAGCTTTGAACCGGAGCCAATGGAGAAGTGTGCGGAGGCTTTGGCGTCTCCCAAAATGACCATGTTATCGCCGTACCAAGACTCGCAGAATATGCGTGGGAATTGACGCCACATTGAACGGTTTAATAAGAGATCGTGGCCCTGCAATTCGTCTTTGAATATCTCTAATAGCTTGACCTTGGAGCCCTCTTCATCGAACTCGGTAAAGCCGTGCGCCAACCAGCAATCGTTGTCCATCTCGAACACCCAAGTGGAATGGCCCGGTTCGTATTGGTAGGTATGGGCGCAGATTATTCCATGTTCAGTTTCTTTGAAAAAATAGTTGAACTCGTCCATCGGGCGGGTTGAGCCCATCCAGCAAAATCGGTTGGTTTTCAGAACCGTTGTAGGTTGGAAAATGTCTTTGTTCGCGTCGCGGATTTGCGAGCCAATGCCATCGCTAACAAGAATGATATCGGAGTCAGCAAAGCGGGTTTTGATGTCTTCGGGTTTTACCAACACCTCAAAATTTAGTTTAACCCCCAATTGTTCAGCGCGGGTTTGGAGCACAGTGAGCAGAGTTTGGCGGGAGGTTCCGCAAAATCCATTGCCACCACAACGTATTTCGTCGCCTTTAAAATGAATGGCGATGTCCTGCCAGTAGGCAAAAGAATCGCGGATCATCTCGTAGGTTTCAAGGTCACGGTTCAGAAATTCATCGAGGGTGTCATCTGAAAAAACTACGCCAAAGCCAAAGGTATCATCGGCTTTGTTTTGTTCGTAAACCTCGATGTCCCAATCGGGTCGCGCCTTCTTGGTGAGGAGAGAAAAATACAACCCGCCGGGGCCACCGCCTATTACTGTAATTTTCATGGTCAATCGCTCGTTGTGTTTGCGCTCAAAACTATTTTACATATAAAATATATTGGCGCAAGGAATGGCTACTGCGTTACAGTGTGCGTGTGTAGAACTGGGTTAAAGTCCTAAATACCTCTGGAGGGCATCTCGGTCTTTGCGGAGCTCGTCGCTTGTTCCAGACCAAACAATTTTTCCCCGTTGAATAATGAAATTGCAGTCGGCAATTTTTAGCAAGTCTTTGAGATTTTTATCAACCACCAAAATAGAAACGCCATCCCCACGAATGAGATTAATCGCGGCCCATATTTTTTGGCGCACCAGCGGAGCCAAGCCTTCGGTTGCCTCGTCCAGCACCAAGAGTTTTGGGTTGGTCATCAAGGCGCGTCCAATGGCGAGCATTTGTTGTTCGCCGCCAGACAACAAGCTGCCCATAGATTTTAAACGGGGTTCTAATTCTGGGAACAAATCTAACACCCGCTCGATTGTCCACGGGTTAGGAACTTCCAAATGATTGCTGGCGGTGGCGATTAAGTTTTCGCGCAGTGAGAGGTTTGGAAAAATTTGCCGCCCCTCGGGTACAAGGCCGATACCCAAGTTTGCAGTTTTGAACGACGGTTGGCCAACCAGTTGCACCCCGTCAAAAGTAATTGATCCAGACGTGGCTTTGACAATGCCCATGATGGAATTGATGGTAGTGGTTTTACCCATTCCATTGCGGCCTAATAGAGTGGCAACTTCGCCGCTACCAATCTCAAAATCTACACCAAACAGAGCCTGTGAATTTCCGTAATGGGTGATGAGGTTTTCAACTTTTAACATGGTTACTCCTCCCCCAAATAGGCATGCTTAACATCAGCATTGGAGCGGATTTCTTCTGGCGTTCCAGTCGCGATAATTTTGCCATAGACCAAAACTGAAATTCTATCGGCCAGTGCAAATACCGCATCCATATCGTGCTCGATAAGTAAGATTGTGCGGGAACCTTTTAAGCCCTTCAAATAGGCTGTCATGGTTTTGGATTCTTCAGGTCCAAGCCCTGCCATCGGCTCGTCCAACAACATTAAAGTAGCGTTGGTTGCCAGCGCAACCGCGATTTCTAACTGGCGGTGTTCGCCATGGGATAAGGCACTGGTTACATCATCGGCACGGTTTTCAAGGCCAACTTCTTTCAAAGCCGCGATTGCCTCTTGGCGTAGGTGATCTATCTTGTTTGCCGCTTTGAAAAATTTGAACGAATGCCCCTGCCGCGCTTGCACCGCCAACGCCACATTATCCGCAACACTCATGGACATCAGCAGAGATGTGATTTGGAACGAACGAGTGATGCCCAGAGCCGCACGCTTATGAGCGGGCTTTGAGGTGATGTTATTTCCAGCCAATGTAATTGTGCCGCTATCAGGTTTTATCGAACCACAAAGCTGCGAAATGAGCGTGGTTTTACCTGCCCCATTTGGGCCAATTATGGCGTGGAGCTCGCCCTCAAGAACCTCAAGGTTGACACCATCTGTTGCGTTCACACCGCCGAAGCTTTTTTTAAGATCAATAACTTTAAGGAGAGTAGGCATATCAACGCTCCTCTTTTTTTAGTTTTGTTTTCGATCTATCAGCGGTCAAAAACCCGAGCAATCCAGTCCGCATAAACAGCACGATTCCTAGCAACATAATACCGAAGGGCAAATGCCAATAGGTTGTGAACGAGGAAAATACTTCTTCAACTAGGATGAAAATGGCCGCACCCATAACTGGGCCAATTGTAGCGCCCGCTCCGCCTAAAATGACCATGAACATTAACTCTCCAGAGCGGGTCCATTCCATCATTTCTGGAGATATGAAAGTGGTGAAATTGCCGAGCAACGCGCCCGCGTACCCACACATCGCACCGGAGATGACATAGGCCGTGAGCCGATAGGCGAAGGTGGAGTAGCCGAGAGTAACCACCCTCTCGTTGTTGTCTTTTGCACCTTGCAACACCATGCCGAATTGCGAGCGCGTAACCATGCGTACAATCAACATAGCGGCCACGAGGGAACCATAGCAGAGCATGTACATCTGTAGTGGCTCATCAAGATTGAACAAGGGTAGTTCCGAGCGGGTGTCGATGGTTAAACCATCGTCGCCGCCATATATTTCAAACGAAACGAAAAGGTAAAAAATCATCTGGGCGAAAGCCATTGTTATCATGATGAAATAGACGCCCTTAGTGCGCAGACAAATGATGCCTGTCAGCAGAGCAAAAAGAGCCGACAATCCGACCGCCAAAAAGATGTGGTAGACACCGCTATAGGAAGCGGCAATTTCAAACCCGCCATAGGTATTATGATAGGCGGGAATTCCCACCGCATAGGCGCCAATACCGAGAAATGCGGCATGGCCAAATGACGGCATTCCGCCGTAACCCAAGAGTAAGTTTAGGCTAACCCCAGCGATTGCTAGAATGACAAGGCGCGTTGCTAAATCCATATAGAAGGCTTGGCCGTTCCATAAGAAGAAGGGTGGGAGGATGGCAAGTGCCACCATGACAAGAAGGGTGATCCACCCTCTTTTGCTCAACGCTTTCATCTAGCGCACCTTAGGAGGGAAAAGCCCCTCAGGTTTGAAAGCCAAGACGAGTGCCATTAGAATATAAACAAGCATTGCGGAAACGGCAGGGGCCGAATTTTCTGCGGCCTCTGTGCTCATCACCAATTTGAAAATGTCGTCCAAGAAAGAACGGCCCAATGTGTCTATCAGCCCAACAATAATTGCGGCAATAAACGCGCCCTTCATGGAACCAATGCCGCCGATAATAATCACGACGAAAGCCGTGATAATAATCTCGCCGCCCATGCCGATTGAAGCTTCTGAAATTGGAGACACCAACATGCCCGCCAGCCCAGCAAGGGCAGCACCTAACGCAAATACGAGGCCGAACAGAAGTTGTATGTCTATACCAAGGGCCGAGACCATGGTGCGGTTGGAAGCACCAGCGCGAATGAGCATCCCTAAGCGGGTATAATTAACGAGCCAAAACAGACCGGCCGCAACAAGCATGCCGATTGATATAATAAGAAGCCGATAGATCGGCACAACCACGCCAGTGAATATTTCCACCTGCCCATCAAGCCAAACAGGGAGCGGAACGGCTAGGCCCGCAGGCCCCCAAAACAAATGGGCGCTTGTATCGACAATCAGAATAAGACCGAATGTGCCAAGCACATGGTCGAGATGATCGCGCTCGTAGAGACTGCGCACCACCGTTCGCTCGATGAGGTAGCCAAACAATGCCGTGATAGGCAGGGCCACGACCATAGCGACAAGGAAGTTTCCAAAAATGTAGGTTAGGGAAGCGCAAATAAATGCGCCGATCATATATAGCGAGCCGTGGGCGAGGTTGACGAAATCGAGGATACCGAAAACCAAGGTCAGCCCTGAGGCCACGAGAAACAGCAGAAGCCCCAGCTGAAAGCCGTTCAACATTTGAATAAAGAGAAGTGTGGTATCCACGAGATAACCGCCCTTAAAACGAAGCCCTAAAGAGAAAGGCCGGAGAACTCACGAAGTTCTCCGGCCAAAATTTATACCACTAAAGCTTACTTGAGTGGGCACTCAGACGCGTAGGGGTCTTGGTGACCCTCAAACACAGTAGAGACAATCTTCGTAGTCCAATCGCCCGCTTCGTCTTTCACCACTTGGCGAAGATAGAAGTTTTGAATTGGCATGTGGTTGTTACCATAGGTGAACTTACCGCGCACGGATGGGAAGTTCGCAGATTTCATTGCTGCGCGCATCGCGTCCATGTTGTTCAAGTCGCCACCAGAAGCTTCAACAGCGGACTTGATGAGGAACATCGTGTCATAGGCTTGTGCCGCATAGTGAGGCGGGTAGTTGCCATGCTTGGCTTTATAATCTTTCACGAAACGCTTGTTTTGAGCGTTGTCCATGTCGGGTGACCACATCATGGTTTGGAAAGAACCCATCACGCCTTCAAAATTTGCCTTTTGTAGTTTTGGTAAAAGGATCGAATCCACTGTGAACACTGTGTAGAGATCCAACACACCTTTTAGACCAGCCTGTTGGTATTGCTTCATGAACGCGCCACCAGCTTTACCCGGGTAGAATACGAATATCGCTTCTGCACCAGAGGCTTTGGCTTTGGCCAATTCAGCAGAGAAATCCAACTGGGCGTCCTTACCCCATTTGGTGAAGTCCTTGCCTTTAATTTCGCCCTTAAATGTGCGCTCAAGGCCAGTCACCATGTTTTTACCGGCGGCATAGTTTGGCGCCATAACATAGAGTGACTTAACACCTTTTTGGTTCAACACTTCGCCCATCGCCATTGGATTTTGGTCGTTCTGCCAAGATGTTGAGAAGAAGTTTTCGTGGCACAATTTACCTGCAACGGCCGATGGGCCAGCGTTTGAGGAAATCATAAACTTCCCAGCTTTCAACACAGAATTACGAGAAGCCATCAAAACGTGACTCCAGATATAACCTGCAACAAAATCAACTTTGTCTTGTTTGACTAATTTATCGGTGGCTTGCTTGCCAGTTTCTGGTTTGAAACCATCATCGCCATAGATAACCTTCACATCGAAGTCACCCATCTTGCCGCCCATATGATCAACAGCAAGGTTTACGGCATTTTGCATGCCTTTACCAATCACAGCCGCACCAGTGGTGAGCGTAGTGACGTATCCGATTTTTACTTCTTTAGCTTGAACAGCCGCACTTGATAGGCCTGCAATCATTGCTGCTGCCAGTACGGTACTTAGTGACTTTTTCATTATTTTTCCTCCCAGAAATTATGCTTTAATCTTGAAGTATAATCGGGGCATGAGTCAATCAAGTAATTGCAATTGATTGATCTGGAGAAAGGTTAGCTGGAGCCTATAAGTCAAATGCTGCAACTATGGTCTCCTTATGTAGCCAGAAAAAATTCTTCAAGCCACATAAAGAGACCGGGCGAAATGCCCGGTCTCGATATTGTTTAGACCTTATTCATCCAAGAACCACTGTTGTGGTCGGTAAGGCAGTGTCCGGTAGTATTCGTAGGACGCTGTCTTGAACGAGGTGAAGTTCTTCAACACGTTGCGGTGGTAAATTGGCGCAGGCGCCATAACTGTACCGATGAACAACATATTTTCAGTCATGTTTTTCACCAAGTTTTGACCTAGCTTGTTGGATTCGTCTGTTCCTGAAGGAGCAGATTGGAATGCGTTGATATCTGAAATCAACTGATCAACAAAAGCTGGTGGCTTTACACCTGATGCACCTTTTGAATCCACATATTCAGCCCACAGCATCGCTGTACGGTGACCGAAGTAGTTTTCAAAAGGTGGGACCCACAACTCGTTGTTACCAAGAACGATAGCAACGGGTTGGCTCTTCTTCCACATACCTACATCGAGGGCGTTTGAAGATTGCGCGGAACGATACTCATCCGGGGTCACTTCTTTCACGGTGGTTTGAACACCAACGCTTGCCCAATGTTGACCAACAAGTTCAACAACCGGTCCAGGAATTCCTTGGGTAGCAAACTGCATATTCAACACAATTTTCTTGCCATTTGGAAGTTCGCGGAAACCGTCGCCGTCTTTATCGACCATGCCGATTTCATCGAGCAATTTCTTCGCCATTTCTGGGTCGTATTGCGCGTAGTGACCTTCCCATTTCGCGTCGATGTATTCAGGACGCGGAGAGAAACCGATATATTGTTGTGGTTTACCAAGGCCAAAGAAAGCAACATCGTTGATTTCTTTACGATTGATCGCAACAGACATGGCTTGGCGGAATTTAAGATCGCCAAAGACCTTACGCTTGCCTTCATCAGCAGAAGTTAGGTTGAAAGAGAAAGCAGGCATTGTGATGTCTGGCTTCAGCTCAACAGTAAACTTACCTTTTTCTTGGTTCTCTAAAAGCAATGGAGAAGACGCAAGCGACAAGGACTGTGACTTATAATCTACTTCTGAGTTGACTAACTTCAAGATACGAACTTCGTTATCGTTGATGTAAATCTCATCTTGCTCATTGATGTAAGGAAGCTGATTGCCAGCTGTATCCACCATGAAGAAGTATGGGTTAGCTACGTAGTGGCGACCTTCAGTGGTGTCCGTTACAGTGATATAACTTTCCAATGATGGCATCACAGATGCTGGAAGCTTAGCAACTTTATCTGGGCTGTTCAGCAATGGAGAAGGAGTATCTGTCCAGTCTGAATTACCAAAGTAAGCTTTGATAACAGCTAAGCCATTTTCAAAACCAGCGGCCTTTGCCATTTTGTCCGCATCAGCATTGATGTCTGGGTGGAACTGACCAAGGAAGTGTTTAGGTTGGAAACCTTGAGCAAATGAGGTTGCAAAGTGAGCAAGCAGGCCTGGCTTTGGTGAAGGCAAGTTAAACACAACTGTTTCTGCATCAACTGCATCAACTGTCATTTTCTTGCCGCCAACAAGAACATAGTCCTTTGGCTTTTCGATAACTTTGGAATCAGTAGCTAGGTTGTCGTACCAAAACTTCACATCTGCAGATGTGAATGGCTTACCGTCAGACCATTTATGTCCCTTGCGAAGCTTGAAGGTAAGCTGAGTAAAATCAGCATTCCAGCTCCATGACTTTGCAACCATTGGAACGATTGTTTGTAGATCGTCTGAATAGCGCACAAGGTTTACGTGACGCACCGATAGGAAGTCGGACGTACCTGCTTCCGTTGCGTTTGAAAGCACATCTAGTGTGCCGCCATATTTTCCGATCATATCGTAAGGAGCTACAACAAGTGGCTCCGATGGCAGACGATCGGCCAAAGCTGGAAGCGCGCCGTTACCACGGATTTTACCGTTAAGAGCTTCGGCAGCTGGGTTAGCAGCAAAAGTCATTGTGCAATTGCCGAGCGATTGGTATTCCGACAAATCAAATTGCTGTGGAAATGCGCCAGCGTTGACGCCTTTCATATCAGCAACTGAAGCCGCTGGACAACCTGCCGCTTGGGCACCGATTGTTAGCGCCAGCCAAGCTGTACTCGTTAATAATATTCGTTTCATGTTTTCCTCCCAGGAAATTATTTATGGGTGGCGTTACCGCCAGCTCAGATAGTTGATACTAATAATCTACGACAATCAATATCAAACGCACAAATAACCACTTCTAGGACTGAGAGTTATTGCTAGTCGGTTCCAGCCCCATTTAGAGCCTGAGCATTTTTGCCAATTTTCTTCATCCCCTAAAAATAGTTTTGATTTCTTTATCGGGCAGACCTGCAAGTAGGTTTCCTTAGCCGACCAATTGAGAAGCTTGTTAAACAGATTGAATACGCTAAAACTCAGCATGAGTTATCTTATTACTGCCTTCACTTGCGAGTTATCATGAAAAAAATTTACGCGGACGCAACCAAAGCGCTGGATGGAGTGTTGTCAGACAACATGCTGATTGCATCAGGAGGGTTTGGCCTTTGCGGAATCCCTGAATTACTTATTGATGCCATAAAAACCTCTGGTGTAAAAAACCTAACCTTTGCCTCCAACAATGCGGGCGTGGATGATTTTGGAATTGGCATTTTGTTGCAAACAAAACAGATCAAGAAAATGATTAGCTCTTATGTTGGAGAAAACGCCGAATTCATGCGCCAGTATTTGTCTGGTGAACTTGAATTAGAATTCAACCCGCAAGGTACGCTAGCTGAGCGGATGCGTGCAGGGGGGTGCGGCATTCCTGGTTTCTATACAAAAACAGGAGTAGGCACGTTAATTGCGGATGGCAAAGAACATAAAGATTTCGACGGTGAAACCTATCTTCTCGAAAGAAGTATTGTTGCTGATCTCGCAATCGTTAAAGCTTGGAAAGCCGATGAGACGGGAAATTTAGTATTCCGCAAAACGGCCCGTAATTTCAATCCTCCAGCGGCCATGTGTGGCAAAATATGCGTTGCGGAAGTTGAAGAAATCGTACCGACGGGCAGCCTCGACCCAGATACAATTCATTTGCCGGGCATCTATGTTCATCGGCTTATCCAAGGACAGCACGAAAAACGAATTGAACAAATGACACTCAGGCCAACAGCGTAAGGATCGAACCATGTGGACAAGAGATCAAATGGCTGCACGGGCAGCTCAAGAACTTAAAGATGGTTGGTATGTGAATTTAGGTATTGGGATTCCAACCCTTGTTTCAAATCACATCCCTGAGGGTATGGAAGTTACCCTTCAATCTGAAAATGGCATGCTTGGTATGGGACCCTTCCCAACTGAGGAAAATGTTGATGCTGACCTAATTAATGCAGGCAAACAAACTATCACGGAATTACCCCACACCTCCTATTTCGACAGCGCCCAGAGCTTTGGGATGATACGGGGTGGGAAAATTGCTATGGCAATTTTAGGCGCCATGGAGGTTTCTCAAGAGGGTGATCTCGCCAATTGGATGATTCCTGGTAAGCTGGTCAAGGGTATGGGCGGTGCGATGGACCTTGTTTCAGGCGTTGGCCGTGTCGTTGTGATCATGGATCACACGAATAAGAACGGCGAAAGCAAATTATTGAAATCTTGTACTTTGCCACTAACCGGAAAAGCCGTTGTTGATCGCGTTATTACAAATCTTGGTGTTTTTGATGTGAGCGGAGAAGGCCTAAGAGTTCACGAGATAGCTGAAAATGTTACTCTTGAACAAATCCAGCATTCTACTGAGGCTGATCTCATCACATAAGTACTGTAAGCTGTTTTAGGGTCTAGCCAGTTAATACAGGGTCGCGTAAAAGCGGCTGCATGGCCAAGATCAATCTTAAACTTGATGAAATCATTAATGCGACCGCTCTGCGTGAACAGCTAACAGCGTTCACATCCAATAGTGATGGCAATGGAGCAGATTCCAAAATCCGTATGCAGGTTTTAGCACTGCTAAAGGAAGCATCAAAAGCAGGGCGCGCCAAATCTGAAGAACTTCTTTTAGACGATGGTTCTGGGTCCGCCTGCGCATCTCGAATTTCCCATTTACAAGACGAGATAATTCGCTGCATTTATGACTTCGCAATTGTTCACGTCTTTCGTGCCTCCAATCTATCCGTAGGCGAACGGATGGCGATTGTTGCAGTCGGTGGCTATGGACGAGGAACTTTGGCCCCTGGTTCTGATCTCGATATATTGTTTCTCCTGCCCTACAAACAAACGGCCCTTGGCGAAAATATTGTAGAATATATCCTCTATATGTTATGGGATTTGGGCTACAAAGTCGGCCATGCTACCCGAAATATCAACCAGTGTATTTCACTTTCAAAGGAAGACATGACAATCCGCACTTCTATTTTAGAAGCGCGTTTTTTATGGGGGGAAATAAGCCTCTACAAAGAACTAATTGACCAGTTCGAACTGGAGTTGATGAAAAAATCAGCCCCAGAATTCATTGCCGCCAAGCTTGATGAGCGCGACGCGCGACACAAGAAATCTGGCCAATCTCGTTATCTTGTGGAACCCAACATAAAAGACAGCAAAGGCGGATTACGGGATTTGCATACGCTGTTTTGGATTTCCAAGTACTATTACGGCGTTAGAAGTCGAGAAAAATTACGTAAGGCAAAAGTGTTTTCTGCTGCTGAGTTCCGTAAATTTAATAAGGCGCAAGATTTTCTTTGGGCGGTGCGATGCCACATGCACTTTGTCACCAAGCGGGCAGAAGAGCGGCTATCTTTTGATATCCAGCCCATTCTTGCCGAGCGACTTGGCTATCTTTCACGCCCGGGCCAAAGTGCTGTTGAACGATTTATGAAGCACTATTTTTTGGTGGCAAAGGATGTGGGGGATTTGACGCGCATCCTTTGTTCAGCCCTAGAGGAAGAGCAAGCCAAGAGTGTTCAAGGTGTGCGTGGAATATTTAGATCTCTAACGCGTCGACCCAAAAAAATTAAGGGCACAGATCAATTCCTAAATGCCAACAACCGCATCACCCCCATAGATGGCGATGTGTTCAAACACGACCCAGTGAATATACTTCGTATGTTCCAAATTGCCGAACAAAAAGAACTCCTTTTTCACCCCGATGCCATGCAGTTGGTGTCCCGTTCCCTTAAGTTAATAGACAAGAATCTTCGTAAGAACAAAGAAGCCAATGTTGCCTTCCTGGCTCTTCTAACCTCCCGCAAAACACCCGAGCGTACCTTGCGTAAAATGAATGAGGCGGGAGTTTTGGGTCGGTTCATTCCCGACTTTGGTAAGGTTGTGGCGATGATGCAGTTCAATATGTATCATCACTATACGGTAGATGAGCACCTATTACGGTCCATCGGAATTCTATCTGAAATTGAGCACGGCGAAGTAGAAGAACAGCACCCACTTGCCAATGAAATAATGAACAACACCAAAAACCGTGTTGCGCTTTACGTTGCTCTCTTGTTGCATGATGTGGCCAAAGGCCGCCCCGAAGATCATTCAATCGCTGGGGCGCGGGTGGCGAAGAAAATTTGCCCTCGCTTGGGGCTGGATAAGAAACAAACTGAACTTGTTGCTTGGCTGATAGAGCAACACCTGCTGATGTCCAATACTGCTCAGTCACGTGATTTGAATGACCCAAAAACCATCTCAGACTTTGCCGGCGTAATGCAAACTTTTGAGCGCATGAAAGCGCTTTTAGTTTTAACAGTATGTGATATTAAAGCTGTTGGCCCTGGTGTTTGGAACGGCTGGAAAGGGCAACTTTTGAGAACCCTTTATTATGAGGCCGAGCCGCGCCTAACTGGGGGGTTCACCCAAGCTCCACGCCACGAGAGAATTTTATCTGTTAAACGAGAACTCGCAGTAGCGCTGAGCAGTTGGCCAGACAAAATGCGTGAAAAGACCATCGCGCGGCACTACGATAACTACCTGCTAACTGTTCCCTTGGAAGACCAAATCCGCCATATGAACTTTATTAGGGAATGCGATAAAACCAAACAATCCTTTGCAACCACAGTTGCTACTCGGGAGTTTGAAGCGATCACCGAAATCACCCTTCTAGCCCCTGATCATCCACGTTTGCTTTCTACAATAACGGGATGCTGTGCGGCGGCTGATGCTAATATCGTGGACGCTCAAATTTTTACCATGAAAGATGGCCGCGCCTTAGATTCTATTTTCATCAATCGACTCTACGACGATGTAGAAGACGAACGTCGCCGCGCTAAAAAAATTGGCGACACGATCGAACGAGTGTTGTCCGGCGACGTACGCCTCACAAAACTATTGGCGGATAAAGCAAAGCCAAAGCGCCGAACTCAAGCTTTTAAAATCGAGAGTGTTGTAATGATAGACAACGCCCTATCCGATAAATTCACGGTTATTGAAATAGAGAGCCTTGACCGACCAGGCTTGCTTTCTGATATCACTGGTGCTTTGGCTGATCTTTCTCTCGATACAGCTTCTGCTCATATTGCAACATTTGGCGAAAAAATGATTGATACATTTTATGTCAACGATCTACTGGGTTTCAAAATAACTAGCCCTCAAAAACGTGCTGCGATCAAACGTAAGTTGATCGAAGCAATTGGTGGAAAGAAGAACATGAACGCTAATACTAAAGCGGCAAAGAATAAGGCTCCAGAATGAGCGGCTTGTTTTCAAAGTTTGCGACCGTTGGTGGAGCCACAATGTCGAGCCGTATTCTTGGGTTTGGTCGAGAAGCCTTAATGGCCGCAGCACTAGGAACAGGGCCAGTGGCGGATGTTTTTTACACATGCTTCAGATTCCCAAACCTATTTCGCCGGCTGTTTGCGGAAGGAGCATTTAACATTGCTTTCATTCCTCTGTTTGCAAAGGAACTAGAAGCAGGCGGCGAAGACGCAGCCCGTCAATTTGGGCAAGAAGTATTTGCTGTATTGGCTTCATGGTTATTGGTGTTTACTGGCATTGCGATGCTGTTCATGCCTTTCTTGGTGTCCACAATTGTTGCGCCAGGATTTGTCGATAATCCAGAGAAGTTTGAACTCTCCGTTACAATGACGCGGATCATGTTTCCCTATTTGATGTGTATGTCACTGGTGGCCATGTTCTCAGGGATATTGAACTCTCTTAGAAAGTACTTTTTGGCGGCCATTGTTCCCGTTTTATTAAACGTGATTTTGGTAAGTGTACTATTTTTTAGTATCACTTTTAACTTAGGCGAACGGCATATCGGCATCGCACTTGCATGGGGAGTATTCTTTTCAGGCATAGCCCAATTTTTGTTTCTCCTTTGGGGTGTTCGAAAAGAAGGCATGGGGTTTCGCTTAACAACACCCAAGCTGACAGCACCAGTTCGTCGACTCATGGTTCTCATGGGGCCCGCGCTTTTAACGGGCGGAGTGCTACAAATCAATTTGTTGATCGGAACCATTATTGCAACGGCACAAGATGGAGCCAACGCATTACTGAATTATGCTGATAGACTAAACCAATTGCCGCTTGGGGTGATTGGCATCGCGGTTGGGGTGGTGTTGTTACCTGAACTATCTCGCGCCTTAAAAGCTGATGATCAAGAGCATGCAAAAAACCTGCAGAACAAATCACTCGAATTTGCGCTGGCATTAACACTGCCCGCAGCTGTCGGCTTTATGGTTATACCAGAGGATATCGTAAAATTGGTTTATGAGCGTGGGCAATTTGATGCCCAAGCAACTGTAGATACCGCAACCGCACTGGCCTTTTTTGCCGCAGGGCTTCCTGCTTATGTGATGATAAAGGTATTTCAACCAGCGTATTTCGCTCGCGAGGACATGCGGACCCCGTTTTATTTTTCACTCATTATGGTCATCACAAACATTGCTCTTTCCCTTTATCTATTCCCAAGCCTCGGTCATGTAGCAATAGCCGTTGCTACTTCTGTTTCCGCATGGGTGAACCTTACTTTGTTGGCTGGAACCCAATGGGTTCGTGGTGACTTTCGCCCTGACAAAAACTCTCTGAATCGTCTTATGACGATTTTGGGGATAGCAATGTTTATGGGGGTAGCAATATATTTTGCCCGCGAGCTTCTTAGTCTGACGTTGTTTGATGCTGGGTTTGTTGTTCATACGAGTATCACAGTTGGAATGGTTACCATTGGGGCGGCGCTCTATTTCTGGCTTTGTTTTGTAACAGGTGTGATTGATCGCTCAGCAATAAAACGGCTATTGCGTCGCTAGGGTTTGTCCCCCATACACCTCACAAATTAATCAACAGCTTGGGTCCAAACCATGTCTAACAAAATTCAAGAACGTGTTTTTTCTGGCATTCAACCAACCGGTAATCTTCACCTTGGTAATTACCTCGGTGCGATCAAGAAATTTGTACCGCTACAAAATGACTATGATTGTATTTACTGTGTGGTCGATTTACACGCCATTACAGTTTGGCAAGAGCCAACCGAGTTAGCCAATAATATCCGCGAAGTAACTGCGGCATTTATTGCCTCTGGTATAGACCCTGAAAAGCACATCGTTTTCAACCAAAGCCAAGTGCAGGAACATGCTGAACTTGCTTGGATATTTAATTGCGTTGCCCGCATGGGATGGTTGTCACGCATGACCCAATTCAAAGAGAAAGCTGGTAAAGATCGGGAGAAAGTTTCTGTCGGGCTATTCGCCTACCCAGCCCTTATGGCATCTGATATTCTAACCTATCGCGCCACCCATGTGCCGGTTGGTGAAGATCAAAAGCAGCATCTGGAGCTCACCCGCGACATCGCGCAAAAATTTAATAATGACTATTCAGACCGTATAGCTTCTCTTGGTCTGGGAGAACCTATGATGATGGGCAATGAACAGGTGCAAGGTTATTTCCCAATCACCGAGCCGCTCATTGGCGGCCCAGCCGCTCGGGTGATGAGCCTGCGGGACGGTTCAAAGAAAATGTCAAAATCTGACCCTTCTGATCTATCCCGCATTGTGATGACAGATGACGCGGACACAATTGCTAAGAAAATTCGCAAGGCCAAAACCGACCCTCTTCCCCTACCGGAAACAGTTGAAGGTTTAGAAGATCGTCCTGAGGCGGACAATCTCATTGGTGTTTTTGCCGCACTATTGGACACAGACAAAGCGAGCATTTTAGCTGAATATGGCGGCTCGGAATTTTCTAAATTCAAACCTGCGCTTGTGGAATTGGCCGTTGAAAAAATTGGCCCTATTGCAGATGAAATGAGCCGTTTACAATCTGATCCAGCCGAGATTGATAATATATTGATCAAGGGAGCTGATAAAGCGCGGGCTATTGCTACGCAGACATTGGCCGATGTTCGCGAAATCGTTGGATTTATTGGCGCAAGGCGTTAGGCTCTTATCAGGATCGAACAAGAGCACGGCAAATTATGGTTAGTAAACGGGAAGTTCGAGAAGAGGGACACCGCCGAAAGTTTTTGGCAGTTGTTGATTCTACCCCTGAATGCGAAAAAGCAATCCACTATGCAGCGCGCCGTGTTGCGGGGATTGATGCTGATCTTGTGCTTATTTATGCAATTGAGCCCGGCGATTTCCAACACTGGTTAGGCGTTGAGGACGTGATGCGTGCTGAAGGGCTAGCAGCTGCGGAAGCGGCCCTTGCTAAAGCCTCAGCTTGGGCAATTGAATTCGGCGGTGTTACCCCAGAAACAGTTATCCGCGAAGGTAAAACTGTTGAAGCCATTGAAAGCCTAATTGAAGAAGATCACGATATAGCTTTGATGATTTTGGCCGCTGGAGACAGCAAAGAAGGTCCCGGCCCCTTGGTTACGGCGATCGCTGGCAGTGGTGGGGTGTTCTCTATACCGGTGACAATCGTTCCAAATACGCTCACGGATGAAGAAATTGATGATCTCGTATAACTTTGCGATAAGTTGACTTGATATCCCGCTAAGACAGGCCTAATTTAGAGACATTCTAAACTACGCAACTTCCGTTGCATCCCCGTTGCATGAGGAATAAACTATGTTCATTCAGACAGAAGCCACACCAAACCCAGCAACTCTAAAATTTTTGCCTGGTGAGACCGTTGTGCAAAATGGACCGTTTGAGTTTACCAATGCCGATGAGGCAAAGGGGAAATCTCCCTTAGCGGAGGCTCTTTTTTCAGTCCCTTCCGTTGCTGGCGTATTTTTTGGATTTGATTTCGTCACCATTACCAAAACAGACGACACTGAATGGCAGCATTTGAAGCCTGCGGTGTTGGGCGCCATCATGGAACACTATATGTCTGGTGCTCCTGTGATGACTATTGATACTGAAGCTGGGGGCATGCCTGACGATGAAGGTGTTATTGAACCGGGAACAGAAGAAATTGTTGCCACAATCAAAGAGTTATTAGAAACGCGGGTTCGCCCAGCCGTTGCTCAAGATGGTGGGGATATCACTTTCCATGGGTTTAAAGATGGCCGCGTCTTTTTGAAAATGCGCGGGGCCTGTGCTGGTTGCCCATCTTCAACGGCAACATTGCAACATGGTATTCAAAACCTGCTGAAACATTTTATTCCTGAAGTGGAAACAGTTGAGGCTGTTCAGTAAGCGCTTTGTTACTCGCTATTGATACATCAGGACCTTTTTGTTCGGCCGCCATTGCAGATGGCACAAAAGTCATTTCTTCACAATCTGAAGAATTGGGGCGCGGTCATGCGGAACGACTGATGCCTTTGCTTGAAGAGTTACTCGATCAGGCCTTAGTTGAATGGACTGATGTCACCAAAGTTGCCTGCACTACTGGGCCCGGCTCTTTCACAGGACTTCGAGTTGGTTTGGCAACTGCTCGTGGTTTAGCCCTTGCGCTGAATTGCCCTTGTGTTGGGGTTAGTGTGTTTGAAGCCATGGCAACCAACCAACCAATGCCTCTTGGTGTTGTGATGGACGCAAAGCGCGATCAATTATGGCTACAGACTTTTAACAAAGATGGGGATGCTTTTGGAAAACCGTTAGCTACGCCTATCGCAGATGCCCTCTCTCATATTCCTCCCACGGTGTTTCATTTGGCAGGCTCAGGCGCATCAATTCTCGCCTCGCAAGATAAGCGGTTCAAGCTTATCAATGAGTTTGCCTCTCCGCCTATTGAAGGGGTTCTGCGCTGCGCTTCTTCAGATAATTCTATTTTAGATAAACCTAAGCCATTATATCTAAGAGCCCCAGATGCTAAACCACAACAACCTGCTATTCTAAAATCATGAAGCTTGGAATAACAAATGCCTTTCGAGGTAAGGCAAAATATGTCGTAATGGTTGCTACGGAAAAAGACCTGGCGCGGATCGCCGATATTCACGCAGTGAGTTTTCCAAGAGGTTGGTCTAAGTCTGAGTTTGCTAAAATGGCGGCACAGGACGAATGCACACTTCTTGTTGCCCGCCCAGTCGGAAAACCAAATGCGCCAGTAGCTGGATTCAATCTATTGCGCCAAACCCAAGATGAAGCGGAAATACTCTCTGTTGCCGTTGATCCAAGGGCGCGTCGTTCTGGTCTTGGTGATTCTATGATGCGTGAAGCAATTCGGCGGTTACAAGGCGATCGAGTGGGCGCTCTGCTGTTGGAAGTTGATGGCACTAATGTTGCCGCGGTCACTCTCTATGAAAAGCTTGGTTTTAAGGCTGTAGGAAGCCGACCAGGCTACTATAAAAAAGGCGGGGATGACGAACAGAGTGAACGGGCAACCGCCCTCGTTATGCGCATGGAGCTTGTTTAGAAGGCTGTAGGCGGTTAAACAGCCGCAGGGAAGATATTTCGTTTATGGGAGCGGCTTTAGCCGAGCAAAATACATGTCTTTGGAACAACGATGCATTGATCAAGGTATGCGCATGACCGAACAGCGCCGTGTTATCGCGCAAGTGCTTGAAGGTGCTCATGATCATCCTGATACGGAAGAGTTGTATAAACGAGCCTCAACTATAGACCCGCGTATATCTATCTCAACCGTGTACCGAACAGTAGCATTGTTTGAAGATGCAGGAATTATTGAACGCCACGATTTTAAAGATGGGCGAGCGCGTTATGAGCCAGCACCTGAGAGCCATCATGACCACTTAATTGATATGAAATCTGGCAAGGTTATTGAGTTCCGTAATGAAGAAATTGAAAAGCTTCAAGAAGAGATCGCCCGAAATTTAGGCTATACAATTGTGGATCACAGACTCGAGCTTTATGCGGTTCCTCTAGCAAATGATGATAATGACTCGTGATCGGTAATTTACGCTTCGGCCTTGTTGTACTCGCCGTATTCTTGATTCTTCTAATCCTGTTACCGCTCCACTTGATTGCGCTTTTGTTCGCTAAACTAGGCTGGACATGGCTTGCAGGATTGCTGCCGGTCATCTTTCATCGAGTAGTTTTATTACTTTTTGGAGTGAGGCTTACAATTGATGGCCGTTTGGCTAAAGGCCGACCATTGTTGCTTGTTTCTAACCATGTGAGTTGGCTTGATATTATAGTGTTGGCGGCGGTTGCGCCTCTTTCATTTGTTGCCAAGGCTGAGATGGCAAGTTGGCCAATCTTTGGCGCATTAGCAAAATTACAACGCACTGTTTTCATCAAACGAGAGGCGCGTCGAAAGGCTGGCGAACAGGCGAGCGACATTGCCAACCGCATGTCGGCAAGGGAGATCATGGTGCTGTTTCCCGAGGGAACAACATCAGACGGCCACGGGCTTCTACCCTTTAAGACGCCGCTGTTTGAAGCTGCAAAAATGGCATTAGCTAACTCCCCAGTAGAGGAGGCGATCGTACAGCCGGTGGCCATTGATTATACGCACCTGCATGGGCTTCCCTTGGGGCGCGCTTTACAACGCCATGTGGCTTGGCCTGGAGAAATAGGGTTGGGTGAGAGCCTCATCCCATTGGTTCGTGAAGGGGCGCTCGATGTTACGGTTCATGTAGGTGAGCCTATAGCGCTAACTGAGAGTTCAAACCGTAAAGTGATTGCGGCACAGGCGGAAAATTCTATCCGCAAAATGCTGGGCAATTAGAGCTGTGAGGCGGATTTAGCGCTAACCCCTTTGTAAACATGCACCATCAAAGCCCCTGCAAATAAGGGTGTAAGTAAATTTACGATGGGAATTGCAAGCAAAAGCGCTATTGCCATGCCAGCGATAAAAATCTCAAGGCTGTATTTCTTGCGTAGCTCATCGACCTGATCTGCTGAATGATGGCGCAGGGCTGCGAACTGAAAATACTCTCGGCCTAAGAGATAGCCGTTCATTAAGAAAAAGATCACAACGCCCAGCCCAAGAAACAGGACCAATAACAGGGCAATAAAATTGCCTATCAATACCAAGCCAAAGAAGCGAATTGCAATTCCTGTCGAGAGGGAAAGCGACAGTGGTGTCCCAAGTGTATCTTCAGGATAGTGTTTCTTTTCAACTTCTTCGGCAATGTCGTCGAGGAATATACCCGCAAATACAGAAGTAACTGGCGCAATAAGAAACCCCATACCAAGGACTATTCCAGCTCCTAGTACCCACGCTAATACAGTTGACACCCACGGATAGGCCGCAAGCATAGGCAATAGGAAAGTGCTACTGGCCGTCTGTAAGATAAACCATAACCCAAAGAACATCGCGACGGTTAGGCCAATTGATTTCCAAAGCACAGAACGAAAAGGTGGAGAAAACAACTGAGTAAATGTATTTGAGATTGCGTTTGCAAGCATGGGTAAAACTCTTTTTGTTGTACTGATTGCCCTATAGATGGGAAGTGCAGCGATAAATCGCAACAGCTAATGCTTTATTTTCTGACTAAGAAGCGTTACGGAGTATGAAAACCTCCATATCTGAAGCTATGCCCTTATGAGCAATACTAAATATGATGTCCTTACGGTCGGAAACGCCATTGTCGATATTATCGCAAAAGCGGAAGATGACTTTCTTGTTAATGAGAACATAGCCAAATCTGCAATGAATTTGATTGATGCTGATCGAGCCGAGCACCTCTATTCTGTCATGGGCCCCGCGATTGAAGCTTCAGGCGGAAGCGCAGGTAACACAGCAGCCGGCATTGCCAGCTTCGGGGGTAAAGCTGCTTATTTTGGCAAAGTTTCTGACGACCATTTAGGCGCCATTTTTACCCATGACATCCGTGCTATCGGCGTTGCATTTGATACTGAGCCACTTGATGGAACCCCTCCAACTGCCCGCAGCATGATATTTGTTACCCCAGACGGGGAGCGAACCATGAATACATACCTTGGCGCATGTGTTGAGCTTGGCCCTGAAGATGTGGACGTCGAAGTTGTTGCTGGTTCGCAAGTCACCTATTTTGAGGGCTATCTTTGGGATCCTCCCCGGGCAAAAGACGCTATTCGGTTAGCCGCACAAATTGCCCATGATAACAAACGCCAAGTTGCAATTACCCTCTCAGACGCTTTTTGTGTGGATCGCTACCGCGATGAATTCTTAGAACTAATGCGTTCAGGGACCGTTGATTTGATCTTCGCTAATGATGATGAATTAAAGTCACTCTACCAAACAGCCGATCTGGCAACCGCAATGGAAGCTGTTAAGGCCGATGTTGCTACCGCTGTCGTCACGATGGGCAGTAACGGATCTGCCGTTATAACGAAGGATAGCTTTGTGCAGGTCAGTGCGCATAAAATTGACAAGCTTGAGGATACGACAGGAGCTGGTGATTTATATGCGGCTGGATATCTACACGGTATGACAACGGGTCGTAACCATGAAGATTGCGCCAACATGGGTAGCCTCGCCGCCGCAGAAGTAATTCAGCATATTGGGCCGCGGCCGCAGGTGAGCCTGAAAGATCTTTTGGCCCAATCGGGTATATAAAGTTATTTTTTAACGAGGTCCTTGAGGGAATAGAGTGTCTCGAGGGCTTCGCGCGGGGTTAGCTCGTCCGGCTGAATTTCGGCTAGTTTTTGGTCGATAGCCGACGGCCCTGTTTTTTCTTTTGGTTGACTTGAGCCTGCTGAAAATAACGGCAAGTCATCAATTAGTGTGCTGGCAGGGCTTGCTCGGTTTTGACTTTCCAATTGGTCAAGCACATCTCGCGCCCGCTCAACCACAACATCAGGCAGGCCAGCAAGCCTAGCCACTTGAATGCCGTAGGAACGGTCCGCGCTGCCTTCCACAACCTCGTGCAAGAAGACCACATCGCCATCCCATTCCTTCACATTCATTGTGACATTGCCAAGCCGTTCCATCTTTGACGATAGGACGGTTAGTTCATGGTAATGGGTGGCAAATAGAGTGCGGCTTAAATTGACTTCATGGATATGCTCAATCGCCGCCCATGCAATTGAAAGACCGTCGAAGGTTGCCGTGCCACGTCCAATTTCATCAAGAATAACGAGAGAGCGATCACCAGCTTGGTTGAGGATGGCAGCTGTTTCTACCATTTCTACCATAAATGTTGAACGCCCTCTTGCCAGATCATCAGCTGCGCCAACCCGCGAGAACAAGCGATCAACAACACCGATATGTGCTGACCCAGCCGGTACGAATGAACCCATTTGAGCTAGAATTGCAATCAGCGCATTTTGTCTTAGGAATGTTGATTTGCCGCCCATATTTGGACCCGTAAGAAGCCATAACTTCCCACCCTTTTGCCCATTGCCGCTCAGATCACAATCATTTGCTACAAACGGATTCGCAGCTTGTTTCCGCAAGGCCTGCTCAACCACAGGATGACGGCCAGCCACGATATTAAATGCCAAGCTATCGTCCACAATCGGCCGCCCGTAACCCTGTTCTTCAGCTAAGGTTGCCAAAGAGCTAGCTACATCTAATTCAGAAAGAGCGCGTGATATGGCTTGAATAGTTTGAGCCTCCACCAGCGCTGATTTTTGTAGGTTAGCAAAATGCCCCAACTCCAACTGCAGAGCTTTTCCAGCGGCGTTGGCAATCTGGCTTTCTAATTCAGCCAGCTCTGTGGTGGTAAACCGCATGGCGTTGGCCATGGTTTGGCGATGGATAAAGCGATCTTTCTCCGCCTGCAGTGGATCTGCATTGAGTGCCGTTACTTCAATAAAATAACCAAGAACGTTATTATGTTTGATCTTGAGGTTTTTAACGCCAGTCTCGTCGGCATAGCTCGCCTGTAGTCCAGCAATGATTTTCCGACTTTCGTTACTCAAACCTCTTAAATGATCTAACTCTTCATCAAAGCCTGCCCGGATAAACCCGCCATCGCGCATCAATAATGGTAGTTCATCTGCCAAGGCCTGCGTCAACAAATCAATCAATGCATTGGGAGTATTGTTTAAAATTTCTAAATTTGCCTGACCTGTGGAGGGTAAGTTTTTACCCATATTTTGCAAAACACGGGCTGTACTTGTTGCGGCTTCTAACCCTTCTTTTATAGCGATAAGATCACGGGGGCCGCCACGGTTTAATGAAAGGCGTAATAGGGCGCGCGGCATATCTGCCATGCCCTTAAGTAATTTTTGAAGGCGATCCCGCTCCACCCCCTGAACAAGCCAAAATGCTACATCTTCGTGACGCTCTGCAATTTCATTGACTTCGGTAAGCGGGCTCATCAGTCTTTCTGCTAAGAGGCGCGCCCCTCCACCAGAGACAGTGCGATCAATGGTTCGTAACAAGGACCCGTCTTTTGATCCGCCTAAAGTTTGGGTGAGTTCTAAATTAGCTCGTGTCGCCGCATCAATATACATAACCCGGGATGCCTCTTCACGTATCGGTCGTGATAGGGCTGGGCGCTCACCTATTTGCGTTTTTTCAATATAGGCAATAACTGCATTTGCAGCAGCAAGTTCAGCACGGCTAAATTGTCCAAACCCATCAAGGGTAGAGACGCCGTAAAAGCGTTGAATATTTTCGGCGGCGCGGGTGGAATCAAACAAAGCAGCCGGTTGTGGTTGCAAGGCGCAATTCACCATTTCAAGAGTTAGACGCAACTCATCATCCTCGAACAAAGCATCTGGCATCACCAATTCACGCGGGTTAAGTCGGGCAATATCAGCAGAAAGCCTTGCTTGGTTGGTTTCAAGTAAAGTGAAACTACCTGTGGAAATATCAACGGCCGCTAGGGCGAAATGGTCACCGCCTGATCCTCCACGCACACGGGCAAGAGTCGCCAAAATACTGGCGGCCCCTGGTTCTAATAAATTGTCCTCAGTTATCGTTCCTGGAGTAACTAGGCGTACAACATCCCGCTTCACAACAGACTTTGCACCGCGTTTTTTCGCCTCCGCAGGGTTTTCCATTTGTTCACAAACAGCCACCCGATGACCAAGTGCAATAAGCTTTTGTAAGTACCCATCAGCAGCATGAACTGGGACTCCGCACATGGGAATATCTTCGCCCAAATGCTTGCCACGTTTAGTGAGCGTAATACCTAATGCGCGGGAAGCCACCACCGCATCGCTGAAGAATAATTCATAGAAGTCACCCATGCGATAAAACAGCAGGGAATCCGGATGGGCTGCTTTTATCTCAATATATTGCGCCATCATTGGTGTTGGCGCGGGATGGTTTTCAGCAGACATAATTTAACGATACGCAAAACGAGTGGATGGCTAACTTCTATTAGCAGGCCAACCCCAACAAGGCCAAGCGAGAAGCCGCGTTGTTTACAGCTTGTGGATAGAATCTACGCTGCAAACCGTGAGGCATCTGAACCAAAATGCGAGAGATAGCGTTGGCTGATATCAGAAACCTTAAGAACAACTAGGACATCGGTTGTACCAAATTGATAATCAATAACGGCTTCAGAACCTATCTTTGCGCCAACCCGCAGGTAACCCTTTAATAATGGAGGCATATCTGAGAGCGCAGTTTTTAGATTTCCTGTTCCAGCTTTTAGCTCAGAAATTATGACTCTGTCGTTCAAAAGTGAGCGGCAATCTTCCTCGGCATCTAAGGCGGCATTTTCATGGAGCCAAATCAGGCTACTGCCAAAGCTTTGCGGCTTGGTTCCAGCAAATGAAGCGCACCCGAACATTAGCCCTACATTGTTTTGCAGCGCATAGGCCCAAGTTCCAGCCCACAGTAGTTCCATTGTCCGTTTGTTACGGTATTGCTGTAGGACGCAAGAACGCCCCAATTCTAAGGGGCGAAGGTTCTTATTCGCTTGTAAGACTGGTTCTAAATTGAACTCGGTTTGGGTGTAAAACCCCCCTGCTAGTTTGGCTTTTTCTTCCAATAACAGCCGATATGTACCAACAATCTTGCCCTTATCTAAAACAAGGAGATGGTCGCAATATTTATCAAAATGATCTGCATCCCGTTTAGCTTCTGCTGTCTGCTTGTCACAGGTGGCTCCCATTTCTTCATAAAAAATTTGGTAGCGTAACCTTTGAGCTGTTCGAACTTCTTCACTCGTGCGGGCAAGCCTCGTTTCAAGCGAGCCAATCCGGCCCAATACAGGAGAACGACGAATAGACTTATGAATCACTTGGGTCATCTTGATTTCCTAAACGTGCATTTTTACGTGACGGGTGGAATAAACATGTTTGACGTGACTGTACTATGACTAAATTATGATTTTTGCAGTTTAATTTTCTTTGCATAATTTTCAATGTTTGCTGTCACCGCTACAAGATCGAGCGGTTTTGTAAGGAAGTCATTTGCGCCGGCACTTAATGCTTCATCTCGCGCACTGGCTTGTCCGTCTGCCGAAAGAACTATGATGTGACACGGTAAGAGCCCTGCTGATTTCTCTGACTGCCTAATTTCGGCTATCGCGCTTAGACCGCCTTGCACGGGCATGTGGAGATCCATCAAGATAATGTCATAGGGTGAATCTAATAAGGTTGCTTCAACTGCAGCGGCTCCATCTTCAACATGATGAACGCGATGGCCAAGTTTTATGAGCAACGATTTTGCTAACAGCGCATTGATTGGGTTGTCTTCCGCTAGCAAGATATTGAGTTTCGAAGTTGGCTGGTCATTAGAAATTTGGTCGCTTGTTCGATGCTGTTTTACAGAATTGGTATTGTCGCCATTCAGCACTTTCCAGAGGGTCTTGGCTCGAACAGGCCAAGTTAGCCAGCCGTTATACCCCTCGCCAATAAGTTTGGTTACATCTTCTTGCTGCCCCGCATTACCGATGAGTAGCAGTTGGGTTCCCTCGCCAATATTTTCCCGCAAGCAACTTAAGTTTGAAACACTAGTGGCCATCGCGTCATGGGCGATAATTATTGAAGTCTCTTGGTCGTTTGATCTTGTGCGGCTGTTGAAGCTGTCCAAACTATCATAACTTTGAATACTATAGCCCAGCCCTAATACCGTATCTGCCAAAGCTTTTCGTGCGGGTGTTTGCGGAAGAATGAGTGCCAAGGAATTTTCCGTATTCCCAACTGGTTCCTCTTCTTTGAGCCTGGCTTGAATTGTAAGTTCAAAACTAAAACGCGAGCCCTTTTCAATTTCAGACTCAACAACAATCTTTCCACCCATGAGAGAAATAATATTTTGCGAGATCGTTAGTCCAAGGCCTGCTCCACCATGGCGGCGGGTTGCGCTGGTATCAGTTTGCACGAATTCGTCGAAAATACGAGCTTGATCGCCTTCAGAAATGCCGGGGCCTGTATCCTCAATAGTAAATTTTACTTTGTCAGGATTTTGCAAACGCACATGAATAGAAACACCACCCTCTTCAGTGAATTTTACACTATTGCCCATTAGATTCATCAATACCTGGCGTAAGCGATCAGCATCGACCATAATTTTCTGCGGTATTTGAGGATCAATATACGTGGAAAGAGAAAGCTGTTTTTCTCTAATACGAGGACTTAGCAGTTCAGCTACTTCTTCAACCAGTTTAACCAAATGGGTTGGTTTTGGAGTAAGTGACATATGCCCCGCTTCGATCTGCGCAGTATCAAGTAAGTTTTCAATGAGGCCCAACAGGGTATCGCCTGAAGAATGGATTGCATCTACATAATTGCGTTGGGTGGCATCAAGATGGGTCCCCTCCAACAATTGAGCCATGCCAATTACTCCATTGAGAGGGGTGCGTATTTCATGACTAACCATCGCCAGGAAACTGGTTTTCGCCTCATTTGCGGTTTCCGCATTTTGGCGGGCATCAATCAACTCTTGTTCGTGGTGTTTTCTCTCGGTAATGTCACGGGCCACTGAACGCCACCCTGTTTTGCCTGACTGAGGATCTCTCACCTGCATATCCGTCCAAGCAAACCACCGCTTACCGTTCGTTGTCTCTAGTTCCAAGTCTCGCGTTTCAAGCGCTACGCCCTCATTATTTTGCAATGGTGGAAGGGTGGACTTTTTAGTGAAATACTCATCAAAAGCATTATTTGAGAAACTTAGGCTTCCATCTTGGTAACGGTGAATAACTACATCGCCAAAGGCTTCCGCAAGGCTGCGGTGAATTTCTTCGCTTTCTCGTATTTCCCAAGCTTTATCCTCAAGAGATTCCAGCCGATTTGCGAGGTCCACATTTTGCTCTGACCGTGGAACTGGTTGTTTATTGGCAGTTAGGATAAGAGCCAATATCGCGGCCATGCCCACCGCTGCGAATGTTAACTCGTAGCCTTCAAATGGATAACCAATTGTAGCCGCAAGAAAGGGCAGTAGAAACAGGATCGAACAGAAGGCAAAGGATAGGAATCTTAGGGCTGTCCTCAAATTGAGCTTCCGCTTGGGCTGTTTTTTACGAGGCGTTTTTCTAAACTTTGGTTCTTCTTTTTCCTGCTCCACAGGATTGCTAGCAGGAATTTTTTCACCCGCATGTTGCTTTTGAAGATCGCTCAATAATGCCATGGCCATAATATAGCTGAGCAAGTCTTGAGAATTGTTTACTGTTTGGCGGCATTCGAAGGCGCATATGGGAAATTATGCGGCATGCGCTAGGCGCTCTCCTGCAATTCGGTAGGAGATGGCTTCAGCTAAATGAATACGGCCAACAGTCTCCACCTCATCAAGATCCGCCAAGGTTCGAGCAACCTTTAGGATACGATGAAATCCACGGGCTGAGAATTTGAGGGAATTAGCTGCATCTTGAAGCAATTGTCGGCCAGCACTATCGGAGGCCGCTACTTTCTCGATAATTGTGTTATTTGCCTGACTGTTGGTGGTGCAATTGGCCTCCAATGCGGCATAGCGTTCGATCTGTATTTGACGTGCCTTTGCCACCCTAGCCGCTATTGTGGCACTTTCTTCACCAGCTGCCGGCGTCATTAAATCACTCGCCGATACGGCGGGAACTTCAACCCGTAAATCAATGCGGTCCATCAAGGGTCCTGAAATGCGTGCTTGATAATCACCGGCACAGCGTGCACCTCGACGACAGGTGTGGCCAGGTTCTCCTGACATCCCGCAACGGCAGGGGTTCATAGCAGCAATCAACTGCAATCTGGAAGGATAGGAAACCCGATGATTGGCCCGCGCAATAATGGTTTCTCCTGTTTCTAAGGGCTGGCGCAAACTGTCCAGAACAGGGGCTGTAAACTCTGGCAATTCATCGAGAAACAGAACACCATTATGGGCGAGAGACACCTCCCCCGGGCGCGCTTTAATGCCACCACCAACCATGGCGGCCATGGAGGCAGAATGGTGCGGGGAACGGAATGGACGAGCCGCAGATAATTTTCCGTCTGCCAAAGTTCCAGCGATAGAGGCAATCATAGAAACCTCTAGCAGCTCTCTAGGAGAGAGCGGCGGTAGTATTGAGGGAAGCCTAGATGCCAACATGCTTTTTCCAGAGCCCGGCGGACCAACGAAAATTAGGTTATGCCCGCCAGCCGCCGCGACTTCTAAGGCACGTTTGGCCGTTTCTTGACCACGAATTTCTGCCATATCTCCCGCATGGGCAATGCTATCGCGGACACCTGCAACAGGGCGGGAAAGCACTTGCGTTCCTTTAAAATGATTGGCCATTGATATAAGACTGCGGGGTGCGAGAACATCCATCTCTGGGTCTGCCCAAGCCGCTTCACTGCCAGAGGCGTCGGGGCAAATAAGCCCTTTACCAAGTGCATTCGCACCCATTGCTGCAGGAAGCGCACCAGCGACAGGGGCTATAGTACCATCTAAGGAGAGCTCTCCCATGACTACATAACCGTCCAGCGCATCTCCTGGAATGGCGCCGAGCGCGCACATCAGCGCAAGGGCAATAGGTAAATCGTAATGGCTACCTTCTTTTGGTAAATCAGCGGGCGCAAGATTTACAATAACTTTCTTGTTGGGCATAGAAAGCCCAGAGGCATGAATAGCGGCTTGCACCCGCTCACGGCTTTCAGCCACAGCCTTATCGGCGAGACCAACAATTTGCATGCTCATCTTGCCCGGGCCAACCATGACCTGAACATCGACAGGCACTGCCTGAATTCCTTGAAATGCAATTGTAGTACACCGTGCAACCATATTCTTAACTCACTGCCTTCTGCCGCTCCTATAGGCTAACGGGAAAGACGAGATGCTGTCAAGAACAAATATAGAACAAACTAATTGATTGCTACTAGTATATCGCGAAGGAACCCATCGAGGTGGTCTGTTGCAAAATCAATAGCTGCATCATCTTGCACCTCATGCTCCCAAGTTTCAGCATTAAATTCAGACCCTTTTGCAGGGGTAATTAAGACGGTGGACATACCGAATTTTTTAGGAACATCTAAATTACGCGGCATATCTTCAAACATCGCAGCTTTGGTTGGCTCAACCTTGTGGGATTTTAAGAATTCTACATAGGCAGGTTCAGCAGGCTTTGGTTCAAGGTCGGCCGCAACAATATCGAAGACTTTATCAAAGTGATGAGTGATGCCCAGGCGGTCAGTGGTGCGTTTTGCGTGGGGTACATCGCCATTGGTAAAAATATGCTTACGACCGGGAAGCGCTGCAATCAATTCGCCCAGGGCGGGGTTTGGTTGAACAGGTGAATAGTCGATATCATGAACCTTATCGAGAAAATCTTGAGGGTCGATATCGTAGCGCTCCATCAAACCGCGTAAGGTCGTGCCATGCTCTTTATACATATCCTTTTGCAACTTACGCGCCGCTGGTTTTTCCATGTCCAACAGCTCAGCAACATAGTCCGTCATCTTCCAATCAATCTGGGAGAACAGATCGCAATGGCGCGGATAGAGGGTGTTATCGAGATCAAACACCCAATCGGTGATATGGGAGAAGGCTTGTTTCACAGTTACTCGACAATCATAGTGCCAGCGCCATGCTCGGTGAAGAGTTCTAACAGCACCGCATGAGGTGTTTTTCCGTTGACGATAACCACCGCTTCGACACCGCGCTCAATAGAATCAATACAGGTTTCAACCTTCGGAATCATGCCACCTGAGATAGTTCCGTCTTTAATGAGTTTTTGCGCTTCTTTGACGGTGAGTTCTTTTATCAGTTTGCCTTTTTTATCCAAGACACCTGGGACATCGGTCAAGAACAATAGACGGTCCGCGTCCATAGCTCCTGCGACAGCCCCAGCAAATGTATCGGCATTGACGTTATAGGTCTGGCCGTCTTCACCAAGGGCAACAGGGGCGATTACGGGTATGAGCCCCGAACCAGCCACCATATCGAGGACGGTAATGTCCACTTCTTTTGGTTCGCCAACGAAACCTAAATCAATAATTTGCTCGATATTGCTATCAGAATTTTTCTGACTGCGGCGCATTTTGGTTACCTTCATCAGGTTTCCATCTTTACCGCACAGGCCAATTGCACGTGCACCCTGAGCGTTGAAGTCTGCGACAATACTTTTATTGATAGAGCCCGCAAGCACCATTTCCACGATCTCAACAGTGGCCTTATCTGTTACCCGCATGCCGCCTTTGAATTCACTCTTGATACCCATGCGTTCTAACATTGCACCAATTTGCGGGCCACCGCCGTGAACTACGATTGGCTCAACACCTGATTGCCGCAACAAAGCCACATCCCGTGCGAAGGCGTTACTTAATTCAGCATCTCCCATGGCGTGGCCACCGTATTTGATAACCACGGTCTTACCTGCATAGGTCTGCATATAGGGCAAAGCTTCTGAGAGCAGCAGTGCCTGTAGATCGCCGTCTATTTTCGTATCTTTTTTGGTCATAATCTTAGGTGCAATATTTTGTTCTGCTTCTTGCTACAGCAATTCGTGCACATAAAAAAGCACCCAGTTCATGAGAACCGAGTGCTTTGTATTTATTGAGTAGTAAGAAAACTTAAATTTCGCTCGTAATCCAGCTTTCCAATTTGTTCTTTGGGGCCGCGCCAACTTGAATGGCAACAGGCTCACCGCCTTTGAACATAAGTAGGGTTGGAATTGAGCGAACGCCAAATTTAGCCGCCAACTCTGGGTTTTCGTCCATGTTGACCTTGGCTATTTTTACTTTGTCACCCATTTCATTTGAGATTTCCTCAAGACTTGGGGCGATCATTTTGCATGGGCCGCACCATTCTGCCCAAAAGTCCACCACTACTGGTGTATCGGAATTCAAAATTTCAGCTTCAAAATTTGCTGAATCAATTTTTACTGTAGCCATAATATGCTCCTAAAAGTATTCGCCCGAAAGGACAGAATCATCGTTTGCGCCTCGTTGAGTGGAACGTAGGGAGACGCCCCACAAGAATCAAGGTTTGCTGTCGAACGAATTGTCACAGTTGCGCGATTTTTAGTAAGGCATCATCCAACGCCTTATCAGGTAAAACCATTACTTTTGGGCCTTCCGGAGCGTGAGTCCATACAAGCGCAGTACGGATTGGCTTGTCAGAGTAGAGCTTCTCCACCAATGCTCGGTAAAGCGCCATCTGAGTGATATAATCATTGGGTACATCTTCTTGGGTTTTTGGCACGTGGGGGCTGGTTTTGTAATCAATCAACATAACCACATCATCAAGCACAGCTAAGCGGTCAATGGTTCCAGAAATGGGTCTAGGACCTTTGGCAAAGTCGAGTCGCCCCATGATAGGGACTTCAGCACGGCTGGTTTTGGGGTCGAGATAAGGTTCTAATTCCGGGGAAATCAAAGCTTGTCGCACCCCTTCCAGCATTTTCTCACGGGCTTGATCTGTATAATCATAAAGGGTTTTATCAAGATAATTTTTTGCCATATCCCAACGGGTTTCTTCCGCCATATCAGGCAATATCTGCAACAGGGCGTGAATGGCTGTGCCGCGCAAACGAGGGCTTTGACTGTTCACTTTATCAGTATTTGACTGCGGGTCCTGATCTGATAGTAGTGAAGGGATCACTTTTTCTTCGGCCAAGTTTTCATCTATGAGAGCCTGCGCACCGGAAGGGCTTAACGGACGCGGTAGGTCGCTTTCTTTTGGCAGGTGGTGGCCAATCCAAGCGGGTAGGACATGGGGCCTAATAGGCACGTCTTTCGCTTCACCTTCATGATGAATGGGCGTGAAGGTTTTACTTTTGTTATTCGGGTCACGCCAACGGTGATAGAGCAAAGCGCCCTGCTCGTCACAAACATCTTCCCAATCCGGCTCAAGCGCCATCGAGACCATGCCGTGCCAGTTCGGGGGCTTTGGGGCGTTCTTACCGTGATATCCGCATATAATAAGCCGATCCTCAGCGCGGGTCATGCCGACATAGAGAAGCCGACGATATTCCTGTTCGCTCTTTCGTATTTGTTCCTGTTTCAATGCCAGGGTTATTCCCCCATGGCCTTCTGATTTGGGAACCCAAAGGTAGCCCTCTTCACTGCCATCATCGCTCCAGTGATAAAGGGGAGAAGCAAGGTTCGGGATATGGGCAGGGCTACATTTATCAATCAGAAAGACAATCGGCGCTTCCAAGCCTTTAGCGGCATGAATAGTCATCACCCGCACCTGACCGGCGGCTTGATCCATTTCGCGTTTAATCTCGGGAGCTTCACTTGCCAGCGTCTCAAGGAACGCCTGCAACCCTGGAAGGCCAGAAAGCTCATGGGATAGGGTTAGATCTAGAAAGGCATCCAGCACATCTTCCGCTTCTGCGCCAAGTCGAGAATAGAACTGTTTACGACCACCATCGGCTCCCAATAATTGCGCATAGAATTCATACGGCGGAGAAGCATCTGCCCGCTTGCGCCATTGAATAAGTTTTTCATAGGCGGTGGTGAAAGCTTCACCCTTGATATTGGCGAGGGCCTCAAACAGCCCCACTTCATATTTGTCGTGAAAACGACTTCGCGCCAATTCATAAAGTTGGTCTTCGCCTAGTCCAATAAGCGGGCTTTTTAAGACAGCGGCTAAAGACAGATCATCCTCTGGGGTGAGCATGATTTGCCCCAAAGCCATTAAGTCTTGCACGGCAATATGGTTGGTGAGCGCAAGCCTGTCAGCCCCGGCAACAGCAATGCCTCTATCTTTAAGGGCGCGGTTTAAGGCCACCATGAAACGGTCACGAGCACGTACAAGAACAAGAATGTCCCCCGCCCCAATTAGCTTACCGCTGGCTTCAATACGTTCTTTACCGATCCAGTTTTTTAATTGATCTGCAATTTTTTGCGCCAGAAGAATAGCTTGGTGAGTGCTATCGCTTTGTGATTGGGGAGTCTGCCAATCGGGTGTTTCATCAGCCTTATCTGCAACCACCAATGGCCACACCTCAACGGAACCAGGGTCATTTATGCGGGTTGCAACGTGGGCAGGAATGGATGTTTCGGAGGTTAGCCCATCCATATGTTGTGGCAGACTGAAGACCTTATCAACAGCACTCAAGACATCTTGGGTAGAACGAAAAGAGACACTGAGACTAACATCTTCAAACGGTCGTTCTGCCCCTAATGCTTTACTGCGAAATGCTTTGCGCTGCCGACCAAAGCTTTCTGGCTCCGCTCCTTGGAAAGAATAGATGGATTGCTTTTCATCCCCCACCGCAAACACCGTGCGGGGAAGTGTTCTTGAGCCCTCGCCAGCAAAGAACTCCTCAACAAGGGAAGACATGATTTGCCATTGGCGTGGACTTGTATCTTGGGCTTCGTCTAGCAAGATATGGTCGATGCCAAGGTCAAGCTTGTACAGAACCCATTGGCGGGCAGATTCTTCTGTTAGTAGATTGGCGGTGCGGGCTATGAGGTCATCATAGTCCAGCAACCCCTGCTGCCGCTTGGCTTGGCGGTAACGGGTAATAATAGCCTCAGCAACTTCCAATAGCGGTGTAGTATGTTCGATGGTTTGAAATGAATTGATACGAAGACGTTCGGTTAAGAAACGATTTGCTATCTCTTCGAGGCTCATTCGAATATCGGGCATCGCTTCTTGGACGGGCTTAGATGGGTATTTATCAAAATCCCATAACTTTCCATCTTTTTTAAGAACCACTGCCGCTATGGCATCCAGTTTTTCTTCGTTGGAAGTAGCTTCAACAAATATCTGTATGTTATTGGCAATAGTAATTGCTCGTGTTTGGCCTGTCTCAACGCAAACACGTGCCAAGGTCGCCAAATCTAAACTCGCAAACCCGGTCGCCTCAATTGCACTTTTTTGCACCGTTTCCAGAGTATCATCAGAGCTGAATTGATTGCGTTTTTTTACGGCAACCTCGGCGGCAATTGGCCCCCCCATTTTTGTTAGCCATTCAGCCAACTCATCGCGCTTCGATATGACCTCCTCAAGGACTTTTTTTATTGCATCATCGGTGGCTGTTACCATCAATTTTGAGAAAGCTATGGCAACTGGAGATTTTGGATTTTCATAGGATTCCAAGACAACACTGCGTCGTGCCTGTTCTATCAATTGAACCTGCTCACCATCCCCCATGACAGTAAAGTTGCCGGGAATATTGGCCTCTAGGGGAAATTGATGCAGGAGAGATTCGCAGAATGCATGGATGGTCTGAATTTTTAAGCCGCCTGGAGTTTCTAGCGCCCGCGCAAACAGGGTGCGTGCATTATCCAATTGCTTTTGGGTCGGAAGCTTGCCTTCGACTTCCGAGAGTTCAATTCTTAATTCTTCAACCGGCATGGTTGCCCATTTGCCGAGAAGTTCAAAGACGCGGTTAGACATTTCGCCAGCCGCTGCTTTGGTGAAGGTTAGGCATAATATCCGCGATGGATCGGTGTTCTGCAGCAACAGGCGCACCACCCGCCGCGACAGAACGAAGGTTTTACCTGATCCAGCATTGGCTGACACCCAAGCAGAATTTTGAGGGTTAGAGGCAATACGTTGTTGATGCACCGTATTAGCATCGGGAATGAGTTTACGTTGAGAGCTCATAGCTGCCCCTCTTCGCTGTCATCTCCGATTGACCATTCTCGAACACGAGCGAGGTGGTCGTAATCGCTGGCCCAGTCTTTATCGGAGATAATACGCGCCTTTGACCAATACCCTTGTTGGGGGTCGCGGTAGGCTTCCACCAAGATTTTCAATGCCTCCCATGCTTTTCCCATAAGCTGGTCTGCGGAAGGATCTGCGGGCTTTTTTCCGTCCTTGCCTATCCAATCAACCTGCAACTCATCTTTCGGTTGCAACCGCACATAGGCAAATCCTGAGGGGCTCGATTTTTCACTGTCTTTCAAGAAACTGGTATAGGCCAAGACAGCTCCAAGGGGTAACTGCGGCGCGTCGAGCGTATTCACCTGAGCCGGCCTTGGGTTTAGTCCTGTCTTATAATCAAACAGGTTGAAGGAGCCGTCTTTCATAACATCAATTCGGTCGATCATGCCTGACAATGTGAAGCCATCAAGGCCTTCTTCAGTGGTTTCATATTTTTCAACATAGGTGGTTTTAACTTGCTCAAACTGTTGGCGATGCCATTCAAGAAAAGCCTCTGCAATCGTACCAAATCGCGGCCACCAAAGGGCCGCAAATTCCGGTGGAACGTCTGTCGTGTCAAAGTGGTTTTGTGCGATGTCGAGGAGCTGCTCAAGCGCATCCTTAACATTCGGGTCGGGTACAAGGAGAACGAACTCTTCTAGGATACCGTGATAAAGCGTTCCGCGTTCACGGGCATCGGCATCCCGTAGGAGCGGCTCAAGGGCGTTCAGCACCAGAATATGCTTGGCATAGATTGCGTAGGGGTCTGCAATCCATTTTTCAATCTCTGTGATCGAGAGTTTGGTCGGGCGCACGTCAATCGGGGGTGCAGGCTTGGGTTGTGGGCAGGCTTTCGGCGTACCTTCATGGGCGTCAATCAATTTTGCCCAATCGGTGAACTTTGCACCACGCGCTACCATTTCATTGGTGGCTTCTAACCCCGCCACCATGTTCATGCGTTGAACCCAACGCGACATCACGGTGGGGGCATTACCAGCTTTAATAGATCGGGTCAGCACCACATCTTCCATGCCGAGCAGAATTTGGAAGTCATGGGCCGCCAGCCCCGTGCGGCGTTCAGGAGGTGGCAGGCCAAGGGCCGTTTTCATGGGCCGCGATAAGAACGGGTCATTGCGGGCGGAGGCAGGCCAAGTTTTTTCATTGAGACCGCCAAGAACCACACGATCGAAGGTCTGCAATCGCGCCTCCAAGGGGCCAAGAATTGAAACACGTGGATGGGTTCCCCCTAAGGGGCGAACGGCTTTGTGGCCAAGAAGAGCATCAAATATATCTGGCCATTCAGAAGGAACTGCATCAAGCACATTGCCTACATCCAGCAGTTCCCCAAGGAAATTATAGAGGGTGCGCCCTTCTTCATTACCATAAAGATTGTTGAGTTTTCCATCTTCGTCTTGTCCGCACAATTCAAGGTAATGGATAGTTTTCTGGGCCAGTTCATTCAGGGGCAATGGTGTAGTTGGCGATGATGATTTTTCTGGGCAGAATATATCATCAAGGGAATTTGCTAGCCATTTCAAATCTTCCCAATCAGTGGGGGAGAAGCGCTTGATACTGCGGTGAAGTCGTTTGTCTTTTGCTCGCACTCTATTTTCTTTTTCGCATGCTTCAGCATGAAATTCGCCAGCAAGAACAGGGGTAATTGCCCCGCGCAAGATCGCTAACTCAAACAACCGCGCCGCATGGCGCGCCCGTCTTGCGCTACTTCCAAATAGAGCGAGTGGATGTTTTAATAGGCTAATGAGAGCAACGGGGTCTGGCACACCAAAGGCCATTTGTTGAACCAGCCGTACCAAAGTACCCGGAGGTCGGTTGCGTAGAGGTTGGCCTGCTGAATCATCAACAGGCACACCAAAGCGGCGCATTTCTACTGCTACCCTTCGTGCAAGATTTCGGTCGGGGGTCACAAGTGCCACCGTTTTAAATTCATCAGCAAGCGTTTCACGTAAGGCCAATGCAATCGCTAATGCTTCTTCACGCTCGCCTTTGGCTTCAACAAGAGCCACTCCCGCAAATGCCTTTACCCGTTTCTCAGGGTTGAGTTTTTTGAAAACATCTTGCCATGCCCCTGTAGAGAATGAAGGGCGCAATGCTTCGCTGATGAGTGTTTCACGTACACGGGCGAAGCCCGACGAAATATATTCATTGGCGAAGCCAGAAGAGGTGTCATCAATTCCGCCGATGTGACGAATATCATCGTTGCTTCGTGCAATGCCAATATGGGTCAGCAGTTTCTTCAACCCATATTGTGGGTGACCAGGTGCAGTGCCGCTATCGTCGCGGTCATTGTCTGGCAAATCAACTTTCGCCCAGGTTTCATTATCCAAATCGCGGTCAAGACCGGGGAGCACCAGGGCGCCATTTTCCATATGAGCAATAGTCTTCAACAAATCTGCTGTGGCGGGAATGGAACCTGTTGAACCTGCCGCAATAACTGGTCCGCTAGAGCCTTTTTCACGGTAGACCTGCTCTTGAATGCGCAACATTTTTGCCCGTTGTACAGCGCTGTCTTGTAGACCTCTTTCAGCTAACAGCTTTGGCCAGTAGGTGGTCGCGATTTTCAGAAATTCTAGGGTGAGTTTCCACCATTCATTATACTGATCAGGAACAAGCGTTTCCAAAGCTTTCCAGTCTGCTTCCTCGGTCGCCACCATGTCCATCAATCGAGTCAGATCGCCCGCGAACCACACTGCATCGCAAAGAGATGACGGCATGATAATTTCTTCGCCTTGATAAAGTTCGCGCTGTTTTGGATTGAGCGTTTCTGCCCAAGCGGCGACCAGCAGCGAAAGATCGAGATGGCGCTCTAGGGCACTTATAGTTGGTTCGAGATGCGGTTCTGCTCCGCTCTCCCAAGGGCTCTCAAAGAACAGATTATCGTCGTCAACATCACCAAGGGCCTTGATGATGGGAAGCAGGGCAACATCACCCTCCAACCGCGCCGTAAATTCGCTCGCCAAGGCTCGAACGGCACGTCGGGTTGGAACCCAAATGGTAGCTGTGGATAGTGCGAGCGGGTCGTTGCCCGGCACAAAGCCTTCAATCAATTCTCCCTTTAGAAGAGCATCAACGAGGGTGGGCAGATAGGGAGACCCAGGAGGGATTGAAACAACATTTGCCGCAGTGGATTTCATCTTGATTGTTCATCTCTCCTCTTGTCGATAGGCGGTAATAGCAATCTCGGCTTCACCGATTGCGTCAGGTGTTCCTACATGTAACCACAATCCATCGAGCACGACCCCAAACAATCTTCCATCAGATATCGCCCCGTCGAACATAGGATTTAAGGAAAATTTATTCTGCTCAATTGCATCAAAGCTTTCTCTTTTTGCAATGATAGCACCGGCATAAATCGTTGGGGCGGCTTCGGCTTTTCCTCTACGGGTTAATCGCCCCTCATCATCCCGAAAGAAATCTCCCTGCCCTTCAAATCCAACGGCGCTATCTTTATCAGATACTAAGAGGAGCATATCCATCTTCGTTGGATCCCAGGCTTCAATCATAACTTCAAGGTTAGGAACTTTTCGATCAACCCAGAAGGAATCTGCATTTAGGATCAAGAAGGTATCATCCTTCAAGGGTCTGATTGCCCGCTTTACTCCGCCACCAGAATCAAGCAACTCTTCTCGCTCATCAGATATTAGAATTTCAGGCAGTTTGCGAGAAGCAACATGGCTTTCAATTTGATCTGCGAGGTAATGCACATTAACCGCAGCGCGTTTTATTCCAGCTTGTCGCAATGCATCGAGGGCGTGATCAAGTAAAGTCTTGCCACTCACATTCACCAGCGGCTTTGGAATTCTGTCGGTTATTGGTCGCATCCGAGTTCCAAGACCCGCCGCTAATACCATAGCTTCTTCAATTTTGTTGTTATTGCTCATACTTATTTGAACTTGCCTTCAATAATTTTTAGAATCATTTTTCTGCCGATAACCGAATAACATTTTCAACCCACCCACGGTATCTCGCAAGGGCTGGGTGCGTTAATGACCGACTAAGATAATTTTCAATTCGAGGCAGATGGGCAAGATAATTATGTTTTCCATCTCGCTTGGATAGGCGGACGAATATACCCAGAATTTTTGTTGCTCTTTCCGCCGCCATAATAGCATAGGCCTTGCGGAATTTTTTTTCGTCGAGTGCCGAGCGGTTGGCACAATAATGATTGATCAAATGCTGCTCTAATTCCACACTTACATCTACCCGCGCATCTTGAGCAATTGAGGCAACATCATAGGCGGTCGGGCCTATAAGGGCATCTTGGAAGTCAATAACCCCGATACGATCATTGCCTGAAGCTTCCCCAATCCAAATAACATTTGGAGAATGATAATCACGCAAGGTCAACGATTTTTCTGCGTCTTCCAGCTGATCAATCAAGTCGTCCCAAATGGATCGAAATTCAATTTGATCTTTTTCGCTAAGGCTTGTTTTGAGGCAATACGGTGCATACCAATCAGATAATAGTTCAACCTCTATATGAATTGCTTCGCGATCAAACGGCGGAATGATGTGTGAGCTACCACCTGGAATTTTACATTCGGTATTCCATTGTTGCTCGTGAACCGCCGCCAATACCTCCAGCGCAACCTCGTAGCGCTCTTTAATTGGCTTTCTCTTATCAGTAACAATTGTACCCGTTCCTAAGCTCTCAATGAGCAAGAAGCCTTGCTCTAAATCTTGGGCATAGATGTGTGGTGATCGAAAGCCGTTTTTCTCTAGAGCCAGCCCTACACCGACAAAGGGTCTCATGTTTTCAGCAAGTTTTGCAATTTGACTGTAGGGTTTTCCATCTTTAATTGGCGCGCCATCTGACATTGGCGGAGCGTTCATCAAAATGATATCTGCCTCTCCCCCCGCAACATGAATGGTTTCATAAGACCGCGATGATGCATCGCCCGTTAAATATTGGCGTGTGTTTTTTTCATGGTTGTTACTGTCAAGAAACACGCGGATAGCTAAGCTACGTTCAAAGCGCGCCATTGCTTCAGCAGTTCCTGTAACCCCAAATTGCCGATGGTCATCGTTCGTCCCGAGCTGAATATCAATTTCAAGCGCTGGTTTTGGAAGCAACCCCTTGGCCTTTTGCGGCCATTCAATAATAACGACTCCATTGCCCAGTGCTTCTTCTAACCCCAATTCTTCCAATTCCGAACCGTCTTCAATTCGATAAAGATCCATATGAGCAAGATTGCCCATTGGAAGTTTTTCATAGGATTGAACAAGGGTGAACGTTGGGCTTGGAACCTCCATCATAGGATTACCTGAAGCCGTTCTAATCAGTGCGCGTGCTAGGGTAGTTTTTCCCGCCCCTAAGTCGCCGTTTAGGGTAACCAGATCACCACATCTCATCGCGAGAGCCATAGTTTCAGCCAGCTGGATTGTCGCGGCTTCGTTATCGCAAATGATATTAATTTGACTCAACCTACGGATACCTCACTGCGCGGCTTGCACGGCGGGAGAAGTTTCCGCCTTGGGTAATCTTGGGAAGCGGCAGATAACGCTGGCGCCTGTTGATGTGCTCGTATCTATCTCAACAGTACCGCCGTGAAGATCCATCAAGGACCGGACAATGGCCAACCCTAGACCAGCACCACGACGCTCTCCTGCTTGAGACCTTGTATTGAATCTCTCGAAGACGGAGTCCCATTGTTCCTCGGGAATACCTTCGCCAGCATCACTTACCCGCAGAATTACACTGTCTTCATCAATCCTGCTTTCCAACTCAATGACCCCACCTTCAGGCGAATGTGTAACTGCGTTGGTGAGGAGGTTGAATAGTATCTGCTGAACGCGGTGTTCATCAGCCACAAACTTAGTGTTTCCGCCGTTTTGTTTGATGCTCAACTTCAGCTGTTTATCACGCACCTGGGTTGCAACTTCATTCGAAGCGGTTCGCATTGTATCGCGAAGGTCGAGCTGTTGAAGGTCAAGCTCCATAATACCAGCTTCAACAGAAGCTAGATCGAGAAGATTATCAACGAGAGTATGTAGTACATTTGAGGATGCAGTAATGTGGCCCACATACTCACTCTGCTTCTCGTTGAGGGGACCAAATACCTCCTGTTCGAGAACTTCTGCGAAACCTTTTATCGAAGTGAGCGGGGTACGGAAGGCATAGGAGACGTGCTCAATGAATGCATTCTTCAACTGTTCCGCAGCTTCAAGCGCAACATTACGTTCGATCAATGTGTGTTCAAGACTAACATTAGCGGTGACATCAGCAAAGCTCAGTAACGTTTGTCCATTTGGTAGCGGAACGAGGGCGTAGTCTAATATGGTATCATTGTTCAAAGTTAGCCGGCCAGTGATGTTGGTTCTTTGGTCAGAAATGCCCGTGATGCCGGTGCTGAAAGCGTCCCATATTTTTGGGTTTTCCATTTGTTCGCTGCACAGCTCAATCAGGGATGATATAGGGGTGTCTGCCGCAACCTGTTCATCTTCCAATTGCCATAGTTTTTGGAAGGATGGGTTTGATAGTTTCAACAATCCATCTGGAGCAAACACAGCAATTGCTTCATTCAACTGGTCCAGCGTTTCTCCTTGAACCTGTGTTAGAGAGATATAACGGCTTTCCATCTCCAGTTGTTCGGTAATATTTTCAAACACCCAGGTCACCCCGCCCTGCTCATGGGGGTTGGCGATAACTCTAACGGTTCGGTTATCGGGCAAATGCCACCAATGTTCTTGAGGTTGTGTTTCCTCATAGACCCGCAGCAAATCATTGCGCCATTTTTTCCAATCTGGCTGTTCGGCGACTTTACCAGCTTCACGCATGGCATCGAACATCAGGCCGTTGCTTGGTTCGCTGTTTAAGAATTTACTATCGAGCTGCCAGAGCTTCTCAAAGGCTTGATTGTAGAATATCAAATGCTTCTTATCGTCAAAGATCGCAACTGCTGTTGCTAGCTGGTTCATTGTTTGGGTGTGACTTTCAAGGGTGCGGCGTAATTGCGATTGCGCTTCTTCCACCTCACTCATGTCAACTGCTAGCCCTGCCGATCCACCTTCATAGGCAACATCGCTGACATCCATCATCCGTCTATCGCCCGCGATTGTGACTGGGAGTCTTTTTCTAAAGTGGTTTGTAGTATGTTGATCTTGAGCCGCGCGGTGGATATTTTCAATCTGAGAACGCTCTCCGGCATCGAGTAGAAATTCATTCTTCTCGCAAACAGCTTCTAAGGTATCTCCTCCAACTGCACCGATGTAAGCGGTATTGGCCCAGGACAACTGCCCGCTAGAATCGCGAAGCCAGGTTGGAAATGGTATCGCTTCTAGTAAAGATTTCATCGTATCAGTTGTTTGAATGAGTTGAGTGTATTGATTTTCAAGAGCCGCCAATGCTGCCTTGTCTCCTGCTAGAGCTAAGAAACGAACGAAGGCTCGCGAACCAGAAGCGCGTCCTTGTACTTCAATCATTGAGCCCGATTTTGATTCAACCGTAAAATCGAAGCCTTCTGCCCGTTCGCGCAACCGCTCTACTGCCCGTTCGAAGGATTGAGCTGATTGGGCCGTCATCCAAGTCCCGAAGCCAACAAACTGCGCGGCATCTGTTGGCGTCCCCGTATTAGCTGGCAATGAGCCTCGGCAGATTGGTGGCTGATCGCGGCCTTCCCAGATAACAATCTGCTGGTCAGGCGCATCAAGCATGGCTTGGGCCCTATCGTGGTGGACCTTGAGGTCAGCCAGTTCAAGTGCCAGTGAGCGGTTACTGTTATCAAGTTGGCGGCGTTCACGGATAAGCCAAGTTGCTGACCACATAGAGAAGGCGAATGCGCCAACGAATAGGATCGCCATAATACCGCTATTGAGCAATCCTTGCTCTGGCATGATATCAATGAAGGCTTTCTGCTGCGACCAGGCTGTTGAGGGTAATGCGAACACGCCTGTTGCTGCCAATAGGCAGCTTTGGTACTTCAGGACAGGGGGTCGAAAGACCATTGGTGTTCTCTTTGCCTCTTTAGGTCCTGAACACGCAACAAGGGACCTTTAATTAATCATTCACAGCTGCAATTTTGCACACTGATTCGCCCTAAGTTACCCTAGTGGGGATTCTGGCGCGAGTGCACTTTATGAAAAACACCACGGGCATAAATAAAAAACAGCCGCACACCAGAAAGGCATGCGACTGTTGTAATTTTCTTATGGTTAATGAAGGGTTAATTTAGCTTCAAAAGCCAACCAATCATTACCTTTTAGTACGCCTAGTAGCGATAATGCTCTGGCTTATAAGGCCCATCTTGCTTGACGCCGATATAATCAGCTTGTTCTTTCGTCAACTCGGTCAATTTCACGCCGATTTTCTCGAGGTGCAAACGGGCAACTTTTTCGTCCAAATGCTTCGGCAAGATGTAAACTTCGTTCTTATATTCATCGCCCTTTGTCCAAAGCTCAATCTGAGCCAGAACTTGGTTGGTGAAAGAAGCAGACATCACGAAGGATGGGTGCCCGGTTGCGTTACCAAGGTTCAACAAACGACCCTGAGACAGCAAGATCATACGGTTGCCAGAAGGCATTGTGTACATATCAACTTGGTCTTTGATGTTGATCATTTTCAAGTTTGCCAAATGGGCAACCTGAATTTCGTTATCGAAGTGACCGATGTTACCAACAATCGCCATGTCTTTCATTTCGCGCATATGTTCAATGCGGATAATGTCTTTGTTACCAGTTGTTGTGACGAAGATATCAGCGTCTTTAACGACATCTTCCAAAGTGATGACTTCAAAGCCGTCCATTGCTGCTTGAAGCGCGCAAATTGGGTCAACTTCAGTTACCTTCACCCGAGCGCCTGCGCCCTGTAGAGAGGCAGCGGAGCCTTTGCCAACATCGCCATAGCCACAAACAACAGCAGTTTTGCCAGCCATCATTGTGTCAGTTGCGCGGCGGATACCATCGACCAAAGATTCTTTACAACCGTATTTGTTGTCGAATTTAGACTTGGTAACGGAGTCATTCACGTTGATTGCTGGGAAAGGCAATTTGCCTTCTTCCATCAATTCATAAAGACGGTGAACGCCGGTTGTTGTTTCTTCGGAAACACCTTGAATTGCCTCACGCTGTTTAACGAACCATCCTGGGCTAGAAGCCATGCGCTTTTTGATTTGCGCGAAGATTGCTGTTTCTTCTTCTGATTGTGGGTTGTCCAACAATCCAGTTTCACCTTCTTCAACGCGGGCGCCGAGCAAGATGTAAAGGGTTGCGTCGCCGCCATCGTCGAGGATTAGGTTACAAGTGCCTTCTTCAAACAAGAAGATGCGGTCTTGGTAATCCCAATGCTCTTCCAAGGACTGGCCTTTGATAGCGAACACTGGTGTTCCGCCAGCTGCGATTGCAGCGGCTGCGTGGTCTTGGGTTGAGAAGATGTTGCATGATGCCCAGCGCACTTCAGCACCAAGAGCGTTCAATGTTTCGATCAACACAGCTGTTTGAATTGTCATGTGAAGAGAGCCAGCAATGCGCGCGCCTTTTAGCGGTTGGCTTGCACCGAATTCTTCACGCAGGGACATAAGTCCAGGCATTTCAGTTTCTGCAATATCAAGTTCCTTGCGGCCAAAATCGGCAAGGGTAATGTCTTTGACGATATAATCGTTCTCAGCCATGGTGGCATCCTTATATTTTTGGAGAGCGCTACAAGCGCGGGAGGTATATTAACGCTAATTCTGGCGGCGGTGTAGCAGGGATATAATCCCCATGCAAGAGGATATAAAGATTTGTTTATGTGTGGTCAAAATGAAAATAGAAGGAAGACGAGCAAAAACCTCCTCACGGGCACTCCGCTAGAGTAAACATCAATCATTGCCCAGCGAAATAGGGACAGCGGAGCGCTCGGCCTTTACCGCAAAGCGCTTTTGAATAAAAAATGGCTCAAGCCTAACGCTCCGCCTCGGCATTGTTTGTCGCTACCATATACCGCCTGCACGCCACTGACTGACGGGCTCCTTTTAAGAGAACCAACAAACGCGGCCAAGCCGTAGTGGCATCTCAGCACACGCACTTGGTCCTTAAGGGCGCTCGATTGATTCAGATTTACCAAACTAAAACAACCGAAGCCGAATCCAATGAAATGAATGGTGGTGTACAATCACGTCCCCGTTTCATTAGGTGAACGCATTATGTGGGATGGGCTGGAAGCGGGGATAAGTTCTTTGGAAATAATTATCAGGCAACGGCAGTTACCAATCTTGTTGAGGCAAGCGTGATGCCTGCCGCAAATTATTTCGTGAAACTTATCCCGTAAAAGCGGGCTAACCCTCAGCTTTTTTCTTGGTGAACATGTCTTTAAGATTGTCCCATAGTTCAATCTTTACACCTTGGCGTTTCATGATTGCGCCCTGTTGAAGAACGGACAATGTGTTGTTCCATGCCCAATAGATCACAAGACCAGCTGGGAATGTTGCCAACATGAAAGTGAACATGATCGGCATCCATTTGAAGATCATTTGCTGTGTTGGATCCGGTGGTGCTGGGTTCATTTGCATTTGAACGAACATGGTGATGCCCATAATCAAGGGCCACACGCCAACAGCGATTATCGCCAAGAACGCAGGGCTTTCAAAAGGCAACAGGCCGAACAGGTTTAACATTGATGTTGGGTCTGGGGCAGATAGGTCCTGAATCCAGCCAAAGAACGGCGCATGGCGCATTTCGATGGTGACGTAGATCACCTTATAGAGCGAGAAGAACACTGGAATCTGGATCAACATTGGCCAACAACCAGCGGCCGGATTGATTTTCTCTTTCTTGTAGAGCTCCATCATTGCTTTTTGTTGGGCAGGTTTATCATCCCCAAGACGTTCGCGGATTGAAGTCATCTCTGGTTGAAGTTTTTTCATCTTCGCCATCGAGGTGTACGACTTATTTGCCAATGGGAAGAACAGGAGTTTCAACAGAACGGTGACAGCCAAAATGGCCACCCCGAAGTTACCAACCAACTGGTAAATCCAGTTCATCACCTTAAACATCGGTTTGGTGATGAAGTAGAACCAACCCCAGTCGATCAACAAATCAAATTTTTCAATTTTTAGATCGTTGGCATAGCCATCAACAATATCAACTTTTTTTGCACCGGCGAAAAGCTGATTGCTGATTTTAGCTACGCCACCTGAAGCAATGGTAATCCCATCTCCAAGGAAGTCACTTTGATAAAAAGGGCGGCCATTGGAAATATAATTATAACGGGCAGTGAAGGCGTTTCCTGGGATAATCGCAGTTGCCCAATATTTATCGGTGATGCCGAGCCAGCCTTTTTTGGCCCGCTCTTTTACAACTTTTTTATCGTCTTCGATTTCACCATAATCAATTTCATCAAGGCCTTGGTCGCCAACATAGCCGACCATGCCTTCGTGCAATACATAGATGCCAGCAACCTTCGGCTTACCGTAACGCGCAATCCGACCATAGGGTTTGATTGTGACAGGCCCACCTGAGGCATTGGTAACTGTCTCTGAAATGGTGAACATATATTTGTCATCCATCTCTATGGTACGGCGGAAGGCAATGTTCTTGTCGTTGGTGTATTCTAAGACAACCGATGAGGTAGGAGAGAGGGTTTTTCCCTCAACCAATTTCCAAACCGTACTGGGGCCAGGCAATTTGCCAACGGCAGGGTCTGGTGACCAGCCGAATTCAGCAAAATAAGCTTCTTCTTTGTGAACTGGGTTCAGTAAACTAATTTCAGGCGACGATTTATCGACTTCTTCGTGGTAAGAAGAAAGGCGTAGATCATCAAGGCGAGCACCTCTTAGATTGATGCTGCCATTGAGTTTATCTGAAAGCAAAGGAACACGGCCTGCAGTTTCATCTGCCGCAGGGGCGGCCTGTGAGGCTCCGGGAATAGTTGATGCTTGGCTCGAGGACGATGCAGGAACGCCAGCGCTGCCATCAGATGCTGCTGGCTTAACACCATTGGCTTTATCAAGGGCGAGTTGCTCGGCTGCTTGTTGTTCAACAATGGCGCGTTCACGCTCGATGCGCGGTGTAATGACAAACATTTGCCAAAAGAAGACTACGGCCAGAGATAAAACTGCGGCCAGAATGAAATTGCGTTGGTTGTCCATTTATTGTGGCCCGATATCCGTGGTTGGCATGGGTGACATATGGTTGTTAGGTTTTTGAAAACCAGCCCAAAGGTCACTTTGTTATTATGTTGGAGCGTTTCTGCCCCGTGTAGGACAAATTTGCAACGTCACTTGCGCTTTTGTCCTATTTTTTTGCTTGAAACAAAAGCGTGGCTGATGCTTTTGACTAAATCATGAAATGGAATTTCAATCGCTTCGATGCGGGCAATAAGCACGGCATCATGGCCGATGGCCGTTTTGGGAATTTCTGCTTGCTTCACGGCTTCACGCAGACGCCGCTTAATGCGGTTCCGCACCACGGCGTTTCCAACTTTTTTGGTAACAGTGAAGCCAATGCGCAAATCATGGGATTCAGCCTCATCACGGTTGATGAGCTGCAAAACAAAAGCGCGCTCGTGAGAACGCGCTCCATTACGAGCCTTGAGGAAATCGGCGCGGTCTTTCAACCGGCTAACGATAACAACCTCGTTTAGCTCAGTATCAGGCTGGTTTTTAAGCAGAGAGTTTTTTGCGGCCATGGGCACGACGTTTGGCAATGACACGACGGCCACCTGGTGTTGCCATGCGTGAGCGGAAACCGTGGCGGCGTTTGCGGACTATTCGGCTTGGTTGGTAAGTACGTTTCATATCATTTCGCCAGTTAGCTAAACCAGCTCCTTATTCGATCAAATAGTAGATGTGTGAGACTTTGGGTGATTGAAAACGACAATCTGCCTGTTGTATTCACCCCAAAGGGTTAAAACTTTATCAAGCAGTCGGTTTCCAATACGAGATTTACCCGAAATCAAACTGTTGGCGGTGTATAAGCAGGGCTGACGCATGAGTCAACGCGTCTTTTCTGGTATATTTTTTAGGGGTCACGGCTTGCTCTCGAAAATATCAACGGCACGTTATTATTGTACCATTGCTCTCAAACTGTCGTCGTGGTGAAACAAGCTCAGTTAGCATCATTACAGCACGTAATTCTTTATTTGGAGTATGTTATGGCCAAGCCCACGGGAAAGACACTCACCCCTGACATTTGTGTTATTGGGGCGGGCTCTGGCGGTTTAGTGGTGGCCTCAGCGGCGGCATCCTTTGGGGTGGATGTCGTATTGATTGAAAAAGGCAAAATGGGCGGTGATTGCCTGAACTACGGTTGCGTGCCTTCCAAAGCGCTTATCGCTGCGGGTAAATACGCCGATGCCATCCGCCAAGCCCCAAAATTTGGGGTAACAAGCGGAAAAGACAATAGCCCCAAGGTGAATTTCAAACAGGTGCACGATCATGTGCAAGGCACAATTGATACAATCGCGCCGATGGACAGTGTCGAGCGGTTTGAATCGCTTGGGGTAACAGTCATTAAAGAAGAGGCGCAGTTTATTGATAAGAAAACCGTGCAGGCGGGCGATGTTATCATCAAAGCAAGACGTATTGTGGTCGCGACCGGATCGGCCGCCTTTGTGCCACCAATTCCAGGTCTTGAGAAAATTGATTATTTCACCAACGAAAATATTTTTGAGCGTACCAGCAACCCTGGCCATTTGATTATCATTGGCGGCGGGCCAATTGGCATGGAAATGGCGCAAGCTCACAAAAGGCTTGGGGCGAAGGTTACGGTGATTGAAGGGTTCAAAGCCCTTGGTAAAGACGACCCAGAACTTACTGCCATTGTCTTGGATAAAATCCGCGATGATGGGGTGAAAATTCTGGAGGGTACTAAAGTCACAAGCGTTGAGAAACTTAAGGGCGGCAAAATACGGGTTCATGTGGAAACCCACGAAGGAGCCAGCACAATTGATGGAGACAATATTCTAGTCGCCACAGGCCGCGCCGCCACCATTGATGGGTTGGATTTAGATAAGGCAGGCATTGAGCACACACGGCGCGGAATTAAAGTTGATAAAACCATGCGCACCAACAATAAAAAAGTTTATGCCATTGGCGATGTGACTGGTGGGCTACAGTTTACCCACGTGGCAGGCTATCATGCTGGGCTGGTTATTCGCGCCATATTATTCCGCCTGAGCGCCAAGGAAAACACCCATATCATACCATGGTGTACCTATACCGACCCAGAACTTGCCCATGTTGGTCACACAGAAGAAACCGCGCGGAAAGCTTTTAAAGACATCACTATTTTACGTTGGCCCTATACGGAGAACGATCGCGCGGTGGCAGAGAAAAAGACCACTGGCCTCATCAAAATCATCACCCGCAAGAACGGCAAGATCGAAGGGGTCTCTATTGCGGGTGCGATGGCAGGGGAAATGATGAATATTTGGGCCTTGGCGATTTCGCAAGATTTGAAGGTCAAGGATATTGCTGGCTATATCTCGCCCTACCCGACCATGAGTGAAATTGGCAAGCGGGCGGCGACATCATTTTATGCGCCGACAACAAAAAAACCATTTGTGCGATCAGTGGTGCGTTTTTTGCGGAAATTCGGCTAGGGTGGTTTTGAAATATTGAGAAACTGCTTAATCCAATGAGTGCTGCCCCTAACTCCAATGGAAATAAATCGCGCTGGTTTTTACCGCGCGGGCTTTCTGGCAAGCTGCTGGTGCTGACCACACTGGTCATCATGCTCACCGAGATTTTTGTCTTCATCCCCTCCATTGCCAACTTCCGTCTGACTTGGCTGGCCGACCATTTTGTCACGGGTGAAGCGACCAGCCTCGCCTTAGAAAAATTATCGCCAGAGCAAATACCTGACGAGCTGAGAAACCAGCTTCTTGCCCTCACCCAAACCGAAGTGATTGTAGTGCGCCGTGAAGGGGCTAGCCGAATATTGGCAACAAAAGAAATGCCCGGTGAAGTGGTGCGCCACGTTCTTCTAAAGGCCCCGGGCCGCACAGAGGCTTTACGCTCTATTGTGGATGCCTTCGATACGCTGCTGTCTGGTGGAGAAGGGGTCATGCGCCTTTACGGACCGATGAAACAGCGCAGCGGCACGCTAGAATTATTGATGAAAGAAAAACCGCTTCGCGATGCCATGTTATCCTATGCGGGGAATGTTTTGCTGATCTCGCTGGCCATTTCTATTTTCACGGGACTTGTGGTTTTCCTCGCCCTACGCCAATTGCTCATCCGCCCGATGCAGCGCCTTTCAACGGCGATGACAGGTTTTGCAAATGACCCAGAAGACCCGTCTTTGGTGATCGAGCCGAGTGGTCGCCATGATGAAATTGGGGTTGCAGAAGAACAATTAAGCGCCATGCAAAAACAACTGCGTGGAACACTAACCCAACAACGGCACTTAGCTGATTTGGGTTTGGCGGTTTCAAAAATCAATCATGATCTGCGTAATATTTTGGCTTCCGCCTCTTTGTTTTCCGACCGCCTAACAGAGCTATCCGATCCGCTTGCCCAAAGGCTTGCCCCTCGCCTCATTCGGACCATCGACCGAGCGGTGGATTATACAAGCTCCGTATTATCTTACGGTAAGGCAGGAGAGGAGTTGCCCAAACGGGGCTTGGTTCGCCTCCACCAATTGGGGCAAGATGTGGCCGAAACCCTCTCGATAGATGATGCAACAACAGAAATTGAATGGACCAATGCGGTCACTGAAAGTTTTGAAGTCGAAGCGGATGCAGAGCAATTGTTCCGCGTGTTGATGAACCTTGCGCGCAATGCGGTGCAGGCAATGGAGGCACAAAAAGACGAGGCGTTAATCAAGCGGCTTTCAATAAGCGCCGAACGGAACGGAAAAAACGTCCATATATATGTGACCGACACGGGGCCGGGTTTTCCTGAAAGCGCGCGCAAGAATATGTTCGCGGCCTTTCATACCTCCACAAGAAGCGGTGGCACAGGCCTTGGCCTTGCTATTGCGGCGGAATTAGTCCGCGCCCATGGCGGTACAATCTCACTGCAAGCCAGCGATGCCCCCGGCTCTCAATTTGAAATTATTTTGCCGCAAACAACTTAGCAATTCCTCATTGCAAGCCGACTGCATCCACGATGCCTGCAGGGCAACCAGCATTGGTGGTTGGAGAAGCCAAGGCCAATTTGCCGATGTCCACATCAGCAGTCACCGTGCCTTTTATACCTAAGGTGATTTCAGTGATGATGGTGCGATTGCCATCTCGCTTGCACGCCACCCGAACCCGATCGCCAACCCCTTGGCCAAAAGCGTCGTCAAAAGCTTTGCGGATTTCATTGTTGCTCAAACGGCGGCCAATGTTATCGGCAAACAGGCGCTGCACTTTTGAGCCATTGATCGCGTCCATTAAAATAAGCGAATCCGCGAAATAGGTTTCTGCCGATTTTGAATAACAAGTGCCGTGTTTGACCCATTCATGGCGGTGTAAATAGGAGCGTGTCCCCGGCATGATGCGAATAAGGTCCTGCTTCAATTGGCTTGAAATGGAAAGCCCCTCAAGGCGCTTCCAACGGCGCTTTTTGTCCTTGTTAATTTCGCTCTCGCTGACACCACAATAGGCATTACGCCGTGGTTGCGGCCAAAGGCCATGGAGCGAAAAATGGGTAACATCATAACGCCATGACTTCTGGCTTTTACACTCGCGCAACCGTGGCCGCGTTTCACAAAACCCCGCCTGCCAAGAAATCGCCAACACCATCGCACCACTGTGTTTAGAAGACGTGGATTGCTCATCATCCTGCGACTGACACCCAGCCAAAAGGCTGAGGGTAGTGAGGGTAGTAAGGAGGAAAATATATTTAGAAGCAAAATCAATCATTCGCTTAAAATACGCTAGATTGAATGGTGCTACAAATTTAAAGTTGCGCTTTGGGCAAACGGAGTTTTGTACTTGCCGCCAATAAGGACCACCTAGAAGAGACCTTTCTTGCGTCTTCTGCGCCTCTTTTCCTTTGTCGCTTTGCGAACACGACTGCCGATATCAGCTATTTTCGACCAAAGTTTTCCATTTCCCTCATCAACTTTCTCGTTATCTATAGTATTGCCATAATAGCTTAGTTCCCCATTGGTATCGTAATATTTACCAACACCATTACGTCTATCCCCTTTATAATCGCCAATATACATCGAACCATCTGCCCAGATATAACGTCCTTTTCCGTGCCATTCTCCGTTTTTATAGTTCCCAGTAAAACGATCACCGTCAGCCCAAACACGAGTCCCCGATCCATTAAGCTTACCTTTTACGTAGACCCCTTTTTTGTACCCACCGTCCGGATAAAAAGATTTTCCCGGCCCGAAGATTTCGCCGTTGGTATAGTTTTCTTCGAAGAATGTTCCATTCTTTAGATTATAGTGACCCTTTCCATGCCTTTTATTTCCCTTCCATCCGCCAGTGTAGGAAGTGCCATCACTATACTCACGCCTCCCAAGTCCATGATACTCCCATTGCCTAAACCCCCCTTCATAGGACGAGCCATCAGCAAAGGAACGATAACCTTGACCATCCGGCTCACCGGTGTTGATGTCTATTTCTCCTTTGTAATAGCCACCGTCCTCGAAAACGCGAGTCATGGGGCTTGTTGAGCAATCCCCACTATAACATCCAGTTTTTTTTGATGATGCTCGCTGGGCTGCCTCTCGTTTCTGCTTCGCCGCTTTCACTTTTACGTTTCTAATATCATTTTGGCTTTTGGTAACTTTGTTCAGGCTTTCGGCGGCCCTGGCTTTGTAAATTGTGATGGCACGTGAGTTAGCAACGGCCCGGTATTCACTGGCAGGGAATTTTGCAAGAAAAGCATCATATGCAGCGGATGAATTTTGCCTTTGAGCTGATTTCCAAGCCCCTTTGTAAGCTGCTTGAATGTGTCTTCCGTTTGGATATTTTGTCACATAGGCATGAAAAGCTTTGATCCTGGTGTCATTCTTGGCCTTTTTGAAATCATAATCATCAAGTGCAGATTTAACTCGTTCAACATTTGTGAATTTCTTAATTTTGCTCCGAGCAATGGATTTGTTTTCGCCGTCAGGATGTTGCTCGAGATAGAGGCTATACGAGGCCTTCGTATTTGTTTCTTGTGCATCATTCCAAGCCTCTTCCTGCGACGGGCTTGCAAGGAAAAAATAAATAACGCCGCCTACCAACGAGATGATAGCCAACCCCACAGTGATGAATAAACAGCCACCGCCCTCATCATCTTCTTGGTCGTTCAAGCTGGCTTGAGGTGTAAGGTTCTTAGCTCCGCACTCAGGGCAGAACTTGGATTCATTGGGTAGTTCTGATCCACACTCTTCACATTCATTCATAACTACTCATCAGTATCTTGAGATTTACAGCTAATAAATGCTACCTTGAGCGCGATATGTTTACAATATTCAATGGCATATTTTTGTATTGACCTATTATATAGTTATTCCAATACTTTGCACAGGAAGTGCACGATATGTCCTTAAAAAATGTACTGGCTTCTATTGAAAAAACTGGCGTTAAGATGCCGATATCTGGTGGAGATGCTTCGCCTGATTTTCCAATGGTGTTTGTTTGTAATGATCAAACTGGCTCATATGAAGTTACTGAATTGATGTATTTGTTTATTGATCATTGCATGGTGTTGAACAACAATGTGTTGGATGAGGTAAAGGGTAACAGACTATACCCGCCAGATGAGAATGGGCGCATTTTTGATCATATTTTTGTCACGGTAAAGAAAAGAGGAGACGAAGATGAAGATATTGAAAACCTTGTGTTTGTCTTCGACATTACTGAGCCATTGCAGGCGCAAGACCCATTAGACTATAGTTTTTTGGATGACCTTTAGTTTCAAAGTTTAGTGGCGGCGAGACAGTCAAAATTGAACTTTTGATTGGAAACCAGACAAAACCGAGTGAGATTAGGAGTGGGCATAATACCTTACCGCACTGACCACGATAAATACGGTTCAAACCTTTTGTAGTTCTCTCGCAATTTTCCATAAATCGCCTGTGTCAAAAGCTATGACCACAAGGGGCGAGCCGAGGGTTGCTGTTTATTTTCCTCATCAAACCTTACCTCTAGTTTTACCCATGCTGGTAATAATCTATACAACACAGAAAGAACGACCACGACCCCGAGGGCTATCCATAAAGTTGATATCCAGCCTGGCATCTTCTTATCCCCCCAATGCCTGCTCAATGTCTACGATCAAATCATCAACATCTTCCAAACCTACGGACATTCTCACCATGCCATCCGAAATCCCTAAGGTGTCGCGGTCTTCTTGGGTTAGGTTTTTGTGGGTTGTGGTTGTGGGGTGGGTTACTAGGGTTTTGGCATCGCCAAGGTTGTTGGAAATGCGGATGAGTTTTAGGGCGTTCTCAAACTTGAAGGCTTGCTCTTTTCCCGCCAATTCAAACGACACGAGGGTTGAGCCACCGGCCATTTGGCGTTTGGCTAGCTCGGCTTGTGGGTGGTCTTTGCGGCCCGGGTAAAGCACGCGGCTGACTGTATTACGATCGGCGAGATAGTCTGCAATTTTGGCAGCGCTCGCAGTTTGTTGGGCTACTCTTAGCGGAAGCGTTTCCAAGCCCTTGAGTAACACCCATGCGTTGAAGGGAGACAGGCTTGGGCCTGTGTGGCGGAAATAATCGAGCATTTTTTCCTCAATCCATTCCTCGCTCGAAAGCACCACGCCGCCCAAACATCGGCCTTGGCCGTCTATGTGTTTGGTGGCGGAATAGACCACCACATGAGCGCCTAATTCTAACGGCTTTTGATAGATTGGCGTGGCGAAAACATTGTCCACCACCAGCACGGCCTTTGCTTCATTGGCGATATCGGCGACAGCTTTGATATCAACCAGTTCCAAGGTTGGGTTGGTGGGGGATTCCAA
>JAZGEY010000022.1:0-66787 GCA_036478985.1 Rhizobiaceae bacterium
CAAATCATGGTCATGCCTTCTTCAGCCAAACCAACCATTGTTTCCAACACTTCTTTGATCATTTCAGGGTCAAGCGCAGAGGTCGGCTCATCGAACAACATGATCCGCGGGTTCATGCAAAGCGAACGGGCAATCGCCACACGCTGTTGCTGACCACCAGAAAGTTGGCCTGGGAATTTCAATGCTTGCTCAGGAATTTTCACCCGCTCAAGATAGTGCATTGCAATCTCTTCAGCTTCCTTCTTAGGCATCTTACGAACCCAGATTGGAGCCAATGTGCAGTTCTCAAGAATGGTAAGGTGCGGGAACAGGTTAAAGTGTTGGAACACCATGCCTACTTCGCGGCGCACTTCGTCGATCTTTTTCAAATCGCCAGTGAGTTCAATGCCATCAACAATGATTGTACCGCGTTGATGCTCTTCAAGACGGTTGATGCAACGGATCATCGTTGATTTACCAGAACCAGAAGGCCCAGCAACAACAATACGCTCACCGCGCATAACTTTTAGATCGATGTCTTTCAACACGTGGAAGTCACCATACCATTTATTCATGTTGGTGATGTCGATCGCAACATCTGTATCAGACACGGACATGCCGCCTGCACCATTCGCAACACTCTTTGCTTTAGCTGGAGCCTTGGCAACAGCCGCTACTGCACCGGATGAAGCCAGAGCCGCAGCCCCTGCCCCTAGAACCGCTGTTTTAGTGGAAAGTTTCGCTGATTTACGTGCGGTTGAAGGAACCGATGAACGAGACTTTGATACAGCCTTACGTGCAGTAGACTTTGCACTCACCTTCTTAGCAGTAGCCTTCTTAGCTACAGTTTTCTTCGCGACAGCCTTCTTCGGTGCAGCTTTCTTTGTTGTCTTCTTTACAGCTGACTTTGCTTTAACTGTTTTCTTGGCCGCTGATTTAGAAGCAGCAGCTTTTGTTGCAGTTTTCTTAGTAGCAGGTTTTTTAGCAACAGCTTTTTTCGCAACGGTCTTTTTAGCCGCAGGTTTCTTAGCTGCGGCTTTTTTAGCGGCTGGTTTCTTGACCGCTGCTTTTTTTGGAGCAGCTTTTTTTACCGAAGCCTTCTTAGCAGCAGGTTTCTTTGCCTTAGAAGTTGATTTACCCATCAAACGTTTTGCCTGTTTGATCCACTCATCGCGCTCAATGCGGCCAGAGAAGCTAAGCGATTGGTTGACATTATCAACCTCAGGCTTTTTCCAAACAGCAATTTGGTCATAGGTCCAAACGCCCATCGCGTTGAGTTTCTTCTCGAGCAACGGCCCGATACCAGAAATAAGTTTCAAGTCATCCGGCTTAGCAGGCTTAGCCACTTTTGCAGGTGCGTGACCGACGGTCTTAGCCGCCGCTTTGGTTGGTTTTTTAGCCATGATAAACCCTTAGTTTCTGTGGCCAGTATCGAGCTTACGCTCAAAATACATGGAATAACGAGACATTGTGAAACAGAATATAAAGAAGACTGCTCCGATGAAGATTGGAAGTTCCCAGACGATACCGTTCCATTCAGGTGTTGAACGGATTGGCTGCATCATACCGATCGGGTCAAGAATACTCACCATGGATACGAGTGTCGTATCTTTGAACAGGCCAATAAATGTACCAACGATACCAGGAATTGAGATTTTAAGCGCTTGTGGCAACACGATCTTTTGCGTTGCTTGCCAGTAGGTCAAACCAAGCGCATCAGCCGCTTCGTATTGGCCCTTAGGCAAAGCTGCCAAACCACCGCGAATAATCTCCGCCATATAAGCTGACGCAAACAAGGTCACCATGATGATAACGCGCAGGATAAGGTCGAAGGTTGTTCCAGGTGGCAAGAAGTAGTTGAGCAACGTTGATGCAACGAACAACAGGGTAATTAACGGCACACCACGGATAAACTCAATAAAGCCAACACATAGCATTTTCACGGTCGGCATATCGGATTTACGTCCAAGCGCCAACATAATGCCCAGCGGAAGCGAGCCAACGATGCCAGTGATACCGATAACGAATGTCACCAAGAAGCCGCCAAACTTTGAGGATTCTACAGGTTCTAGAGATAGAAAATCAGCATTTTCAGCAAGTGTCGCAGACAGCGGGCTTTGGATAAAGAACACCCAAATCAGCAGAGTTGCGAGAGCCGCGAACAAACCAAATGTCGGGGTAAGTGCTTTTGAAACCAAACGGAAAACAACAGCAGCGAGTAAAACCATTGCAACGATAAGAAGGATTGTCCAAATGGAACCGCCCCACAAAAGCCAAAAGGCGAGAAGTGGGAAAGCAGCGGTAAACCAAAGCATCTTACGCGGTAGGTTGTCGTGCAACAAAGGTGCAAAGGCAACGAACATCATAAAGAATGTGAGTATTGGCCTCCAATATTGATCTGCGGGGTAAAACCCGAACAGAAGCTGATTAAAGCGACTAACGACAACAGAGAAGCATGCGCCCTCAACACCGTGGCCAGCGATCTCCCGACATTCAGTCAAACTTCCTGCGCCCCAAACAGAGTTGGTAACCAGCCAAGGGAACAATAACGCGAGAATCGAATAGATCACATAGACAGAAACCAGCGTGAGGATCGTATCAGTGATAGAGGAAAAGAAATTCTGTTTCATCCATGCGATAGGGCCACGTGTGTTATTTGGAGCCGGCAATTCAGGCAGGCTTTGAGTTGCGACATACGCAATTGAGTTCTTAGTGGTAGCCATGATCAACGCTCCTCCAGTGAAACGGCGTTGTTATAAATATTCATCGCTCCAGATATCAGCAATGACACGACAAGATAGAAACCCATGAGTAGCAATAGGCACTCCATCTCTTTACCTGTTTGGTTCAGCGTAATACCGCCCAAGGTTCCGGTGACATCCATATAACCAACAGCCAGTGCCAAGGACGAGTTCTTGGTCAGATTGAGGTATTGGGAGATCAGCGGTGGGATAATAATCCGTAGAGCCTGTGGGAGGATAACTAAATTCATGGTGCGGGTAGCTGGCAGCCCAAGAGACGAAGCAGCCTCTGTTTGACCGTGGCTAATTGCTTGAATACCCGCCCGAACAGCCTCGGCAATGAAAGCCGCGGTGTAGAGTGTCAAAGCCAACCAAAGAGCCACAAAGCTCGTCCGTATGAACAAACCGCCCTTAAAGTTAAATCCTTTTAATTCAGGAATTTCTAAACCAACGGGTTGCCCCATAACGAAATACATAAGCACCACAGGCAGGAAGAATACCGCCAGCTTGATCCAGAAGGTTGGTAGCGTCGCACCTGTTTCTTCTTGGCGGGCTTTAGCCCAGCGGCCAAAGAACCAGATTGCGGCAAGTGAAGCCAAGAATACTAATCCAAGCACCCACGCACCACTCTCAAACGTAGGGGCCGGAGTATAGAAGCCACGGTTTGTCGGTACAAAGCCGCCCAACAATGTAGGCGCTTGGCGTGGTGATGGGAGAATAGATGTAAGCACAGAGCTTGCAACCAAAATCCAAAGTAGAACCGGTACGTTACGGAGTGCTTCAATATATCCTGTCATCAATCTGGCAATGAGCCAGTTTTTTGAGAGCCGTGAAATACCGATAATGACACCAAGGATCGTGGCGAAGACACAACCAAGAACGGCGAGAACCAATGTGTTGAGAATACCAACAAGAGCAGCTTTCCAGTGAGGAGAGCGCGAAGTGTACTCAATCAATCTTTGGTTGATGTCATAAGAAGAAGGCTGCCAGAGGAAATCGAATGAGAATTCCTTACCGGTAATCCGAAAATTTTCGATCACGTTATTCACGAGCCAGCCAACGGCGAGCATCACGAGCATCAAGGTGACCACTTGGAGAGTGTAGGAGCGATAACGCTTATCATAGATAAGCATGCTTAGGCGGAACGGTTCGACGTCCTCGGCAAAATCACTGGCTAGTGTCATAGGTTCGCTCATACAGTTTTGAAACTCAGCCTTCGCCAAATTCCCGTTCCTACCAGTGAACTGGCGGAATCTAGGTGTAATTCAAGTCTAATTTTATGTTTTTGAATACAGAAAAGGCGACATCTCGAATAAGATGCCGCCTAATTTGTTTATCGCTTAACGAAGTGGTGCTGCGTAGAGCAGACCGCCATCGCGTGGCAATGCGTTCAAGCCGCGAGCCAAACCGATTTTAGTATCTTTACCGATATATCTTTCGAAAATCTCGGAGTAGTTACCACCAGCTTTAATCGCATCAAGAGCCCAAGTTTTACCAAGGCCGAGCATTGCGCCGTATTCGCCTTCTAGGCCGAGCATACGTGCAACTTCTGGATCGTTCTGACCAGCTTTCGCCATGTCATCAGCGTTAGCAGCTGTAACGCCTTTTTCTTCAGCGATTACGAGTACGTTACGAACCCATTTGATGATGTCTGCCCATTGGTCGTCGCCTTGGCGTGACAAAGGAGCAAGAGGCTCTTTAGAAATAATTTCTGGAAGAATGATGTGATCGCCTGGCTTTTCAAAAGCAGAGCGAGTAGCAGCAAGACCAGAAGCATCTGTTGTGAACACGTCACAAGCATTTGCAAGATATTTCTCTTGAGCTTCAGCATTGGTTTCAATTGGAACCGGCTCATAAGTCATTTTGTTGGCACGGAAGTAATCTGCAAGGTTCAACTCAGTTGTTGTACCAGTTTGGATGCAGATTGTTGCGCCAGACAAGTTAAGAGCAGATGTTACGCCCAAAGCTTTGTTTACCAAGAAGCCTTGGCCATCATAGTAGTTCACTGGTGCGAATGTGAATTTCAAGTCAACGTCGCGGCTGAAAGTTTCAGTCGTGTTACGTGCCAAGAAATCAACTTCACCTGAAGCCAAAGCAGTAAAACGAGTTTTACCAGTTAGCGGTGTGAATTTAACAGCTTTTGGATCGCCGAAGATTGCAGCAGCAACCGCACGACAGATAGCTGGGTCAAAACCCTGCCAATCGCCAGCAGCGTCTGTGAATGCAAATCCTGGTACACCAGTAGATACGCCGCACTGGACGAATCCTTTTGCTTTAACGTCATCTAGAGTTGCAGCAGATGCAGCAGTGTTTACTGATGCGAATGCAGCGGCGCCGAGCGCGAGAGTAAGAAGTTTAGTTTTCATGGGTTGCAGCCTTTCCTGTTTCCATGACAAAAAAATAGTCTTGTCAAAGAACAATACGCGAAACGCTACTGAAACTTAGGCAAAGCAACTGCTTGAAAGCAGCCCCACGCCCTTCTCCCTGAAACGTCAATGCATGTTCGCCTTTTTAGACACGGTCATTTTGACCAAACACACATCAGGCCCAAAAGCCCTTTGACGAAACGAATACATGATATTATTGCTTGGCGGTCAAGAGGCGTAACGTCCCGTTAGCCTATTTTCCGACACTAATATGAAAATAAACGTCCAAAACCGTTTCAAAGTGAGACTCGAACATGAGCAATAAAGATAAGTCCGCCCCAAAAGGCATCAATACCCGACTCGCCCACATTGGCCACGACCCTCGCAGTTACCATGGATTCGTGAATCCGCCGGTGGTTCGCGCATCAACCGTTTTATTTCCCAACTTCGAAACAATGAAGGAAGGCGGCCAACCATATGTTTATGGCACACATGGGACACCGACCACTGATGCTCTCACGAGCGCACTGACAGAACTCGAAGGGGCCGCAGGAACAGTCCTCACTTCTTCAGGCCTTTCTGCCATTTCCGTTCCTGTTCTTTGTTTCGCTAAAGCTGGCATGCATATGTTAGTTGTGGATAGTCTCTACAGCCCCAACCGCCGCTTTTGCGATACCGTGCTCAAACGCCTTGGCATTGAGGTAGAATACTTTGATCCGAACATTGGTAATGGTCTCGCCAAATTGATGCGCCCCAACACTGGCATACTAATGTTGGAAGCCCCCGCATCCAATTCCTTTGAGATGTGCGACGTTCCCTTGCTCGCCAACATTGCCCACGAGAAGAACCCAGATTGCGTGGTGATGATGGATAACACTTGGGCCACGCCACTTTACTTTAAGCCACTCGATTTCGGTGTGGATATTTCTATTCACGCCCTCACCAAATATCCATCAGGTCACTCTGATGTTCTTATGGGCGGTGTATCGGCCAACGAGCGAACATGGGAACAACTTCACGATAGCTACGAAGCCATGGGCATGTGCGTCAGTGGCGATGATGCTTATCTAATCCTCCGCGGTATGCGGACAATGGGTATTCGTATGGAACGCCAAGAGCAAACGACCATGAAATTATGCAAGTGGCTGCAAGGCCACGACCAAGTTTCCCGCGTTCTCTACCCTGCCCTGCCAGAAGATCCAGGCTACGAATTGTGGAAGCGCGATTACGGCGGCGCTAGCGGCCTGTTCTCTTTCGTCATTAAAGACAGAACTCGCGATGAATGCGGTGCTTTCTTGAACGCCTTGGAAATCCACGGCCTCGGCTTTTCTTGGGCTGGCTATGAAAGCCTCGCTGTCCTCCCCCAGTTTCAAGATCGGGTAATTGCCCATGGCCCAGATGATGGCGCCGCTGTCCGCATCCAAGTAGGTTTAGAAGATGTGGACGACTTGATGGCAGATATTGAACTTGGATTAGCCGCCGTCAAATAACTACCTTTTCCGCACGGGCATCAGCCCACCACGGAATCTAAACATAAGATCACGGCGCGCGAGGTATCGCGCGCTGACCCAAACAAGCCCTGCTCCAAACGCAAGCCCAGCCAACACATCGCTTAGGTAATGCGCCCCCACCATAACACGGCTAAGGCCACCGAGCAGTGCTGCGGCTAATAAGATGCGATTGTATCGCGGAAATAAAAGCGCCAGCCCCATGCAAAATGCGCCAAACGTTGTTGAATGGCCTGAAGGAAAACTGGCAAATCCAGATTGAAACGCTCCAAAATCAAAATAATCATGCCCCAGCAAATCTAAATACTTAGGCCTAGCACGCCCAATTGTATTCTTGATGAAGTATGCCAACAGCCCAGAAATCAAAACCGTAAAAAATATAAAATTGATATCAGTGTACCAACCAGCCAACCGACGCACCCGCCCCACCTCGCCTTTACTCCAATCAAGAACAGAAAGAGTAAGGCCTATGAGAAGAGTAGGAATGAGAATCCAAAGGGTGCTACCAAGCTTGGTAATCAGCATAAAGAAAGAACGAACACTTCGATGATCGCTTCCGAACGCCCGTGCCGCCCGACTTAAATCACCATCAACATATTGCATCACCTGAGCCAAGAGTATCAACGCCAAGATAACCAAGGCATAGAATATCAAAGATATAGGCAGTACTGGGTTACGCCCCTGATGAGCATATCTTGGTGCATCAGCTAATCGAACTAACAACCGACTCAGTGAGCGATAACTGCGCACAATTAGATTCGGCGCTTCAACCGCGCGTTCGCTACTTCCTTGAGATGCTGGCATATCGGTCATTGCAGTAGTTCATTCCCCAATTCACAGGCAATTTGTTAAATCGCATTTCGCTGCACGTCAATTGTGGCGCGCTTGTTTGTTTTCACAACGGCAGGTTTACTTCGCAAACCGCCTGCGTGGGCGCGGCGAGATTCTCGCCGGCTCGCTCTTCGCTCGCTGGTGGTTTCATATGAATTGATGCGAGCCATTTCCAAGGAGCGAACAGCGACCGCGAACCCTTTCGCGCCCTCACGGAGCGCAGGGCGAAGCCCGACAGCGTGAGCGCTAATCAAACCGAGCGCCATGCATACACAAGCCAAACCCCTCCTCGCAGTTTCCCACTAGAGCATACATCAGTTATGCCCCCTATATTGCGAGGACGGCGGAGCTTATTGGCATCGCCAATAAAGCTTTTAATAAAATGACGGCTTAACCTAAAGCTCCGCCTCGGCATTGTTTATCGCTACCATATACCGCCTGCACGCCACTGACTGACTGGCTCCTTGTTAAGAGAACCCACAAACGCGGCCAAGCCGTAGTGGTATCACAACACACGCACTTGATCCTTTAGGGCGCTCGAAGAATCCATCTCTACCAAAGATAAAACCGCGAAGCCGAACCCGATGAAATGAATGGTGGTGTACACCCACGTCCACGTTTCATCAGGCGAGTGCATTATGCGGGAGATTTTTGGTGCGGGGATAAGTTCTTTGGAAATTAAACAGACCAACACCCACAATTGTCATCCTCGCTACAGCGGGGATCCATCCATCACCAAATTCTAAACCGCGGCTTATCCCCGCGACTCGCAACAACCAACTCACAATCAACCACACAACAAGAGTAAACATGGATCCCCGCTGTAGCGAGGATGACAAGTGGAAAGTTGGGAATTATTGCCGCTACTCTGTCATGCTTGGGCTTCTACCCTTCACCCAGCAACAGGCAATGTTCCCCCTTGCCCCGAATCGACAAATCAGATTCAATAGCCAAGAGGAAACCGCGCCTACACTAGCGCGCTTCAAACTGGGGCATTTGAACGATGACTGCGACGCGCAACACCAAACCCATACACCATCAAGCCTCTAGCTTTTTTAGGCTCGTGTGATGGGTATGTTTGTCAAAATTCTGCTGGCTATCGTGTTGGGCATTTTACTTGTTGCCTTTCTCTTCTACGCAAAACTGTTTGCAATTTTTGAGTTCGATTATGAGTGGTCCTATAAACTTACCGTGACGGTCGAAACCCCTTTGGGGGAACGCACGGGTTCGACCGTGGTTCATGTTGATGCTAGGGCTGTTGGGGCAACGAGCAGGCACACGATCTATGGTAAGAACTACAACACAGAGGCGACGGTGGTGAAGCTGCCGCCGAGAAGTGGCTCTAGCAAACCACGCTATTTGTTTATGCTCATTCACAAAGAAACAGGCTCATTAGCCCAACGTGTTTTCGGGCGGGCGATGAGAGCCGAGGGGCAGAAAGTCGGCTTCCGACCCGTTGATGGTATGCGGGCTATAAATTCACTCCCCTATGGCACAACCCTAAACCTGCCGCGAAAGCGGTATCCGCTGCTCGTTACTTTCAGGAATATCAACGACCCGGCGAGTGTGGAGCTGGTTAAACCAAATAATCTCCGCAGAAGTTTCGGCAGGGGCTACAAGCTGAAATCAATAACAATCACCATGACTGATGAACCTGCGAACAGGGGTGTGGTGGCTGATGCGATACCGTGTATCAAGGCGGGCAAAGCGTGTAATTGGCATAACCTTGGGCTACCTTATAGCAACCCATTATCTCATCTTAATCAGGCATTTATCATGAGGAGGTCCAAATGACCATTTCAAAAGAACTCATGCTGGCCATCTTATCTATGGATGCGTACAACCAAGGATATGGCAGAGGGGTTAAGCACGATAAATCACAGATTGGTGCTGCCACTGTAAGCAAAGATTCTGAGCAAGTATTTACTGACCCCAATGCACCTGAAGGTGCGCCCTCCGCTGCCAAAGCCACCGGTTTCTACGCCGTTAACTACACAATCGACGGCTTCGTTGAGGGCATTGAAGCCGGCACCAACGTCATTTCCTATCGGGGGACGGATTGGTACGGCGATTATAAAGATGAAACAGGTGGCAATGACATAGGCCGGCCATGTGAGTCTTGGGGTGGGCAAGGGATTATTGGGGCAAGCCTAGTATGACGTCTGTCGAAGGAGGAGTGGAGACCCTACCCCACTCACCCCCTCGCGAGTCGGTGTACCGACCTTAAAACTTACCGCTATCTGCGTGTTTAGCTTTTACCCAGCGCACGGTTCCTGTTGAACTTCTCATGACAACAGTATGGGTATGGATGCCATCGCTGGCAAAACGCACGCCATCAAGCATATTACCATCGGTCACGCCAGTGGCGGCAAAGAGAACATCCCCTTGGGCCATCTCTTCCATGGTGTAAGCTTTGTTTGGATCACTCACGCCCATTTTTGCGGCGCGGTCTATTTTTTCTTGAGTGTCCAGAATCAAACGACCTTGCATTTGACCGCCTGTACAACGAAGTGCAGCCGCAGCAAGAACGCCTTCGGGAGCGCCACCGATACCCATATAGAGATCAATACCTGTGGTCTCGGGATCAGTCGTGTGAATAATACCTGCCACGTCACCATCACCAATTAGTCGAATAGCAGCGCCAGCGGCGCGCACTTCTTCAATTAGTTTTGCATGACGGGGGCGGTCCATGATGCAGGTGGAAACTTCAGATATTTTACACCCTTTAGCCTTCGCAACAGCTTCAAGATTTTCTGTTGGAGTGGCATCAATATTGATTGTGCCAGCTGGATAACCAGGGCCAATGGCAATCTTGTCCATATAAACGTCCGGCGCATAAAGCAGTTTACCGCGTTCGGCGATGGCAATCACAGCCAATGAATTCGGCTGATTTTTTGCGCAAATCGTGGTGCCTTCTAACGGATCGAGAGCAATATCCACCTGAGGGCCACCATAACCAACCTCTTCACCAATAAACAGCATTGGAGCTTCGTCACGCTCCCCTTCACCGATCACGATACGGCCTGAAATCGGCAGGTTATTCAATTCAGTCCGCATCGCATCAACGGCCACCTGATCGGCAATCTTTTCGTCCCCCTGCCCCCGCTCACGGGCTGCAGCAACTGCAGCAGCTTCAACAACGCGTGCCAGCTCCATTGTTAGCATACGGTCGAGGGAGCCAGATTTAGGTTCGGATGAAAGTGCCATTTGTTCGGTCCAGTTCTGTTCTTATTTGTTATTGTTACAAGTTTAAGGGCTTACGCCAATTTTTCGATTCTAATCATTTGAGCATCGCCCACCAAACGGCCATCAGCTTTAACAGCTGCTAGTGCATTGCGTATAGCGGCTTCCGTTGTCTCATGGGTTATCATAATCAAGGGTGCTTGATCACTGTCTTTTTCGTCATTTGGTTTACGCTGAACAATTGACTCCAGAGAAATATTCTCTTCCGCCATGCGGGTTGTTATAGATGCCATTGTCCCCGGTTTATCAATCACGGTTAGGCGAATGAAATAGCCACCCTCATGGGCCTGCATTGGAACCTGTTCGTGGGGTGCAAGAGAATGGGCTGGCTGACCAAGGGCTGGGCCGTGTTGGTGACCCGGTTTTGATTTCGCAATATCGCAGATATCTCCCGCAGCTGCTGATGCAGTTGCATCACCACCAGCACCGGGGCCAGACATCATCAAACTACCAACTGTGTCAGCTTCAATAGAAACCGCATTAATTACACCACCAATTTCCGCAATCGCCGACCCGAGCGGAACCATAGCAGGATGAACGCGGCTCTCCACGCCCTCAGCTGTGCGGGTGGCAACACCCAACAGCTTGATCCGATAGCCAAGCTCTTTAGCGGCTTGAATGTCTTCAACGGTAATTTTGGTGATGCCTTCGAGATAAATAGCGTCGGGCGCAATCTGCGTACCAAAAGCCAGGCTCGCAAGGATTGATAGTTTGTGCGCAGTATCATTACCCTCAATATCGAAGGTCGGATCAGCCTCTGCAAACCCAAGCGCCTGTGCATCCTTCAAGCATTCTTCAAACGATATACCGTCATCTTCCATACGGGTCAGTATATAATTGCAGGTTCCATTCAAGATCCCATAGACACGGGAAACCTGATTAGCTGTGAGCGATTCACGCATCACTTTAATGATGGGAATACCGCCAGCCACAGCAGCTTCATAATTAAGGAGCAAACCATTGGCTTCAGCAATCTCAGCCAATTCCACGCCATGTTTAGCCAAGAGAGCTTTGTTTGCAGTAACAACATGCTTTCCGTTATTGAGAGCCATTTTTACAGCACCGTAAGCTGGGTCGTCATCCCCGCCCATCAGCTCGACAAAAACATCAATGTCACTGCTTTTCGCTAGTGCAATAGGATCATCAAACCACTCCATACCTTCTAGCGATACGCCTCGATCTTTTGTTTTTGAACGGGCATTCACACCGGTAACCACAATTGGCCGACCACAGCGTTCGGTAAGCAGATCGTTCTTATCTTGAAGCAGGCGAACGAGTGAAGCGCCAACGGTTCCAAGACCAGCGATACCAATGCGAAGAGAATTGCTCATAGGGATAGACCGTGATTCTAGGGTTACACACGAATGTAGCCTGTGAGTGCCCCGTTTTACCCCGCAATGCAATTGTTTCTGATCCACAATATCGTTCTATTAACCCCCAATAGCACTAAAAGCTCTCCTGCCTTGACGTTCTTGGCCATATCCGACTAATAAATGTTTGGTGTTGGCTTGAGTTAAGCCGCGGAGTCTGGGATCGGTCTGGGAAATTCATGAAATTCATTATGCGCGCTTTTTTAACAGCTTTCGCCCTTAGCTTGTTGATACTCCCTACAATATGGACAAATCCTGCAGTAGCTAAAGCCCGTATTATCGAGCGTACGAAGTATTATTCAGTCAGCGGGCGAACCGGCAAACAGCTGTTCAAATCTATTGTACGCCGTGGACCAAAGCTCAAGAAAACGGGTCACGCAATTGCGACAACCCACACAAAAATAAAAATTACCAATGTTAAAGTCTCCATAAAAGGTCGCTATTGCGTTGTGAAGGCAGATGTAAAAGTAACACTCGTCTACACATTGCCTAAATGGCGTGGCAGCAAACGCGCATCAAAAAAATTGCGCCGTAAGTGGAAGAAATTTAACAAGCTTGTTCAAAAGCATGAGGCTACCCATGGCCGTATCAGCCGTGAATATGCCCGTGAGCTAGACAGAAAAATCAACAAGCTCTCGGGTCGTGTCTCAAAAGGATGTAAAGACTTTGGGCGCCGTTCTAAACGTTCGATCAGGCTCATCCAAAAAAACTTCATCAAACGTCACTTTAGTTTTGACCGACGCGAAGGCCGGGCACGTTCGCGCATCCGCCGCCTACAAAAAGCACTTCTCGTTTCTCGCTAAAAAATACCATATGTTTCACCCTATGAAACAATGTGTGTTTTATTGCTGACTCAATGTAAAAACCCTGCTTAACTACTCCCATAACAAACGGGAGAAGCCTCATGCGCACATTGAAAAAACTTGCACTCGCCGCCCTTATATCAACGGCGGTCGTTCCTAACTTCATAGCTGACACAGCCTATGCGGCCAAAAAGAGCCTGATTATGGGCATGGTTCTTGAACCACCGCACCTCGACCCAACAGCAGGTGCACCGGCTGCAATTGACGAAGTTGTTTATGCAAACCTTTTTGAAGGCCTCACACGCATTGGCTCTAAAGGCCAAGTGATGCCAGGACTTGCTGAAAGCTGGGCAATCTCTGCCGATGGCAAAAGCTATACTTTCAACCTGCGTAAAGGCGTTCGCTTCCACGATGGCACAAGCTTCGATGCCCACGATGTAAAATTCACCCTAGATCGCGCCCGCGCCGAAGGCTCTACCAACGCTCAAAAGGCATTGTTTGGTGACATCGAAAACGTAAATGTGACCGACGACAACACTGTGGTCGTTCAGCTAAAAGCACCGGCTGGTAACTTCCTATTCAACATGGGATGGGGAGATGCGGTTATCGTTGCTCCAGAGTCCGCTAAAGACAATAAAGCCAAACCAATTGGTACAGGCCCCTTCAAATTTCAAAATTGGGTAAAAGGTGCATCTGTTACGCTGGTAAGAAACGATCAGTATTGGGGTAAAGCCGTCGCCCTCGACAAGGCAACATTCCGCTTTATCTCAGACCCCGCCGCCGCTCTATCATCTATGTTGGCTGGAGACGTGGACGCATTTGCAAACTTCCCCGCGCCAGAAACCATCCCTCAACTTCGCGCTGATCCGCGCTTTAAGGTTGTCATCGGTTCTACTGAGGGGGAAACAATTCTTTCCACCAACAACGCCAAACCGCCTTTTAACGATGTGCGCGTTCGCCGCGCTATAGCTCACGCCCTTGATCGCCAAGCTATTATTGATGGCGCAATGTTCGGCCTTGGCACACCCATCGGCACGCACTTTGCCCCCCATCACCCTGCCTACAAAAATCTTGTCGACAAATATCCAATGGATATTGAAGCCGGCAAAAAGCTATTGGCTGAAGCAGGTTTCCCAAATGGCTTTAAGGCAACAATCAAATTACCGCCGCCATCCTACGCCCGCCGTGGCGGAGAGATTATCGCCGCTCAATTGCGTAAAATTGGCATCGACCTGACAATCGTTCCCGTTGAATGGGGCGTATGGGTTCCTGAAGTGTTCAAAGCCAAGGACTACGATTTAACCATCGTTTCCCACACAGAACCAATGGACATCGGCATCTATGGCCGCGCCGAATATTACTTCAATTACAAAAGCGATAAATTCAAAGCGACCATGAAAAAGCTCAACACGACAACAGGTGAAAAAGCCCGTTACGAATTGATGGGAGAAGCTCAAAACATCATCACGGATGATGCCGTAAACGGCTTCCTATTCCAGCTTGCAAAAGCGGGTGTTTGGAATGCTAAAGTCAACGGCCTATGGGAGAACTCCCCCGTGCAAGCCAACGACCTCACGGGCGTAAGTTGGGCCGAGTAAGCCAGCTGCATCAAACCAAATCGCGCCCGCCCCAATTTGGGTGGGCGTGTTTTATTTAACGAACTGACGGGTCGATTTTCTCATGGGCGCCTATTTTGCTAAAAAAGCTGCTTGGGCAATCGCAACCCTCATCGCTGCCTCTATCTTTGTTTTTTTTGCCCTAGAAATAGTGCCCGGCGACCCAGCACAAGTCATGCTTGGGGTCAACGCGACCGATGAAGCGGTGGACGCTTTACGCCAATCTCTTGGGCTAAACAAACCCGTCTTGGAACGCTATTTCAGTTGGATTGGTGGCATGTTGGTTGGGGATTTTGGGAAAAGCTACACCTACTCCGTACCTGTGAGTGAATTGGTCTCAGCCCGCATTACCATCTCCTTGCCCCTCGCCTTACTTGCCTTAGCCATGTCCACCTTAATCGCAATACCTGTTGGCCTGTATGCAGCCGCCAAGCGCGGTAGCATTGCAGATACCGCAATTATGGCCGTCACCCAATTCGGCATAGCCATTCCTAATTTCTGGTTTGCTCTCCTGCTAGTTTATGTCTTCGCAATTTGGCTGCAAATGTTTCCCGCTGGTGGGTTTCCCGGTTGGAGCGAGGGCATAATTCCCGCATTAAAAGCACTGCTCCTCCCAGCCATTGCGCTCGCTCTACCGCAAGCCGCAATCCTATCTCGCGTAACCCGCTCTGCCCTGTTGGAAACCATGGGAGAAGACTACATCCGCACCGCCCGCGCCAAAGGCTTAAGCAAACGCGCCGCCCTATGGAAACACGCTCTACGCAATGCACTTATTCCCGTGTTAACAATCCTTGGCCTGCAATTTGCTTATTTGTTGGCTGGCACAATAATCATCGAAAATGTGTTCTACCTACCAGGCCTCGGCAGGCTGGTTTTCCAAGCCATATCTTTGCGCGATTTGATCGTGGTCGAGAGCGTTGTCATGATGTTGGTTGCAACCATTATCGTCATCAACCTCATTGTAGATTTAAGTTATCTCTGGGTCGATCCACGCCTGCGGCATAGGCGGGGTTAGGATGACAGCCTTTCTTCAACGCGCCCTACGCAATCGTAGTTTTACTATTGGCCTAATTATCACGCTCCTAATTGTGCTGATGGCCGCCGTATCATTTGTCTGGACACCCCACGGAATTGATGATCAAAAAATTATCGAAGTCGGGTTACAAAAACCATCCCTCACCTACTGGTTTGGAACAGACAACTTGGGCCGCGATTTGTTTTCCCGTGTCATGGTTGGTGCAAGAAATTCAATCGCCGTTGCGCTCGTTGCAGTCGTCATTGGTATTGGTATCGGTGTTCCCTTGGGATGTTGGGCAGCAGCGCGAGGTGGTTTCCTCGACGAATTATTGATGCGTGGTAACGATGTCATCTTCGCCTTCCCCGCCCTGCTTTCGGCTGTGATGATAACCGCCGTATTTGGCCCCGGCGCCATCAACGCCATCATCGCAATTGGTATATTTAACATCCCTGTCTTTGCCCGTCTTTCGCGTGGTGCAGCGCTAGCGCTTTGGACTCGAGACTTCATCATGGCCGCACGGGCAGCAGGTAAAACTGGGCTGCGTATAACCCTTGAACACATCATCCCCAACATGGCGAACTTGCTCATCGTACAAGCCACAATCGCCTTTGCCCTGGGTATTATCCAAGAAGCAGGTTTGGCCTATGTGGGTTTAGGCACTCAGCCGCCTTTTCCCAGCTGGGGTAAAATGCTCAACGAAGCACAAACTATGATGGCTTTCGCTCCTCATCTTGCAATCGTCCCGGGCCTAGCAATTGTCGTCACAGTTCTCGGCCTCAACCTCTTGGGCGATGGCCTACGTGATCTGTTAGACCCGCGTCTTTCGAGAAAGCGGGATTGATGTTTGAAATAGAAAAACTCAACCTATCAATCGGCAATACCGTCATACTAGATGATGTCAGCCTTTCACTCGCGCCCGGAAAAATTCTTGGAGTCGTTGGTGAAAGTGGTTCTGGAAAATCGCTGACCGCTCTTTCCGCAATGCAATTACTGCCAGAAGGTTCCACCACATCTGGCTCCATAAAATTTAATGGCCACGAGCTATTGGGGGCCGATGAAGAACTTATGCAAGACCTGCGCGGTGATGACATGGCGATGATTTTCCAAGAGCCAATGACTGCCCTCAATCCCGTTCACACAATCGGCGATCAGATCAGCGAAGGCATAATATTGCATGAGGGAATTTCCAGCCGTGAAGCAGAAGAGCGCACCTTGGGCTTGCTTGAGCGGGTGGGGTTACCACCGGCTGAATACCCCCTTAGTCGTTACCCCCACGAACTTTCTGGGGGCCAACGTCAAAGGGTAATGATCGCCATGGCCTGCGCGCAATCACCCGATTTACTAATTGCTGACGAGCCAACCACTGCCCTAGATGTCACCCTGCAAGCCCAGATATTAAACCTCCTGCGCAGCCTTGTAGACGAACAAGGCATGGGGCTTATATTGATAAGCCACGACCTCGCCGTGGTTGCCGAAATGACCGATGAAATAGTCGTTATGCGCGACGGTAAAGTGATGGACGCTGGCCCAACGGGCGCAATATTACGCGGATTGAAACATCCCTACACCCGCCAATTGGCCAAAGCTTCTTCACACATTCCAAAACGCAATTCGCCCCCTGTTTTAACAAGCGCCGAAAAAGCCAACAACACTAAACCGCTTTTACAAGCCGTCGATGTGACACGAGATTATCCGACCGCCCGTAAGAGCCTGTTCAAACCAAGGGAGCCTTTTCGCGCTGTTGATAAGGTGAGCCTTGAGTTATTTCCCGGCCAAAGCATCGGGCTTGTAGGAGAATCAGGTTGCGGCAAATCCACTCTGGCCCGTATGATTTTGGCTTTAGACAAGCCAACAAATGGAAAAATCCTTTTTGATGGAGTCGATTTATCATCCGCAAGTCAAACAGAGATCCAACACGCCCGCCGCAATATGCAGGTTGTTTTTCAAGACCCCTTTGCCAGTTTTAATCCGCGCCACAAGGTGGAAAAATTAGTAGCAGAACCACTGTATCTTGAGAGCCATCTAACCGCAGACGAAAAGCATGAACGGGTCATTGCCGCCTTAGACGAAGTTGGTATCAATGCGGACGCCCTCGACAAATACCCCCATGAATTTTCTGGCGGCCAACGCCAGCGGCTAGCCATCGCCCGCGCCCTCATCACCCGCCCAGCTCTGATTGTGGCAGACGAGCCTGTCTCTGCTCTTGATGTTTCCATCCGCGCACAGGTCCTCGACTTACTCTCAGAGCTGCGGGAAAAATTGGACCTCACCTATCTTTTCATCAGCCACGATCTAGGAGTTGTTCGTGCTATCTGCGACGAAGTTTTCGTAATGGAAAAAGGCGAGATCGTAGAACATGGTCCCTCCCATTCTATATTCGACAGTCCCCAATCAGCGGCCGCAAAACGTCTTGTAGAAGCAACACCAAACCTTGAACGCGCTATAGCAAATAGACTAAAGATAGAACGTAACTAACTAGGCTGTGAAAAATGACTGACGAAATTGACTACATAAAAGAATATGACAATTCTGCACGCGTTGAGAACTCTGCAGAGCTCTTAGACACATTTATCACAGACGCGGCAAACTTTCGCGAAACGCCAGAACTTGCGGTAGACTACGATGTTGAATACGGCCCTGAGCCACGTAATAAAATGGACATTTTCTGGCCCGATAATAAAGCTGGAAAAAGCCGTAAGAGCCGCATCGTTTTGTTCATTCACGGCGGCTACTGGCAAATGATGGACCGTAGCGCATTTAGTCATTTGGCCAAGGGGTTGAATGCGAACGGAATCGCAGTTGCAATCCCTTCTTATACGCTATGCCCCGACATCAGCATTGATGGTATTATCACCGAAATGCGCCGAGCCTGTTTGGTACTCTATCAAACCTACAAAAAGAAACTAACTGTTGTTGGACACTCAGCTGGCGGTCACCTTTCAGCTTGTATGATGGCTACAAATTGGGAAGGCATGCATTCAGGCCTCCCCCACGATCTCGTAGCCTCTGGCATGGGCATCTCTGGCCTTTATGATTTGCTTCCATTGTTGCAAACCCCAACCAACGACGCTGTTGGTATGGACGAAGAACAGGCAATTGAATCAAGCCCCATCCGCTGGATACCAGAAGCAATCCAAAGGTTTGAGGCATGGGTTGGTAGTGAAGAGTCAAACGAATATCACCGCCAAAGCCGTGATCTCGCAGCGCGATGGAACCTGCTCGGTACTCCAACAAATTATGTATCTGATGCAGGTACAAACCATTTTACAATCATCAATGCCCTCGCGCATGCAGACAGTGAAATGACACTAAAAATTGTCGAACTTGTGAAAAAGCCGACGCAAAAGGTGAAGCTTCAAAAATTGAATGAAGAGGCAGTGCTCGCCCAAATGCAGGTATTTGAGGAAGAAGAGCAACCAGTGGTTCTAAAGAAGAGAAAAACAAAACGAGTGACGAAGAAACCTGCGTCAAAACCCCCGGAAAATGGCAAGCCTGCTCCCGTAAAAACAGCATCTTCAAAACCTAAAGCACCTGCAAAAAAGCGCGGCATTTCAAAAAAGGCTTTAGCGAAACATGCAACCCGGAAAACGACTGCGAAGATTGTAGAAAAACCAAAACCGCCAGCTGTCAAAGAGCAGCCAAAAGCTTCCATTGGAGGCAAAGCGCCCGTCCGCGCCAAAGCCATTCAATCAAAAAAGAAACCACAAAAGCCCGCACAGGCCCAAAAGACAAAAGCAACTACGAAGAAAAAGCCGTAGCGCTTTTTCAATGTCAGTCGTCGTTGCTTCCGTTCGACCTTCTGGGTTCAACGTAATAGCCTCTATTTCACCATCCCCATAATTACGAGGGCCACCCAGCGACAGGCCAAGCGCCGCAGCAAAGCTAGCCTCTGGCCACCCCGCATTGGGAGAACGATGGCCCGGCGCATCTCGCATAGTAATTTCCCAAACATGCTTTGCGGCCTTACCACCACGCCCGATTACCATAGCAACCACGACCAACAAAGACGACAACCGCGCCGCAGGCCAGTTCATCCAATCGTCCAATATAGCCGCAGGCTTTCCAAAATATTCATAGGTTGGGGTGCGGTGGCCTATCATAGAATCTGCCGTGTTGACTGCCTTGTATATAAGAATACCGGGCAGGCCAAAAAGAGCATACCAAAGAGCGGGGGCGACCACACCATCGGCAAAATTTTCTGCGAGGCTTTCGATTGCCGCCTTGCTCACTCCGCTTTCATTTAATTGTGAAACATCGCGGCCGACGATTTGGGAGACCGCTTCGCGCCCCCCTTTCACCCCATTATTACTAAGCCCATGGATCACTTGTTTTACATGATCCATCAGGCTTTTTTGGGCAATCAATACGCCAACGAGGAGAATTTCTGGAACCACACTCCAGCCACCAAAAACAAGTTTTAATAACCAATCAATGAGAATTGAAACGCCAAGCAGCACTGCCAATAGAACGAGACCAGCCGTGAACCCAGGTTCTGTTTCCCCTTCACCACCACCCAAGCTGTCGAAATTCCAAGTGGAACGGTTCTTGTCAAAGTATTCGATAACCTTGCCGAACAGAACAACAGGGTGCGGCACGGTTTGCCATAGCCAACGAGGGTCGCCGATAAAAAGGTCTAGAATTAGAGCGAGGATTAAAATCGCCACGTTACATCACCCCCCGCGCCCGTTAATCGCCGCTATAAAATTGGGCAAGCACCTTATCGAGGCGGGTAAACTCAGGTTTTTTGGATGGCAGACCAAAACGAAGCCATTCCGATTTTCCAGGAAAGCGACGGGTAAGAATTTGATTCTTCGCTAAATGCTCCCACAATTCTTCTGCACCACCATGGCGCGCGAGAACGAAAAGCGCTGTACCACCAACAACCTCATGACTATTGCCTATCAGAATCTCTTCGAGCTTTTCTCGCTCAGCGGTGAGTTTTTTACGGGTTTTCTTTTGCCACTTTGTATCGAGTAAAGCTTCAGTGGCCACATGCAATGCGGGCCCAGAAACCGCCCACGGCCCAAGCATTTCATCTAACCTACGGGTAACATTAACAACCCCAAGAGCAGCACCGAACCGCGCACCAGCAAGGCCATAGAACTTGCCCAGAGAGCGTAGAACCAACAACCCATCACGCCCTGCTTGGTTCGCAACAGAAGCGTTTGGCGTAACATCAGCAAAGCTTTCATCCACAACAAGCAAACCGCCTTTTGCGCCCAAACGACGAGCAAGACCGGCCAATTCTTGGCGGTCGAATACTCGCCCATCTGGGTTGTTCGGATTAACAACAACAACAATCCGTGCCGTGGCCTCAGCGCTTTCTAGTCCATCGGTTACATAAACATCATGTCCCGCTCGCCGCCAACAAACGCCGTGCTCTTGGTAGGTGAACCCAACAATTGCAACGGATTGCGGTTTAAACAAATAGGGTAAATGTTGAATGTGCGCCTGTGTTCCTGGAGCCAAAGAAACTCCTGCCTCGCGGTGCACTCCAAAGTTTTCACGAACAGCGTTTTCGCAAGCCTGTTGCTCACCAGCATCGGGAAGTTTTGCCCACAATGTCGCGGGAATATCTGGAATGGGATAGGAATGCGGGTTTATGCCGGTGGAAAGATCAACCCACTTTTCTGGTTTGCCACCAAATCGGGAAATGGCTTCATTTAGTCTGCCACCGTGCATTACTTCGCTCATTATTTTGCCTCACCTTACCGCCGTGAATCAGCGGTGATCTATTAAATGCATATAAGACCCTGCCACAGAGCCACGCCGTAAACCACAGTTACCCAACTTATCCCCACGGGCATCCGCAATTTCAAACAACGAGCCAGAATCAGCTTGAGATACTACCGTTGAATAATGAAATTCATGCGCACTTAATAATGTGCCTTTTGAGGCAAGCGGAAAATCAGTCAATGAAGTAGTAAGCCGATAGCCCAAGTTTAACTTGCGTTTCTCAAAGCTTGTCACCAACGGCAGAAGGCCAGCCATCGAGTGCCGCGTTCCACTTGCATCAACCAGCCCTTCACCTAAAACCATATACCCCCCGCACTCTCCATAAAGAAACGCACCGCGCTCTTTGGCATCGGTAAGCCCATCAAAAAAAATCCTATTGGCCGCAAGTTTACCACTATGGAGTTCTGGATACCCGCCAGGAAGATAGATAAATTCACTTCTATCATCAGGCGCTTCATCGGCAAGCGGGGAGAAAAACGAAAGGCTCGCCCCCTGCTCCCGCCAACCTTGCAAAAGGTGAGGATACATAAATGCAAATGCCTCATCCCGCGCCACCGAAATATTTTGAGCTGGCGGTGCGATGCCCGCGAATTGAGCTTTGGCAGGGAGATCAACCTGTTGTTCAAGCAGGCAATCAATATCAACATGCAGATCCATCACATCAGCAGCATGCTCCATGAACTGCTCGATATCCGCATGTTCACCAGCTTGAACCAGACCCAAATGCCGAGATGGCAATACCAACCCATCATCCCGTGGAATAGAACCCAGCACTGGCACTGAAATTGCGCCTAAAGCTTCCCGCATCATCGCCTCGTGCCGTGGACTGCCAACACGGTTCAATATCACTCCTGCAAATCTCAAGCCTTTTCGAAAGTCACGAAAACCTGACACAAGTGCCGCGATGGAATGGGATTGCTTCGCCGCATCAACCACCAAGACAATGGGTAAGTTCAAAGATTCGGCAAGGTCTGCCGCTGAACCACTGCCATCTGTAGCCCCATCGAAAAGCCCCATCATGGCCTCGACAACCAGCAATCCCTTATCACTTTGCAAATTAGCCAGCCCGCCCACGAGCGAAGGGCGCATCGCCCATGGATCTAGGTTCACGCATTCCGTACCAGAGGCGATTGTATGAAAGGCTGGGTCGATAAAGTCGGGCCCTGCTTTCGCTGGTCCTGAACCTACATCACGTCTTTTAAGAGCCCGCAACAACCCCAATGTAACGGTGGTTTTTCCGCTGCCCGAATGGGGCGCTGCAATGATAAAGCCTTTTGCCATCTCAGCCACTTTGTTCAGTTTTGCGGATTCCAAGTGGGTCGGCATTCAAGACCCGTCCTTCAATCGAACCGAGCCAGTCCAGCCCTTCACGTAAACGCACCACCTCACCCAACACCACAATAGCTGGGGGTATTAAACCAAGTTCGCTCAGATCGCCAATATTTCCAAGTGTGGTTTCATAAACCTTCATGTCCTTGGTGGTCGCGCTACAAACGAAAGCAAGAGGTTCATCCGCCCCTCTCCCTGCGGCCAATAGTTTGTCGGCGATCATATGGGCATGTTTCATCGCCATATACATGACCAACACGGGGGATCCCTTAGCGATACTGTCCCAATCAATAGCATCGGGAACGATCCCACCAGCGTCATGCCCCGTAAGGAAAGTAACATTTTGATTTATCCCACGGTGGGTAACGGGTATCCCCGCATAAGCCAGGCCACCAATTCCTGCAGAAATACCTGGAATAATCCGAAAAGGAACACCATTTTCAACAAGGGTCAGCGCTTCTTCACCGCCGCGCCCAAACACGAAGGGGTCCCCCCCTTTTAGTCGGCACACCCGCTTTCCTGCTTTCGCGAATTCGACAAGCTTCAAAGAGATATCGCGTTGCAATGGCGAAGGCTTACCGCCTCGTTTCCCTGCGTATTCCAGCAAAGCCTCTTTGGGAGCCAGTGCCAGTATTTCCTCATTCACCAAAGCATCGTAAATAACCACATCCGCTTGTTGTAGTGCGTTGATAGCATGGAGCGTCAGCAGGCCCGGATCTCCCGGCCCCGCACCCACGAGCCAGACCCATCCAGCTTCAAATTCAGGCATGTTTTTAATTGGTAATTCCATTGTGGTTTTATGGGGCAAGAACTTCAATAAAACCAGTGCTTTTACACCCCACATATGTCGCCTATAAACAATTTATGAGTGTTGAGAGAAACGAGAAACCAAAAGGCGAATTGCGCCGCGGCTGGACCACAGGCGCTTGCGCAACTGCGGCCACCAAAGCGGCGCTCACCGCATTGATTTCTGGTGACTTCCCAGACCCCGTTTCCATCACACTACCAAAAGGCGAAACCCCGAGTTTTCCGCTCTGCATAGAAAAACTAAACAAGACAACGGCCATTGCCGGTATTGTAAAAGACGCAGGCGATGATCCAGATGTAACCCATGGGGCAACCATCATATCAAAGGTCAGGCTTCTGCCAAAAGGTGCAGGTATTATATTCAAGGCGGGTGATGGCGTAGGGATGGTAACTAAGGCAGGCCTACCCATTCACGTTGGAGAACCCGCAATAAACCCAGTACCGCGCCAACTGATGGCGGGTGTGGTGGAACAATTATGTGAAAAACACGCTGTTGCTTGTGATGTGGAAATCACAATCTCAGTACCTGATGGCGAGAATATAGCACAGCAAACATGGAACCCACGGTTGGGAATAGTTGGCGGAATATCCATTCTAGGAACAACAGGTATCGTCCACCCTTTCTCCTGCTCTGCTTGGATTGCGTCTATTCATCGCGGTATCGACGTTGCCCGTGCGGCTAAGTTTGAGCGGGTGATTGCCGCGACAGGCTCCACGTCAGAAGATGCTGCCCAAAAAATTTACAAGCTCCCAGAAACCGCGCTACTCGACATGGGTGATTTTGCTGGCGGCGTGCTGAAATATTTACGTATCCACCCAATCTCAAACCTCACCATCGCAGGCGGGTTCGCCAAGCTGGTGAAGATGGCGCAAGGCGCACTTGATCTTCATTCAGGCCGTTCGCAAGTAGATTTCGAGTGGTTATTGAAAGAATGTGAAGCGCTAATGGAACGCACCCATGGGAAACAGTTGAATCAATCTCTCAAGCAACAGATTCTAAATGCCAACACAGCCGCAGAAGTTCTTGAATTGACTCAAAAAATAAACATCGACCTCCCGCAAATCATCGCAACAAAAGCTCTTGAAACAGCACAAAACACATTGCGCGATGCACCAGTAAATGTCGAAGTTATTGCGATTGACCGACAAGGAAAAGTGCTCGCCCGTGCAACATAAGATACTCATACTTGGTGGGACAAAAGAAGCTGCTGAATTAGCTGTTGAACTCGTACAACAGGGCCATGATGTAACCACCTCGCTCGCTGGGCGCACAAAAGAACCTGAGCCATTGGCTGGCAAAACCCGCATTGGTGGTTTTGGCGGAGCTATGGGGCTGGCCATCTGGTTGCAAGAAAACAATATCACTAAATTATTTGATCTCACCCACCCCTTCGCGGAACAAATTAGCCGCAATGCCGTTGATGCCGTTGGCATTGCCTGCATCCCGCTAGAAATTCGCCACCGTGCCCCGTGGGAAAAACAGGCCAACGACAGTTGGATAGAAGTTCCCAGCCTTGTTGAGGCCGCTAAAGCTATTCCAAAGGATGCGCGCGTCTTTCTCGCCCTCGGCTCCCAATACCTTACGCCCTTTCAACACCGTAATGATGTTCACTTTACTATAAGGATGGTCGATCAACCTTTGGCGCCCCTTCCCTTCGAGCAGCATAACATTATTCTTGGCAAACCTTCTAAAGAGTGGAACCTTGAGGCAGAACTTATGACCCAAGAGGCTATTACCCACATAGTTTGCCGTAACTCAGGTGGCAGTGGCGGGTATGCTAAAATTGTTGCGGCCAGAAGCTTGCATCTACCTGTTATTCTCATTGGGAGACCGAAATGAAACCACCTGTATTTGAAATTGATCCAGTTGAATTTGCCAAGGACCCCTATCCGACGCTCTCCAAAATGCGTGAAACCGCCCCAATCTGCTTCGTTCCGCAGCTAAACGCAATCCTGCTCACAAAACGCAACGATATATTCACCTGTGAAAAAATGATCGACGTTTTCTCCTCCGATCAACCTGGCGGATTGATGACCGTATTGATGGGCGAGAACATGATGCGCAAGGATGGTGAACCCCACATGCAGGAGCGCAAGGAAATTTTCCCCGCAATATCTCCGCGAACTGTACGCGATGTCTGGAAAGTTCAATTCGAGAAAGACACAAAAAATGTACTCGATAGCCTGCAAACCAGTAATGATTGCGAACTTGTACGTCATTTCGCCATGCCTGTTTCTGGCCATGCCTTACGGCACGTGACAGGGTTGACCAACCTAACCGCCGAACAAATGGATACGGTATCTCAAGCAATGATAGACGGCATAGGTAACTATGCAGGTGTGGCTGAGATAGAAGCCAATTGTCACAAAGCCACCAAACTCATTGACGATTCAATTGATGACATGCTTGCTGTGTACGAGGCCGTGCCTAACACCAGCATTTTGAGTATTCTAACCCAAGCAGGACAAGCTATGGATAGCGTTCGCGCAAACATCAAACTGGCAATCAGCGGCGGCCAAAACGAGCCTCGCGATGCGATAGCTGGTTGCGCTTGGGCACTACTCAAACATCCAGACCAATTGGCTTTAATAAACAACGGCGAAGCAACTTGGCGGCAAGCCTTTGAAGAATACGCCCGATGGATTTCCCCCATCGGCATGTCGCCGCGCCGAATTGCCAAGCCGTTTACTTGGAATGGAATGGATTTGGAACCAGAAGCTCGCGCCTTCTTTATGTATGGATCAGCCAATCGCGACGAAGAAATATTCGAAAAACCAGATCAATACATCATCACCCGCAGCACCGCCAAAGCGATATCATTCGGTGCTGGCCCTCACTTTTGTGCGGGAGCCGCCACAGCCCGCACACTTATTTCGGAAGTCGCGCTGCCGATGTTGTTTGAACGATTGGAGAATTTGCAGCTAAATGGCGAAGCCGAATTCAGTGGCTGGGCATTTCGTGGACCAATAAAGGTCAATGCCCAGTGGAGCTAGTTTTTAGCTCTCTCCGCCGGTTTCTTCTTCGTCATCATCATCACTTGAACCAAGCCCCCAAATCATACCACCACCTAGCAATGAAGCCCATCCGCTAAACTGATAGAAAATACCTGAGAGTGAAATACCAAGCCAGTCTTGCCAGACGTCTATATCCATCCAACTGCCACCAATGTCAGCAATTCCCCAAGCGACCAATATTCCGCCAATTACTTTGAAAATCATTTTGTTGCTCCAAATAAATAGAATCATAAATTAAGTACGGAGTTTTCGCAAAAAACACGTAGTTGTCTAGTCGTAAATTACAACGCCCAGTGTAGTTAGCCGTTTACCTCGCCACCGGCTTTCACGCCACTTTTCTCGCGTGAACCTTTACGCCAAAGCACGGCACCGCCAAGCAAAGAAACCCATCCGGTCAATTGATAAACCAGACCTGTTAGCGATATGCCAAACCAATCTTTCCAAACGGCAACGCCCATCAAATTGCCAACAACATCCGCAAGACTCCAAGCAATCAATATTCCACCAATAATTTTGAAAATCATTTTTTGCTCCAACTAAGTAGAATCGAAAATTAGGTATGAAGTTTTCGAAAAGATACATGATTGTCTAATCACGAATTACAACGACCGTTTTTTCTTGCCCTTGTTTCTAAGAACATGGCTGTAGTCTTTGTTATAAAGATCGCTATCGCGGAACTCCACATTTCCAAAAACTGGACCAACCATGATGAGCGCCGTGCGGGTAATTTTCGCTGCCCGTACCGCGTCCTTCATCTCGGCCAGAGTTGTACGGATGTAAAGTTCGTCAGGCCAAGTGGCTCGATAGGCGATGACAACAGGGCAGTCCTCTCCGTAATATGGAGTCAACGATTCACGCACATACACAAGGTTACGGATAGAAAGATGTATCGCCAAAGTAGCGCCCGATTGCCCCAAGATTTCAAGCTGCTCTCCCTTTGGCATAGAAGAAGCCTTCATTCCGGTACGGGTAATGATAATCGTTTGCGCTATTTCCGGCAAAGTTAGCTCGGCATTGATTTTTGCGGCCACTGCAGCGAAGGCAGGAACACCAGGAACAACTTCATAAGCAATACCAAGGACATCTAAACGGCGCATTTGCTCAGCCGTTGCACCATAGATTGACGGGTCGCCAGAATGCACCCGCGCCACATCCATACCTTTATCGTCAGCCTTTTTAATTTCCCCAATTATATCATCAAGGTGCATCGGTGCTGTGTCCATGACCAACGCATCCTTAGGGGCCGCCTCAACGATCTCCATTGGAACCAGCGATCCTGCGAACAAACAAACGGGGCAAGCCTCGATTAACTTAAGCCCACGAACAGTGATAAGGTCAGGTGCGCCTGGTCCCGCGCCAATAAAATAAACAGTCATGACATTGCCCCAATTTTTGTACCTTCTTTCGCCGCATAACCACGCGGCGTATATACCCAAGTCTCGCCATCCCCTGTTTTCACGGTACGGCTGTCGGACGAGCCAACGATGACAACAGTCAACATATCAACATCGTCGATATTCAATTCAGCCAAGGGAACAACCCGTATCAGCTCCCCGTCCCGTCCCAAATTTGTGGCGAGAATAACAGGCGTGTCATCTGGACGATGCTGTAACAATACATCCCGTGCATAGGCCAACTGCGTGCGGCGACGTTTGGAAACTGGGTTATAAAAAGCAATAACAAAGTCCCCCTCCGCAGCCGCTTTCACCCGCATTTGGATAGAAGGCCAAGGGGTGAGCAAATCTGACAACGATATGGTGCAAAAGTCGTGACCAAGAGGTGCGCCTGCGCGAGCCGCCGCTGCTTGAAGTGCAGAAATTCCGGGAGAAACTTGTATCCCAATACGACGAGCACCATCACTCAATCCGCCATCAGCAAGCAATTCATAAACCAACGTCGCCATCGCATAGATGCCTGCATCACCAGAACAAACAAGAGCAACATTACGCCCCTCTCCTGCTAACTCCATCGCATGGCGAACCCTGTCTTCTTCCTTGCCCAAATCGAAATCATGACGCGTTTTGCCGTCGATCAAACCTTCCAGAAGGTCAAGATAAAGCGAGTATCCAACAACGTCGCTTGCCTCGCCAACCAATTGGCTGACCTCAGGAGAGCGCCAACCTTCGCTACCTGGACCAATACCCACAACGGATAGATGCCCGCGACTGCGGCCAATTGTTTCCGCGTCAATAGGGTTTACGGCACGACCAATCGCAACCGTTGCACGCTTCGACTTTTGCTTTTCAACAACGAGTTCTCCCGTTGCGCCAACACCAGCAAGGGCGGCCCCCTCACTCACTCCGTGGCAACCAACTTCGGCAAAAACAACATCAGATGGGTTAGCCAATCGCGGCGTTTCTTTTTCCAATACTTGCGCAGGATAAAATCTTGCAGGCACGCCAAAATGTGCCGCCGCTTCATGAACTGCCACTTCGTCAGCTTTCACATCAAGGGATGCGATACAGCTAATGGCACTGGAGGGAAGCCCTGCCGATTGTAGCGTCTCCTTAGCAAGAGTAATAAGTTCACTACCATCAGCATCACGCTCGCAACCAACGCCTAAGATCAAATTCTGTTGGTGATAAACAAGCTGCAAATCTTCAGCCGCCACCTGCGAACTACTCACTGTTAAACGCACATCTCCCGTCTCCGATAGCAGCAGGTTATTGTCTCTCAACCATTCAGCTTCATTCAACAAATCACCATCTATCAATGCGTGTGCACCGCCCAACAGCGCCGCCATCACGGGCTTTGCATTTTCGGGGTTGGCCAATTTCCAGCCCGCTGGCGGTTCGTCGAGAGCAACACCAAAGCGGACATCCCCCGCAGTTGTAACAGCAGCATGACCTCCAAGATGCGCCGCGATCACGCGCGCAATTTGATTAGAACCATGATGCCCACCGAGCAACGGAACCACTGATGAGCCATCATCGGCTACAGAAATAACAGCAGGGTCAGTTTTTTTATCTGTAATATGCGGTGCGATAAGTCGAATTAACGCGCCCGAAGCCAATACACCAATGATGGCTGTACCGCCCATAAACAATTGCCCCAAATGATGAGCCGCGTTTTCAAAACTCACGTCACATTTATCCACCCGACCACTCAAGCCATGGATAACACCGCCAGTGAGTGATTTGATTTCTTCTGCCACCGCTAGTGATGATATAGAAAGCACCACAATAGCAGGCTTATTCTGTTCAGACATCATGGCCTGTTTCCCTGTTGATTTGTCTTGGCGTGGTCAGGTGAAATCGGCAGAGCCGATATCCAATCTTCAGCGCCCTTGTAAATAAGTATCATAGAAAAGTATGGCGCTGCGTCTTCACCAATGTCTTGAAGCGGCATAAGCTTTTCATTTTCGAGTGTTACTCGTTCTAAATATGCGGCCTGATTCAACAGACCCGCCTTTTCGATCAATCGTTTAACTCGCCCCAAGTGGCGACCTACTTTAATGAAAGCAATGGCATCAGACTTTGCTAATTGGCTCAGTATATCATCATCTTCAAGAGGAGCAGGTACGACACTCAACACATCGTTACGCGCCGCAAGCGGTCTTCCCAACGTAGCCGCAGAAGCCATGAGAGACGAGATACCAGGCACGACTTCGCAAGTATATTCTGTTGCTAAACGCTCATATAAATACATGAAGGAACCGTAGAAAAAGGGGTCCCCTTCACACAACACAACCACATCGCGGCCAGAATCAAGATGTGATGCAATCTCCTTAGAGGCCCAGTCATAAACAGATTTAGCAGGAAACCGCTCCACCCGCATGGGCACAACAATCGGAATCTCAATCTGCTCTGGCCTCAAATATTCGGCCACAATTGAACGGGCAAAGCTCTCCCCGCTATCTGGTGCAGGATAAGCTACGACCTCTGCCGTCGTTAAAATTCGGTGAGCTTTCAACGTCAGCAATTCAGGATCACCTGGACCAACACCAATTCCGTAAAGTGTTCCCTTCATTGTGTGGCCTCAAATGGTTTCACAACACTCCATTGAGTAACAGGCATGGCTGCTCGCCAACCGTGAAACGAGCCTATGGGCTCTGCTTTTTGCACCGACAACCGAACCAATTCACCACCATATTGCTTGTGTAATTCTATCAACCGCATTTCACTTTCTAAGGTCACAGCATTGGCAACTAAGGGCCCACCAGCTTTTAGTTCAGCCCACGCCGTTTCGAAAACACCATCTACTGATAATCCACCACCAATGAACACGGCATCGGGTTGGCGCAATCCTACCAAAGCCTTGGGTGCTTGTTCCTCGATAATTTCGATTTTTTCAACCCCAAGCTCAACCGCATTTTGCCTTATCATCTCCACCCGCTTGGGCTTGGCCTCAATCGCGATGGCCATAGCCCCACGGGCCGCCCTCATCCATTCAATACTGACAGAACCACACCCCGCGCCGATGTCCCACAACAACGCATCGGAATAGGGTGCAAGTTTTGCAATCGTTGCGGCCCTTACATCTTGTTTCGTTATTTGCCCGTCCGAGAAAAAGGCATCATCCGGCAGTCCACCCGTGCGCGGATACCATTTCGCATTCTCACCAGCTACACACTCAACGGCGAGGGTGTGAAAATCAGGAACATCGTGATTCCAATTATTCGCAACACCATCAAACCGTTGTTCTCGCTCGCCACCTAGAGCGGCGAGAGCCGTAATCTTACTTTTCCCAAAACCCCGCTCTACCAACAGTTTCGCAACAGCCGCTGGGCTATCTTTATTTTGCGTCAGCACCAATAACCGCACATTTGGCGCAAGGTACGGCATGATCTGGCTATTCGCACGCCCGTGAATGGTGAGCGTATCAACATCAGCCATGCTCCACCCCATCCGCGCACTGGCCCATTGGAAAGCTGAAAGCTGCGGGTGAAACCGAATTTCATCAACAGGAATAGAGCGACCAATACGCGCCCCAACCGAGTACCAAAGCGGATCCCCCGTCACCAAAATCACAAGCTTCTTGCCTTTGTGCAATTTGATAACATCAATCATCGCATTAAAAGGCGAAGGCCAACTAAGCCGTTCTGCCCTTACATTGGGCGATAGCCCGTGATGGCGATCTCCACCGATAATCACATCAGCCGCTTCGAGTTTCTCACGGGCAAAAGACGAAAGCCCCCCAACCCCGTCTTCACCAATTCCAATAATATCCAGCCAAGGTTCGCTCATTAGCCCAGCCCCCCAGCCAGCGCGTTCACAACCGAACTCGCCATAGCAGAACCGCCACGGCGACCATGAACAGTAATGTATTCAATATCTAAAGAATTATTCGCAAGTGCCTGTTTTGATTCAACAGCTCCAATGAAACCGACAGGAATGCCAATCACCAGCGCGGGCTTTGCACTGCCCCCTTCAATTCGCTCCAGAAGGTGAAACAAAGCGGTTGGCGCATTGCCAACAACAACGATTGCCCCAGCGAGATCGTCGCCCCAAAAATCTACCGCCGCAGCAGAGCGGGTGTTGCCAATCTCTTTGGCATGGGTCGGAACAGTTGCATCATTCAAGGTACAGATAGTTTTGTTTCCATTAGGGAGTAGCCGCTCAACAACACCAGAACGAACCATTTCCACATCGCAGAAAATTGGTTTTCCATTGGCCAAAGCCTCCTGCCCTACTTTCACTGCGTCTGCGCTAAACTCAAGATCATCAACAACATCAACCATGCCGCATGAATGGATCAACCGTGTTGCAACTGGGCGCATGTTCTCGGGGAGCTTATCGAGCCCTGCTTCTGCCTCAACCGTAGCAAAAGAACGGCGATAAATTTCCGCTGGATCGTGAATGTACTCAAAACTACTCATCACTTTGAACTAAGTGTCTTTCTTCATTGAGTTAGGCCCGTGCGGGTGATCTGCATGAGGATAGGGGTGATGGTGGTGATCATCATCGTGTGTATGAGAATGCCCATGATCATGGTCATGCGAATGAGGTTTTAGATCTGCGGGTGAATCATGGCTGTGAAGCGGAGTCCATGGCAAGCCATGCTCCTTGCAAAAAGCTTCTTCGCGACACGATGCATCGCAATCCCCGTTACACGGGCAGTCTTCTAGCCCGCCACCGATGCCTTCAACATGGTGGTGGTGGCTTTCTTGTGGCAGACCAATTTGGTCTTCAAACCCCAAAACCTGTTCGCGGAATTTGCACATCTGACAATTCATCACATTGAGACCGGCTTCAATTTCATTGACCCGATCTTCGAAGGTGGAAAGCACCAACTCGTGGTCGTTGAGGTAGCCCGCCTTCAGGAACTCAATATTGGGATGCCGCGCCGCGACATCATCCGTGTAAGAATAAATCCGCTTAATCAAAACACCAGTAAACAGGAAGTACGGGAATACGATGATGCGTTTGTACCCAAGCTTCGCCGCATGTTCGAGGCCCGGCTCGACGAGCGGAAATGTAACACCTGAATAACAAACCTCGCCCCAACCAAAGCCAAAACCTTCCCACAGCATCCGCATAATTTTATTGATGTTGGAGTTCGCATCTGGATCGGAAGATCCGCGCCCAACAACCATCAACATGGTGTCGTGGAGGTCTATCTTACCTGCCGTATCAATCACCTCTTGAATGCGATCAGCCGCCGCACGGATCATTTTCAGATCAATGCCGAGATCACGCCCGTAGATAATTTCCATGCCGGGATTTTGAGCTTGATAGGTATTCAAAACGGATGGGATATCATTCTTCGCGTGACCTGCCGCAAACAACATGCCCGGCACTGCCAGCACTTTCGTACAGCCCTGCTCGCGCAATTTATCAAGCCCGTGAGATATAACGGGGTTGGCAAATTCTAGGTAGCCGTACTCGACAGGCGCATCGCCAAAGCGGCCTTTCAGCCCCTCTGAGACTTGGGCGAATTCCTTCATTGCATTCTGGTTACGGCTTCCGTGACCGCAAATCATCACCCCAATATTCTCTGCCTTGCTCATGCGGCTTCTCCCTCGGCTTCGATTTCTACTTCTGCGTCATCCTCGTCAACTTCTCTTTCAGGCCTACGCAAAGCCGCAGCAAGCGCGGCAGCAGCGGCTAATGCGCCAATTGCAATAACATGGCCATGACCTGCAAATTCGCCAACATGTCCCCAATGGGCATGGGCAACACTTGGCAAGAACGCCAAAGATAATATCGGTAATTGTATGAAACGCATTTGGACACCTCGATACTTCAAATCAAATTAAATCGAGGTAAAACAGCGAGCCCGCGTGCGCAGGCCGTTTGATTTTGGCGACAGCTCCGAACTTGGCCCCCTATTTGGGTCAACCGCATCGAAATTGTTTTCAGCCCGTCTCGGGGCACCATCGAATGAAATAGAAACTAAACAATCAACCTCGAAAGGGCAAACGATTTTGCGGCCTGAAGAGCATCAAATACGACAAAACGGAATAGCGACGCTACATTCCTTCCCGAACCTGCTCAGGTGTATAGCCCAACACCCGCGCAACCCGCGCAATGAGCGTAACTTCGCTTTCATGCAAGCTTTTATCTGCCCGCGCCATAGCGATCAAATGGCGCATTAAAGTGCGTTTGCGATCATCGGGCATATCAATAAAAGTCTCAGCCGCCTGTTCGCCACTTGTTTCATACCCAAAATCTTTCAGGAAACTAATGACTTCGGGAACATCTTCCTCAGGAATATCAAAGACGCTTTTGCAAATTTTCTTGAACAATGCCAATTCTTCGCCCGAAAGTTCGCCATCAGCAAACATCATTCGTACCAGCAATAATATTTCAGATGTCATTTGCGGATCATCAGCAACCATTTGTACAGACGATTTATTATCCAGCATTTCTTTGATAGAATCTAAGATACGCATCAAGCTCTCCTCCCAGTTTGGCTGATTAGAATTCGATTCCCACCTGCGCCTTCACACCATCTCTAAAGGGATGTTTGATCATTGTCATCTCTGTCACAAGATCCGCAAATTCCATCAGATCTTCTTTGGCATTACGGCCCGTTATTATCACATGCTTCATCTCTGGTTTATTCTTCAAAACCTCGATGATTTCCTCCACGGGGAGATAATCGTAGCGCAACACAATATTCAGCTCATCAAGCAAAACCATATCGTGTTCATCATCCATGATCAGCTCTTTTGCCCGTTCCCAAGCAGCCCGTGCCGCATCAATGTCGCGCTGTCTGTCCTGCGTTTCCCAAGTAAAGCCATCCCCCATAGCTGTCATAGTTACTTGATCGCCAAGTTTCTCAAGAATAACCCGCTCACCCGTTTGCCATTTGCCTTTAACAAATTGCACAACCCCAACTTTCATCCCGTTACCAAGGGCGCGGAATATCATGCCGAATGCGGCGGTGGATTTGCCTTTGCCCTTACCAGTATGAACCATAACCAAACCCTTCTCGCGGGTTTTCGTTGCGATGATTTTGTCCCGCGCGGCCTTTTTCTTTTTCATCTTATCCGTATGACGAGCGTTCAGCTCCTCCTCGCTCATGTTCAAAAGCGTTTGAGATTTCTTAGCCATTTTTAATACTCCGATTTCTGTGTCAAATCTCCGTCACGCCACATCCAAAGGGCTAACAGAGGTTTATCTAAGGTTCGCATTGCGTGGGTTTCATTGCTTTCGTGAACGATAACGGTTCCCGCTGATTGTTCGACATACTCGCCATTATCGCGCATCCATAACGTGCCACCCGTTAGCGGAATGTATAATTCTTCGGCCACATGGCGGTGGCTTGGGTAATTTTGATTTGGCCCCATAAGGAAGAACCCTCCGGCTCTTTCAGAGCTATCAAAATGCCCCCGCTCCCCCATCATTTCCACATATCCGTAGTTCTCAAAAAATTCTGCCCCAAAATCATCAGCGGTATAACTGCGCCCCCAAAACAGTTCACCAATCTCATTCATCAAACTTTGCACAAGCCGCTTTTCGTGTCCTTCCGCAAATGCATCAAGCCCCTCAAGATGTTTTGCCCCAGAAACGGTAACAGGCGCCAAATTGCGTTGACTTACAAACCAATCAATATCGCCGACAAAATCTCGAACTTCTTCCTCTTCCCGCATAGTCAGATAATCTCTGTAATCTGCAAACAACCCTTTGATGCTCATTTCATCACTCCCGTTCGTCCTGCTAATTGTTCCAACTCAAACTTCGCTGAGTTTGACTTCGCTGTCCATAACCCACGCTCTTGCGCTTCCAATAAACGATCAGCCATTTCCTTCAAAGCTTCAGGATTTTTCTCCTCCATAAAGGTACGCACAACATCATCGCCAATGAAAGCTTGATGAACCGCGTCAAAATGATGGTCCCGAACAGCACCCGTTGTGGCTGAAAAAGCAAAGAGATAATCAACCGTCGCCGCAATCTCAAATGCGCCTTTATAACCGTGGCGCATAACGCCAGCTATCCATTTTGGGTTCACCACCCGCGCCCGAACAACGCGGCCAATTTCTTCTTCCAGTGTGCGAATAACAGGGCGTTCTGGGCGAGAGTGATCGTTGTGATAAACCGTAGGTCGCGCACCAGACACATGCTCAACTGCCGCCGTCATGCCGCCCTCAAACTGATAGTAGTCGTCAGAATCCAAAAGGTCGTGCTCGCGGTTGTCTTGATTATGAACCACAGCTTCAACGGTTTTTAGACGGTTGATAAATTGCCCGCGCTCCGCTTCACCTTCAGCATCCGCGCCATAGGCATAGCTACCCCAAGCAAGATAAGCTTCCGCCAAATCACCTTTATCTGCCCAGCCTTTTTCATCAATCAGAGCCTGTAAACCCGCACCATAGGCTCCGGGTTTTGATCCAAATATTCTATAGCCAGCGCGTCTGATAGCTTCTTTCTCATCAAGACCATCAGCTAAAAATAGCGCCACTTCGCTTTTCACGCGGGCGGCAATTGGATTGTCAGTATCATCTTCATCAAGTGCCGCAACGGATCGAACCGCTTTATCATACAAGTCAATTTGAGCGGGAAACGCATCGCGGAAGAAGCCCGAAATTCTGAGAGTCACATCGACACGGGGTCGTCCCAGTTCAGCCAGCGTAATAATTTCAAAACCTGTCACCCGCCGCGAAGCGTGATCCCACACGGGCTTCACCCCGACAAGCGCCATGGCTTGGGCAATGTCGTCACCCCCCGTGCGCATATTGGAAGTTCCCCAAGCGGATATCCCAAGCGATGTTGGCCATTCCCCATGCTCTTGGCGGTGGCGCTTAATCAGTAACTCCGCAGACTTTTGCCCAAGATGCCAAGCCGCTGGTGTTGGTACTGAGCGGGAATCTACCGAATAAAAATTGCGACCTGTGGGCAAAACATCCACCCGACCCCGCGTGGGTGCACCAGATGGCCCCGGCAAAACAAACTGCCCATCAAGGGCTGTAAGGAACCCCGAAATCTCAGCAGGACCACAGGCTTCAACGGATGGGAGAATGGTTTCCTCTATGCCACCCAAAACCACTTTGGTCGCGGCCCACTCCTGCTCACATTGCGCTTCACCAGAAACCAAAAGAGCGGCAAGCAGTTCAATTCGCTCCACCGTGTCGCCATTTGTGCGCCAAGGGTCAGTAGAAACATCAGCCAATGCGTTCGGCTTAGTCCCTTCCCATTTTATCCCCATGTCACAATCAAGTGGGTCAAACCCTGCCGCAACCAATATATCAATTGCAATGGCCCGTTGAAGCGAGGCATCCACACCCTCCCCCAGCCCACGGGGAACTCTCGCTAGAGCCACAGTTAAATCTGTTTTCAAACGGCCTTCAGGCGCAAGGCCAAAAATATGCAAGCCATCGCGGATTTGCATTTCTTTCAGTTCGCATAAATAGGCATCGAGCTTTTGCAACGCCCCATCATCGCCATCCGTTTTGGCAATGCCCGCGTCCTCATCCAGCCCCGTATCCCGCATGAGGTTCAATATCTCACCACGCAAATAGTTCAAACGGCGCGGGTCAACACCAGATGCCTCGTAGTATTCATCCACCAAAGCTTCAAGTTGCTTCAAAGGCCCATAGCTTTCCGCCCGTGTCAGCGGTGGGGTTAGATGGTCGATGATTACCGCAGACGAACGCCGCTTTGCTTGCGTCCCCTCACCCGGATCATTGACGATAAACGGATAAAGATGCGGCAATGCACCAAAAACCGCCTCAGGATAACAATTTTCAGAAAGCGAGAGCGCCTTTCCCGGCAACCATTCCATATTTCCGTGTTTGCCCATATGGGCGATTGCGTGAGCCTCAAACACCTTACGCAGATAAAAATAGAACGCAAAATATCCGTGCGGCGGCACAAGGTCTGGCGAGTGATACGTCTCGGTCGGGTCTATGTTATAGCCCCGCGCTGGCTGTATTCCGACGACGGTTTCACCAAATTTACAAAGCGACAAGGCCAGTGCATTTTGATCTTTCAAATAGAATGGATCGGCTTCTGGCTCACCCCAACGGGCAAAAACCTCATCTTGAATCTTCGTAGGAAGTTCCGCGAACATCTCGTTGTAATGACTCAAGGTAATCACTTCACGAATTTCCCGCCCATCATGGGCCGCATTGGTTGGCCCCGCTTGCAAGTGGGTTATCAGCGCATCACCATCGACAGGTAAATCTGCAACATCATACCCCTCCCGCTGCATGGCACGTAGGACTTCTATCGTACCTGCGGGGGTATCTAAACCAACACCATTACCTAAACGCCCATCACGGTTTGGATAGTTTGCCAGCACCAGTGCAACGTTACGCTCGCTCGGTTTAGCCCCGCGTAACCGCGCCCAATTCACCGCCAATTGAGCAACAAATTCCACTCGATCTTGGCGCGCAACATGGCGCACGATATTGGCTTGTGTTGCCTCATCAAAATTGTCAGCATTTTTGAATGCAATGGCGCGAGCGAGAACCCGCCCATCCACTTCAGGCAAGGCCACATTCATCGCAAGATCGCGGGATGAAAGCCCTTGGTCCGAGCCTTCCCAAGCCTCCTCACCACCGCCGGCAAGAATGGCTTGCAGAACCACCGCTCCATTTCCTTCCAGAACCGTTGGCACATGCCGCCCGTCAGGTGAAGAAACGGCAAAGCCTGTCATATTGATTACAACCGCAGGTGGGGCCTGCTCAAACAAATGGCGCACGGTGGCTTGCGATATTTCATCCTTCAACGAAGAAACAAATATCGGCAACGCGTTGCATCCCAGCACCTTCAACGCTTCAACCAACGCCTGAATGGGTTGAGTATTACCAGACTGCAAAAGCGCGCGATAAAAAGTGAGCGCAATGACAGGAGCGCCTGACTTCCAGTCTTTTTGCACATCATCTAGCGACGGTTGATCTTTGTCTTGCCACCACAGGCCCGCTTTCAACAGCGGTGCGGCGGTGGGGACATCACTGGATTTGTCGTGAATAACATCACGGGCGTACTCAAGGAAATTAGCAGCATTCCCTGCCCCGCCTTGGTTCATGTAAGCCCAAAGCGCGAGCCGCACTTCATCGCTCACTGTACTGAACCGATCTAGCGAGGGGTCTGGTTTGTCGTCCCCCGGTAGGGCAACCAGTTTTACCCCATGTTCAACGCAGGTCGCATGCAGCACCTCAAGCCCATAAGCCCAATAGCTTTCGCCCCCCAGCACCCGCACCACCACCATTTTGGATTGAGCAATTGTTTGCGCCGCATAAACATCAATCGACATTGGATGAGCCAGCGCCATCATGTTTGCTAGACGTAGACTCAATGAACTCTTGATATTCGGCAACGCCGATGCAAGACTGGCTAGCTCCGTATCAGCGGCCGAAATGAACACTAAATCCGCTGGCTTTTGCCCCAGATCAATCGCCTCATCAGCATCTGCCAGAGACCCTTTTTGAGCAATCAACAGGTGCATGGGCTTAGCTCAACGCCGCCTCAATTTCAGTACGGATAGCTGCATCATCAAAATCGTGTAGTCCGATAACAACAAGCCGCGAAGTGCGTTTTTCGCCCGCCATCCAATCTCTGTCGAAATAGGTATCAATGCGTTTACCCACCGCCTGCACCACCATACGCATGGGTTTGCCTTTAATTTCAACAAAACCTTTCAAGCGAAGAACATCATGTTTCTCGATGATAGAAACCAGCGAGGCCGCTAGTGTTTTTGCATCGCTAACCGCCCCGCCCTCAACAACAAAACTTTCAAATTCGTCATGGTCATGGTCGTGGGTATGTCCATCAGCGTGATGCAAATCGTGGTGGCTCATACGGTTGGCCATGTCGCTCTCAGTACCAACACCAAGTCCAAGCAACACCTCTGCGCTCGGCATATTCCCAAGTCCTGCATGAATAAGCTTCACCCGTCGTTCTGTTGAATCGCGCACTTCTCCCTCAATGAACGCCAGTTGATCTTTATCCAGAAGGTCAGTTTTGTTCAGCACAATCATATCAGCGCAAGTGAGTTGGTCTTCAAACAATTCTTCCAATGGGCTATCGTGGTCTAGACTCTCGTCCTGCTCCCGCTGAGCTTGTACTGCCGCTGGATCATGGGCAAACCGCCCCTCAGCGACAGCGGCGGCATCAACAACCGTTATCACGCCATCGACCGTCACTTCCTCACGAATTTCTGGCCAATTAAACGCGTTGACCAAGGGTTGTGGCAAGGCAAGACCAGAGGTTTCAATGACAATATGATCAGGGCGGCGATCACTTTCCATCAACTTGGTAATGGTTGGAATGAAGTCATCGGCAACGGTACAACATATGCAACCGTTGGTGAGTTCAACAATATCGTCTTCCGTACAGGTTTCATCTCCGCACCCCGCCAACACATCACCATCAACACCAAGGTCACCAAACTCATTGATAATGAGCGCGATACGCTTGCCGTTTGCCGTTGCCAGCAGATTGCGAATGAGTGTGGTTTTGCCGGCTCCAAGGAAACCCGTAATCACAGTTGTTGGAATTTTTTGCGCGTCCATATTCTACTCACTTCAATTTCTGCGGAAGCCCCGCTGTGATAAACCAAACATTTGGCACGGTGGCCGCAATATCTTGATGCAAGCGTCCTGCATGATCGCGGAAGTCCCGTGCCATTTTCTCCATCGGTACAATGCCCTGCCCCACTTCATTAGAGACGAGCAGCACCGAACAATCTTGCGGCAATTGCGCCAATACATCAACGAGCGCAGCACTTTCCGCATCAATATCACGCTCGGCCATCATCAAGTTTGTTAGCCAAAGGGTCAGGCAATCAACGAGGATACAAGTCGCGCTCCCCGCCCGTTGTTTAATGATACCCGCGATCTCGATGGGTTCCTCAACCAACTCCCATTCAGGCCCACGGCGAGCGCGATGGTGGCTAATACGTTCAGCCATTTCATCGTCTCTAATTTCGCTCGTCGCCAAATAGATTTTGCGCCGCCCACTCGCATCAGCCACCGCCTCTGCAAACCCACTTTTACCCGAACGAGCACCGCCTAAAATCAGCGATGCACCTTCCGTAAATTGGGTTGAGTGAGCCGACACAATCTATTCCTTCGCTAACGCTTTGCTTTGCAAAGCCCCTAACAAACCGCCGAGAAACAACCAGAACAAAGCGGACGCAACGATGGTCGCCATAACAAACTCTGCGGCAAGATTAGCAGGAACTGCCGTTTCATGGCTCAAAGGTTGAGGTGCGCCGTAAAGATGCGGAGCGACCAACAACGCAACGCCAAGCAACATCCAAATTAGAGATGTTTTGAAGGCAAAGAGATACAGACCAGCAGCAGTCAAGATAGCGGTTGCCGCCCACCATATCTGCCGTTCAGCAACACCGGCCGCCTGCATACCAGGTAATTCGGGCGGCAAACCAAAGTTAGGAGCAAGGACAAAGACAACGAACCCAGCCGCCCCCCAAGCCAATCCTGCCTGCAAAGACACGGCTGATTGAGTGAGCAATATTCCAGCGGTCAAAATGAGCGCGAAGGCAACACCAATGACGACGTTAGAAACACCCGTGTAGAACAACCGCTCAAGACCGTCCGCAGGAGCCCAAGCCTCTGCGTTGTGTTCGTGGCCACTGGCCGCAGGTTTAGGTGTGTGGTCGTGACCTGATGCAGCAGTTTGTTGATGTGAATGACCCGTGTCTTCCTCTGTCTTCGCAGCAGCACCATGATCATCATGGGACGAACTCTCACCGCCCTCATATTTTTCAGCAGCCTGAATAAGTGGAATAACACGATATGATTGTACTGCAGTCGCAAAAACGCCTGCAAGCACACCCGCGAAAATCGCGGCGAGCAAAACTCTTACTAACACGGGATCAGATTAGTGGCAGGGCGCAACGATAGCGTGACGCGTATCGTGTGTAGCATTGTGCAGCATGTCTGAATTGGCAAAAGCTGCTCCGTAGAGCAAGAATATACCAAGAGTTCCAGCAAAAAGCGCTGTAGTAATCCGTTGAGATACTGTGAGGGTAAGACCCTGTGTATTCGTTGTTGTAAGCATGACAACCTCCGTGTTGCTTTGGTTCAAAATTTCGGCTCTTAACCGAACAAATGGCAGGTTTCCTGGCTGCGGATCAAAAACCTTTGCCCGCCTTCCCATTTCCAGTTGGAAACAGTGGCTTTATGGACAAGGCCTCACCGCTACAGTCGCGGGGTCGGCTGTGTTTTGCACCCCCTAATTGGGTCGATGCCTACACATTCCCTATTATCTCCGAATCCTCTTTAGAGAACATCACGAAGACCATTTGTATGTAAGATTTACACGCCAAGATGGGAGCAAGTCAATCGCAGATGCGACCTCGATTGCGACAATCGTCAAATTTCAAAGATTTTGTCGCTTACAACCTGCTCAAGATGGTCGGCCAGCGCATCAAGCGCATCATTCACCGCCTCACGATAGTTCATTCCGTTGGTTTCGATACCAACTTCACGCAAATAAGCCGCCCGCCATTCGTCGTTAGCAAACAAACCGTGCAAATAAGTTCCCCGAACCCGTCCATTCGTTGAGACCGCGCCATCAGGCGAACCATCAAAACTCACCATCGGGCGACTAGCATCCACCCCTGTTGTTCGACCCATGTGGATTTCATAACCCGAAAGCTCTTGCCCAGTCACAGCATCTTTCGCGGTTCGATTAAGAACCGTTTTAACGGGAACCAATGTGGTTTCGACATCCAGCAACCCAAGCCCCTCAGTCTCTTTAGTAGTTCCTTCAATTCCATCGGGGTCTCGCACGAGCTTGCCTAACATTTGCAAACCACCACATACCCCCAACACATGACCGCCCCGCTCAACATGATTCAATAACTCAACATCCCAGCCTAAACCTTTGAATTGAATCAAGTCTGCGATGGTGGACTTTGAACCTGGCAATACGACAAGCTTTGCATTCTTCGGCCACGGCTCTCCCTCCCGCACAAACACGAGCTTCACATTGGGCTCTAGTTTCAACGGGTCAAGGTCGTCAAAATTTGCAATGCGCGAGAGAACTGGAACCACAACAACCGCCCCACCCTCCTGGCTTTCAATTGCCTGTTCCAGAGCGACAGAATCTTCAGCAGGCAATTTTGCCACTTCGGGCAAATAAGGAATAACGCCGAAATTCTCCCACCCAGTAAACTTGGTAATTTGCTCAAGCCCATCATCAAACAGGCTGATATCCCCGCGAAATTTATTGATCAGATAACCGGCTATCATTCCACGGTCTTCATCTGACAAAATGGTGTGAGTTCCAACAAGGCTAGCAATCACGCCCCCTCGATCAATATCACCAACCAAAACAACAGGAACCTTCGCCTTCGTAGCAAAGCCCATGTTTGCGATATCACCATCCCGCAGGTTGATTTCAGCGGGCGATCCCGCCCCTTCAACAATAACAAGATCAGCTTCAGCTAAGAGCCGTTCATAGCTATCCATCACCGCCCCCATGAGCTGCGGTTTGAGTTTTTGGTAATCGCGCCCCTTAGCCGTGCCCCAAACCTTACCGTGGACGACGATCTGGCTTCCCGTCTCTGATTGCGGCTTTAGCAGTATCGGATTCATGTCCACGTGGGAGGGAACCCCACAGGCCAAGGCTTGCAACCATTGAGCACGGCCAATTTCCCCACCAGTGCCATCAGCCAAAGGCACATCAGCAACCGCCGCATTGTTCGACATATTTTGCGGCTTGAATGGCATAACCTTCAGCCCGCGCCGCCCCGCCATTCGGCACAAGCCAGCAACAAGCACAGTCTTGCCGACATCAGAGCCCGTGCCCTGCAACATGATTGCCCGCGATTTATTCTTAGCTGTCATAAAGTCGGCTTAACGGAGCCAATCACGCTTGAACAGTGTCTGATGAAAAAATCGGTTCCGCTTGGCGACCATAAGCTCCAATCAAAACGAGGCTAAAGGGAACAATATAGGCAAAATGGAACTGCATCTCATAAAGCGGAAAGACAAAGAACTTTACCAAGGTTGTCAGCACAATGGCTGCCATCAGCTGCCCTTCGCGTCGGGTGAAAACAAAACCTTTCCTCAGCATCAAAAACAAAATGAACCCATGAAAAAGTAACAGCGCAGGCCACACCCCTTCAGTGACCGATCGTACCAAAGCTTGCACCAATATTTTTCCATAGACAAACCATGAGAATGCAGGGTTGAACCCTTCAAGGGTTAGAACATATTCCACATGCGTAAACCACATTTGAGGCCACCAACCCGGGTGGCCGCTGGAAATCGTCACCCATACATAGGCAGCAAAACCGCCAATAGCGGCCCAAAGAAGAGCTCGACTTTCTGTTCTCAAACTTACATGAACTGCGAGCAGAACACAGACAAACGCCAAATGGTCAATCCGCGCTAAACAAGCCAAAATCAAACTCAGGCAAGCCGCCCACTCGTAGTTTTTCAAATACAACAACATTCCAAATATCAAAAATACCGCAGAGAATAAATCAGGTGTCGTAACCCGCGAAATATTCCCAAAGCCAGCCAAAATTAACACAGCCACGGCTAAGGGGGCGAAGCTTAGGCTCTTATTTTTGTACAACCACCAATGTACCAAGCCGCCCACTGCCGCCGCAGACACTGCAGATAAAAGCCACAACCCTTTTACAGGGCCAAAGAAACTAGAAAACAAGTTTGCGGCTTGCAGATAGAACAACTTCACCCGATAAAGTGCCAACATCGAGTTGAACGCCTCACCATTCGCATATTGATGGATTCTATAGGGACGATCTGCTGTCAGCGCCCAAAATTGCGAGGGGGTAACCTGCGCCTTCACCAATTCATAAGCTTGCGAGTGAACATACTCTGTTCCATGGCCGTTCTGCTCTAGAACTGTTGCCACGTAAGCAATCATGTCCCAATTAGCTAGGGGGAAAAACAACGCAACGGCACACACGACCAAGATGTAGGTGCTTAAAAAAATATTGCCTGCAATGTCTGGATAATTTGGCAACTTACACTCGATACTTTGGTAAGCTCAGGCGAACTGCGTGGGCTTCACATCAAACTATCACGTAACCGTGAACCGCTGGTAGATTGTTTAACCTATGGTAAACCATCAAAAACCGCTCTCCCTTATCAGCACACCTGCCACGCGCCTCATCACTCGACCAGCAAATGAACGCGCCTCACCTTTTAACAAAACGACGCCCCTCACCGTTTGGGGGTAGTCTTGTGTGTTGATGCCAACGGCCATTGTTGCCGCATAAAAACTTCCAACAGGACTTAAATTCTTATCCTGCGCAGGTCGCGCCGGTATTTTCCCGCCATAGATTTCCGCCAGCTCCCTGTCCGCCAGTTGTGACGTAGCAGTGCGAGCAAGGGCAACGAGAGATACATCCAGAGTTCCCATTGTCGCGTCGTCAGGAAAAAACACACCTGACGCTTCCAACTGTAACCGATCAATTTGTTCCTCCGCCACAAGGCCGTTCAAAACCACATGGCCCAATTGACGAATTTGAAACAGCGCTTGATTTCTAGCAACCATCCTTCCGCTGTGAACCCTTGGATCATGATCAACAACGATGCCTGAAAAAGGAGCGCGTATTGTTAGCTGCTCTTGCCTTTTCATTTGCCCCTTGCGGGTGTCCAGTTCGGTTGCCAACTCACTCATAAGAACGCGCCGTGCTGCTCCATCGACCGCATCCGCATTACCACGTGCGATCCGTCGTTCGAGCAATTCAATCTTACGGCTTGTCAGTTCTATATCACGATCGAGGGTTTCAGAAGCAAGCACCACCAAAGCTTCCCCTGCCGAGACCTTCTGCCCGTTACGAACATTCAATGAAACCAAACGCCCCGCAACTGGCGGATAAATTGTCACTTCACTTTGAGATCGCAATAATGCGGGAACCTCAATTCGGGAGGAAAGTGGCAGTATTGCCAGAACAATTAGCCCAGTGAAAAACCCAATCGTCACCCATGTCCGTTTTCTTGATACTATTTCTTGGCGCATTGCCCACCACTCCTTTATTTCGCGAAAAATGGGAAGAAAAATAAACCACGCAATCTCCACAACAAACAAAAATATAGCCACCGCCTTGATGAAAAAAGAATAGACAAGCACGGCAATTCCTATGAAAAGGAAAAACCGATATATCCAAGTTCCCCAAGCATGAAGAATAACGGCCCGCTGTAACCGAGGAGCCAAACGCTCTGGTTTTGGCGCCCCTAAATTGAATAAAATCTCTCGCATCCGCCACCGCGCTAAAGCAAACCCACGCGACTGCATATTTTCGAATCCCAACCAATCTGAAAGAATGTAGTACCCATCAAACCGCATGAACGGGTTTAGGTTCACTGCCAGACTAAGAAGCCAACCAACGGTAGCTACTGAAAATGCCACAGCCCTCAATGGGCCGTCCGGTAGAAAAATCCACAGCAACGTTGCCAGAACAGCCAACACAATTTCAGCCATGATCCCCGCCCCATCAATCATCAAGCGTTGCCTGCGAGAAGGCAACCGCCATGCGTTTGACGTATCGGTAAACAGGATCGGCATCAGGACAAGAAAAGCGATGCCAATAACGGGGACTTTCAGCCCATATCGCACCGCCATATAGGCATGGCTCAACTCATGACACATCTTTACAAAAATCAAGCTGACACCGTAATAGAGCAGCCCTTCCAAAGACAAAAAAACAATAAACTGCCCCTTAAAACCCTCCCATTGCCGCGAAACAAGATAGAGCGCCAACACCCCAAGGACAGCAAAAATAACCACTGCCATTCGAGTGTAAAATGGGGCAACGAGCGGCCAAGTCGCTTGTAAAAAACGGTCAGGCCTGAACAGAGGAATCTTAAAGAATAAATAGCTATGAAGAGCCGTGCCAAAAATACTTTTTTTGCCACCAGCCTCTTGGCCAGCAAAAAAACGATACCCATCTTGCGGTGGAGTTTTACTCAATTCGTTGGCCATTAAAAATTTGGCAACGTCGCCTATCTCTTCCTCATCTATGTCCCGCCCAAGCTGCTTTTTTGCGGCCTCTTGCACGCCCTCAACAGTAGTTTTGGCCCAAAGAGATAATAATTGGAAAGCATCATGGCCTAATCTGAAATACTTGTTACGTAGCGGATCAAACAACACCCAACTGGGCGCGCCGTTATGTTGCGGCCAGCCTTTTAATATCTCCAAATCCTCACGCATTTCCGGCAAAATAGTTGGAGGCTCCTCATCCGAAGGCGCAGTTAAACTCACCCTACCAGCCCGTATATTGTCGAATGGCAGAAAGCGGCCTGCGGAATAAATAGAACCCAAGCGACACTTGTTCGCCAAACACCTGTCCTGTTCCCCGCGCTCCGATACGGGCTGGTCGTTCTTCTTTTGAGGCCGCGACAGCATAGGTTTTATAAACAAGCTGCTCATCTGGAGATATCGTTGCGCGATAAGAAGCGACCCGCAAAATGGCCTCGCGTGGATTGAGTGGAGCTGAATCTAAAAACACTTTAACCCGCGCATCCTTCCTTAAAACAATGGCATCACTCACAGGTAAATCAATGCGATATTCCACCAGCTCCGGGTCAGCGACTTCAACAACCCGCTCCCCCACAGCAACAGGTCTGCCTTGCCAATCTGTCTTACGATCAAACACAACAAGCCCGGACACCGGTGATCTAACAATAGTTTTTGCCAGCTGATCTACAGCATAGGAAAGCTCGGTTTCTGCCAACGCCAGCTCAGCCTTAGCCACCGCTAAATCACGTCGCCCCTCGCCTGAACCAAAGGCATTCTGGCGTGCCGTTTGCAATTTAGCCTGCGCTACATTCAAAGATCTATTCGCAATTGCATGACGTGAAGAAAGCTCGGTATCAACAAACCGGAATAATACTTGCCCCATCGAAACACGGGTATTCGGCTCTACCAACATAACCTCGATCACCCCATCAAGCGGTGCTGCAACCACCTGCGCCGATTGAGCGACAACTTCAACAGGTGCAAGACTGCTCATAGGAACAGGAATGAACATAGCGCATACTGCCGCTGCCAAAACCAACAAACCAATACTCTTCCTCACGACACTAGAAACTCTACGAAGAGGACGAGGTGCAAGGGCCAACCAAGCATGCTCAATGGCCTGTTGGAGTCGCCCAAGAACAGCAATATCCCCATCATTAAAAGGTTGCTCACTCAAGAATGCGATGACACCAAACAGCTTTTTTCGCTTATCGAGAAGCGGAACAAGAACGCCATACCGAAATGGAAATACAGCGGCCTCATCTCCTTGTGAAACAGGCATTTCAAACGCTAAAGGTGTTTCTCCCAGTGGCCCAAGAGCGTTCGTGAAAATATTTTCAAGCCATCGAACAGCAGGTGCGTTTTTATCAACACTTGATAGGTTAGAAACAACATCAATTTGCAAACGAGCACCCTTCGAACCAACAGGTTTAAGCATGTAAATTTGCCGTGCAGGAACAACCTTGCGCGCCTCATTCGCAATGCAAAACGATAACTCTCGAACTGTTTGTGTTTGGCGTAACTCCCCTTCAAATAATAAAAGAGCTTCCAGCCGTAAGATGCGCGCTTTTTCAGCCGCCTCCTCTTCACTAACCTTCTTCTGCGCTGGCGTAACTCCTTGGGGAGCTACAGTACCGCTCACCAATTTGGGCCTCGGTTGATGGACACCCATATCAGCTCCCCTTCGGACTAAAACGAGCTTGACCGCTCATGCCCGCTAATACACGGCCATTGGTTTCTAGAAGCACTCCATAGGCTTTGATGGTCTGACTTACGGGGTCCACCTCCGCCCCAATAGACACGATTTTTGCTGGGTGAGTTTTCCCCGTCTCATCGACTTTGAACAAAAACTCTCGCCCAGGTTCCAGCCAAACCAACCAATTTGATGGCACAACAAGCTCTAACTCCAACGCGCTATCATCAAGTATGATAATTACAGGTTTCGAAGCATTCGGCATTTCATATTTCCGAGTATTCAACACCACTACCCGCCCAGCAAACGGAGCCTTGATAACGCATTGAGACACACGGCTAAGCCGAGCCTTTACCTCGGCATTATTGCGTGCTGCTTCAGCCCGTGCCAGTTGAACTTCGCTTTTTCCAGCCGCACCGTTTTTGAACAGCCTGCGCTTGTTGCGAAGTTCGATAGCCGCCGCACTTGCCCCTGCCCGCGCACTGTTTAATTCGGCTCGATAACGCGAACAATCGAAGGTAATCAGCTTGGCACCTTTTTTGAACCGTGCACCATCCTTAAATGGCGCTTTAGCAACAGCCGCCACCAAATCAGTACGCACCTCAACACGCGCCGAAGAACGGACCAAACCACGGGTATCCAACGCTTCCTGCCCGAAAGTTTGAGTAGATATCACCATGGCAAAAGCCAGTAGGTACAAATGTAGTTTTGAGTGAAGGGGTTTCATTGAGAATCACATCCGTTAAAGTGTTACTCTACTCATATACACGTTAAAGTTGTATTGCAACACAAAGTAAAACCGCGATAAACGGTTCCGAAAATCGAGGAACTATTTATCGCGGTCTGTACTCGTACACATTACTGGTCCGACAAATACGCGTCGGAGAATTCTTACTCGGTACGCAAAACCTAATCCGAGAAATAAGCAGGATGATCATTCCTGCCGTAGAAACAACCTAGAACGACTTTCCTAACAGGCGACTAATGAGTGGTTAAGCAAAAGGAAATTTGGGCGGAAAATTTTGCCGTGTTTTTTTTTCATTTGGCCGCAAAATTAAGAATTGCCCTTCAAAAATAACCAATACCCTCGCCAACCCTTTACGACTAAAAAAAATAAAAAAAATTACTTTTTTGCCGTTTGCATCATCTTTATAATGCCTGAGAAGTCTAAATCGGCATTTCCGTCGTCACAAAACTGCTGATAAAGCTCAAAAGCCTGTGTTCCAAGCGGCGTATAAGCCTCAGTTTGAGCCGCAGCTTCTTGCGACAACCCCAAATCTTTTAGCATCAATTGAGCAGCAAACCCTGGTTTGTAGTCATTATTGGCCGGTGATGTCGGCACAGGGCCCGGCACAGGGCAGTAAGTTGTGGTTGACCAGCTTTGACCAGATGCCGTTGAAACCACATCGAACAATGCTTGATCGGAGAGGCCTAACCTGCGCCCCATTTCGAAAGCTTCACCAGTTCCAATCATAGTGATGGCAAGGATCATGTTGTTACAAACCTTAGCCGCCTGCCCTGCAGTGTCACCACCACAACGAACAACACGGCCTGCCATTGGCTCAAGAATTGGAGCGGCCGCATCGAGTGCTGCATCAGATCCACCAGCCATAAAAGTGAGCGTGCCGTTAATCGCCCCCATAATACCGCCCGAAACAGGTGCATCAACACTCATCGCCCCAGCCGATTGCGCAATCTCATGGGCTTGTTTAGCGGAAGCGATATCAACCGTTGAGCAATCAATCATCAAGCACCCACTCTTCAAGGTTCCTTTGATGTCCTCATAGACACCAACAACATGCTTGCCAGCAGGCAACATGGTAATGACAACATCCTTGCCGCTGGCCGCATCAACGCCACTCGTAGCAATAGAACAACCCGCGTCTTTAGCAGCCAACATTGCCTCTTTTGAAAAGTCGAAAGCTGAAACATCAAAGCCAGCCTTAACCAGATTAGCAGCCATCGGGCCGCCCATGTTCCCCAAGCCTATGAAACCGATAGTCGTCATCGTCTTATCCTTCAATTAACCCGCTAGGGAACGGGCAATAATCACCCTCATAATTTCGTTTGTGCCTTCAAGAATTTGATGCACCCGCAAATCGCGTACTATTTTTTCAACACCATACTCGGCCAAATATCCATACCCCCCATGAATTTGCAGGGCTTCGTTCGCAACGTTAAACCCGACATCCGTGGCAAAGAGTTTTGCCATGGCACAGGCCTTTGTTGCATCGGGTGTTTTTGAATCAAGCTTCGCAGCCGCCGCATATATCATGAGCCGCGCGGCCTCCAACTCCGTTGCCATATCCGCTAGCTTGAATTGTATAGCTTGAAACGCTCCGATATTTTTACCAAAAGCTTTGCGTTCTTCACTATAGGCCAACGCCATATCAAGCGCCGCCTGCGCACCGCCAAGAGAACAAGCACCAATATTCAGTCGCCCCCCATCCAATCCAGACATAGCAATCCGAAACCCCATGCCCTCATCGTTGATACGATTTTCAACAGGAATACGGCAATCCTCAAACACCACCTGCGCGGTAGGTTGAATATGCCATCCCATTTTCTTTTCTTGCGCTCCATAGGAAAGACCAAGAGTATCCTTCTCAACAATAAAGGTAGAAATCCCTTTCGGTCCCTCCCCACCCGTTCGCGCCATGACCACATAAAGCTCATTTGTGCCCGCGCCAGAGATGAATTGTTTCGTCCCGTTCAGCACATAATGATCGCCCTCACGTTTAGCCGTCATCTTCATGGCCGCCGCATCAGAACCACTACCGGGTTCGGTCAGGCAATAACTAGCGATTTTTTCCATTGAGGTGAGCGATGGCAAGAACTTTTGCCGCTGGCTTTCATTCCCATACGTGTCGATCATCCAAGCGGCCATATTGTGAATGGAAATATAGGCCGACACTGCAGGACACCCAGTTGCCAGCGCTTCAAATATCACCGCCGCATCGAGGCGCGAAAGAGCAGAACCGCCCACATCTTCGCGTACATATATACCGCCCATGCCGAGTGTCGCGGTTTCCCTAATAACATCCAACGGTAGATGGCGATTTTGATCCCACTCAATTGCATTTGGCGCAACTTTTTCCCGCGCAAAGCCCAACACCATGTCCTGCATAGAGCGTTGGTCTTCGTTCAAATCGAAAGGCCTTTGAGTTTCCATACTGTTATCCATACCTATTCTTGTTGAACTCAACTGACCAAATCAGCAGCAGCTTTGTCTAGCGCGACTTTAGTTATTCTAATCGCCTCATCTATTGTTTCTCGTGTCCAAGTGAGCGGCGGCGACAATATCATCGCATCCCCAACAGCGCGCATCATCATGCCTGCCGCAATGGAATGGTCGCGTATAACGCCCGCCGCACTTCCCGCTGGTTCAAAACGTTCTTTACTGGCTTTATCTTTGACAATTTCAATTGCTGCCATCAGCCCAAATCCTCGAATTTCGCCGACAATAGGATGACCACCAATTTCAGCGTTCAACTGTTCAAGGAGATAGGGCCCCGTATCATCCCGCACCCGATCAATAAGCCCCTCACGCTCGATGATATCAATATTTGCCAACGCCACGGCGCAGGCAACAGGATGGCCTGAATAGGTGTAACCGTGATAATATTCACCGCCACTCGCCAATGTTTTTGCCATACGGTCGCCAACCAAAACGGCTGAGAGCGGTTGATAGCCAGAGGTTATCCCCTTCGCCACAGTTATCGTATCCGGTTCAATCCCCATGCTTTCGCAAGCAAACCAAGCACCGGTGCGACCAAACCCTGTAATCACTTCATCGACCATCAGCAAAATATCGTACTTTTTGCAGATGCGTTGAATTTCGGGCCAATAGGTTTTTGGCGGAATGCGAACACCACCAGCACCCTGAATGGGTTCGCCAACAAAGGCCGCAACCTTATCGGCTCCAGCCTCAAGAATTGCGTCTTCGACGGCTTTAGCAGCCCGCAAACCAAAATCATCATCGCTCTCGCCATCTTCTGCAAGCTCGTAGGAATAGGGTTGCATGACATGCACAAACCCCGGCAACATTGGCCCGAGCTGCCCATGCATCGCCCCCATTCCCCCCATGCTGGTGGCCGCGATAGTCGAGCCGTGATAGGCATCATTACGCGAAATGATAATCATTTTTTCTGGCTTGCCCTCAAGGGTCCAAAAATGGCGCACTGTGCGGATTGCCGTATCATTACTCTCAGAACCAGACGCCCCAAAGAATACCTGATTGATATGCTCGGGAGCCAACTGTGCAATCCGTTGGGCGAGCAGAGCTACTGGCGGGTGGGTCGTCTTAAAAAACGTATTATAATAAGGCAGCTCAACCATTTGGTCGTAAGCGACTTTAGCAAGCTCTTCGCGGCCATAACCAACATTGACGCACCAAAGGCCGGCCATGCCATCAAGAATTTGATTGCCTTCGCTGTCGTCAAAATAATGCCCCTCAGCACCCGTAACAACACGAACTCCAGCCTCTCTTAATTCGTCGTGGTCGGTAAAAGGGTGAAGATGATGGGCATTGTCTATCGTTTGAAGTTGTTTCGTTGTGTAATTTTTATAGGCCATGATTTTGGCTCCTGCGTATTGGAATATCTAAGAACGAAGATTACCGCAGGCATGGGGAGAATAGCCAATGCGCGCGCATAGCAGCAAAAGCAATTTATGAAGGCTCAAATCAGATGGTATCATGTTGAACATGCAACGAGCGTAAATCTAAAGAGTAGGCTCGTCACCATTTATTTTGCAAAATCCACTTTTCATCCTTGTCACGAGACGTAAGGAGGAAAACGGTCTTTATATGGAAAGTCAGGCAGAAGGCGCATCAGCCATGCGCGGATTTGCGTCCACCATGTTCCCAGCATCGTGATAAACACACCAAGGATCAGCAGGGTAAAAACCATGCTCACGCCATCGCCTAAATCACTGTTAAAAGCCCAAGCTATAATCGCACCGAGATAACCTATGCCTGCCGTCAAGAATGAACGCCGATCGATCACGAGCGACACGATTGTCACAAACATCAACAGTAGTGCGGTCATCAGATAACCTGATGCACCGCCACTATTAAAGAGAGTCATGGCCATCGTATTGACGATCACGGGCGCTGCCAAAATGTGCAACCAAAAACCCGTTGCAGAGTGACGACTGATACGGTGTGGGTCTTTGGTGTCAAAATAAATACCCAGAGCAAAGGCCAGCAACCCAAAAATCAACGAGCCATAGGCTAGCCCAGAACTACGGCTAAGATCGAAAATGCGCTCCTTGAGCGGCAGGCTAGCCGCCTGCGGATCCATTATCATCGAGTAAATCATGATCAGGCCGAAGATGCCGAATACAAACATAGAAAATGGCAGCTTGAAAATTCGGAAATAAAGCAACATTCCGACCATCCCAACCCCGGCCATAATAGACACATTGATGGTCTCTATATTTGTCCCCTGAAGCAGGAGTACAGCCCCGCCCAAAAACAGACCAAACCCAGCAGCCAATGATATACTGGGGAGGCTCATTCGACGTTTTTTAGTGTAATACAGCGCAAACACCCATGTTAAAATTAAGCCAATTATAGCAACGGCGAGTGCCCCACCGATAACCGAGCCAAAGGCAAGAATACCAGAAAATAGCAACCAAAGACCGACCGTGATAAAGATTTCGCTGAAGCCTTTGAAAAATTCAAAAGGTTCATCATCACTTACCATTCCATCGCGCATGCCCAATCGTTCTTGGGATAGGGTAAGAAGCCCTGCCGCCTGTCGTTCATTCAATAATCCCGCAGCCACCGCCGCGCGAATGTCATCCTTAGAAAAATCGCTCAAAATTTAGCCTTTAATGATTCCCACTGTTAAGATGCCATCACTATAAACACAATTCGCCAACAAATGCGTTGTGTAATGAGCTTTTTGGTTTATCAGTATTATCCCACCCAAGATGGACAAAAACATGAACCATTCTCCTCAATCAATACACGAAACAATTTTGAAACTCTTACAACAACGCGACGACAACAAATCACTTGCCCCAGATGAGGTTGCTCGAGCCTTAGCAGGTACTAATGAAAAAGAATGGCGTTTGTTCATGAAGCCCATTCGCCACGAAGCCGTTACCATGGCAAACGAGGGAGAAATCAACATACTGCGGAAAGGGAAAATCGTTTCCCCAATTGACTTTAAAGGCATTTATCGCTTGGCTCTTCCACAGGAAAACTCTTGAAATAATTCACTTAACTTTTGACAAAAGTCGTTTCGTCCGTTTCACTTCAACTATTGTTGATAGTTTTTGTTTCTATTGGAGCGTTTATGTTGAACCGGATCTTCCCCTTATTTACTTTTTTAGCCGCCTTATCTTGCGCCGTTTTGCTTGCCGATACCGCTCAAGCGCAGTCCATTACCCTTGGGGGTGATGACGAGCAAATTTATAATGTGCTTCGACAAAACGGATACACACAAGCGAAAATCACAAAACGGAAGCTCACTATTGTTCGCACAGAGGCCTGTAAGGGGACTGACAAGTTCCAAGTTAAGATCAGCATCTTGGGAAGAATCACTAGCGTCAATAAGATTGGCACCTGCCCGCAAAACGCCAAAGTTAGAGGCTTCACCCGTGAAGATGCGGTCTCCAGCCTCCATCGTGATGGCTTCACCGAAATTAGCGCCGAAAGAAGAGGTCGCCGCATAACTGCAACTGCGTGCCGCCAAAACCGCCGCTATGAATTGGCTTTCAACCGTCGCGGCCAATTAACAAATCGCCGCGATATCGGATCATGCGCAGCTGTTGGCCTAAACCGCGCACAAATTGAAGAAATCATGCATACTGAAGGTTACACGCGGGTTGTTGTCACTGATGACCAGTTACCTAAATATGTTGCAGAAGCCTGCCGCGGAAATGACAAGATACGCGTCACCATGAACCGTCGCGGCAGAGTTCGCTCTGAACGCCGCATCGGCGATTGCGCCAGACAATTCAACCCCGGCAACCTAAAAGCCCTAATGCAGGACAAAGGTTATGACCGTATCAAAATCGTCGATGATCGCCGCCCACCTTACGTTGTCCGCGCCTGCAAAGGAGCCGACAGAATGGAAGTCTCCATTGGGCGTTATGGTAGATTGCGTCGCCAAAATCGCCTTAGAGCCTGCCGTTCTGTTATCGACCCAACAACCATCGCTGGCGTCTTGCAGAGCAATGGTTACGATCGTGTTCGCGTACTCCGCAAAAACCGCACCCCGTATCTTGCAGAAGCGTGTAAGAACGACAATCTAATAGAGCTAACGATTGGTCGCTATGGTCGTATCCAAAAAGAAGAGCGGGTTGGACGTTGCTCGCAACCAATTACTGAGACAGCGCTGAAAGATAAGCTTTCAAAAGAAGGCTTCATCAATGTTGGCCTAACCCGTCGCGGTGATGGATGGCGTGCAGAAGTATGCCGTAACGAAGTTAAGGTTGCCATTCGTATTGACGCCTATGGCGATCTTGTTCGCGAGCGGAATATCGGTGCTTGTACGTCACATACCGTTCTTGATGTTTTGAAAAAGCTGGAAAACCGCGGTGCTCAACAAACCAGTGTGCAGGTTATCGGCTGCTACAGAAATACAAAATATCGTTGGATATTTGACCGTCTCGGCAACCGCACTGGCCGTGAGAGAGTAGGCCGCTGCTAAGCGTCAATTTCATTGAACAAAGAAAAAGCCCCGATTGTTATCGGGGCTTTTTTTATACCCAGTCAGAATTTCTTATTCTGCCGCTTCAAGAGCAGAAACGGTTCCTACCTTAGCTGCGCAGAACTTGAACTCTGGAATTTTTCCGTCGGGATCAAGCATCGGGTTTGTGAGCCGATTGACGGGGCTTTCATTGAAACAGAAAGCCATAAACACCATACCATCGGCAACTTCCCTATCGGCTCGTAATACGGCATTTACGGTCCCACGCCGCGTAGAAATCTCAATTGTCTGCCCAGCTTCCATGCCCTGCTTTATAATCTCATATGGGTTCATCGCCGCAAAACCTTCAGGTTCTAAACCATCCAATACATCAGAATTACGAGTCATAGACCCTGTATGCCAATGCTCCAACAAACGTCCTGTGGTCAGCACCAATGGGTACTCATCATCAGGAACCTCATCCGGTGCGCGTAAATCGGTTGGTACGATCCGCCCTCTCCCATCGGCTGTTGGGAAACCGTTGGTAAAAATAACGGCACTTCCTTCTGCCCCTTCAGATTTAACGGGGTAGGTAACGCTATCTTCTGCGTTTAACCGCTCCCAAGGCATGAAGTTCAGTGAAGGCATGACCTTACGCATTTCCTCATAAACTTCTGACACCCCATCATAAGCCCACTCCAAACCACAACGGTTGGCAAGGTCGACAATAATTTCCCAATCCAGACGCGCCTCACCCGGTAAGGGCAAAGCAGGTCGTCCAATTTGCACCTGACGGTTTGTATTAGAAAAAGTGCCCAGTTTTTCAGCATGGACAGAAGCCGGTAAAACTACATCAGCGTGCCAAGCCGTTTCCGTGAGGAAAATATCTTGCACAACCAAATGATCAAGCTTCGCTAGTGCCTCTTGAGCATGCTGTTGATCAGGATCAGACATGGCAGGGTTTTCCCCCATGATATAAACACCGTTGATATCGCCAGCGTTAATAGCGTCCATGATTTCAATCATGGTCAGCCCTTTGACAGGATCCAGTGTGCGCCCCCAAAAGTCTTCCATACCGCTGCGAACATCCTCGTTCTCAACCGAACGGTAATCAGGGTAGAACATCGGAATAAGCCCAACGTCAGAAGCCCCTTGCACATTGTTTTGACCACGCAGTGGGTGCAGACCTGTTCCCTCGCGTCCGACATGCCCCGTTATCAAAGCCAGCGCGATGAGACAACGGGAGTTGTCAGTCCCGTGGGTATGTTGGGAAATTCCCATGCCCCAAAAAATCATTGAGCGCTCAGAAGTTGCATAACGGCGCGCCACAGCGCGTAAAGTCTTCGCGTCGATCTCGCATATTTCAGCCATAGCCTCAGGAGAGAAATCCTTGACCTTCTCTCTCAGCGCCTCAAAGCCCGTGACGTTGGCTTGAATATATTGCTCGTCATACAATTCTTCTTCGATGATCGTGTGAATAAACGCATTCAACATCGCAACATCAGTACCCGGTTTGAACATCAATGAATGTTCTGCATGGCGCATCATATCTTGGCCGCGCGGATCAATGATAATCAACTTCAGATCATTTTGCTTTACGGCTTGCTTAAAATAGGTGGCCGCTACCGGATGGTTCGTTGTTGGCCGCGCACCAATAACGATCACGCAATCGGCTTTCATTGCATCCATAAACGGTGCGGAGACGGCTCCCGAACCAACACCTTCCAACAAGGCTGTCACAGATGACGCATGGCAAAACCGCGTGCAGTGATCGACATTATTTGTACCAAAGCCTTGGCGGATGAACTTTTGGAACAGATAGGCTTCTTCGTTAGAGCCTTTCGCCGACCCAAACCCCGCAAGCGCCGAGCCTGTTTTTTTATCGCGAATTTTCACAAAGCCCTTGGCGGCATATTCCATTGCCTCTTCCCAAGTCGCCTCACGGAACACGTCTGATACGTCCATAAAGCGCATATCAATATCGGCTTGTTTGGGCGCATCATCACGACGAATAAGCGGTGTTGTTAGACGCTCTTTCGACATCGCATAGTCGTAACCAAAGCGCCCTTTGACGCAAAGGCGATTGTTATTGGAAGGCCCATCGCGGCCGTCAACCAAAACGATTTTATCATCTTTTGTGTAGACCGTCGTTTGGCAACCAACACCGCAAAATGGGCAAACGCTATCCGTGGATTTATCAAAATCTACAACAACACGTTTCTTACCCGCTTCATCCATCAGGCTCTTTTCAAACAAAGCCCCCGTTGGACATGCCTGCACACATTCACCGCAGGTAACGCAGGTAGAAAAACCCATCGGGTCGTGAATATCGAAAACGGGCGCAGCATGATGACCACGGCCACCCATGCCCAAAACGTCATTCACCTGCACTTCACGGCAAGCACGAACGCACAAATTACACGCAATACAAGCATCCATATTCACCGCAATGGCGGGGTTGGAGCCATCAAAAATATCGGGGGTATCAGTCGTTCCCTTATCAGCAACACCATCAAATTTTGAAGGCATACGGTTGGCCGTAATACCAAGTTCACCAGCCCATTCCCAAAACACAGATTGTTCATCCGCACTGTCGGCCCGTTCTTTCATATCCGAAGCCAAAAGTTCAAACACCATTTTGCGCGATTTATCGGCGCGTTCAGTGTCGGTTTTGACCACAAGCCCTTCTGAAACCTTACGCTGGCAAGAAGCGGCAAGAACCCGCTCCCCTTCAATCTCCACCATGCAAGCACGGCAGTTCCCATCAGCGCGGTAGCCGGGTTTATCCAAATGACAAAGATGCGGAATACGCGTCCCCTCCCGCTTCGCCACCTGCCAAATTGTTTCGTCAGCGGAAGCGGTTACTTTTTTGCCATCAAGGTCGAAGCTGATATTTTTGACAATCATAGAAGCACCGTTTCTATTTCTTTTACTCTTTGATCCACCCAATTATATCCTTCTCTTGATAAGTCGCGACCATCATGCCCTATAAAATATCCGTCACAGATGGTAAAAAAATCTTGGAGGTATAATTCACCATCGTCATCGTAGACTAGCTCAGCGGCAGCATCTTCAACTAATGCCAGCGGAGCGAACTCTAGATCAGCCGACATTTCATATTGATGGACTAGCAGCTCTCTTTCTCTCTTGATGAACTCCCAAAATATAGAGTTATCTTCTTTCTGTTCTTTCACTCTATGCCATTGGTCAGAAACTGTTTTGTCGATAAGTTCGCTTCTTTTCGCGTCAACCTTTTTGAGTACTTCAAAAGACGTGCGAAGCATTGCTATTGTTGCATACCAAGTAATTCTTATTTCACGCTCTTCAGATTCTTTATCTAGCCGCTCTAAAGCAATTTTCACATCATCAAGGACTCTTCTAGCACTAAGCTTATTCGGCTCTTCTTCCATCACAAGTCCTCCCGAAAATGCACCAGCATGTGATTGATTGGATTGGGCGCCGCTTGCCCCAAGCCACAAATACTAGCATCCCGCATGACCTGTTCCAGATCGCGGATTGTCGTTTCATCTAATTTGCCTTTGGCACGTAACAGCTTGCCCATTTTCTCCGTTCCTCCACGGCACGGCGTACATTGACCGCAGCTTTCATGGGTGAAGAAATCGAGCAGATTCAAGGCAACGTCTTTGATATTGTCTTGGTCAGAAAATACGACGATTGCATGGGAGCCAACGAAGGAGCCCAACTCGGCCAATTCACCACCGAAATCCAACGGCACTTCATCATATTTTGCGGGCAGTATTCCGCCAGAAGCTCCCCCCGGTAAATAGGCTTTAAAGCTGTGACCATCGGCCATGCCGCCACAATGGTCTTCAATCAACTCGCGTATGGTCACCCCCGCCGGAGCCACTTTCACACCAGGATTTTTCACCCGCCCAGAAACCGACCAAGAACGCATGCCTGGATGGCCGTCCTTGCCTTGGGACGTGAACCACTCAACACCTTTTTCCAAAATCGACGGAACCCAATAAAGCGTCTCAACATTGTTGTTTAGTGTAGGCCGCCCGAACACTCCAACCTCGGCGATATAAGGTGGGCGATGGCGTGGAAGGCCGCGCTTACCCTCAATTGATTCAATCATCGCACTTTCTTCGCCGCAAATATAAGCCCCAGCGCCGCGCCGCAATTCAAAGAACCCAGCCTCGACAATGCCTGACTTTTCAAGCGCTGTAATTTCGGCCCGCATAATGTTCAGCACGGCAGGATATTCATCGCGCATATAGATGTAGCACCGCTCTGCCTCCACGACATGAGCGCCAATTAAAGCCCCCTCGAACATCGCGTGTGGATTACGTTCCAAATAATAACGATCCTTGAAAGTACCCGGTTCTCCCTCATCACCATTGATCGTCATCAAACGTGGCCCCTCATAGCCGCGAACGAAACTCCATTTCTTGCCTGTTGGAAAACCCGCACCGCCAAGGCCTCGAAGCCCTGCATCAGAGAGCGTCTCCATAATCGCCTCAGCTGAAAGCGCGCCAGACTTCACTTTCTCCCAAACGCCGTACCCGCCTTCTTTTTTGTAGACGGCTAAGTCTTTATATTCAGGGGCAAGCGTATCGGTGTCGCCGCTCTTAACCAGCGCCAACAATCCATCGACGGTTGCAAAACCAATTTCTTTGTCGCCAACCCGTGCGGCAGGCGCAACATCACACCCCCCCATGCACGGCGCGCGCATGATTCGGATTTTGGAGCGGTCGATGCCAGCTTCCAATTTCGCAATCAAGTCTTCCGCTCCAGCCATCATGCAAGCTACAGAATCGCACACCCTTATCGTCAGTGGTGCTGGGATCGCCTCCCCTTCCTTCACCACATCGAAGTGGTCGTAGAAAGAAGCAACCTCGTAAATCTCAACTTGCGAGAGGCGCATCTCTTCCGCCAACGCACGTATATGCTTGGCCTGTAGGCAGCCAAATTTATCTTGAATGAGGTGCATGTGCTCAATCAGCAAATCGCGACGGCGTTCTTTATCGCCGAGCAACTCCCGCACTTCCGCCAGCGCAGCATCATCCAGCTGACGCCCCTTGGTCTTTCCAGTATCGCGTTTGCGACCAGGTCTTTTGTTTGGCATATCCAACATTAAAGCTCCCAAATCTGACGATAAACTACCGTCAAACATATGTTTTCACAAATACACTACGCATTTTCCTATCAAAGCATGGGGAAATAAGCGTCTAAAATGTGATGAAATGCGACCAGCGTATCGTGCGCGCGTGGCACAGTGTGTCAGCATATTCCGGGAACCCTGTCCGGTTACTTTTTTTACCCCTACATTAGAGTTTTCGCAAGTACACCGAAACAAAAAAACATCAAATAAACGACATGTCGTTTTTGCCGCCGCCCATGTCGCGCTACCTTCACTCAAAATCTTAGAGACCGCCAAACTAGCCTTACAAAACTTGGAAGGCCAACAAATGAGTGCAGAGGTTAAAAACCCAAAAAGCCGCAGTCGCAGTGGTGGGCGTAGCGGGAACAAACGACGTGGCGGGCCTGCGATCAAGCAATACCCATGGCAAACTGTCACGATGCCCGACAACCCAATAGAACCTGTTGATGCCGACGGGGTTGCAAAAATTCACGACACTGCCATGCGTATTCTTGAAGAGATTGGCATTGAATTTCTCAACCCCGAAGCCGCCGAAATATTACGCCAACATGGCGCAACTGTGAATGGTGAAAATGTTCGCTTCGACCGAGATATGGTGATGGAAAAACTTGCCACAGCCCCAAGTCAGTTCACCATGACACCGCGTAACATTGATCGTGAAATCACAGTTGGTGGAAATCACATTCTTTTTGGCAATGTCTCTAGCCCCCCCAATTGCTCTGACCTTGATAATGGACGCAGAACGGGGACCCACGAGGACTACAGAAACTTCCTCAAGCTCACCCAGTATTTCAACTGCATTCACTTTGCCTGTGGCTATCCCGTTGAGCCAATGGATATCCACCCTTCCATTCGCCACCTTGATGCCCTCTACGACAAACTCTGCATCACAGACAAAGTCACTCACGTCTATGCGTTGGGTAAAGAGCGGGTGGAAGACGGGATGGAAATGATCCGTATCGCTGGCGGCTTGACCCACGAAGAATTTGACGCAACCCCGCGTATGTACACCAACATCAACTCTACCTCTCCGCTGAAACATGACTTCCCCATGCTCGATGGTCTGATGCGCCTTACAAGGCGTGGACAGCCAACATTTGTCACACCCTTCACCCTCGCAGGTGCAATGGCTCCCGTGACCATGGTCGGAGCTGTCACCCAATCCATAGCCGAGGCTCTTGCTGCAATCGTTCTTATCCAGTGCATCAATCCTGGTTGCCCCTGCGCTATCGGGACCTTCACATCCAACGTGGATATGAAAACCGGAGCGCCTGCTTTTGGCACACCAGACTATATTCGCGCTACCCAGCTTACCGGACAAATGGCCCGTTTCTATAAGCTCCCAATGCGTTCATCAGGAGTTTGCGCCGCAAATGTTCCTGACGGCCAGAGTATTTGGGAATCCATGAACTCCATGTGGGCCGCTGTTACCTCCGGCACCAATGTTGTTTATCACGCTGCCGGCTGGCTAGAAGGTGGCCTTTGTGCATCCTACGAGAAATTCATTATGGACTGCGAAGTTCTGCAACAATTCCAAGCCTACCTCCAACCCATGGTCGTAGACGACGACACCCTCGCATTCGACACCATAAAAGAGGTCGGGCACACAGGGCACTTCTTCGGCTGCCAGCACACCCAAGACCGCTATGAGACGGCTTTCTACAATCCATTCCTTTCGGATTGGAGCAACTTTGAGAACTTTGAAGATAAGGGTGCTGTGTGGACTCACCAACGCGCCAACAAAATTTGGAAACAAATATTAGACGAATTTGAAGCCCCCCCGATGGAACAATCCATCAAAGAAGAACTAGAAGCCTTCGTTGCCAAGCGCAAAGAAGAAGGCGGCGCCCCAACCGATTTTTAAGAGCAGGAAAATAGCATGAAATCTCATACACAAGCAGTTGTTATCGGCGGCGGCGTCGTCGGGTGTTCGGTTCTCTACCACCTCACGAAAGCTGGGTGGAACGATGTAGTTCTACTTGAACGCGACCAACTTACTTGCGGCTCCACTTGGCATGCGGCGGGCGGTTTTCACGCACTCAACAGCGACCCGAATGTTGCAAAGCTCCAAGCATACACAGTCGGCCTCTACGAAGAACTTGAGAAAATATCTGGCGAAAACTGCGGGCTACATCTAACAGGTGGCTTGGCACTGGCCGACACGCCAGAGCGGTTGGAGTGGCTGAAAATGAGTCATGCCCGTGGCCGTTATCTCGGCATGGATACGGAAATGATATCCATCGAGGAAGCCAAGGAATTGCTTCCCCTGCTCGAAGAAAAATATTTCGTTGGCGCCATGTGGGACAGTGTTGAGGGACACCTAGACCCCTACGGCACCACCAACGCCTATGCCAAATCTGCCAAAATTGGCGGGGCGGAAATTGAACTGAAATGTAAAGTTGAAGAACTGAACTGGGATGAAGCCAAATCTGTTTGGGTTATCTCCACCAACAAGGGCACAATCACCGCCGACCATGTGGTCAATGCCGGTGGCCTTTGGGCGCGTGAAGTGGGGCGTATGGTCGGGGTTGAACTGCCCGTACTCGCAATGGAACACCATTATTTGCTCACCGAAGCCATGCCAGAAGTGGCCGAAATTAACAAAGCCACAGGTAAAGAAGTCATTCACGCCATCGACTTTTCTGGTGAGATTTACATCCGCCAAGAGCGTGATGGCATGTTGCTTGGAACCTACGAAAAAGCGGCAACCCCATGGTCACCTAAAGACACACCTTGGGACTTTGCCCAAGAACTTTTGGAACCAAACTTAGACCGCATTGCCCCCTCCCTTGAGGTTGGTTTCAAGCACTTCCCCGCTTTTGAAAAGGCTGGCATACGCCAAGTCATCAACGGCCCATTCACCTTCGCCCCCGATGGTAATCCGTTGGTTGGCCCCGTGCGCGGCGTACCAAATTACTGGTCAGCCTGCGCGGTCATGGCTGGTTTTTCCCAAGGCGGCGGTGTCGGCCTTGTGCTGTCCGAGTGGATGGTCAACGGCGATCCGGGCTATGACGTTTGGGGGATGGATGTTGCCCGTTTCGGCCCCCAAATCACCCGCGATTATACAAATGCAAAAGTGCGAGAAAACTATTCCCGCCGCTTCCGCATTCGTTTCCCCAACGAAGAATTACCAGCAGCACGCCCCCACCAAACCACTCCTCTGTACGACACCCACATCGCCAATGGCGCAGTGATGGGGGATTCATGGGGCTTAGAGACACCGCTTTGGTTCGCGCCAAAAGGTGTAAAGCCTGAGGATGTTTTCTCCTTCCACCGCTCCACTGATTTTGAACACGTCAAAGCCGAGGTAAAAAACTGCCGCGAGAATGTTGGCCTGACCGAAATTTCCAACTTCGCAAAATACGAGTTCACAGGATCGGGTGCGCGTGAATGGTTGAACAACATCATGACCAACTTCATCCCGAAGGAAGGCCGCTTGGCGCTAACTTCTATGGTTACCCATGATGGTAAAATCAATGGTGATTTCACCATCGCCTGCGCGGGTATTGATCGTTCAGGTCCCAACAAGGGCAACGAACGGTTCCAAATGTGGGGATCAAGCCAAGCACAGATTGGACACATGCGCTGGTTTGAAGCGCATCTTCCCGATGACGATAGCGTGCGTATTCGCAACATCAACCTTGGTTTAACCGGCCTTTCCATTGCTGGCCCCAACGCGCAAAAAGTGTTGGCAAAACTCACCGACGAAGATGTTTCCAACGATACCTTCAAGTTCATGGACTTCCGCGAGACCGTTATTGCCAGCGTTCCTGCCATGGTCAACCGCATCTCCTATACGGGTGATCTAGGCTATGAAATTTGGGTAGAGCCTGAATATCTAAGCCGCCTGTACAAAGGCATCATGGAAGCAGGCGAGGAATTTAATATCGGTTTATTCGGCATGCGCGCCCTGCTCAACATGAGGCTAGAAAAACACTTCGGCACATGGTTCCGCGAATTCCGCCCCGTCTACACCCCCTTTGAAGCAGGGCTGGATCGCTTTGTCTCAAAAAAGAAAAACACCTTCATCGGCAGAGACGGTGTTTTCGCCCACGCTGAAAACCCGCCTCTCACCCGCATTTGTCTGAATGTAACAGGCGCGAGTGATGCAGACTGCATCGGTGATGAACCCATATTCTTAGGCGGCAAGGTCATCGGCTGGGTAACATCTGGCGGCTATGGTCACCACGTCGAACAATCCCTCGCCACGGGTTACATCCCAACAGAGCACTTGGCCGAAGCCAGAAAACAAGGCTTGAAAGTAGAAATCATCGGCGACATGTGCACCGCAGTAATCCAAGACGAACCACCGTTCGACCCCGAAGGAAAACGTATGCGGGGTGATTTTAGCTAAGGGACTAAATGGCACAAACCATTTTAGACCATAAAACAGACTTATCCATTTCCTAACACTCCAATGAAAAGGAGTAACAAGAAATGAAAAAGGCACACCTCCCCTTGTCCGCTTTCGTGATGGGCTTGGCCATCACAGCGAACACTATCACTCCCCCAGTTGCCGCTGGTAAATCTATCAACCTACGGGATGATTGCCCTCGTGCTGTGGGCTCCGTAAAAAGATCTGGTGGGACATATGTGTTCACTCTCAAACACGGGCAAAAAGGCGGTTGCTCAACCGATAGGATGGCACGCCACGGCGCCCCTTACTGGGAACGCGCTGAACTAAAAAGCGCGTACTTCAAGAAAGGCAGAACTTACACGTTTTCCTTCGATGTGAATTTTTCCTCAAAAACTAAATCATCGAACAGAACCTCGTTTTTCCAAGTCCACCAATACCACAATAAAAAATGCCGCTCCTGCGCCCCAGCAATAATGCTCAAAGTAAACGCCAACGGTTCAGTGATAGCAGCCGTATTAAAACGAAATGGCCATCACGCAGTTAAACGATTAGGGCTACGCCGCTCACAAATAGCCGGAAAATGGGCATCATTTGCAATCAAAATGGGAACGGGAAAAGGCCTTAACGCTCTTTCAATCTCAGCAAATGGGCGCAAGGTTTTTAGAGGCAAAGTCTATATCGAACCCAAGGGCTCGATCATCGTCAAAACTGGATTATACCGTCCCGGCAAGCGATCTGATCTACCGACCGACCGTGTATCAATTCGGCGACTGCGTTATAGTTCTAACAATTGAAATTGCCCCTATACAGCTTTTTCTGAAGCTTCTGCTTTCCGCCGTCCAAGCTGCCACAAGATTATCATCAACACAGGTAGCACCAGTTCAACGATCATCAGAGCTATGAACAGAGTGTGCGGTTGCCCGACCGATAAAAAAGAGAGCAACCGACCAACACCGCCGGTAAAAAATAATCCAACAAGGATGGGAACAGTTCGTGTTGTTAAATCTGAAGATCTGCTCGTGCGGACAAGAATTACGCCGTATGCTATCCAGAATACAGCATAAAACCTAAGTTCTGAATCAACGTCAGCAGATGTAAATCCCGTTAATTCTATGTTGTTTTGCAACACCAATTCAACAATGCCTGCAAAAAAACGTCCAGTGGCATCCGGCCCAAGCAACATCATTGATGCACCTATGCCAATCGCTGAAATCCCAAGCGCCAACAAACAAAATCGTAACAAAACATTACTCCTT
>JAZGEY010000023.1:0-4063 GCA_036478985.1 Rhizobiaceae bacterium
ACGGTTTCGAGCACCAATACGAACAGCCCATTTTCTTTTCAACCCACGCAAACTGCGCTGACGGTATAGGCGCGGCTTTCCATTACCAATGGCAACACCAAGCTTCCCGCGCACCCGCGACCAAGAGCGTAAAGCACGGGCACGAGAAAAGTTACCAGCCACCTGTACTCCCCACGGCATGCGCGAGCCTCCCCCACCACCAGCTACTTTTCTGGAGCGCAACTTTAACACTGGGAGCGCCCGACACGCCTTTTCAAACGATCTTCCTTTTTGGATGGAAAAGTTTAGTACCTTGGCACTTCTTTTTCTAAAAAACCCAGCATTTTTTCCAGTAATCGCAGCTATATAATCTTGGGTTTCAAATGGCAGCCCTGCCTTCCCCGCAAGCCAGCGCTCCACTCGAGCAGGCCCCGCATTATAGGCCATGATTGCCCGTCCAAAATTACCAAGCGCCTGCCGTAAATCTGCCAACAAGGCGCCAGAAGCTGCCAAAGCAGTTGCTGGCTCATAAGGGTCAGCAAGACCAACAGCCTTCGCAGTAGCTGGCATAAATTGTGCGATACCAATCGCCCCTTTTGGGCTACGCGCTTTAATATCGAAACGGCTTTCTGTCCAAATCAATCTCGCGAACGTTGCTCTAGGTAATTCATAGGTCTTTGCAACTTTATCAATTTCCGCACATATTCGCGCAGTCGTCCAAATCTTATCTTCAGCAATTGCCCCGGTCGAGCAGCACAATGTCCCAAACATAAAAATGGCGCAAATATAAAATCTACTCGGCAACATTTGCGCCATCATGATTTCCGAACCGGTTTTCTACATAGCTCTGAACGAGATTCTCAAAATCTTTGGCTATATCTTGCCCGCGCAATGTGACAGCTTTTTTCCCATCAATAAATACAGGCGCAGCTGGTGTCTCCCCCGTACCTGGTAGCGATATACCAATATCAGCATGTTTACTTTCGCCCGGCCCGTTTACAATACAGCCCATCACCGCAACTTTTAATTCTTCGACTCCAGGATATTTTTCTTTCCACATTGGCATATTCTCACGAAGCTGCCCTTGAATTTTTGAAGCTAACTCTTGGAACGTTGTGGAGGTTGTGCGTCCACAACCAGGGCATGCAGCAACAATAGGGACAAACGAGCGGAACCCCATCACCTGCAACAATTCCTGCGCCACCCTCACCTCTTGCGTGCGATCGCCGTTTGGTTCAGGCGTCAACGAAATGCGAATGGTGTCACCAATGCCTTGCTGCAATAAAATCGACAGGGCAGCAGAAGACGCCACCACCCCTTTGGTTCCCATGCCCGCTTCCGTTAGACCCAAATGCAAAGCGTAATCGCAACGTTTAGCAAGCTCCCCATAGACGGCGATCAAATGCTGCACGTCAGAAACTTTGGTCGAGAGGATAATTTGATCCCGTTTCATGCCAAGACGTTCAGCTTCTACCGCCGACATAATTGCCGATTGCACGATGGTTTCCCGCATTACTTCTTCCGCAGTGAGCGGAGAACCTTTGGTTGAATTATCATCCATCAAAGACGTCAATAATGCTTGATCGAGCGAACCCCAATTCACCCCGATACGCACAGGTTTGTTGTATTTCAAAGCCGTTTCAATAATCGCACCAAACTGTTTGTCGCGGCTTTTTGAGGTGCCAACATTCCCGGATTTATGCGGTACTTTGCCAATGCTTCTGCGCAAGCAGGGTGATCCGCCAACAACTTATGGCCGATATAGTGGAAATCTCCCACAAGCGGCACAGCGATACCCAGCCTATCCAACCGTTCACGAATTTTTGGAACCGCTGCCGCCGCTTCATCTCTATCGACCGTAATGCGCACTAATTCTGAGCCCGCCTTAGAAAGCGCCACCACCTACGCAACCGTGCCATCAACATCAACCGTATCCGTGTTGGTCATGGATTGGACAACGATAGGCGCTTCCCCGCCAACCATAACACCTCCCACATTTACCCCGATGGTTCGTTGACGCCCTAAGGGGCGAACAAGCGGTGCTTGATTAATAAACGGATCACAGCTCAAATTTAATTCCCCAGTTGAGAATTTGTACGTAGGATAACCAAAGGGTCATAACAGCGTGGCAAATCTTTGTCATCACCCCTATAGTTAGCTCATGCAGTAATTCACGGAGCCTTCCCATGAAACTCAACGTCAATGGAAAAAACATCGAGATTGAAGCCGAAGCGGAGATGCCTCTGCTTTGGGCATTGCGTGATCTTGCTGGCATCAAAGGCCCTAAATACGGTTGCGGTATTGCTGCCTGTGGCGCCTGTACTGTGTTGATGGATGGCAAGCCCATCCGCTCTTGCTCGACTCCAGTTGGTGATGTTGATGGGGCAATCACCACCATCGAAGGACTCCCCAAGGGTGAAAAACTTCACGCAGTGCAAGAAGCTTGGATTGAAGAGCAGGTTCCACAATGCGGCTACTGCCAATCAGGTCAAATCATGAGCGCCGTTGCGCTGTTAAGTGAAATACCCAACCCAAGCGACGTAGACATCAACACCTCAATGGCAGGAAATCTTTGCCGCTGTGGTAGTTATCCGCAAATCAAAGCCGCGATAAAACGCGCCGCCACCAAGACGGGAGCATAAATCATGGGAAAGATTTTACGTCGCACATTCCTAATTGGAACCGCCGCTATTGCCGGTGGGGTAGCTTTTGGTGCTTATAAACTCAACCAAACCTACCCAAATCCTTTGGCAGGTGAAACAGTCGAGGGCGAAGAAACCTTCAACCCCTATCTCAAAATCACCAAGGACAACCAGATAACCATAATGATCCCCCGCGCCGAAATGGGCCAAGGGGTCGCCACTACTTTGGCCGCATTGGTCGCGGAAGAACTTGATGTTGATATGGCGGCGATTAAGGTTGAAATAGCCCCCGCATCTTACGCCTACTATAACGCGGCAATGCTTGCTGATAGTGCGCCGCTCGCCCATTACAACCGTTCGACTCTCGCCAGCGTCACCCGCTCTTCAATGGGTGGCCTTGGGAAAATTCTTGGCCTGCAAGTCACGGGTGGTTCCTCCTCAATCGCAGATGCCTTTGACAAACTTCGAGAGGCCGGAGCTAGCGCCCGCGAAACACTCAAACTTGCCGCCGCAGAAAAATCAGGTATCCCGTTAGTAAAGCTGAGAACCGAAGGCGGCAAAGTGCTGCTCCCCGATGGCAAAACATTGAGCTATGGCGAACTTGCCGAAATCGCCGCAAAACTAGCCCCGCCAAGCGACATAAAACTGCGCGATGCCTCGCAGTGGAAAATTCTTGGCAAATCCACACCCCGAACCGACGTGCTAGCCAAGTCCACCGGCGCCCCCATTTTTGGCATTGATATTGATCTTCCCGACATGCTCTACGCCACATTGCGGATGAACCCGCGCCTTGGCGGAGCGATGAAAAGCTTTGATGCGAGCGCCGCGAAAAAACTCAAAGGCGTGATTGATGTCATTGATATGAGCGGTCCTGAGAACGAAGCTTTTGGCGGTGGCTTTGCTGTGATTGCGACCAACACTTGGGCAGCCTTCAAAGGCGCCGATGCTGTAAAGGTTGAATGGGACAAGGCACCCTACCCCGCAGATACTGAAAGCATTATGAAAGTTATAGAGACGGCCTTAGATGGCGGTAGTGGTGATAATCTTCGCAATGATGGAGATGTTGATTTATCTTTTGCCGATGCCCCCCGCGAAAAAATTGTCGAGGCTGAATACCGCGTCCCTTACCTGGCCCACGCGACCATGGAGCCGATGAACGCGACAGCTCAACTCAAAGACGGACGGCTGGACATCTGGACAGGAACCCAAGCCCCAACTTTAGTGCGCAGCGATTGCGCCTATGAAGCTGGAACCAAGGAAGAAAATACCTTTGTTCATTCAACCTATTTGGGTGGCGGATTTGGACGGCGTGGCGAAATTGATTTCCCACGTTTTGCTACCCGTGTCGCAAAGGCAACCAAGGGAAAACCGGTTCAATTAATTTGGACCCGTGAAGAGGATATGACCCACGATACCTATCGCCCAGCCTCGATCTCCAGATG
>JAZGEY010000024.1:0-41666 GCA_036478985.1 Rhizobiaceae bacterium
AAGATAACCTTTCGAGCATCATCTTCTTGGTAGGCTCTAATTTTCCAAAGTTCGGAAACGGCTATTTGTGGCTGATTCCCCATGCTTTTAACGTGCAACACGGTAGCGACAAAAGTTGCGGCAGTGAGCAGGGCTATTGTTGTGGTTAGCATTGGCTGTTTTCTTGGTTTGTTTCGAAAGAGATACTTTCCGGTTTCTTGTAGATGGGGTGTGTGTTAGTTTTTTCAAATTACAAATTGGTCACCTCAGTTCACGGTTTCGCGATGCTTCCTGAATTCTCAACACTTTTTACTTTCATTTTGGCCAGTGCGGCTATCGTTGCCGTGCCAGGGCCCTCACTCAGCATCATAATTGCGAACAGTCTAAAGCATGGTACGAGGGCTGGAATTACCAATATTATAGGTGGGCAATTAGGTTTACTAATTCTCGTTGGCATACTGGCGCTTGGCCTTGAGGCATTAACGACAACATTGGCTTGGTTGTTCGATTGGGTGCGTCTGGCAGGTGCTGCTTATCTCATCTGGCTTGGGTATAAGTTGTGGCGGTCTAATGGAACTCTTGGAACTTCAGAAGCAACAAAAGGGGGGAATAGTAGCTCTCTTTTTTGGCAGGGTTTTCTTGTCTCAATATCAAATCCGAAAGTATTGCTGTTCTTTGGCGCTTTCCTGCCTCAATTTATCGACCCAACAGCCAATACTGCGCTTCAAACGGTTTGGCTTGGGTTGGTGTTTATGGTTGTGGCTACCATTATTGATAGCGGTTATGCGTTTGCCGCTGGACGTGCAGGTTCTATGCTCACTAAAAAACGGGTTCGGGCTGTAGAGGTTAGCTCTGGTTCCTTGATGATAGGTGGTGGGTTGTGGATAGCCCTCTCCAGAAATTGATCCCATTCGTTTGCGTTTCTGCTTCAGCCGCATTAAGTGAGAACCATGATTAGACGTGCATTTTATCCTGGTTCATTTGATCCGTTCACCAACGGACATCTCGACATCCTTTTACAAGCCCTCGGCATTGCCGATGAGGTGGTAATAGCTATTGGTGTTCACTCCTCCAAGGCTGGTATGTTCTCCTTTGATGAGCGTAAAGTTTTGATTGAGGCTGTGGTTCCATCCTCTTTGAACAAGCGTGTCTCAATTGTCTCCTTCAATAACTTGACCATAGATGCCGCTCGTTCAGCTAAGTCGAGCATAATGGTGCGCGGTTTGCGCGATGGAACTGACCTTGATTACGAAATGCAATTGAGCGGAATGAACGGTGCAATGGCAGAAGACATTCAAACTGTATTCTTACCAGCCAGCCCTGATACACGGCCAATAACGGCCACATTAGTGCGGCAAGTTGCACAGATGGGCGGCGATGTATCAACCTTCGTTCCCGAAGCCGTTGCAAAAGCACTTGCTTCCAAAACTTCTAAATCCACCTGATAAAATTCATATTCGGAGACTTCAATGAGCCTACTTAAAGTGCTTGCCGCTACTGCAATATCCTTCACCCTAACAACGGCTAGCTTTGCTGCCAGCAAAGCCAACACATTGTTGTTGGATACCAAACATGGGCAGTTGAAGATTGAACTGCTTCCTGAAAAAGCGCCAAACCATGTGAAGCGCATCACGAGCCTTGCCAACAAAGGTTTCTACGATGGATTGAAGTTCCATCGGGTAATTCCTGGTTTTATGGCTCAAACTGGCGACCCACTTGGCAATGGTAGTGGCGGTTCTGATGGGCCTGATTTGAATGCCGAGTTTAACGATCAGCCTTTTGTTCGTGGAACACTTGGTATGGCTCGTTCCAGCAGACCCAACAGCGCGAATTCTCAGTTCTTTATCATGTTCGCTTCCGCCCCCCATTTGGATGGACAGTACACGGTGTTTGGTAAGGTCATCTCTGGTATGGAATTTGTGGACAAAATCAAAAAAGGTTCACAATCCAATAATGGTTCCGTGAACAATCCTGATACCATTGTAAAAATGCGTACAGCCGATAAATACTGATTTAACTTAATTTTCAAAGGATACTACCGTGGCCGATTATAAAGACCCAGAAAACACTCTTCTCATGGACACTACTAAAGGCATGGTTGTCATTGAATGTCTGGTGGACAAAGCACCTGGCCACGTAGCTCATATTAAAGAGCTGGCTCGTGAAGGCTTCTACGATGGAATTATCTTCCACCGTGTTATCGAAGGCTTTATGGCTCAAGGCGGCGATCCAACGGGTACTGGCATGAGCGGTTCCGATAAGCCAAATTTGAAAGCCGAATTTAATGACACTCCGCACATCAAAGGTGTGTGCTCAATGGCGCGTTCGGGTCATCCAGACAGTGCCAACTCACAGTTCTTTGTTTGCTTTGATGATGCAACTTTCCTTGATGGCCAATATACGGCTTGGGGACGGGTGATTGAAGGCATGGAAAATGTCGATGCTTTTGCGCGCGGTGAGCCACCGCAAAACCCAGAGCAAATCAATTCCATGAAAGTGGCGGCTGATGTTGTAAAAAAGAAGCCTGCGGCTAAGAAAAAACCCGCAGCAAAAAAGAAGCCCGCAGCTAAGAAGCCTGCGGCAAAAAAGAAAACATAATTTTTTAATCATGAGTTCTCAAAATAGCGGGGCCAGTCTCCGCTATTTTTTTGTGACGTTATGAATTGCACCTTTGGATCCCCATCATGCGTGTCGATGATTTCGATTTTGAATTGCCAGAAGCAAACATAGCGCTTCGTCCCGCTGTACCGCGTGATAGTGCGCGGCTCTTGATTGCAAACAGTGGGACCCAAGGAGAGCTACTAGATAAAACAATCGGCAATTTATGTGATTTTCTACGCGATGGTGATGCGTTAGTTTTCAACGACACGCGGGTAATTCCTGCTCAATTGGAAGGTGTTCGCAGGCGTGGAGACGCGGTTGCCAAGATTGGCGCAACTTTACACATGCGAATAGCTCTCGATCGCTGGTTGGCGTTTGTGAGGGGAGCTAAAAAACTGAAGGTGGGTGAGACCGTATCATTCGGCGATGGGTCGCTTTCCGCTGTTGTTGCGGCAAAAGGCGAGGGTGGCGAGGTTGAATTTGTATTTGATGTTGCTGGTCCAGATTTAGATGCCGCCTTGGTTCGTGTCGGGCATATTCCATTACCTCCCTATATCGCCCTTAAACGCCCAGAAGACGAGCGCGATCATACCGACTACCAAACCATCTATGCACGCGAAGACGGAGCAGTTGCAGCGCCAACTGCTGGCCTGCATTTCACGGATGAAGTATTCGCACGACTGGATGCCAAAGGTGTATCTCGACATTTTGTTACGCTTCATGTGGGGGCGGGGACATTTCTGCCCGTGAAGGTGGATGACACCCAAGATCACAAAATGCATTCAGAGATAGGAACAGTAAGCCGGCAAACGGCTGCCGCACTCAATCAAACACGAGCCGCTGGGGGCAGGATAATTTCTGTCGGCACAACGTCTCTCCGCCTGCTGGAAAGTGCAACGACTATTGATGGCACGATTGAGGAATGGTCTGGGGCGACAGATATTTTTATAACGCCTGGATATAAATTCCGTGCCGTTGATGTCCTAATGACAAACTTTCACCTGCCGCGCTCAACCCTGTTTATGTTGGTGAGTGCGTTCGCAGGCTTCGAAACCATGAAAGCCGCATACGCCCACGCAATTGCGGGCGGATACCGGTTTTATTCTTACGGAGATTCTTCGTTGCTTTTTCCTAAGAAAACTAGCGAACGATAACTTTCGTCCCATTACCAATCTTACTATAGAGGTGCTGGATGTCTTTGTTGTTCATCCGGATGCAGCCACTTGATGCGGCACGACCAATACTACGTGGATTGTTAGTTCCGTGGATGCGGTAAAGCGTATCTTTCTTACCTTGATAAAGATACAGAGCCGCAGCACCCAGCGGGTTCGCCGGGCCACCGGGTTGACCATCAGCCCACTTTGCCAAAGAAGGTTTGCGCTTAATCATTTCTTTTGGGGGTGTCCAAGTAGGCCATTTAACTTTGCGACGGATGCGCGAAGTCCCGCTCCAAGAGAAGCCTTGTTTACCAACGGCAACTCCATAACGAGTGGCCTTACCATTACCGAGGATGTGGTAGAGGTGGCGTGTTTTAGTATCAACAATGATAGTGCCGCGTTTTTCACGGGAGCGATAAGTTACAGTTTTTCGGGAATAGAGAGCGGCGCGTTTTGCTGCAGCAATACGGCGCGCTTTTGCCTTACGCGATTTTACCCGTGCAATGCGGCGTGCTCTAGCCCGTGACTTAGCCGTTGTTCTGCGTTTGCGTGATTTGGAAACACGGCGTTTTTTTCGAACAATACGTTTTTTGCGAACTATACGTCTCTTACGAACTGTACGCTTACGCTTTACAACTTTCTTTTTCTTAGCATCACGGCGAAAGCTCTTGAATAGAGTGAATCCAAAGGTCTCTGTAAGAGTACTTGATGCTGCAATCGCTGTATTTGGAATAGCGAAAGTCATAGCGATAATCATCGCAAGAATACGGGTAAAATGTCTCACAGAATTTCCAGACGGCAAATTGATTTGAAACGGCAAAATGCCTTGCAACTAGTACTAAATCAACCATGTAGTCGCGGATATATGGTGGTTCTGTGGATATCTCAGTAAACACTTAGTGAGCGGTGCTTATTGGTCACAACTGTTTGTAAGCTTCTTATAAAGCGGGAATGTCGCCTTTATCCCAAGCCTGTTTGGTTATGCCCATGTAGTTTGCGTAAGTGCCAGCCTCAATTGCATCTCGTGCCCCTTGCATGAGATCTTGGTAGTAGGCCAAATTAACCCATGTCAGAAGCATGCCGCCTAAGGATTCATTGGCACGGATTAGGTGATGTAAATAGGCACGGCTATATTCGCGGGCCGCAGGGCAGGACGATTGCTCATCAATAGGGCGATGATCTTCCGCATGACGGGCATTACGCAGGTTGAGTTTTCCAAATCGAGTGAACGCCGTTCCATGGCGGCCTGCACGTGTAGGCATTACGCAATCGAACATATCGACACCACGGGCAACAGATTGCAGAAGATCGTCTGGTGTTCCAACTCCCATTAGATAACGGGGTTTTTCTGTTGGTAATTCTGGGCAGGTGATGTCGAGCATCCGCAACATCACTTCTTGGGGTTCGCCAACGGCCAATCCACCAATAGAGTAGCCTTTCATATCCATAGATTTAAGCGCCTGTGCAGACTTTACCCGAAGCTTTTCGTTGTCGCCTCCTTGGACGATACCAAACATTGCACGCGCATGATGATCGCTTTGAGTTTTGAAGGCCGTGTGGGAGCGTTCCGCCCAACGTAGAGAAAGCTCCATGGCGCGTTCAATTTCTTTTTCTTCAGCAGGAAGCGCGATACACTCATCCAATTGCATTTGGATGTCGCTATCGAGGAGAGCTTGAATTTCTATGGACCGCTCAGGGGAGAGCTCATATTTCGCGCCGTCTATGTGGCTTTGAAAAGTTACATTATTTTCGCTCATCTTTCGCAGAGCAGAAAGGGACATAACTTGAAAGCCACCAGAGTCGGTGAGGATTGGATGTGGCCAGCGGGCGAATTCATGTAGGCCACCCAGTTTTGCCACCCGTTCAGCGCCGGGGCGTAGCATCAGATGGTAGGTGTTACCCAATATTACATCTGCACCGAGATCACGAACTTGATCCATATACATGGCTTTGACGGTTGCGGCTGTACCAACAGGCATGAAAGCGGGGGTGCGGATAGTACCGCGTGGCATAGAAACAGCACCGCGGCGGGCATTGCCATCAGTGGCTAGTATTTTGAATTGAAAGTCGCTCGTTGTTTGTTCGCGTTCGGTCATGGAATATAGCAAACAAATCTGTTGAGGGGGAATGGTGAGCCCGCACGGATTCGAACCGTGGACATCCTCATTAAAAGTGAGGCGCTCTACCAACTGAGCTACGGGCTCACGAAACGCATTGTCTCGCGATGAACGGTGCATAAGCAAAGCAATGCCAAGCGTCAACCAAGGATATGCTTCTTGGGTTAAATTTTTTCAAATATTTTGCAATTTTGTTTGTTTTTGGTGGTTTTAAGCCACCGAACCACCACAAAATTCTTTCTCAACAAAAACATCAGCTTTTTTGCCAACTTGGATGATAGCTTCATGCTGACGACGAAAGGAACGTAAGGGGTAGGATAACCTATGACTCGCACGGAGCTTTTGAAACCTTTAGTCTTTCGATAATATTCGATTCTAAGGGCACTTCATGTCGCAACAATCTGATAATCAATCGCCAATCCATGCTGGCTACAACGCCTATACAGGCGATGGCGTGTTGATGGAGCTTACAAAAGAGCTTCCAAAATTAGTACGCGATGGCTTCACGGCCCATGGTAAATGGGTTGGGTCATCTGAAGCGCTTGATTTGGCGCGAATGGCAAATGAAAACCCACCGAAACTGAAAACACACGATGCCAAAGGTTCGCGCTTAGATCGGGTTGAATTTCACCCCGCATATCACGCTCTGATGCGTCGGGGCGTATCAATTGGCCTTAACGGTTCCATTTGGGAGCAGGGTGGTGAGGAAAAAGGTATTCGCAATTTTACTCGCGCTGTACGTTTTATGCTGACTTCAGAGCTTGAAATGGGGCACACCTGCCCACTTACCATGACAAACGCCAGTGTTGCGGCCCTGATGACACAAGACGATATGATGAAGGATTGGGTTCCACGCATTATATCCCGTGATTATGATTCCTCCCAACGGTCACCTGGAACCAAAAAAGGCCTAACGATTGGCATGGGCATGACCGAACGACAGGGTGGTTCCGATGTTCGGGCGAACACGACTGAAGCAGCAATTGGTAAGGATGGGTTGTGGAGAGTGAATGGAGAGAAATGGTTTTTCTCTGCACCTATGTGTGATGCGTTTTTGGTATTAGCAAATACAAAAAAGGGATTGTCGTGCTTCCTCTTGCCTCGTTTGCTTCCAGATGGACATAACAATGGTCTACAATTCCAACGTCTTAAAGATAAGCTGGGTAACCGCTCTAATGCTTCTTCTGAAGTGACCTTTGTTGGGTCGCTCGGCACATTGGTGGGAGAAGAGGGGGCTGGAATTCGTACCATTCTCGAAATGGTTACGCTTACACGGCTTGATTGTATCTTAGGTTCAGCGGGGCAGATGCGAGCGGCCCTTTCAGAAGCCGTCCATCATTGTCGAAACAGAAATGCTTTCGGAAAAAAATTAATTGATCAACCAATGATGATCAGGGTTTTGGCTGATTTAGCGCTTGAAGTAGCCGCATCTCAAGCGCTTGGACTGAGATTAGCTAAGAGCTACGATCGGGCGGGTGGAGATGATGTTGAAGCCGGTTATGCACGTTTAATGACACCCGTTGTTAAATACTGGGTCTGCAAATCCGCGCCAGCTGTAATCGCTGAGGCCATGGAATGCATTGGTGGTAATGGCTATGTGGAAGAAAGTATTATGCCCCGTTTGTATCGGGAAGCACCGCTCAATGGCCTATGGGAGGGGTCTGGTAATATTATGTGCCTCGACGTTTTGCGGGTGATGCAAAAGGGCCCCAAGACTGTGGCCGGAGTGTTTGAGCTCTTGGCAAACGACTTAGGAGATAGAACCAATCAAACCATTGATGTGCTTCGCATTGCTACTGAGGTGGCATTGGAAGACGAGGGGTCAGCACGGATTTTAACGGAGCAATTAGCGTTAACGGCCGCTGCTGCTGAAATGCGCCGTTCTATGCCTTCGGAACTTGCCGATGCATTTATTGAAAGTCGTCTGGGGCGACCATGGCGCAATACCTATGGAATGATGGATGCCCGTTACAATGCCCGCGCTATTGTTGACTACGTTTGCGGTTGAGGTAAGGCGCAGACATTAACCCTAACAATTGGTTTACATTGCATTGAAGGGTGAAGCTTGTCAGTTTAGAGGCACGGGAAAACGGGCCACAAAAACAAACGGTATTTATGATGCGCACACTACTTATACTCTGGCTGACACCAATATTCTTACTCACATCGTGGTATGGTCTTTCCTACAACGATATCAATTTTGGTACGACAGTCCTCTCTCGTGAATTACATGATCTCGTATTTGCAATTTACGGTAAAATGCTAGGCATTGCGCCTGAATTGATCCCACTCATGGTGTTGAAAGCAATTGCGTTTGATAGTTTGCTCGTTTTGGCGATCATCGCATATCGGATGCGCAAGTCATGGTGGCCATCTGTTAGTGCATACTTCCGTCACGAAAAGCCTCAAGTTCTTGCCGTAAGTGATCCAAGCAGCCCTGCAGAATAATTGCGGCGGCTCTTTGGTCAATTTGGCCAGAATGCTTTTTCTTCGAGATGCTGGCTTGAAACATTTGCTCTTCTGCAACAACGCTGGATAGGCGTTCGTCCCAAAAGAACACAGGCAAATCTGTGAATTTGGCCATGTTTCTTACAAAGGCACGGGTGGCTTGAGCGCGGGGCCCTTCAGAATCATCCATATTCAAAGGCAGCCCGATAACAAGTCCGGAAATTTTTTCTTTGGTTGCATAAGCCAGTAGCTCTTCAACATCTAAGGTGAATTTTTGCCGTCGGATCGTGTAGACAGGGGATGCTATTGTCCAATTTGAATTGGATATCGCTAAGCCTATTGTTTTCGTGCCCAGATCTAATCCGAGCAAACGAGAACCTTTTTCACTGCTTTGGTCTTGAAGCAGGGCCATAAATTGTTTGATAGTCAGATCAGGAGTTTTAGCCATAAATGGGCTGTAGCAAGATTCGGGAGAAAAGACGATGAAATTAACGTGGTATGGTCATTCAACATTTCGAGTGGAAACGGGCAAAGTCAAAATGCTCATAGATCCTTTCTTCTATGGAGAAGAAGGGTTTGTAGAAAAGCACCGTCCAAGCGCCATTGAAGGGCTTACTCACATTTGCCTAACCCACGGTCACGCCGACCATGTGGGTGATACATTGGCGATTGCAAAAGAAACCGGCGCTATGGTTATAGGTAACTTTGATCTGATCACTTGGTTGCAATCACAAGGGCTTGAGAATGCAGACATGGGCAACACGGGCGGCACAGTTCATCACGACGGGTTTTCGATGACGTGGGTTCAGGCGTTTCATTCTTCGGCTCAGGTAACAGAAGATGGTGTTTCACACGATTTAGGCCACCCAAATGGTTTGGTGTTTCACTTTGAAGATGGACAGTCGCTCTATCACATGGGGGATACGGATATATTTGGCGATATGGCTTTGATTGAAGAGCTTCATCAACCGCAAATCGGTATTGTTCCAATTGGTGATCGTTTCACCATGGGCGGCGCAGTAGCCGCTCTTGCCTGCCAACGGTTTTTCAATTTTAAGACAATCGTTCCTTGCCATTATGGAACCTTTCCTATCCTTGATCAAAGTGCTGATAAATTCGTAAGTGCTATGGATAATGCGGATAATGTGAAGGTAGCAGAAATTGGAGTCGTAATGGAGGTTTGAAACTCCATTTAGGGATTTACGAAACGCAAACGCAGGGGTATGAAACGCCCAACCTTTTCAAGTTGCTCAAGATAGCTGAAAGAAAAACATATGTCCGTCGATACAGCCACCGTTAAACGGGTTGCCAAGCTTTCCCGCATCGCCATCACTGATGAGCGCGCCGAGAGTATGCAAGGCGAGTTGAACACCATACTTGGTTTCATTGAACAATTGAACGAAGTGGATGTTGAGGGGGTAGAACCCATGACTTCCGTTGTCGATATGGACATGCGAAAGCGTGCTGATGGCGTGACTGATGGGAATAAGGCCGATGATATAACCGCCAATGCGCCTGTGACCGAAGACAATTTCTTCATGGTTCCGAAAGTTGTCGAATAAATTTAAGCCTACCTTTCTGCCCCTTCATCGTTTGAAGTCACTCCTGACCAACAAGATTAAGAACCAAGTTACCCCATGACCGATTTAACAAAACTCACAATTGCTGAACTGCGCGATGGCTATAAGGCCAAGGATTTTACGGCTGTAGAGGCTACCGACGCTTATATTGATGCAATTGAAGCGAACAATGATGCGTTCAATGCTTATATTGTAAAAACACCCGAGTTTGCAAAAGAGCGTGCGGCATTGGCGGACACAAAAATTGCCAAGGGTGAATCTGGGGCGCTTGAAGGTATTCCTGTTGGGATTAAAGATCTCTACGCCACCGAGGGCGTGCACACTCAAGCTTGCTCCCATATTCTGGATGGCTTTAAGCCCAAGTACGAATCCACAGTGACAAAAAACATGTTTGATGATGGGGCAGTAATGCTCGGTAAATTGAACATGGACGAGTTTGCTATGGGTTCGTCGAACGAGACAAGCTATTATGGTTCTGTGACCAACCCGTGGAAGCGGGAAGGGGAGCGCACGAAGGATGGCACGGCACTTGTTCCCGGCGGCTCTTCTGGTGGCTCTGCAGCAGCTGTAGCTGCTGATTTATGTGCAGCGGCAACCGCATCTGATACCGGTGGCTCCATTCGCCAACCTGCGGCTTTTACTGGTTTGGTCGGTATCAAACCTACCTATGGTCGTTGCTCGCGTTGGGGTATGGTGGCTTTTGCATCTTCGCTAGATCAAGCTGGCCCGATTACAAAAACTGTTCGCGATTCAGCCATTATGTTGGGGTCCATGGCATCGGCTGATCCTAAAGACACAACTTGCATGGATATGGCTGTTCCAGATTATGAAGCCGTTCTTGGTAAAGGCGTGAAGGGCATGAAGATCGGTATTCCGAAAGAATATCGCATTGATGGCATGCCAGACGAAATTGAAAAATTATGGGCAGAAGGCATCGCCATGATGAAAGATGCGGGAGCTGAGATCGTTGATATTTCACTGCCGCACACTAAATATGCATTGCCAGCCTATTACATTGTTGCGCCTGCCGAGGCTTCATCAAATCTTGCCCGCTATGATGGCGTGAAATATGGTTTGCGGGTTGACGGCAAAGACATCGAAGAAATGTATGAGAACACCCGCGCTGAAGGTTTTGGCGAGGAAGTAAAACGCCGCGTTATGGTTGGTACATATGTTCTTTCCGCTGGCTACTACGACGCCTATTACATTCGTGCTCAAAAGGTGCGTACCCTCATAAAACAAGACTTCGAAAAAGTCTTTGCGGCTGGTGTAGATTGCATTCTAACTCCGGCAACACCGTCCGCAGCATTTGCAATTGGTGATAAGGAAATGGCGGCTGACCCAGTTAAAATGTATTTAAATGACGTGTTCACAGTGACCGTAAACATGGCTGGCCTGCCTGGTATTTCTGTACCTGCAGGATTGTCATCTGAAGGCTTACCGTTGGGCTTACAGTTGATTGGTAAGCCGTTTGAAGAAGAAACTCTTTTCCAAGCTGGTGAAGTGATAGAAAAAGCTGCAGGCCGATTTAATGCGGAACGCTGGTGGTAGATTAGGATAGAAAATGAAACGAGCACTAAAGTTTTTTGGACTATTTGTGGGAGCCATTTTGGTGCTCGGCGCTATCGTAGCCGCTTTTAATGTTGATCGTTTGAAACGTCTGCACGCGGTGAATACGCTTTTTTCGGAAGACAAGATCACAGCAAATTTTTCTAACATGAAGGGCGCATTTGCCTTCTCACCGATTGTGGATTCTGGTGAAGTAGAAAAATGGGAGAAGCTACCAATCCCGCTTCCAACGACCTATTCACAAAATGGAGCCAGTAAATCTACTGAAGAATGGTTGCTCGAGAGCAAGACAACATCACTAGTTGTTGTTCAAAATGGTAAGGTTTCTTTTGAAAAATATTTCCTCGGTACGAAACCAGATGACCTTCGTATTTCATGGTCGGTAGCTAAATCATTTCTATCTGCTGCTTTCGGCATTGCCGTAAAAGACGGGCTTATCAAATTAGATGATACTGTCGATAAATATGTACCGGTGCTTAAAACGTCTGCCTACAAGGGCGTCACCGTTCGTAATGTGTTGAACATGTCATCTGGCGTAAAATTTAACGAAGACTATCTCGATTTCTTTTCCGATATTAAAAAGATGGGTCGCGTGCTGGCCATCGGCGGATCAATGGACGAATTTAGCGCAAGTATCGTGGAAACAGAGCGCCCGCAAGGGACCGCTCGGCAGTATGTTTCAATAGACACCCATGTTCTTTCCATGGTGCTACGCGCAGCTACCGGTAAGAGGCTAATTGCTTATTTGGGTGAGAAGATTATCTCTCCAATTGGCTTCAGCCGTTCGCCCTATTACACGACAGATAGTGAAGGCAACGCTTTCGCACTGGGTGGGCTAAATATTACGACATTAGATTTTGCGCGCTTTGGCCAAATGATAGCAAATGGCGGCAAGTGGCAGGGGCAACAAATCGTACCAGCCGATTGGATTTCAAAATCTACGATCACCAGTGCTACAGCACCAGCGAACGGTGATGGCTGGGGCTACGGTTACCAATGGTGGATACCGCCAGGTTCGGCCGAAAATGGTGGAGATTTTATCGCTCGGGGTGTTTATGGCCAGTATATTTACATCAACCCCAAATCTAACACCGTGATTGTAAGAACAGCCGTAAACCGTGGTTTTAGAAAAAACAGAACAGATGGAAGTTCTGCTCATGAAAATAACGTGGCGATGTTTAGAACGATAGCTGCAACGGCGCGCTAATCATGAACATAAATCAGATTGTTGATACAGATAAACATGATTTATCATCCGCGCTGTTTGCTTCAAAATGCAAACAAATGCTTGATGAACAGGGTGTCCTATCACTCAACAGTTTTCTCACAGAGCGGGCGTTAGAACAATTACAAATAGAGTCTTTGGCTGGGCAACCAAAAGCCTATTTCTGCACTCAAAATCACACCACATATCTATCACCTCCTGATCAACAGTTTGCTGACGATCACCCCCGCAATCGAATGGTTGAATCTAGCAAAGGCTGTATTTGCGACGATGCTATTGCACAAACTTCTGTCCTGCGGGTTCTCTATGATTCAGATGATTTTCGTAGCTTTATAGCGATTGTGACTGGTGAGCAGGAAATTCATCCCTACGCAGATCCACTATCATCAATCAATATTCACTATGCAGAACGAGAGCAGGAGTTGGGTTGGCACTTTGACAACTCTTCCTTTGCTATTACCCTGCTTATCCAAAAACCAACAAACGGTTCGCTTTTTGAGTTCGTCAAAGATCTTCGGGACGCAGAAATAGGGGATATGAACTTTCAAGGCGTTGGCGAGCTTCTTGATGGTGTTACGAAACCAGAAGTATTGCCTATGGAGCCTGGAACACTTGTGTTGTTTCGGGGTCGCAACTCAATTCACCGGGTGTCACCTAATGAAAGCGATGTAACTCGGATATTGGCGGTACTCGCCTATAATTCCAAACCGGGTGTTGAGCTCTCAGAGAATGCACGAATGACTTTTTATGGTCGTTTGGGCTAGTCAAAACTTGTTCTTTTGGCGCATATCATTTAGCCAGTTGATAAGAACTATTTCCTTGGAAAATTACAATGTTTGAACTTGTAGATGTACGCACGCCGAACCCTAAACACTTCTTCGCAGGTGAAGATCATGAATGGGAATTGGTTGTTGGTTTGGAAGTCCATGCACAGGTCACCTCGGAGGCAAAATTGTTCTCAGGTGCTTCGACCCAGTTCGGTAACGAGCAGAACTCTAACGTCTCTCTCGTAGACGCAGCGATGCCTGGCATGTTGCCAGTTATCAACGAAGAATGCGTACGCCAAGCGGTTAAAACTGGGCTTGGAATGAATGCCAAGATCAATAATCGCTCAGTATTTGACCGTAAGAACTATTTCTACCCCGATTTGCCGCAAGGTTACCAAATCAGCCAATTCAAGGATCCGATTGTGGGGGAAGGGATAATCACCATCCAAGTTGGACCTGATAAGGATGGGAATTTTGAGAGTGTTGATATTGGTGTTGAACGTCTGCACCTCGAACAAGATGCTGGTAAGTCTGTGCACGATCAGCACCCAACTATGAGCTTCGTTGATTTAAACCGCTCAGGTGTGGCGCTGATGGAGATTGTATCTAAACCAGACATTCGTTCCATTGAGGAAGCCAAAGCCTTTGTTACAAAGCTCCGCTCGATTGTGCGTTATCTAGGCACGTGCGACGGCAACATGGATCAAGGGTCTATGCGTGCTGATGTCAATGTATCCGTTCGCAAACCGGGCGGTGAATTTGGAACTCGTTGCGAAATTAAAAACGTCAATTCAATTCGGTTCATGGGCCAAGCAATTGAATATGAAGCCAAACGCCAAATAGAAATTTTGGAAGATGGCGGCAAGATTGACCAAGAGACACGGTTGTTCGACCCAGTTAAGGGTGAAACTCGTTCTATGCGTTCAAAGGAAGAAGCGCACGACTATCGTTATTTCCCCGACCCTGATCTGTTGCCGCTTGTATTTGACGACGCATATGTGGAAGCTATCCGCGCAACATTGCCAGAACTTCCTGATGAGAAACGAGCACGTTTTCAGAAGGAAGGATTGTCTGAATATGATAGTTCTATTTTGGTTTCCGATAAAGCAATTGCAGATTACTATGAGTTGGTTGCTGATGGGCGTGATGCCAAGATGACTGCCAACTGGGTTATTAACGACCTTCTTGGTGCGTTGAACAAAGCTGGCAAAGACATTGAAACAAGCCCAATTGCTGCCGCACAGTTAGGCGGCATCATTGATTTGATTAAGAACGACACCATCAGTGGTAAGATTGCCAAAGACCTGTTTGAGATTGTTTGGAATGAGGGTGGCGATCCTTCTCAGATTGTTAAAGATCAAGACATGGGGCAGGTGACTGATACAGGTGCGATTGAAGCCGCTGTTGACGAAATTATCGCAGCAAACCCAGATAAGGTGGTGCAGGCTCAAGAAAAGCCCGCGATGATTGGTTGGTTCGTTGGGCAGGTTATGAAAGCTACTGGCGGCAAGGCCAACCCACAAGCGGTGAATGCTCTGCTTAAAGAAAAAATTGGGTAATCATGTGAGCGTTGAACAGTTTCAAAAAGATGGCGTTGCTGTTGTTCGTAACGTGCTTGATCCGAATTGGCTGAACCGATTAGCTGCGGCCATCGAAGACAACATGGCTTCCCCTGGTCCCCATGGTAAAAACCATGCTGATGACGGCGGCGCTTATTTTGGTGATTACGTCAATTGGAAGCGGTTTCCTGATTTTATCAATGTTACCAAGGATGGCCCCTTAGGCCAACTAGCTGCGGAACTGATGCAAGCCTCGAAAGTTCAGTTCTTCCACGAGCATGTGCTGGTTAAAGAGGCGGGCAATACGTCATCGACCCCTTGGCACCAAGATATGCCTTATTACTGCGTGGATTGTCCAAAAACTATTAGCCTGTGGGTTCCCCTTGATCCTGTCGGTGAGGAAGAAAGCCTAAATTTCTTGAAGGGCAGCCATAGGGGCAACCACACTTATATGCCGCGCCGTTTCAAAACTTTAGAACCACTTGAAGGTGATACGACTGCCTATAAACCGTTTCCGCAAATTGATTTAGAGAGCGATAATATCGCCTCGTTTGCAGTGGAACCTGGGGACGTACTCGCTTTTGATTTCCACACTCTCCACGATGCACCGCCAAACCCGACAGATAAGCGTCGCCGCGCAATTAGCTTTCGATTTGTTGGGGAAGGGGCGCGCTATGTGGCGCGACCGCACGATGTCTCGCCACCGTTCCCAGACCTTGGCCTGAAACTAGAGATGAACGATCCTTTGCCGCAGGATTGGTTTCCAACAGTTTGGCAGAAATAAAAAAGGCTGGAGAATTCTCCAGCCTTTTCTTTATCCAATTAGCAACCGCCAGCAGGCGCTTTTACACGCCGCCAGCCACTTTTTCCGCGGCGCACAAGAACGCGCTCGCGTATGCTTCTATAAACCGCTGGTGACCGATGAATACGACGTTTAGCCGAACGTACAATAACCCGCTCACGCACTGTTTGATATTGAGCTGGATGGACTACTTTGTGACGGCGGGCTGAACGAACAAGCACTTGCTCGCTAACAGTACGATATTGGGCCGGATGCACCGTTTTATGACGGCGAGCTTTACGAACCATCACGCGCTCACGCACAGTGCGGTAAACAGCAGGGATAGTCTCGTAGGATAAACGCGCTTTACGAACCATTTGTGTTTGTTGGACGGTTTTGTAAACTGCTGGATATTGCACCTTACAATGAATTGGCTCGCCGCGTTTGTTGTGTTTGATTTTCCAACCTTCATAGGAAGCTGAAACCATGACGTTGCGGTTTACTGTTCTGTAAGCGGCGGGCGTTTTATGGGCAATACGTTTGGCGCGAGATATGAGAACACGACGGGTACGTGTTTGATAAACAGCAGGTGTCTCGCGATAGCTAACACTCGAGCGTTGCACCATTACGCGGCGTGTGCGCGTTTGGTATTGAGCGGGGCTTGTAGTGTATGAAACAGATCTGGCACGTACAACAACACGGCGAGTGCGTGTTTTGTATCGAGCTGGAATGATTTCTTCACGTCTTGATGCAGCTTGAACTAAAACGCGCTTCTTAATTGTGCGATATTGATCTGCAGTACTTACTTTTTGATAGCAAGCAACGGCTTTACCATCATGTCGGTTATGTTTTTTCTTACCCCAAGCATGGGCAGGTGCGCTTACGATAAGTGATGCGGCTAATAATGATGTGCTGGCAATCAGCAATCTTGATAATATTCTCATAGGTGAAACCCTCTAACGCAAAACAAGTTGGGCCAACGTGCCACATGGTGAACGGTTGTTTAATGGTTAAGGGCAGATTCATTATCATTAAGCTTACCGCGTAACCATTGAAAGTTACTGATAAGGCTGGACTTGCATGTGTTTTTTGCCCAAAAGGGGCATAGGATTTTAGTGCAGACCATATCTATGCACCCAAAAATAGAAGATGCGATTATGAAGAATTTTTTCCTTCAGTTTTTCACATGGTGGAACGGTCAGACCCTCGGCACTCGGTTTTTTACTTGGCGCAAAGGGGAGCGAGTTGGAGAAGACGAGCTTGGTAATGTTTATTACAAAAGCAAAGATGGTCCTCGTTGGGTTATTTATCACGGTGAGATTGAGCCAAGCCAAATTCCCGCTGGCTGGCACGGTTGGATTCACCACCGAACTGACACAGCTCCGAGCGAAGAAACCTATGACCAGCATGACTGGGAAAAACCACATAGTGCGAATAAGACTGGCACTGCTAGCGCGTATCGCCCAAAAGGTGCTGTTGCTAGCCAAGACAAAAGGCCACAGGTTACAGGCGACTATGAAGCTTGGAGCCCCTAGTCTCAACGATAGCAATTTATAGTTTCAAATATTCATATTCGTTAAGATAATATTTGCCATAATCCTATTTTATATATTTTCAGAACCACTGCCTCTTTCTAAAGTCTCAATTTCGATGCGCTCAATATCTTTATTTCTAGCTTTGTGTTCATCGCTTATGTTCGCTTTTGTTCCGCATGCGTATGCAAAGAGAATCGAAAATCGTGTGGCTGTGTTCTCTGGTATTGATAAGATTACGGGTCGGATCACCACTTTTGATGTTTATATCAACGAAACAGTGCGGTTTGGGCCATTGGAAATTACTCCAAGAGTTTGCTTTTCACGACCTGTATCTGAAAAACCAAAAACGACTTCATTTATAGAAGTTGATGAAATCACATTAGATCGACGTATCCGCCGTATTTTCACCGGCTGGATGTTTGCTGAAAGCCCGGGGCTGAATGCGATTGAACATGCGGTGCGAGATGTGTGGCTCGTGGGCTGTAAACAAACCTCAAGCGAAGCTCCACCTCCACCATCTAACTAGCTCTTTGAGATGTTGTCGTAGGCGAAGAAGTCAGCACCAACACTCAATGCCATTTCCAGTTTGTCGCCATACATAGATTTCGGGATTTCTACGGCTCCAAATTGGCTAAGGTGAGCTGTGTTGAACTGTGTATCCAGCAGGGTGAAGCCTCCGCATTTCATACGCTCTACTAAATGAACAAGAGCTACTTTTGATGCATCGCGGGCTCGGGAAAACATGCTTTCGCCAAAGAATGCTCCGCCGAGGTGAATTCCGTATAGACCGCCAACAAGTTGTTCTCCCTGCCAAGTCTCGACGCTATGGCAGTAGCCCATTTCATGCAGCTCTGTATAAAGTTCAGCAATTCTGCTGTTGATCCATGTCTCAGTTCGTTCAGGTGTATCTTCTGCGCAGAGACGAATAACATCGCTAAAGGCAGTGTCTACGCGTAATTGATAGACACCTTGGCGTACGGTCCGGGCGAGGCGTTTTGGGATGTGAAATTCATCGAGAGGTATAATGCCCCGCATTTCGGGTTCGACCCAGAACAAGCCTGGGTCGTCTATTGATTCCGCCATCGGGAATATTCCGTTGGCATAGGCATTGAGCAATAGCTGCGGTGAAACTTCCATCATCAACCACTAGATAATCTAAGATTCGGTATTGGCCAGATAATTCTCAAGCCAATGGATATCATAGTTGCCATCAATAATATCTTGATTACGAACAAGGTCTTGGAAAAGGGGCAGGGTGGTTTCGATGCCTCCTACCACAAACTCGTCGAGTGCGCGGCGCAAACGGTTCAAACATTCCGCTCGAGTTCTACCAACCACAATCAATTTTCCAATTAGGCTGTCATAGTAGGGCGGAACTTTGTAACCCGTGAACACGCCAGAATCGACTCGCACACCAAGACCACCTGGGGGATGATAGTTAGTGATTTCGCCGGGTGAGGGAACAAAAGTTCTGGCATTTTCAGCATTGATACGACATTCAATTGCGTGGCCTTGGAATTTAACATCTTTTTGTTCAAACGACATGCCCTGACCTGATGCAACGCGAAGTTGTTCGTTGACCAAATCAATTCGAGTTATCATTTCAGTTACTGGATGTTCCACCTGCAAACGCGTGTTCATTTCAATGAAATAGAATTCGTCATTTTCGTACAAAAATTCAATTGTGCCTGCACCTGAATAACCAAGCCCTGCAATAGCATCAGCGCAGATTTTACCAATACGTTCTCGTTGTTCATCGTTTAGAGCGGGTGAATTTGCCTCTTCCAACACTTTTTGATGGCGGCGTTGAAGTGAGCAATCTCGCTCACCAAGATGCACACCTTTGCCCATACCATCGCCCATAACTTGCACTTCAATGTGACGAGGTGTGGTGAGGAACTTCTCGATGTAAACAGAGTCATCCCCAAAAGCAGCGCCAGCTTCGGCGCGTGTCGTTTGCAGGGCGGTTTCCATTTCCTTGTCGTTACGAACAACGCGCATGCCGCGACCACCGCCACCAGAGGCGGCTTTGATGATAACGGGGTAGCCAATGTCGCCAGCAATAGTTTTAGCTTCACTGAGCTCGGTTACAGCGCCAGCAGAACCAGGAACAACTGGGATCCCCAGTCTCTCGGCGGTCTGCTTGGCCATAATTTTATCGCCCATGATATTTATATGTTCAGCGCTTGGGCCAATAAAGGTTATGTCGTGGGCGGTTAGAATTTCGGCAAATTTTGCGTTTTCGGATAGGAACCCATAACCAGGATGGATTGCGTCAGCACCGGTTATCTCACAGGCAGCAATGATTTCGTGCACGTTGAGGTAGGAATCTTTTGATGCTGGAGGGCCAATACAAACACTTTGATCTGCCAAACGCACATGCATAGCATCGGCATCTGCCGTCGAGTGAACGGCAACAGTACCAATGCCCATTTCTTTGCAGGCGCGTAAAATACGAAGGGCGATTTCACCACGGTTGGCGATTAGAACCTTTTTGAACATAGTTGAAGCCGCCTATTTTAGAGTGATGAGCGTTTCGCCAAATTCAATTGGTTGCCCATCTGTAACATCTATGGAAGCAACAATACCATCTTGGTCGCAGGGGATTTGGTTCATTGTTTTCATTGCTTCCACGATCAATATGGTTTGACCTTTTTTGACTTTATCGCCAACGCTAATAAAAACATCTGCACCGGGCGCAGGCGCCAAATATGCTGTCCCTACCATCGGTGAGGTGATCGGTGTTCCGCTAACGGGGGCTGGTGTCTCTGTTGCCGTAGCCATTGGTCCACCTACTGGGGCTTGCATAGGGGCGGGGGCCATCATCGGGGCTTGCTGCATAACAGGTCCTCCACGTGAGAGGCGGATATGTAAATCGCCTTCATCAACTTCGATTTCCGTTAATTCTGTTTCGTTCAACAGGTCCGCGAGTTCACGTATGAGTTTTGTATCAATTGCAGATTTTTTAGATGACATAATATGCGTCGCCTTTTGGGGGTTGTGTAAGTTGCAGCCTAAACTGTGAGATGATTGAGCATTGCTTGCAATGCGAGTGAATAACCGGAAGGACCGAAGCCGCAAATTTGTCCAATACACGCACTTGCAATAATCGAACTATGACGAAATTCTTCACGGGCATGGATATTAGAAATATGTAGTTCGATTACAGGAATTGAACCACCTTTGATCGCATCATGTAGTGCAATAGATGTATGCGTATATGCACCAGCATTAAGGATGACACCAGCCATAGTAGCATTAGCTTGTTGAACCCAATCAACCAACTCGCCCTCTGAATTACTCTGTTTGAATTCAAGAGCAAAGTTGTTTTCTTTTGCAAAAGCAACACAATCAGATTCAATGTCAGCCAGAGTTTTAGCACCATAAATTTCTGGCTCCCGTTGGCCTAACAGATTAAGGTTAGGCCCATTCAGAATGAATATAGGTTTAGAAATGGAACGGGTCATGGAATCGTCAGTTCAATTGTTACGTTTCTATTTTTCCTTTAATGCCATTGGGATAGGGGAAAGTCGAGAATAAAGGCCTAAGAACAGACTGTTTTACCGCATTTGCGTACGTTTTCGATCTTTTGGCGCAAGACATCTTCGCCCAACGCGCCAAAAACCACCTCATTGCCGATAACATAAGATGGCGTGCCATTGATTCCTAATTTGTTTGCGAGGTCATTTACTTCTCTAAATGCGCCCAAAACATCACCTTTTTTGGATTCATTACTGATCGCATCAACGTCCATTTTCATTTCTTGAGCAACTCTAAGTGCACGGTTGCCATCTTTTTGTCCTTGGCCTCCTAGCAACTTATTGTGAAATTCTTCGTATTTTTTGGGGTAGAGACGGTAGACAGCCGTAGATATTTTGTGAGCCTCAACAGAGCCTTCGCTTAGAATTGGCAACTCTTTCAGAACGAACTGCAGCCCTGCATCTTTTGCTAGCAATGAATTCATATCACGCATGGCCCGCTGGCAGAAACCGCAATTGTAGTCAAAAAATTCAACTACTGTGACATCCGCATTTGGATTGCCTATGGCTGCTTGATTGGGTGAATTAAAGACGGTCTCTTTATTTTCGCTCAGCGCCCGAGCAGAACGTTCAGCAGTTGCTAGTTGTTGTTTTTGTTCAAGAGCTTGTTGGACTTCCAGTATTAATTCTGGGTTTTGCAACAAGTATTCTCTTATGATTTTCTCGACAGCAGGTTTGTCGTTTGCATCAAATGCAAGGGCAGGGGTGCTTAGACTAAAGAGTGACGACGCAAGAATAACGGTAGCAGCAAATGTTTTATAGTAATTGGAGATCATAGAATTAGTCTTTCAAACGTAATGTTATTTGTGAGTGATGATATCTTCTGCACGGAGCCAGCGAGGGGTACCGCGTTTAAAACCTTTTTGCGCGCGTTTTGCAAAATTCCGAGCTTCCCGCTTTTTACCTGTTCTTACAGCTAATTCTGCGGAGGCCAATAGTGCGCGCGGTGTGTTTCCTAATTGAGCATAGGCCATGGCTAAGTATTGAAAACCTGCAGTTGCAGAGGGATCACGCCTTACACCTTTGGTAAGTTGAGTAACGGCCTCTTTCAGCGCTTTCTTCTTGCCAGTTTGCAAGAGGGCATGGCCGAGCTCAATTCTGATAAAGCCAGCTTTCGATTTATCCAATTTAACGGCCTTCCTGAACGATTTAACAGCTTTGGAAGCTTTGCCAGAACGGAGCATTATTTCTCCCTTCATCTCATGGGCGTAGGCATTTTTGGGTTGTTTCTTGATGAGTTTGTTAATCTTGGGAATAGCCCGTTTGGGGGAGCCATAGAGATGAGTTACGATAGCATCACCATATAGCCGTGCATTTGGGCTAAGCGTTTTACTTTGAAGTAGTGCGCTCGCATAGCGATGCCCACCAACATAAGCTGCAATTTTTGCGCGCATCATATCATGCCGTTCACGCAGGGATCTTGATGCTTTTGCATTGTAGTAGCGGCTTTTTTTGATGACCGTCTTCATGTTGGCTATCCGCTCTTTGGGTAGCGGATGGCTTAGGGTGTAAGGATTTATTTTGCGACCGAGGAACGCAAGATTCTCCCCAAGCCGTTTGAAAGTCCTCAACATGCCTTTACCAGACTGCTTAGACTTTCGTAAGAGTGTTGCTGCGGTTCTATCGGCTGAGCTTTCTTCCGAGCGTTGATAGCGCAATACATCGCGCAATGCGAAGGCTCCGCCACCAGCCGCAACTGATAGTCCTGCACTGGTGACACTCCCATTTTTGGAAGCAGCACCAGCGGCCCCAATCCCAAGCCCAAGAAAAGTTGTGAGACGTGCAATGCGAGCTGCTGTTTCAATCCGTTGTCGAAGGCGTATTTGGTGTCCGCCAACGATATGGCCCAACTCATGGGCAATGACACCTATCACTTCTCCAGGAGTTTCAGATTGAAGAAGCAGCCCCGTATTGATGAACATGCCACGCCCGCTGACGAAAGCATTAAAACTATTATCATTGACGATATAGAACCGTACAGAACCGGAGCGAAGACCCGCTGCCCGCATCAGTGGGCGCGCATAATCTCGAACAAGAGATTCTATCTCCGCATCTCTAATTAGCGAAATACCTCGACGTTTTGCATGAGTTTGTAAGGTGCTTGCAAGCACTATTGAAACGACAATAAAAAGCCGAAATATTTGATGCAGGACGATTGGCAAATGCTTCACTTTAATTGTTCTCACTGATATAAATGCAACCCAGATAACTTGCGATATTTTAATACGCCCGTTACCCAATATAAACCACACTTAAAGACACTTATATTGAGGCAGTTAGATGACGGGAACCCTAACCGCAATCAATTTTTGGAGAGGTCATTTAACCACTCTTATGGGGAAACTTCTATGAGCAAACTATCGAATCGAGGAAATGTAGAGCCATTTCACGCAATGGACATTTTTGCCGAGGCTTCAAGATTACAAGAGCGCGGCCGTAAAATTGATTTTCTTAGTGTTGGTCAACCTGCCGCTCCAGCCCCAAAGGCAGCCTTAGAAGGGGCTCGTAAGCTACTTGATCACGGGGTTGTTAGCTATACTGATGCGGGTGGCCGTATGGATTTACGATCCCGGTTGTCTACGCATATCGCAGATCGTTATGGGGTGGATGTGGAGCCACAACGGATATTTATTACTACGGGCTCTTCAGCTGGCTTCAATCTCTCCTTTCTATCTTTGTTTAATCCCGGAGACCGCGTTGCGATTGCTGCGCCCGGTTATCCTGCGTACCGGAACATTTTGAAAGCTCTTTCTTTGGAGATAGTAGAAATTGAAACGGATGAAGAAACTCGTTGGGCAATTACTCCTGCTCAATTACTGGCCGCACATAATGACAAGCCATTGGCAGGGATATTAGTTGCCAGCCCCGCTAATCCAACAGGCACAATGATGACGCCTGATGCTTTACAGAGTTTGATCCAGTGCTGCGATGAAATGGATATTCGGTTCATATCGGATGAAATATACCACGGCCTTACCTATGCCTATGAGACAGGTATTAAAGAATCAACAGCAACTGAATTCAGCGACAAGTCGATCGTCATCAATTCATTTTCAAAGTACTTTTGTATGACCGGCTGGCGAATTGGTTGGATGGTCTTACCTATAGATATGGTTCGTCCTGTAGAGAGGCTTGCACAAAGCCTTTACATTTCGGCACCAGAACTTTCGCAAGTTGCTGCTATGCATGCGCTAGATTGTGGTGAAGAACTTGAGGTAATCAAATCGGGTTACGTTAAGAACAGAAAGCTCTTGTTGGAACGGTTGCCGCAACTAGGCTTTGAGAAAATCATGCCAATAGATGGCGCTTTTTATGCCTACGCGGATGCAACACGACACACAAACGACACGATGGAGTTTGCAAAACGCATGCTGGTTGAGGCAGGCGTTGCTGCAACGCCAGGCTTGGATTTTGACCAAGATCGTGGCCACCGTTACATGCGCTTTTCGTTTGCTGGTGATTATGCAACCATGGTTTCAGCGCTTGATAGAATGGAAAGTTGGTTAGCGTAGTTGGAGGTAACAATGGACATCCCATTTCTTGAAGAATTATTTGCCCCATTTGGTGAAGTTACAGTACGTAAAATGTTTGGCGGTATGGGCGTGTTTCATCGAGGCCTGAGTTTCGCAGGGGTAATGAAAGATGAGTTTCGTTTCAAAGTGGACGGCGAAAACCGAGGTGACTTTGAAGCAGAGGGCATGAAGCAATGGGAATACGAGCGCAAGGACGGCAAGATTGTTGCCATGGGCTATTGGACTGTACCGGAACGCCTATTAGATGATCCGGATGAGTTTAAAGTATGGGCAGAGCGAGCTTTTGAAGCTGCCGCTCGTGCCGACCAAGCCAAGCCACCAAAGCAGCGTAAGCTTGTAAATATTTAGTCATTGTCTTTGGTGGTTTGCTGCATGAAGGCAGGCATATGGTCCCCAAGACCTTTAGGCGTTGGGCCATCATCCTTGTTGTGATTACGGCCTCTGCCGTCATTTCGTCCACGCTCTTGCCCACGGCTTTTGTTGCCATCACTCTTTTCAGGGCGACTGCGTTGTTCTTGAGGTTTTTCTTCAACGGCAGAAGTTGCCTTCGCAACAACTTCTGCTGGTTCTTCTTTATCTCGTGAAGTACGACGGCTACGTTTTTCACCCTTTGGCTTGTCTGACTTGGAGGATGAATCCGAATTTGATTTACCACGGCGTGGGCGCTCGTCACGGCTTTCCGCTTTTGCGGGTGCACCAGCATACGGAATGTCATCACCCGTAAGCGACATAATTGCTTTGATGTATTTGTCGTCAGCGGGTGTGATGAGTGTGAAGGCCCAACCATCACGACCAGCGCGGCCACAACGCCCAATGCGGTGAACATAGTCTTCCGGGTGTATTGGTACGTCGTAGTTAAACACGTGAGATACGTCTGGAATATCCAAGCCGCGTGCGGCAACATCTGAAGCCACAAGAAGTTTTATCTCGCCAGCACGGAAACCTTTGAGGGTTTTTGTGCGTGCTGTTTGGTCCATGTCCCCGTGGAGCGAACCAACCGAATATTCGCGCTTCATCAGCGATTTATGTACCTGTGCCACATCAGTTTTACGGTTGCAAAAGATGATGCCGTTGTTGAGGTTTTCAGCATTATCAATCAGACCACGAAGCACTTCGCGTTTTTCGAAGTCCTTCTTTGGGGCTTTCACCAGTTTTTGCTCAATATTTTCAGAAGTTGAAGCGGCTGTTGCCACAGCAACAGGTACTGGGTTTTGCAAGAATTTGTCAGCAAGTTTTTCAATGGCAGGTGGCATGGTGGCCGAGAAGAATAATGTTTGGCGCGTAAACGGCAGCATTTTAACGATGCGCTCGATATCGGGGATGAAGCCCATATCCAACATACGGTCGGCTTCATCGATAACGAGGATTTCAACCCCATTCATCAAGATGCGGCCTCGATCAAACAAATCGAGTAAGCGGCCGGGAGTGGCGATAAGAACATCAGCGCCACGGTCGAGCTTTTTCATTTGTTGATCAAAGGATACACCGCCGATTAGCAGCGCGACATTGAGTTTGTGATTTGTGCCATATTTGTTGAAGTTATCTTCGACTTGTGCGGCCAACTCGCGGGTTGGTTCTAGAATAAGTGTACGCGGCATACGAGCGCGGGCACGGCCTTTTTCTGTAAGCGAAAGCATCGGCAACACGAAGGCTGCAGTTTTGCCAGTACCCGTTTGGGCAATGCCCATAACGTCACGTCGTTGTAACACGTGGGGAATGGCTTGTTCTTGAATTGGGGTAGGCTCTGAATATCCAGCAGCTTCAACTGCGGCGAGCACTTTTGGACTTAGTCCGAGGTCAGTAAATTTCATGTATTGTGTGGTCTTTTCGACTGATAGCGTGAAGGCTCTCACGCGGTTTCGGCAAAACGCCGTTTTGTGTTTGGAATGCGGGTTCTTGAGGATTCAAAAACTCTCCGCTTCACCCTAGAGGTGTGTGCCCTAGGGCTGAATTAGGGAATAATGGTTGAGAAGTCAATGATTGCGGGGGGAGACTAAACGTCCAGCAATTCACCATCCGCGAATTCTGCGTTTTCTTGGATGAAGTTGAAGCGGAGCTCGGGTTTAGTTCCCATTAGGCGGTCGATGGAATCTTTGGCCTGTTGAGGTTCATCAATATGTACACGGAGCAGTGTGCGTTTGCTTGGTTCCATCGTGGTTTCTTTTAGTTGCGCCGGCATCATTTCACCGAGCCCCTTAAAGCGGCCAAGTTCGACCTTCTTGGTTCCCTTGAACTCGGTTTCCATAAGCAAATCTTTGTGGGCTTCATCGCGGGCATAGAGTGTTTTACCGCCTTGGGTAAGTTTGTAGAGCGGTGGAACCGCTAGATAGAGCGCGCCACCTTCGATGATGCCAGGCATTTCTTGGTGGAAGAACGTGATGAGCAGGGAGGCTATGTGCGCTCCATCTACATCTGCATCAGTCATTATGATAACGCGGTCGTAGCGTAAGTCATCGAAGTGGAATTTTGCACCGGACCCACATCCGAGGGCTTGTGCGAGGTCTTGGATTTGTTGACTGCTGTTGATTTTGTCCCGTGTGGCCGAGGCCACATTCAGGATTTTACCGCGTAGCGGCAGGATCGCTTGGCTCTTACGGTTACGTGCTTGTTTGGCAGAACCGCCCGCTGAATCGCCCTCCACGATGAAAATTTCCGTGCCGCCTTTGGCGCTCTTTGAGCAATCGGCAAGCTTGCCGGGTAGCCGTAGTTTACGGGTGGCGTTTTTACGGTTCACTTCTTTTTCTTGACGTCGGCGCATCCGTTCTTCGGCGCGGTCTACCACCCAATCAAGTAATTTAGCGGCTTGGCCGGGGGAGGCGGCGAGCCAGTGGTCGAAGGGGTCACGTATGGCGGCTTCAACAATTTTGGCTGCTTCAACGGTGGCGAGTCGGTCTTTGGTTTGACCTACAAATTCTGGTTCGCGAATGAAGACGGAAATCATTGCGGCGGCGGAGGTCATTACATCGTCCGTGGTGATCATCGCGCCTTTTTTATTTCCGACGAGTTCAGCATAGGCCTTCAGGCTTCGGGAGAGAGTCACACGCAAGCCAGCCTCATGGGTTCCGCCATCAGCAGTTGGAACCGTGTTGCAATAGGAGTTCACAAAACCATCGTCGCCGTACCAAGTGATCGCCCATTCCACTGCCCCGTGGCCTGATTTTTTGGCAGTCACCCCAGCGAAAGGTTCGTCTGTCACCTGCATTTGCTTGCCGAGCGAAGTCATCAGGTAGTCTTTTAGACCGCCTGGGAAATGGAACACTGCTTTTTCAGTAACTTCATCTTTGCCTGTCACTAGTTCTGGATCGCAGGACCAACGAATTTCTACGCCGCCAAAAAGGTAAGCTTTTGCGCGCGCCATTTTGAATAGTTGAATGGGTGAGAATTTTGCACCCTTGCCGAATATTTCTGCATCAGGGTGGAACCGTACTTTTGTTCCGCGGCGGTTGTTTACGTCGCCGAGGTGTTCGACACCCGTGACTGCGTGGCCACGTGAGAATGATTGGCGGTAAAGTTTTTTGCCGCGCGCTACTTCAACAATACAATCGTCAGAAAGGGCGTTAACGACGGAGATACCAACCCCGTGCAGGCCACCTGAAGTCTCATAGGCTTTGCCATCGAATTTACCTCCAGCGTGGAGGGTGGTCATGATGACTTCGAGTGCAGATTTGTCTTTGAACTTTGGGTGGGGATCGACAGGAATGCCGCGACCGTTATCGGTGATGGTCAAATAGCCTTCGGTGTCCAAGTCAACCTCAATCCATGTGGCGTGGCCTGCAACAGCTTCATCCATGGAGTTGTCTATTACCTCAGCAAAGAGGTGGTGCATGGCTTTCGAGTCAGTGCCGCCGATATACATGCCGGGGCGTCTGCGTACAGGTTCTAGACCTTCAAGGACTTCAATATCGGAAGCGTTATAATCGCCATCTTTTGCCGCCGCTTTACCACGTGATTTCGCGGATGCCTTTTTTATGGGCGCAGGCTTTTTGGGATCAGAGGCGAAAAGGTCAGACATATTTTTCCTGCACGTTGAATCGAATCAAATGGGCAGATTTGCCCAAATCATGTTTGTGGATACGACCCAAAACCTACAAGGGCAAGGTTTTCTGACTATGTTTGGATTTAGCCGTCTTTACCGCCAGAGATTGGCTCGACGTATGACATTTCCATATCCCATGGGAAATAGATCCAGGTGTCTTGGCTAACTTCCGTAACAAAAGTGTCGGCAATCGGTACGCCCTTTGGTTTGGCGTAGACTGTGGCGATATGGGCATTGGGAAGCATTTCGCGTACTTTTTTAGCCGTGGCACCTGTGTCTGTGAGGTCGTCAATCACGAGAACTCCTCTACCACCATCAGCATTTATCATCTCGTGGTTGATGCCTTTGATTACGTCCAACTCTCCTTGGTCTTTGTACTCATGGTAAGAAGCAATGCAGACGGTCTCGATTGTGCGGATGCCGAGTTCACGGGCGATGATAGCGGCTGGTACAAGCCCGCCACGGGTGATGGCAACAATCGCTGTCCATTCTGGCCCGTCTTTGCTTGGGCCGGATAAGCGCCAAGCCAGTGCCTTACAATCGCGGTGAAATTGATCCCATGAAACAGGAAAGGCTTTAGGTGCGCTAGACATATGAACGGCTCCGATGATGAGGTTGTCGCGTTCGATAGCGCAGTTGGCAGGGCTGTTCAACGGTGTAGGGGAGGAAAGCACAGGTTTTGCGCTAGATATTCTTCAATCCCGCCAGCATGTTTTCTACGTCCGTCACCGCCGCATCAATCTTCGTTTGATCCCTACCACGCACAACAATAGCTGTTGAGTGATTGCCCTCTTCAAAACGTGGGTAAGAGCCAATCATCGTATCGGGGTGATCATCTTGTATTACACCCAATGGACCACCAATTGTGCCTTCACCTAATTTACATTCGACGGAGACGGACAACATCTTTGTTCCGCCTTTGAGGGTAGGGGCGATTTCGTCCATCATCGCTTGCATAATTTTGGGAACGCCGGCCATGACGTGGACGTTTTCAACACGGAAGCCTGGGGCCTTTGAAACTGGGTTGTTTATGAGGCTAGCCCCCTCTGGTGTCCTCGCCATGCGTTTGCGGGCATCGGTGAATTCCATTTTGGCATTTGTGTAATGCTCAGTGAGAATCGCCATAGCATCAGGGTGGAAGGTGCAGGGCAGGACAAATGCTGCAGACACGGCTTCCGCGGTAATATCGTCGTGGGTTGGGCCAATGCCGCCAGAGGTGAATACATAGGTGTATTTAACGCGAAGGCCATTTACGGCTTCGATAATGTCGTCTTGTTCATCCGTGACGATGCGGACTTCTTTAAGGTCTATACCCAGTCCCGAGAGGTAATCTGCTACAAATCCAATGTTTTTATCTTTGGTTCTGCCTGAGAGAATTTCATCGCCGATAACCACCATTCCTGCTGTAATAATTGTGGACATCATTTTTCCCTTTGAACATTTGCAAAAAGCGGCTATCAGCGCGCAGGCTTTGGTGACAAACTGTAGATGTTACAGATGATAAATCAAAGGCTAATGACTAATATGCGGACATGGTGGAATTGGTATACACAACAGACTTAAAATCTGTCGAGCCTAGCTCATCCGGGTTCAAGTCCCGGTGTCCGCACCACTCTTTGATCTCACGGCATTCGCTCCGCTCAGGCCTGCGATGGCGCGGGCTGCTCGCCCAGCAACCGTTTTGTTGCTTTTGACACCACTCCTTTTGCCGTGAGGAAAATATGGCTGGAATATTTATCCTCGCGATGGCTTATATTATGAGCCATTTTTATCGTTCTTTTTTGGCGGTGCTGTCACCCTTACTTTCAACCGAGCTTGGCCTTAGTCCTGCACAATTAGGCAATGCTCTTGGAGCTTGGTTTGTTGCCTTTGCGCTTTCCCAGTTTTTAGTTGGGGTGATGCTCGATAAGATCGGGCCGAAGTGGACGAGTGCTGGGTTGTTTGCGGTTTGCGCGGGGGGCGGGGGATTGTTGTTCGCTATGGCCCATTCTTATTTTGCCGTTATGGCTGCGATGATTTTGTTGGGTATTGGTTGCGCTCCGATCCTAATGGCGTCGGTCTATATATTTAAACTCGGTTTTCCGCCGCATAGGTTCGCTTTTCTTATGTCGACCTTCATCGCTGTTGGTTTAGCAGGCAATATTTTGGGAGCCAGCCCTTTGGCTTTTGCACTCGGCCAATTGGGTTGGCGGGGCGTTATGTATGCTTTGTCTACCATCACGATTGTACTTTCCGTCCTGATAGTACTGCTGGTTCAAGACCCCGAGCGGGTGGTTTCTGATACGGAAGTAAAAGGCGGCTATCTCGATATTCTAAGGATGCGGGAATTGTGGTTTTTGTTGCCGTTGCTGTTTATCAACTACGCAGTATCGGGCGGTCTTCGAGGGTTGTGGGCCGGTTCTTATCTCGATCTAATCCATGGATTGGACACAAGTGGTATCGGTAAAATTACATTGTGGATGGCGATTGCAATGGCGGTTGGTAGCTTGGCTTATGGTTCCTCGGAACAGCTGTTTAATACACGCAAGCGCACTGTGGTTGTCGGCTCTATCATTGCTTTTTTATCAGTGTTGTATTGGGCGCTAGACCCGCAAGCATCCGTGGCAAGCGTAACTATTGTATTGGTCACAGTTGGGTTCTTTACCATGTGCTACGGTCTGCTGATGGCGCAGGCTACAGCTAATATTCCCAACCATTTGGCGGGCAGGGCTGTAACGCTGATCAATTTCTTCAACATGGGTGGTGTCGGCATTATGTCGCTTGTGACCAGCGAAGTTTATAGCCAAAACACGAACGCGCAAAATCCTGTTGAGGGGTTCTCATCGGTGCTTTGGGTGTATGTAATCTGCTTTGGTACGGCGCTGTTGATTTATCTGTTCTCCAAGGATGTGAAGCCTCGACCGTAGTCTGGTTGTTCTTTTGACGTTTCTTGCACTATGCTTGGGTGTGGGAGGTTGCGGCATGAATAATGATTTAGCATTGGTAATCATTGCGGGAGTATTCTTTGCATCTCCTTTACGGGCTGCTGAATTGAACCTCGAAGAGGCAAGCGCAAAAAGCAATTCCTATTGCATCGACATGCGCATCTTGTCTGAACGCAAACGGGCGCCCGTTATCACCTCAACGAAAGCTTTGACAAAGCTGTTTAACTGCAAAAAGACCTATGTGTTGCCGTTAAGTGTGAGGGCCGATCAGGCCATGATCAGTCGCTATCGAAAAAAGATGGAACGCTTCAAAGGCCACGACGTTCTTATGTGGTGCACCCATGGTGTTCGTTCCGCAACTTTAGAGCGGGAACTGGAACAGGTGGGCGTTAGCGTGGACACCATAAAAGGCGGAACCTTTTATCTGGCTGACGCCATCGCTATGAAATAGGCGCCAAACAAAAAGGCCGAATGGTTTCCCATCCGGCCTTTTCTAATTCTCTTGTACAAAACCCACTTAGAGTGAGTAGTACATGTCATATTCCACTGGGTGTGGTGTTTGCTCGTAGCGGATGTTTTCTTCTTCTTTCAGCGCGATATAGGCTTCGATCTGATCGGCAGTGAAAACGCCACCTTCCAAGAGGTAAGCATGGTCTTTGCGGCAAGCATCAATCGCTTCGCGCAATGAACCACAAACGGTTGGGATCTTTTTGAGCTGCTTTGGTGGCAGATCGTAAAGGTCTTTGTCCATTGGTTCGCCCGGGTGGATTTTGTTTTTGATACCGTCAAGGCCAGCCATCAACATTGCTGCAAATGACAAGTATGGGTTCGCCATTGGATCAGGGAAACGCAATTCCATGCGCTTGCCTTTTGGCGAAGCAACGTGAGGAATACGGCAAGAAGCGGAACGGTTTTTCGCAGAATATGCGAGCAACACAGGTGCTTCGTAACCAGGAACCAAACGCTTGTAGGAGTTGGTTGATGGGTTGGTGAACATGTTCAAAGATTTTGCATGCTTGATGATGCCGCCGATGTAGTAGAGGCACATCTCGGAAAGGCCAGCATATTGGTCGCCAGCAAAGCTAGGCTTACCGTCTTTCCAGATAGACATGTGAACGTGCATACCCGTACCGTTGTCGCCAAATACAGGCTTCGGCATGAAGGTTGCTGACTTGCCATAGGCGTGGGCGACATTGTGTACAGCATACTTATAAAGCTGCACTTCGTCGGCCTTGCGGGTTAGCGTGTTGAAGATCATGGACAACTCGTGTTGAGCGGCCGCAACTTCGTGGTGATGCTTTTCAACTTCAACGCCCATTTTACCAAGAACGGTAAGCATTTCAGAACGGATGTCCTGCGCGCTATCGACTGGGTTTACTGGGAAGTAGCCGCCTTTAACGCGGGGGCGGTGGCCCATGTTGCCGGCTTCGTAATCAGCATTTGTGTTGATTGGCAGTTCGTCTGAATCAACTTGGAAGCCAGTGTTGTACATATCAGTTGAGAATTTCACATCGTCAAAAATGAAGAATTCTGGTTCTGGACCGAAATAGGCCGTGTCGCCAAATCCACCAGACTTAATGTAAGCCTCAGCGCGTTTTGCGGTCATGCGTGGGTCGCGGTCGTAGCCTTCGCCCGTGTCAGGCTCAAGAATGTCGCAGAAGATCGCCATAGTTGAGTGGGCATAAAAAGGGTCCATGTGGGCGGTTTCTGGATCAGGCATCAATACCATGTCTGAATCGTGAATTTCTTTCCAACCTTCGATGGATGAACCGTCAAACATTGCGCCATCAGCGAATAGATCATCGTTTACTTGGCTGTGGTGTAGCGTCACGTGCTGCATTTGACCCCGTGGGTCTGTGAAGCGCAAATCGAGATACTCAACGTTCTCGTCTTTCATTTGTTTCAATAAATCATTGGCAGTAGTCATGGTAGGCCTTCCTGTCTCTCTCAGACAAAACGTCTGGGGCTATTAAATTTGTTATACGGCTTCCGAACCAGTTTCACCGGTACGGATGCGAATGGCTTGTTCTACGTTGGTGACAAAAATCTTGCCGTCACCGATGCGGCCTGTTTCGGCTGCTTTGCGGATGGCTTCAATTGCGCCTTCCACTTGGTCGTCGTTGACAACCACTTCAATTTTCACCTTGGGCAGAAAGTCGATGACATATTCTGCGCCGCGATAAAGCTCTGTGTGGCCTTTCTGTCGGCCAAAGCCTTTGGCTTCCAAAACGGTTATGCCCTGCAACCCAACTTCCTGCAGTGCTTCTTTCACTTCGTCCAACTTGAACGGCTTGATGATCGCTTCAATTTTTTTCACGCAACCAATTCCTATTGCTAGTGGTGCGTTCGGGAGGAACACACGATGAATAAGTAAATCCGCCAGTGGGGCAGGGGGAAACCCAATGCTCCAAAGGAGGCAATAATACTTATGCACGTGTTGTGCCAGTTTGGAAATGCAGAGAGCCATTTTTGTTGTGGGTGGCGAAACGCCACAAACGATGGGGTAAGCAATTGGTTTTCTTGGATTTGGTAGTAAGGTATACAGAAGAAACGCACACTTCAGTTCATCCCTTGCCTTACCAATAATCAACCTGCCTATTTATTGGGCAGTGGCCCAGTGAAAATAAATTGACTAAGTTCGATATTCTATCATTTTACCCATTGCCCTCAGCCGCAACTCTTGTTATCTCCCACTCGCTCACAAGCATCGCGGCTGTGGCGGAACTGGTAGACGCGCCAGATTTAGGTTCTGGTATCGAGAGATGTGGGGGTTCGAGTCCCTTCAGCCGCACCAATATTTGATCTCACGGCGACTGTTTATCAGCTCCCCTGTTTTATCTGTTGCTTCTTATAGACTCTGTCTTTGGTTTTTTAACCACGGTTTGCATCAGCTTTTGATATTAACACCCCATCAGCCTTTCGCTCTCATACTTCTCCCAACTGAATTTTCTTTGGCTGGGCATCACCATGAAACGTCTCATTATTATTTTTGCACTCGTCATGAGTGTTTTTACCACTTCACCCGCAATCGCAGGGCAATCATCTGCGGCGTTTGTTAGGGCTGTTAATAAAATTCGGGTGGCTCATGGGTTGAACAAACTTCAACTGCATCCGGCTTTGCAGAAGGCAGCGCGGGAGCAGTCTGTTTTGATGGCGCGTAAGCAGAAGATGGCCCATACGACTGGGTTTGGGCAATCTTTCGCATCGCGTTTGAAGCGGGTAGGGTATCGTGGTCTGGCGGCGGAGAATATTGCGCGCGGACAGAAAACCTTGAAGCGGGTGTTGAGCGGATGGATGAATTCCCCCGGCCACCGCCGCAACATGCTGCACCCGCGCATGCGTTATTTCGGCCTATCAGCCGCCAAAGCGGGTGGGCGAAACTATTGGGCAATGGTGCTGGGTGGTTAAAAACCGCCTGATTTTATCAGACGGTTTAATACCAGTTGTGACGTTGGCTTAGCTGAGCCCATCATTGCCTGAGTTACTTCCGCTATCAGACTCAGGATCTGGTGTAGGATCTGGAGCAGGGGCTGGGTCTGGCGTATCGTTATCAGTCCCTGATTCACACGAACTTGCAAGATCGCTGTTGCAATTGTAATTCCCGCCGGGGCTTCCAGCGGATGCTATTGTGCTCGTAAACGCTATAAGAAGCGCTGCAAGTAAAGTTTTCATTGTATACGTCCTTCTTAGTTTTGCCCTTGGGATGGGCTGTTGAAATTTACAGCAGCTTTGGGAGATCAAACTCAATTCTGCTGTCATTCATATGAAGGAGGCTGTGGTCGATATCTGTGACATTTTACACATCACAGCGAACACCTTTGCGCCTCTTACATATCTTTTTCAATTTCTCGCGCCCGTTTCAGCGCTGATCTAGACAAAACCCTATCAAAATACGCGTTTACGTTGTCACTGGGTATTTCAAACTTGCCATTACGAGCCCAGTAACCGCAGTGTCCAAGAATAACGTCCGCCACGGTGAAGCGATCACCAATAGCGAATTTATTATTGCCCAATCTTAAATCCATTGCCTTGATGGCTGCCGCAAAATCTGACCGCGTTACTTTGCCGACATCGGCACGTTGATCTTCTGGTAACAGAAAGTTATGTCGTAATTTAAGCCACAGAGGAGCCTCAAGATCACTTTGCGCAAAATGTACCCATGAGTCCATCAATGCACGCTCAGCTGTCGCAGGTTCCGCTCCGAGGCCTTTGTCGATATGCTTGTCGGAGAGGTAAGTAACGATGGCCGCGGAATCGATAACAGTGATATCACCGTCGACAAGGATGGGGCCTTTGCCAGCGGGGTTATGAGCTAAGATACCGCTGCTATGGGGTTTCATGGAAATAATTTCATAGGCTTCCCCAATTTCCTGTAGTGCCCAACTTACTCTGGTAAGCCTAGAACGGGGGCTTCCTATGATCTGATACATCGTGTTTTCCTATTGTGCCGTATTAGTTGATATTGTGACATTATTCGGGCTCTACAGCAATTACACATAGGCCATTGCTCATTGATGATAAATTAGGTATCACCGCGCGAAGTTTCCGCTAGCCAGATGGCTGGCAAACCCATAGAACATCCATCAAACACAAACGAGAAGCGGCGCAAGTCAATATCTTGCTAATCTCCCTCTCATAAAAGCATTACGAAGGACGCATCCCATGAAGGTTACCGAGACGCTGAACGAAGGTTTAAAGCGCGAAATCACAGTTGTTTGCCCCGCCAAAGCAATGAACAAGAAACGTGACGAGCGTTTGGTAGAGTTGAAAGACAAAGTGAAAGTCAATGGCTTTCGCGACGGGAAGGTTCCCATGTCTCATGTAGCAAAGCTTTACGGCAAATCTGTCATGAGCGAACTCGTCAATGAGACAATTGATGAGGAAACAAAGAAAATTCTTAAGAAGCGTGATGAGAAAGCGGCGCAACAGCCAAAGATTTCCATGACGGAAGACGAAGCAGAAGCGGAAGAAATTCTTGCCGGTAAGAAAGACTTCGAATTTAAAATTGTTTATGAAGTAATTCCCCCTTTTGAAATTTCCGATTTTAAGAAATTGAAAATCGAACGTCCGGTAGTGGATGTTTCCGATAAGGAAATTATGGAACAGGTTGAACGTATTGCAGAGAGCAACGCGACTTATGAAACCAAGAAGGGCAAAGCTGCTGATAAAGACCGCGTGACAATGGATTACGCTGGATCAATTGATGGCGAGCCATTTGATGGCGGTAAGGACGAGGGAGCCCATTTGGTTCTTGGTTCAAACACTTTTATTCCTGGTTTTGAAAAACAACTTATCGGAACGAAAGCTGGCGATAGCCTAGATGTTAAAGTTTCATTCCCGGATGAATATGGTGCGGCTCACCTTGCAGGTAAAGACGCTGTTTTTGCAGTGACTGTTCATGAAGTTTCTAAGGCTGCGGCTGTTAAAATTGATGACGAATTGGCTAAGACCCTTGGTCTTGATGATTTGGATAAATTGAAAGAAGTTATCAAAGGTCAAATTGAAAGCCAGTACGGCGAACAGACCCGTTCTAAGGTGAAGCGCCAACTTCTCGACCAATTAGATAAGCAACACAAATTCGACCTGCCTGAGGGCATGGTAGAACAAGAGTTCAATAACATCTGGGGCCAGATCACCAACGATTTGGAACAGGCAGGGAAGACATTCAAGGACGAAGATACAACCGAGAAGAAAGCCCGTGCTGATTACATGAAACTTGCACAGCGCCGCGTTCGTTTAGGTTTGGTCCTAGCGGAAATTGGTGACGAAGCTAAAATTGAAGTGACTGAAAACGAACTTCAACAGGCGCTCATGCAACAGGTTCAACAGTACCCAGGTCAAGAACAACAAATCTATGAGTTCTTCCAGAAGAACCCAGATGCTGTTGGTGGATTGCGTGCTCCTATTTTTGAAGAGAAAGTAGTTGATCACATCCTTGAAAAAGCAACCGTGAAAGACAAGACGGTCAGCAAAGAAGAGCTGATGAAGGAAGATGAATTGCCTGAATAGGCTTCATTCAAATATACAAATTATGGCCGTTGCAGTTATCTGCAGCGGCCTTTTTTTTGATCAATCACAGACCATCGCTCTTTTCCCGTGATAAATAATGAAGCTACAGCGGTTTACATCATTTCTTGGGCTACGATTGTCGAACACGACGATATTTGGATCGCCCGTTGCATCACGCACAGCCTGCGTAATCGGCAGGTATTGACTGTGGGGGCGTAGAAGTAGTTTCAGTTTCTCTTGCCCCGTTAGATCGTATGCAGCGTCCAATATTGGTAGCTGTCTTTCCGTAGTTTGCGGGGTGGCGTGTATTGACCTTGAATGTAGAGCAGCGGCGCTAGCTGTGGCTGCAACACCAAGGCCCAAGAGGCTGAAGAAAAGCACGGGCTTTAACATAGTGAACTCCATCAATAAGAATAATTGGTACAGGATATTCCTGTACCTTCCTAAGATGGCGTTTTTTTGTGCTGTTTCAACTTGCTTCCTGCATTCGTGAATAGATTTGTAAATGCTTACTAGGCAAACCGACCAGCCGCATGGGCTAACATTGTGTATACTTTACCAGTATCAGAGGTGAGGTACGTTTGTGTCATGATGTTGTCGCTATCGTTTTTAGCAACATCTGCAATCAGTCTTTCAAAGTCACTCACATAGCGGTTGACCGACGCCTGGAATTTTTGATCAGCATGATATTTTGTGCTGATTTCATCAAATGTCTGGCGTCCTTGTACCGTATAAATGTCTCGATTGAATACATTTCTATCGCCGCGTTGGTAGCGTTGCCACAGGCTTACAGCAGAGTTGTGATCAATTGAGCGAGCAATATCTGCTGATAGTGAATTCAATGTTTCCCCTTGTTCTGCGCCTGTTTGCTTGGGGGTAGGGCTGTCGTTTTGCGACGCACGACGAAGTAAGTCACTAACCCATCCGCTACCAGCCGCTTGGGGGGCCGCTGGGGCAGGTTCATTGAAATCTAATGCACCGCGTAGAGGTGACGAAGCGATCGACGGGGCTTCAGTTTTTGCTACAGGCGCATAAGCCGCCGTTTGTGTTTTACGGACAGGGATAGGCGGTTGCTCCACGGGACCAATTGCCATTTGGGCAGTAGAAACTGCGAGAGCCGCAGGAGGAGGTGTAAGCTTGGCCGCGGCGCTTACAAAGTTACTCGTTGATGCGTCCTGATGCCTTTTAGTTTTTGTAACGATCTCTTGTAGATCCTTCAAAGCTTTAATCTGATCAGAAACAACCCGGCGCATAGCATTCGTTGATTCTTTTGTTTCTTCAGGTAGATCAATAATGCTTTTCTTCATCTCATTACGAGTGATAGCAAGATCTGCACGAAGATCATGGGCCGTTGTGCGCATTTCTTCGGTTGCCCGAGCAAAGCGTTCAGTAGCTTCAGTCGCAGCTTGCCCAACGCTTTCTGAAAGACCTTGGGTGAGCGTTTGGGCTCTACCTTCTGCATTGGAAACAGATTCTGTCAGCATGGTAGCAAAGCGCCCCATTAGGTCTTCTAAGTCAGAGGATTTTGCAACCAAGCCGTTGGTCAATGATTCAATAGCATCACGACGGTCATCTAGGCTTACCGCTATATTGTTCTGTGTCTCATCCAAAAGATGCGACACGGCATTGAGTGCCCCCGACTGTTCTTCAAAACGACTAGCAATCTCAGCAATTTCAACCAACACAATAGCTGAAACTTCTTTGAGGCCGAGATAGTTATTTTCAATCATATTGGAAGAAGTGTTCAGATCACTAGAGGCTTGGCCGACAGCAGATGTGAATTCTTCAGTTCGTGTGACGAGTGCGTCTTGAGCAACGGTCATAGTACTATCAGCTGTTGTGATGAGTGTAGATAGTGCTTCGTTGGAATGAGTGAGGCGGGCTAACAAGTCCCCAACTTCAGTCCGTAAGCGCTCGTTGGTTAAACTTAGAGCCTCAATAGAATCGTTGGCTTTCGCGGTCAAAGTATTGACCATTGCGGCTGATTCAGAACGAACACGATCACCAACTTCTTGAGCGACATCGCTCATTTTTTGGCTCATTTCTTCACCAGTAGTTGTAAGTGTTACCGTTTGGTTTTCGACTACATTTGATAAGGTATCGGTTGATTTTGATAATTTTCCGACCAGATCAGTAGTGCGCTCCTCTAGGGAGAGGTAACGGGCGGCAAGGTCTTCGGCTGCGGCTTGCGCTGAAATTTCCATACGCACATTTGAAGTAACTAACATGCCTTCCAACTTATTGGCGGCTTCATCAGCTGATGATTTCAACAGGTCAGATGTCTCTGCGAGTTTAGCAGCAAGACCCGTTGCAACCTGTTCGCTTGATTGCGCAAGGGTGGCGGCAACTTCCATGCCTTGCGTTTCAAAATTGCGTAACAAGGGCAGGGTGTCTCTCGTCAATAGCTGGCTTAGTTCGCGCGAACGTGCTGCGAGGGTTGTGTTAAGTTCTGCCGTGCGCTCCGCTAGCGATGTTGTAAGCTGCTGTGTACGTGCCGCTATAGCACCGTCGGCAGCTTCTATTTGTTCGCTAATTTTGCCTTCCATGGCTTTCATAGATGCGCTTACAGCATCTCCGGCCTTCTCCGCTTCACTGGAAAGAGTGTCTGATATTCCATTCAAGTTCGCGTCAAGTTGCTCAGAGAGTTCCTTTGCACGATCAGAAAGCTTTTCATTTACCCGCTCGGCCCCAGCATCAAGAGAGGTGGTTATGGCATCAACACGAGTTCCAAGGGTTAGATCAATAACCCCGATTTGCTCTTCAAGTGTATCCCGGATTGAAGATGTACGATCCGCCAGAAGTTTATCTGCGGCAGCAGTCCCTTCGCTTAATGTTTTGTCGATTGAATCAACGCGTTGGGAAATCTGCTCATCCATTGCTGAAACTCTAGAGCCAAGTTTCTCATCAATTGCTGTTGCTCTATTCTCGAGCGATGTGTCGATTTCAGAAATTCTTGCTACAAGTATTTCATCGGTCGCGTTTATGCGGTTATTGAATTTGTCGTCAATTTCGTTTGCTCTGTTCTCGAGCGTTGCATCCATTTCAGTGATTTTTGAAGAAAGTATTTCGTCGGTAGTGCTGATGCGAGCTTGGAAATTTTCATCAATTTCGATGGCTCGTGTACTCAGTGCGATATCGGCCTCGGATACACGAGCGGCGAGCTGGCTATCAACTGCATCTACTTGTTCTGCAACTTTTTCGTTTATTTCATCAATCCTGGCCGACATAGAAAGACTAAGTTCCATCGCCTTCGTCTCAAGGGATTCGTGTGTTTCTTCTAGTTGAACAGCTAGATCGGTCTTGATCGTATTTTGACCGTCTGTAAATACTTGAGCAATATCTCGCGTGCGCTCAGCTAGAGCCTCGTTGATTTGCTGAGTACGAACATCAAGAGCGTTGTCAATCTTATCGACGTTTGCGCTCAAAGCGTTACTGCGGTCATCAAGTTTAACAACCATTTCGTCAACGCGACCTGAAAGGGTCTGGCCAAAGCTACTAATACGTTCACCAAGAGTCTTATCAACATTTTCAGCACCTGCTTCTAAAGCATCACTTAACTCCAGTGTTCGCTGACCCAGTTGGTCAACCAAGGTATTCCCACGAGTACTCAAAGTTTGGTCAATTGAATCGAACTTTTCACCGATTTTGGTTTGAATGTCGGTCGAGAGAAAGTTTATTCGATCAGACAGTTCGTTCGTTTTAATTTCTAGGGCACTGCTGGTGGCAGTGCCGCTGGCCACCATGCGATCGACAAGGCCGCTACTACTTGCTTCAATTTTATCTGAGATTTCAGTTCCTCTAACAGACAATAATTCCGAAAGGTTCTCGGAAGCAAAACTCAAGGAGGCTTGTACGTCTTCGATTGCGCTGGTTGTCGAGGTTCCCGTCGAGATTAAGCGATCTACAATGCCGCCACCGGCCAATTCAATTTGGAGACCAATCTCGGAACCTTTTTCTGTTAATTGGTCGAGTAGGGCATTTCCAGCCAGACCCATAGAAGATTTCATTTCGTCATTGGTGCTACTTAGGGCTTCGCTGAATTTTAGTTGGGCTTGAGAAACATTTTCACTAATCAGTTGCGCTGAAATATTGAGGTCTTCTTTTAGGGTTTCGCTTGCTCCAGAAATCGACGAGCGGACACGTTCTGTATGGCCAACAATAGATTCGCGCTCAGCAGATAAATCTTCAACAAGTCCGCGCATGCGAAGTTCATTATCTGAATAGGAAACTTCGAGAGATGCAACTTCGTTATGTACCAATGTTTCTAGTTCACCAGCACGGGCCATTGCGCGTTCTATACCATCATT
>JAZGEY010000025.1:0-58308 GCA_036478985.1 Rhizobiaceae bacterium
TCGTCAGGCTCATAACCTGAAGGTCGTAGGTTCAAATCCTACCCCCGCAACCAAATTTTTAATTTCTAAGTTCAAAACGTGGCAGGTTAATCCCCTGCTCAATTCATGCGTCGTTGCTAAATGCAGGTCGTGTTGCTGGAATATTCGTATAGAATTCGTACATTGTTGAGATTCAATTATACGTCTAGTATCGGGCGAAGATCGAAACTAGCTATGAGTTAAGGTATGAACACGACCAATGTATTCAAAGGCCCTGATGCCCTAAGAAATTATCTCGACCCAAGCAAACATCCTAATTTACCAATGGTAGAAATCCCTGACGAGCTAAACCCTTTTGCTAAGGATGGCGTAAGGATTTTCGCCAAGGTGATGGGCATGTCGCCGTTGGCTAATGTCAAAGCCGTTCCAGCCTTCAACATGATACGAGAGATGTTTTTGCGGGGTGATCTCGAGGGGGTTGAGCGGTTGGTCGAAAACTCTTCTGGCAATACAGTTTTGTCCATGGCGTTAGCGGCACGTCAGTTTGGGGTGGAACGAACTCAATCTTATATTCCCAGCGAAATTTCGTGGAACAAACTACTTATGTTGTTGTTCTTTGGTATCGAACCGCTTGTTAATGTTGAGCCGCAAAGCCCAACTGAATCTGACCCAGCTACCGGTGTAAACAAAGCCCGTGTGGATGGTGAGGCGTTAGATGCTATCAATCCGGGGCAATACGATAACCCCGATAACCCGGCGGCCCATGAAAAATGGACGGGCCCACAGATTTGGGAACAAACGGAGGGCAGGCTCGATATTTTCTGTGCGGGGCTTGGGACGACGGGAACTTTGATAGGCAATGCGAAATATCTGAAATCACAAGACCCATCTATTCGTGTCGTCGGTGTTATGCGCGCGCCAGACCAATACGTACCTGGAGTTAGAACTGAAAAGTTACTGAATGTGGTTGGGTTTGAATGGCGTGATTATGTTGATGAGCTGGAACGAATTGAAACAGTAGAGTCCTACCGTAAGAGTATGGAAATGAGCCGAAAGGGAATTCTTTCTGGCCCAAGCTCTGGTCTTGCACTGGCGGGGTTGTTGCAACATATCGAAAAATTGAAATCAGCAAATCAACTAGAGAGCATTAGAAAGAAAAATGGCGAAGACATTATCTGTGTGTTCCCATGCCCCGATGGGCCGATGCCCTATCTTGATGAATATTTCAAATATCTGGAGCCATCTGATTTTCCTCCAATTCAAAATGAGGCGGCTCTGGTCAACAAGCCGTAAGGCCATCTATGGCTTTGGTTCTAATTCGTCGTCATCTTCTAATATGCGCTCGGCAGCGCCTTGCAGGTCGTCGTACTGACCGCTTTTAAGGCTCCACCAGAATCCGGCCAGTCCTAATAGACCAAGGCCAAGAGCGATAGGGATGAGGACAACTAGGTGGTTCATTGGACCGCTGTTTCCAGTTGTTGGGCTGGTTTTGCTGTGACACTAGCAGAAGTGATTCCATCGCCAAAATTCAAACGCATGCTGTTTGCTACCACTACGATAGAGGATGCTGACATGGCTAAAGCGGCTAACAGGGGAGTGACATAGCCTGCCATAGCCAGTGGTACGGCAATACAATTGTAGGCGATTGCTAAGCCGAAGTTTTGTTTGATTAGGTTTTCAGTTCTTTTGGCAATGGTGTGAGCGAAAGGCACGGCCAGAAGGGAAGGGCGAGTAAAAACGAAATCCGAAGCCAAACGGCCAACCTCGGATGCGGTAGAAGGAGCCATGGAGACGTGGGCAGCCGTTAGGGCGGGGGCATCGTTCAGGCCATCGCCCACCATCAGGGCTAAGTGCCCTTCTTGCCTTAGCGCTTCTAATCGTTCGATTTTATCCTTTGGGCGCATCCCGGCACGGAAGTTGTCTATAGAGATACTCGCGGCAATAGCTGCCACGGCTGTTTGTCTGTCGCCTGATAGGATTTCTACGTTAAGGTTTTTCTTGGCAAGCTGTTCACTGGCAACGTCGGCATCTTCTCTAAGATCATCTTCGATTTGGAATTCGATGAGGGGTTTACCCTCAACGCAGAAGGCAGTGGTGATTGCGTTGTTGAGGTTTGGAACATGGCCAGAAAGCTCCGCCACCCATTGGGGTAGGCCAAGACGGATTTTACCGCCCTCGTATTCAGCTTCTACACCATACCCTGTAATCTCAACGGGGTTTTCAAGTCCGGGTAAGTTGGTTTGGGATAGTTTTTGGGATATTGCTTTGGAAAGAGGGTGGCTCGAATGGTTGGCAAGGGCCGCAATAAGCGCCTCTTCTTTTTCCTTCAAATCTCGCAATGTAACAACTTTTGCTTTGCCCTCGGTTAAGGTTCCCGTCTTGTCAAAAACAACAGTATCAATTTCGGCAAGCCGCTCAAATGCACTACCGTCACGCATCAGTACCCCCTCTTTAAACAGGCGATTTGCACCGATCACGTGAACCACAGGAACGGCAAGGCCAAGAGCGCAGGGGCAGGTGATAATGAGCACAGCAATGGCGGCATAAAGTGATGTTTTCCAATCGCCAGATGAGAAAAGCATCCAACCTATAAATGTAACCAAGGCTAACAGGTGTACGGCGGGAGCGTAGATGGAAGCCATGCGCTCGGCTATCCGAACATAATGGCCGCGGCCATTTTCTGCGGCATTCATCATCTTCATTATTTCAGCTAGGAAAGAGTTGTTGGCATCACTTGTCGCGTTGATGTCAACGGAGCCCGTTAAGTTCAAAACGCCCGCTTCAAACTCATCTCCTGCATTTGCCGATATACTAGCGCTTTCGCCTGTTACCAAGGAGCGGTCAATGCTGGTGGATCCTTTGATGATTGTGCCATCAACGGGAAAACGTTCCCCTGGCAAGATACGCAGGCGCATCCCGATTTCAATTTCAGATTGCGGAATGTAGTGAAGGCTTTCGTCTTCTTCTACGACAACGCCGCCTTTAGAGGTGAGTTGGACGAGGCTTTGAACGGAGCTTCTGGCTTTCTCACGCATCATATGGTCGAGATAACGGCCAATCAGCAGGAAAAAAAGCAGCATAATGGCGGCATCAAAATAAGCCTCTTCGCCGCCGTTGATGCTTTCGTAGATGCTCATGCCAAGGGCAAGCAGCACTGCCAATGAAATTGGCACGTCCATGTTGAGGCGCTTAACAGAAAGCGCTTGTAGGGCAGATGAAAAGAACGGGCGGCCTGCATAGGCGACTGCGGGCACTGCAATTAGACCTGAAATAAGATGGAAGAAACGGGTTGTTTCAATGTCAGTGCCAGACCAGACGGAAACGGATAACAACATGATGTTTGCAGCAGCAAAACCAGCAACTGCAAGGGCAAATAGGAGCTGTTTCCCTTTTTTGTCCATGGCATCGCTCAATTGGTCTTCGCCAGTAAATAGCGAATTTGAAAATCCTAAGCCGTCTAATGCGTGAATAGCTTCAAGCCCATTACCTTGCTCACTATCCCAAACAACAGAAACCCGCCGAGTAGATAGATTTGCACGGGCCTTGCGCACATGGGGAAGTACTGAAAGTTTTTTCTCAATAGAAGTTATACAGGCAACGCAGTGCATGTCTGGCACGACAAAGTCTGTTTGAAGGAGCTGGTCTTCTATTTCGCGGGAAGCCGCTCGTAGTTCATCTTCTTGAATTTTATCGTACACAGAAAGAGGGTTTTTATTTGTCTGGGTAGGTGCAGCTTCGTCAAATTTATAGGAGCTGCAACAACTCATTGCAAAACACCTGTCCGATTTTTATCAACGAGGATGCGAGCATCACGACGGAATGGTTCACCGTTTGCAGTGCCTTCGATTTGCAAGGCCCAAATACCTTGGCCCATGTCAACTTTCGCATTATGAATGCCGTCGGCTTTCAAAGTGAGCGCCATAGAGCTGTCTTGCTGTTCAAAAGCAGGGCGACCAATGGAAACTTTTGCGTCCGATAGGGTGAGTAACACTCCTTTATCGTCTTTAAGACGTAGAGTAATAACTCCTTCTTTGTAGGCTAGTTTTGATTCCCAGCCCTTGGCGTTTTGAACTTTCGCTGCTTCTAGATCGCGGTTGAATTGTTGGCTTGCCACATAGGAGTTTTTGACCACAAGGCCAGTCCAAGTGCGGGAAGCTAAAATGCCCAAGGTGAGGTTTACCGCGATGATGGTCCCAAAGAAGGCCACCATGATGGCCATCATGTGCCAGCCGGTAAATCGGAACTCTTTTTTGTTGTGTGCAGTAGTCATTATTTTGAATACTTTTCTGGTGCTTCAAAGTTAGCAGAAGTGGAGGCGCTTATGTCCTTGCCTTGTTCTGTTACCTTAAATGAAAACCCTATCTTTTTCGAGGTGATGTCGTCACTTGGCAAAGTTACGAAGAGCTTGAGGGCGCGCATCTTATTGGTTTCAACTTTTACTATAACAGATTCAGTTGGGCTTTTTTGCGACCCAGAGATTTTCATCTTCGCATTTGTTAAACCTGTTGTTTCAACACGGAAAGTTCTTGGCTCTCCGTGCATATTCAAAATTTTGACTTCAAAGCCATTACGAATTGAACCATCGCTTAGTGTTACAAACAATGGGTTCCTGTCGTGAATGATATTCATTTCAAGAGTGTTGCGGTTGGCCATTACCACCGCAAGCGCCAACCCGATGGCTGAGTAGATCGCCATATAGACGTAGGTGCGCGGGCGGAAAAGTGTCCGCCATGTCGTGTGGGTGATCGTATCTTTGAGCTTTCCAGCCTTATCTCGTATTCTATCTGGCTTAATTTGGGGATAAACAGCACTGCTGACGATATCTGTTATGGAACCACTGGCGCCAGCAAGTTGCATGTTGGCTGTGTATTCATCCAAGGTGGAATAGGCAATGAGGCCTTTTTCTAGGCCGAGTTTTTCCATGACATTGTCACAAGCATCAATGCAAAGGGCGCAGGTGATGCATTCGAGTTGCTGGCCATCACGGATGTCGATGCCCATAGGGCAAACGGCAACGCAGGCGTTACAATCCACGCAGTCGCCCACGGGCTCGCCTTTTTTACGCATTTGCTTTGCATGGCGAGCACGGTTTTCACCGCGCCAAGCATTATAAGTGACGGTGAGGGAGTTCTCATCGAGCATGGCGATTTGGATGCGCGGCCAAGGGCACATATAAGTGCAAACCTGCTCGCGCATGAAGCCGCCGAATATGTAAGTTGCTCCAGCAAGTGCGGCAACCGTGATATAGTATCCAGCGGCTGCATGGCCGAAGAGGAGCTCAAAAAACAGGGTAGGCGCGTCTGCAAAATAGAAAACCCAAGCACCACCCGTGGAGATGGCAATGAGGATCCAGACGATATGCTTGGAAAGACGCTTGCCGAATTTTGAAGCGTTCATGGGCGCTTTGTCGAGCTTAATACGGGCGTTGCGATCGCCTTCAAAGAAGCGTTCGACAACAAGAAAGAGGTCAACCCACACGGTTTGCGGGCAAGTATAGCCACACCAGGCGCGACCAAGGGTAGAGGTAATAAGAAACAGGCCAATGCCTGCCATCACTAAAAGGCCTGCGATATAATAGAACTCGTGGGGCCAAATTTCGATGAAGAAGAAATAGAAACGGCGATTTTCCAAATCAAGCAATACGGCTTGGTCGGGCGAGCCGGAGCCACGGTCCCAACGGAGCCATGGTGTGATGTAATAAACGGCGAGGGTAATCGCCATAATAAACCACTTGAATTTACGGAAGAAGCCTTCTGCCCGCTTTGGGTGAATTTTTTTACGGGCTTCGTAGAGCGCTCGGTTTTCTTTTGCGTTAACCGGCTTGACGTCTAGCGTCTCAACACCGGAAGCCGCAGCTTCCGGTTCTTTTACTGTTTCGGACATTACTCAGACTTTGCTTTTTCACCACCACCGAGGCTGTGCACGTAAATGGCAAGTTGTTTGATGTTGGCTTCGCCTAATTTTTCAATCCAAGCTGGCATAACACCGTGCTTAGGTTTGCTGATTTGGGAAACCATGGTTACGCGAGTGTGGCCATAAAGTGAAATAGCATCCACGAGGTTTGGTGCGCCAAATTCGCGCCCGCCTGTGGCATTATCACCGTGACATGCAGTGCATTGTTCAGCGAAGATTGGCTCGCCGACAGCGGCTAGTTTTGCATCATGGTCTTGCTTAGAAAGCTTCATCACATATTCAACAACTGCCGTGATTTCTTCACGCTTCAAAGTTTCATCGCCACCAAAAGATGGCATTTGAGATTCGCGGGCTTCATCATCTTCGCCATTACGAACACCGTGTTTAATGGTGGTGTAAATGGTTTCCAAATCGCCGCCCCACAACCAATCGTCATCATTTAGGTTAGGATATCCTGGTGCGCCTTGGGCCCCTGAACCGTGACATTGGGTGCAATACACTTTGAACAAAGAAGAACCGCCCGCAACAGCAAAACGGGAAAGGTCTTCGTTCTTTTGGATGTCGCCAAGTTCGGTGTTATTAAGGAGCGCAATTTTTTCTGCTTTTGCAGAACTGGCCGCTGCCATTTCGAGCTTCAATTCGGAACGGTTGGTTTTACCTGAGTAGCCCATCGTAGAGCCCTCAAGAAGAGGAATAGCTGGATAGTATAGCATGTAACCAATTGAGAAAATAATTGAAGCGTAGAAGGACCATAGCCACCAACGCGGCATCGGGTTATCCAGCTCTTTAATACCATCCCACTCATGACCTGTGGTTTGTACACCGGTTACTTCGTCAATTTCTTGTTCAGCCATTGTGGTCGTCCTCTTGCAACGGGATCTTTGCGATTTCTTCAGCGATTTCTTTAGAGCCAGGCCTAAAGATAAAAATTATTATTCCGATGAACATGGCGAGCAGGTAAAGTAGCCCCCAAGAGTCAGCGAATTCTCTAAATGCGGTATAGTCCATAATGGTTCCTAACGCAGATCTTCATTTTGTTGATAAGCCTTCAAGTCAACCAAAGTGCCAAGCATTTGCAGGTAGGCAACAAGTGCATCCATCTCGGTTAAAGTTTCAGCGTTACCATCGAAATTACGAATGGTAATTTTTTTGTAGCGGCTTGAAAGGCCATCAGTGTCCGCATCAGGATTAACCTGCGCGTTCATGTCTGCCACAGCATTTTTAATCATGTCTTCCGTGTAAGGAACACCAACCATTTGGTTGGCTTTCAAGTGATCGCTAAAGCCTTTGGTATCGAGTGGTGTTTTCGCAAGGAAAGAATAACTCGGCATAATTGAATCAGGCACAACTTCTTGCGGCTTTTTCAAATGCTGAACATGCCATTCATCAGAATAACGGCCACCAACGCGAGCCAAGTCTGGGCCTGTGCGTTTTGACCCCCACTGGAACGGGTGGTCGTACATGCTTTCCGCTGCGAGGGAGTAGTGGCCGTAGCGCTCTACTTCGTCGCGGAAAGGACGGATCATTTGCGAGTGGCAAAGATAGCACCCCTCACGAATGTAGATGTTACGCCCCGCCAATTCGAGAGGGGTGTAAGGGCGCATGCCCTCTACCTTCTCGATGGTGTTCTTCACGTAGAAGAGAGGCGCGATTTCAACGATACCACCGATAAGAACGGCGATGAGTGAGAACACGAAAAGCAATGATACATTGCGTTCGAGTTTTTTGTGTTTGTCGAGAAATGACATTATTTAATTCCTCACTCTGCAGGTGCGGTTGAAGGGACAAAGGCAGCACCACCCATCGGGGCTTCTTCACGGATATCACCGCGAATTGTACGCCAGATGTTGTAGCACATGATCAATGCGCCCGAGAGGTAAAGCAGGCCACCGAAGGCGCGCATTACATATTCAGGATGAAGCGCTGACACTGTCTCAATAAACGAGTTCACCAAGAAGCCTTGGCTATCGTATTCACGCCACATCAGACCCTGGGTAATACCAGCAACCCAAAGAACAGCGGCATAGATAACAATACCGATTGTGGCGAGCCACAAATGCCAGTTGATCATGCGGATTGAGTAAAGGCGATCACGGTTCCAAAGTTTTGGTACTAGGTAGTAAATTGCGCCAAAGGAGACCATGCCGTTCCAACCCAATGCGCCAGAGTGCACGTGACCGATGGTCCAGTCCGTGTAGTGGGACAGTGAGTTGACAGATTTGATGGCCATAACAGGCCCCTCAAAAGTGGACATGCCGTAGAACGCAAGGGAAAGAACGAACATGCGCAAGATTGGATCGGTACGGAGTTTGTCCCAAGCCCCTTGCATGGTCATAAGACCGTTGATCATTCCGCCCCATGAAGGCATCCAAAGCATGATGGAGAACACCATTCCTAGATTTTGTGCCCAGTCAGGAAGCGCTGTGTAATGAAGGTGGTGAGGTCCAGCCCAGATGTAGAGGAAAATCAGTGCCCAAAAGTGAAGGATGGACAGACGATAACTAAATACTGGGCGGTTAGCTTGTTTAGGTACGAAGTAATACATCATCCCGAGGAAGCCAGCAGTTAGGAAAAATCCAACGGCATTGTGACCATACCACCATTGAGTCAAAGCATCTTGCACACCCGCAAAGAGTGAATAGCTTTTTGAACCCAAAAATGAGACGGGAACAGCCAAATTGTTCACAATGTGAAGCATGGCGACTGTAATAATAAAGGATAAATAGAACCAGTTGGCCACATAGATATGCGGCTCTTTACGGCGCATGAGAGTGCCGACGTAGACAACCAAATAGGCGACCCAAACAATGGTCAACCAAATATCAACATACCATTCTGGTTCCGCGTATTCGCGCGATTGAGTTGAACCCAAAAGATAGCCAGTGGCAGCCATAACGATGAAGAGTTGATAACCCCAAAATACGAACCAAGCCAGCTTGCCGCCGAAAAGACGAGCACGGGAAGTGCGCTGAACTACATAAAAACTTGTGGCCATCAAAGCGTTACCACCAAAGGCGAAAATAACAGCTGAGGTATGAAGAGGGCGCAGGCGACCAAAGTTGAACCAAGGTTCAATGTTTAGAATTGGCCACGACAGCTGAGAAGCTATTATCACACCAACGAGGAAGCCAGTTATGCCCCAAAAGAGTGTAGCAATCACACCAAAGCGAACCACACCATCCATATATCCGGAGGTGTCAATTTCTGGAAGCGAACCACCTGCGGGAGTAAACTCTACCCGACGCATCAAAATAATGGCAGTTACGGCTAGTACCGCTGTTAATATCCAAGCGTGCGCTTGAAATAAGCTGTCATTGGCGAAGCTTGCCGCCAGTGCTGCTAATAGTGTCGCGATACCCACAATGATCGCTTCGGTGCCGTTTCTCATGGCCCATATTCTCCTTTGAACGTTCTTCAGGTACGTCTAGTTCGCATTGGAACCGATGTCGATTCCAAATGTGCTATGTCCATGTGACATTTTGAACCATGTACTTCTTTGATCTGCATCAAAGAACTTAATGCTTGATTCTGTATTTCTCCGGTGGAGGAGAGAATCTCTCATGAAGAATGAAACGCCAGATCAAATTGTGCAAGAAGTAAGAGCTAACCATCAAAGTCAGCTGGCTTTGTGTGAGGTGTTGGAGAGCATTGCTGATCAATTGCCTCGCGTTGTTGATAGGCAGCAATGCCTCAGTCTTGCCCGACAAATTAGCCCGATCGTCAAAGCAGCACACGATTTTGAGGAGGCGAAGTTGTTTCCCTACCTGTTGGGGTTACCCTGTCCATTTCCCAATTTGGAGCAAAGCCTTGAGCGGTTGCGCTATGAGCATTGGGAAGATGAAAGCTTTGCCGAGGAGATAAGCGAGAGTCTTAAGGAGTTTGGTCAAGGGGAGTGTGAGGATGGCTGTGAGAAATTAGCCTATATGCTACGGGGCTTCTTTGAGGGGTTGCGCCGCCATATGGCTTTTGAAAACGAGCATCTGTTGCCGATGTTGGAAGTTGCTTAAACGGGCCTAAGTTTGGTCAGCGGCTTTCTTGAGTCTCGTCATATCGTTGATGGTGATGGAGGAGCGATCATCAATGGAAATAATTTTATTTTTCCGCAGGTTGGTGAGTTGGCGCGAGACTGTTTCTGTTGTTAGTCCAAGATAGTCGGCGATCGCGGCGCGCTTGAGGGGCAGCTTCAATACGATTGGCTGCTTACTTTCTTCTCGCTCGGGGTCGATGTGGGTGGCGATAAGCAGTATGAAACTGGCAAGTTTTTCTGACGCTTTTTTTCGGCCAAGGGTCAGGAGCCAATCGCGAGCTTCATTTAATTGCGAGATGGTTTGCTCATGGAGGAGATGCTCCATCTTTGGTGTCTCGCTGAGTAGGCTTTCTAAAATGTGTTTTGGAAAAGAGCACAGACGCACATCTGTTGCGGCTTCGATGGTAACTTCTGATTGTTTCGAAAAAGGGCTCCCCATGAAGTCTGGAGCAAATTGTAGGCCAACAATTTGCTGGCGACCATCGGACATGAGCTTGCTGAGCTTAACAACGCCGCTCAAAATATTTGCGTAGGTGTCTTGATCTTCTAAAGCGCTATGTAACTCTGTTTCCGGTGGATTGGCGGTTTTCTTCGTATGGATACTGAGGTGTTTTAGCTGGTCACCGCTGAGAGCGCCGCATACCCCTTGATGACGTGCCTCGCAGGATTGGCATAGGATTGGTACTTCAGAATTATGAATGTCTTCGCGAGTTGTCATGGAAAACGACTATAGCACATTTGAGGGCAATGAAAGTTATGCGTGTTGGGTTTGGGTAGTTGCGTCTGCGCTACAGTACAGGCCGTGGAGGGTTCCCAAAAGAGCTGAGACTTCATTCCCAACGAGAGAATAATAGATGGTCTGGGCATCCCGGCGGGTTTTCACCAACTGAAGATGGCGTAGTTTGGCCAAGTGCTGAGAGAGCGCGGATTGGGACAGCCCCGTTGCTTCACATAATTCAGTGACATTGAACTCGCGCTCGTGAAGTTTGCACAATATAGAGAGGCGCATGGGATTCCCCAACATGGCCATAACCTGTGAAGCGTGATCAATACTTTTTTCTAATTCTTGCATATTATTACATTCTAAGACTTGCATATTAGAATTAGTACATATATATGTAATCGAAATCAAGGCAAATATTGAGACATTTTGTCTCGCCTTTATATTAGACAACACTAATTGGGGTTTATAAGAATATGGAAACCGAATTTACGCCTATCGCTTCACTGATAGGGGGAGTGCTTATCGGCGCTGCTTCAGTGTGGTACATGGCATCTATTGGCCGTATTGCTGGGATCGGCGGGATTGTCTCTCGTCTGCTCTCCTTTAGTGTTAAGGGTATTGGCCCAGGGGTAGCTTTCCTCGTCGGCTTGCTTGTCGCCGCTCCGATTTACCATCTTGTTTCTGGTTCTGCCCCTCAGGTGTTTTCTCCCTCTAATGTGCCGTTACTTTTACTCGGCGGATTATTAGTTGGTTTTGGTAGCGTGGTGGGTAGCGGTTGCATTAGTGGTCATGGTGTCATCGGTCTTTCTCGACTTTCACCACGCTCTATTGTTGCTACTGGTATGTTTATGTTGACTGGTTTTATTACGGTGTACGTTTTGCGCCACGTTATTGGAGGTTGATATGAAACTGTTATCTGCTCTTATTGCTGGTGTCGTATTTGGTGTCGGCGTAATTATGTCCGGTATGGCTGATCCGCTTAAGGTCCAAAACTTCTTTGATGTTTTTGGCGCGTGGGATGTTAGCCTTATCTTTGTTATGATTGGCGCTATCGGCGTTGCCATGCCGGGGTTCATGTATTTGAAAACACGGGACGCGCCATTGTTTGATGACACCTTCCATCTGCCAACCAAAACTGAAATTGATAAGCGCCTACTTATCGGATCTGCAATTTTTGGCATCGGTTGGGGTCTGATTGGTTTCTGTCCTGGGCCGTTATTTTCTGCGGTTCCATTGTTAGAGCCAACGGCACTTCTGTTCATCCCAGCCATGCTTGTTGGTATGTGGGCGGCGCGATTTGTTCCATCTTCAGATGGAACTCCGAAATCTGCTGTAGCGCCAGCTGAATAATTTTTTGGCCATCCGTTTATAATTTGCGGGTGGTCATTCTTCAAGACCCTGCTGCATTGATGTAATTGATGCAGTTATTTTTCGCCTAAACGTATTCAAAAAAAGGAATATGAAATGACTTACCAAGTTGATATGAATCTCGTTCCCGAAGTAACTAGCTTTTTTGATGAAGCTACAAACACGATTAGTTACATCGTTAAGGATCCATCGAGCAAATCGTGCGCGATAATTGATTCTGTGATGGATATTAATTACGCTGCGGGCCGAATTACCTATGAGCATGCAGACAACTTGATTAAGCATATCGAGGATAATGGTCTCGGCCTAGAGTGGATTATCGAGAGTCATGTTCATGCTGACCACCTATCGGCGGCCCCTTATATCCAGCAAAAATTGGGTGGTAAGATTGGCGTTGGTGAAAAAATCATGGTTGTCCAAGATGTGTTCGGTAAATTCTTTAATGAGGGAACCGAATTCCAACGGGATGGTTCTCAATTTGATAAACTGTTCAAAGATGGTGACACCTATAAAATTGGCAATATGGACGTGTTAGCCATTCATACGCCTGGCCATACACCAGCGTGTATGGCTCACGTTGTTGGGAATGCAGCGTTCGTTGGCGATACATTATTCATGCCAGATGGGGGGTCGGCACGGTGTGATTTCCCGGGTGGTGATGCTGGAGTGCTTTACGATTCAATAATGAAGCTACTGACTTTACCAGCCGATATGCGGCTGTTCATGTGCCATGATTACGGTCCAAATGGTCGTGACATCGAGTGGGAGACCACTGTTGCAAAAGAAAAGGCCCACAACATTCATGTTGGTGGCGGCAAGACGAAAGAAGAATTTGTGAAATTCCGCACAGAGCGGGATGCTGGCTTGGATCTTCCAACACTTATCATACCTTCTTTGCAAGTGAATATGCGCGCGGGTGAAATCCCAACTGATGATGACGGAAACATGACGTTGAAAGTCCCAGTAAACGGTCTTTAGGTTGTTACCAAAACACCAAGAGCTGAATTGTTCAGGAGATAATAAAATGGAAATCAAAAAGCTGAACGATAAAGTTTCGGTGGCTGTTCAAATCCAATTGAGCGATTTAGCAACCATTGCTGAGGCTGGTTTTACAACTGTGATGTCGAATAGGCCAGACGGCGAAGAGATCGGCCAGCCAAGCTTTGCAGAAGTGAAAGAAGCGGCTGAACAAGCTGGGTTGAAGGCTGTGCATGTTCCTGTCGTTTCAGGTGGAATGATGGCTGATGACCCAGTAAAGTTCGGTCAGGTAGTTGACGAAGCAGAAGGCGCTGTTTTGGCCTTTTGTCGAACAGGAACACGATCAGCAATCTTATGGTCCCTTGACCAAGGGGCGCGGGGCAATTCTTCTGAACAGGTAATAGCAATAACAACAGCTGTTGGTTACGACCTTTCTGGCCTTGCTTCACAAATTGATAACAATGCTCGGGAGGCAAATGAAAATGGCTAAGGCAGTGAAAAAGACTACTAAAAAAGCGGCTACAAAAAAAGCAGTGACGAAGAAACCAGCTAAGAAAGTTGCTGCTAAGAAAGTGGTCGCGAAAAAAGCAGTTGCTAAGAAAATAGCCGCAAAAAAACCACCGGCGAAGACGCCAGCATTCCACCACGAAATCGTAATTGTTGGTGGTGGCGCGGCTGGTATAGCGACTGCTGCAAGCTTGCTTCGACGCAAGGGCGATCTTGATATTGCGATCATTGATGGCGCAGATACTCAATACTACCAACCGGGCTGGACACTCGTCGGCGCGGGTGTATTTGAAGATATACAAACCAAGCGATCTATGTCTTCTGTCATACCAGCTGGTGTAAAGTGGGTTAAAGATTTTGTTGCCAGCATGGATCCGAATAATAACCAGATCACACTCGATGACGGGCGGGTTGTTTCTTATACACGGTTGATTGTAACGCCCGGCTTGAAACTTGATTGGGATGCGATCGAAGGGTTGAGCGAGACGCTTGGTAAAAACGGTGTGACCTCTAACTATCGCTATGATTTAGCCCCTTACACTTGGAAGCTGGTGCAAGAACTCCAAAATGGCCGCGCGCTATTCACCCAGCCTGCGATGCCAATCAAGTGCGCTGGTGCGCCGCAAAAAGCACTTTATTTGTCAGCAGATCATTGGTTCCAGAATGGTGTTTTGAAGAACATTGATGTTCAATTTTATAATGCCGGCGGCGTGATCTTTGGTGTGAAAGAATATGTTGAGCCGTTGATGAACTACATCAAGAAGTATGATGCGACATTACAGTTCATGCATAATCTCACGAAGATTGATGGCAAAGCAAAAAAAGCTTGGTTTACTAAAACTGATGCGGATGGCAAGAAAACCACCGTTGAAACAACCTTCGACATGATCCATGTTTGTCCACCACAGGTCGCGCCAGATTTTGTGCGCTCCAGTCCGTTGGCGAATGATGCTGGTTGGGTTGATGTTGATCAGCACACATTAAAAAGCACCAAATTTGCAAATGTTTGGTCGCTCGGAGATGTGATGAGCGCGCCGAATGCAAAGACCGCAGCGGCGGCTCGTATGCAAGCTCCGATCGTTGCCCATAATCTATTAGCAGATATGGGCCTCTTGAAAGGCACAGCACAATATAACGGTTATGGCTCATGCCCGCTAACTGTTGAAAAAGGTAAAATAATATTGGCTGAATTCGGCTATGGCGGAAAGCTACTTCCTAGTTTCCCTGCTTGGGCGAACAATTCTTTCAAACCAACACGACGTGCCTGGTTCTTGAAAGAACGTTTGCTTCCTCCCGTCTATTGGGCGTTTATGCTAAAGGGTCGAGAGTGGCTGGCAAAGCCAAACATCAAAAACTAATAGCCGAATAATATCGGTTACCCCTCCCAGACAAACCTCCCATAATATTGTCTGGTAATTTCTGGCCACGCCATCCTCCCATGGTGTGGCCAGATCATTTAACTGGAATAAAAACATGATTAAAGTGCCACCGAAGTTGCTAGGATTTGCTGAGTCAAACATGCCCGTCTTAAAGTGGGGCCGCGAGTATAACCGAGACACATTTACCAACGATGGTGTGGCTGCGATTATCGTCACAATCATGCTAATACCTCAATCGCTGGCCTATGCGTTACTCGCTGGCCTACCTGCGGAAATGGGTATCTACGCCTCTATTCTTCCCATTATCTTATATTCTTTTTTTGGTACGAGCCGGGCCTTGGCTGTTGGACCTGTTGCGGTTGTGTCGTTGATGACGGCGGCTGCGATTGGTAACATTATGGAGCAGGGCAGCGCTGGCTACATTGTTGCTGCTATCACGCTCGCGTTTATGTCGGGGCTGTTCCTGCTAGCCATGGGAGTATTTAGACTCGGCTTTTTAGCAAATTTTTTGTCTCACCCTGTTATTGCAGGTTTCATAACAGCGGCAGGTATTATTATTGCTGCTAGCCAGTTGAAACATATTCTGGGCATCAATGCCCGCGGGCATAATTTATATGAATTAGTTGGCTCCTTGTTTAGCCATTTGAGCGAGACTAATTTTATTACTCTCATTATTGGCGTGAGTGCGACTGCTTTCTTATTCTGGGTTCGTAAGGGTTTAAAGCCGTTACTGCTGAATATTGGCCTTACCCCTAAAATGGCAGATATAGGTGCAAAAACAGGGCCTGTTGCGGCCGTGTTTGTGACCACGTTATTCACATGGTTGTTCTCGCTTGATCAATATGGCGTTAAAGTTGTTGGGGACGTGCCACAAGGCTTGCCTCCTTTAACGATGCCCTCATTTTCTTTTGAATTGTGGTCAACTCTTTTGGGATCCGCGATTTTAATTTCTGTTATTGGGTTTGTTGAATCTGTATCAGTTGCGCAAACGCTTGCTACGAAGAAACGTCAGCGTATTGATCCCGACCAGGAGTTGATCGGCTTGGGCGCGGCAAATGTAGGTGCGGCCTTTACTGGCGGCTTTCCTGTAACCGGCGGGTTCTCGCGTTCGGTAGTAAACTTTGATGCTGGAGCTGAAACACCAGCTGCTGGCATTTTAACGGCCTTTGGTTTGCTCATCGCATCTTTGCTGTTTACGCCTTTGGTTTACTTTCTTCCCAAGGCGACGCTTGCGGCAACAATTGTTGTTGCCGTTCTTTCGCTTGTTGATTTTTCCATTCTTTGGAAAACTTGGAAATATGCCAAAGCCGATTTTGCTGCGGTTGCCGCAACGATATTATTGACCCTGATTTTTGGTGTAGAAATTGGCGTGAGCTCTGGTGTTGGGCTTTCTATTTTGATCCATCTTTACAAAACGTCAAAACCGCATATGGCCGTTGTTGGCCGCGTTGCCGATACAGAACATTTCCGTAATGTTTTGCGCCATGAGGTTGATACAAACGATGATATCCTTTCACTTCGCGTAGATGAAAGTCTTTATTTTGCCAATGCTCGTTATCTTGAAGATAGTATTTATGATATGGTCGCAGAGCGCCCAGAATTAAAACATGTGGTATTAATGTGCCCTGCCGTTAATGCTATTGATATGAGTGCGTTTGAGTCGCTAGAAGCAATAAATGAAAGGCTTGAAACTATGGGGGTGAAACTCCATTTATCAGAAATCAAAGGACCTGTTATGGACAGGTTGAAACGAACTGACTTCTTCAAACACTTGACGGGGAAAGTTTATCTTAGCCAACATAAAGCAATTGAAGATTTGACGAACTAAATATTTTTCATCACTTAGCAGAAGGAAAGATTATGGCATTACGTATTGGAGACACAGCTCCTGACTTTACAATTGAATCGACAAAAGGTCCGATCAATTTTCACGAGTGGATTGGCGATTCATGGGTATTTTTCTTTAGTCATCCAGCCGACTACACACCAGTTTGTACAACTGAAATGGGGCGTACATCGCAGCTTGCTGACGAATTTAAGAAACGCAACACCAAGCCACTTGGTCTTTCAACCGATAGTGTGGAAGAACATAACGGTTGGATTAAAGATGTTAATGACACCCAAAACACGGACCTTCAGTTTCCGATCCTTGCTGACGATAAATTGAAGATCGCAGGGCTTTACGAAATGATGCACCCTGCCGAAAGTACAACGGCGGCTGTTCGTTCTGTGTTCATTATTGATCCGAACAAAAAAATCCGTCTAATGATGACTTACCCAATGAATGTAGGTCGGAATTTTGATGAGATTTTACGGGTTATTGATGCGCTTCAATTGACAGATGCGAAAGGGGTTGCGACTCCTGCAGATTGGCGGATGGGTGATAAAGTTATCATTCCACCAACGGTAACAAACGAAGAAGCAAAAGATATTTTCCCGCAGGGCTGGGAAGAAATTCGTCCCTATCTTCGGTTCACTGAGGTGAGCTAGACTAAAATTTAATCGCCCAAGAAAGGTAAGCACATGAAGCGTCGAACATTGTTGATCGGAGGCGCTGCAGTTGTGGCGGCGGGAGCTGGTGCATATGTGTTGTCAAAGCCTGCCATTCTTGGGCGTGCAATCGCGGCGGAACCAGGTGGTGGTTTGCCAATCCCTGATGTCGTTGAAGTTGGCAAAGGTGCTAAGGGTACGCTTGATGCCATCGTTGGCACATCGCAATTTTTTGACGGTGTAAAAACCAACACTATGGGCTACGGTCAATCCTACCTTGGACCTGTTATCCGTGCTAAACGCGGCGAAACAGCCTCGATGGTCGTTTCTAATAAAACCAATGCGCATATCACGGCGCACTGGCATGGGCTTCATATTGAAGGGCGCAATGATGGAGGCCCGCAAACCGCATTTGGTCCAGGCGACAAATGGTCGCCAGATTTAGATATAGATCAACCTGCGGCTACGCTTTGGTATCACTCCCACACCCATGGTGAGACAGGGCCGCAGGTATATGCGGGGCTGGCTGGGATGATGATAATTGATGACCCTGATGCGGGGCCAAGTGGTTTGCCAGACACCTATGGTATTGATGATATTCCGCTTGTCATCCAAGATCGGGCTTTCGATGAAGAAGGGCAACTGCTCTATATTGCTCGCGGGCCAATGTTAATGCACGGTTTCCGTGGTGGCGACATATTGGTGAATGGCACTGTTCGGCCAAAAGCTTCCGTTCCAAAAGGGCTTGTTCGGTTTAGAATCCTGAACGGTTCAAACTCGCGTACCTACACTTTTTCATTTGAAGACAGTCGTACGTTCCATCAAGTCGGCACTGACGGTGGCTTATTACCTTCGCCTGTCGGCATGTCTTCTTTGGTATTAGCACCGGCAGAGCGCGCGGAAATTGTTGTAGATTTTACCGATGGGAAGAACGTAAGATTTCTTTCGTTGCCAGATTTCAATGACCCGATGGGTGGTGGAATGGGCATGGGCGGTATGATGGGTCGGATGATGGGTGGGAATATTCGCTCACCTGAAGAAATTGATGATGAAGGCCATTTTGAAATATTGAGTTTTGAGGTTGATAAAAATCACCAAGGCGCTGTTCAATCCCTACCGGCTAAAATTGGCGGTGCGCCTGAAGAACCAGATTGGGGCGAACCTGTTCAACGCCGCTCATTTACTCTTGAAATGGGCATGGGTGGTATGGGAAGAGGCCGAGGCATGATGGGCGGAATGACAATCAATGGAAAATCCATGGCGATGGACAGGATTGATGTTGAAGCCAAGCTTGGGGAAACAGAGTTATGGCATGTGCGCAGTTCGGGCATGGCTCATCCGTTCCATATTCACGGTACATCTTTTAAAGTTTTATCCCACGGTGGCCAGAAGTTGGATTACGCCAGTACAGGTTTGAAAGATGTCTTTCTCGTCTATGATGAGGCGGAAATACTCGTCAACTTTAGGCGTAAGGCCAGCCGGGAAACGCCATACATGTTCCACTGTCACATTCTCGAGCATGAAGATGCTGGGATGATGGGGCAGTTTACCGTGAGTTAAACTCGTTCAGAAGTTGCTTGGGTCATACGATCGAGGAGCTGGTTGCGATTTGAAGCGATGTCCGCAATTGTGAGATCGTCTAGCACGGCCATGAAAGCTTCTGTGGCTTTCATCATTGCTTTTGAGAGCTTGCAAATGCCAATCAATGGGCAGGAGTTTGTCTCGGGGTTAAAGCATTCAACAACATCTAATGGTCCTTCGGTGATGCGTACAATATCACCAACGACTATTTCGGAAGCTGGTTTTGCAAGGCGAAAGCCGCCATTTCGCCCACGCACTGTATGCAAGTAACCAGCCTTGCCTAGTTCGTGAACTATTTTCACAATATGGGGGCGAGATAGATTGTGGATTTCAGCGACGTCATCTACTCGAATTAAGTTGGGAGTGCGTAAAGCGGCCAATTGAAGGGAGCGGAGGGCGTAGTTTGTGTAGCTGGTAAGTTTCATAAAACAGCCATGGGGTAAAAAAGCTATATTTGCAATATTACTTTTCTACCCGTCGGTTTTGAGGGCTTATTTGTTAAAGAGCGGAATGCTCCATTTTAATGTCTCTGGTAATAGGCAGATCTCGTTTGAACAGGCTTGGATTGTGAGTTTGGCGTTGATAACTGTTCCTTCTAGTTCAGCAAATTGGGCCGTAATGTTGAAGGTTTCGTCTAGCAATGCCAAGGGTTTTTTTGAAAACCCTAAGGTTTTTACTGTTGCTTTTGGATAAGCTGCAACGGCTTTTATGGGCTTGCCATTTGCTTCAATAGATAGGTTGGTTGCGATGTAATCTTCTTCTAAGGGAATGTTGGAATTGACATGCCATCCCTCGGCGACCGTTAATTGGAAGCTGATGTTTTTTGAATTTTTCAATGGGAACGCAACAACGCGGACTGCACCATTACCTGCAAATTGCACTGAACCTTGTTCGTTTCGCAGAAAAGAATCCGCTGCTTTCAAAGTGGCGGCCCCGGCGGAGGGGGAGTTAGCGGCAAGCCCCGACATTACGGCAATTGCTTTTTCTGCTTGGCGGGCGATTTCTGGTTTGGGTAAGCGTTTGGATAGGCGAGATATCACATCAAGCGCGGTTGCATTTGCAGAAGGTTGGGAAGAATCGCTACGCGGTTTGTTACGTGAAAAACCTTCAGATGTACTTGAAGCGAAGAAGTCTCCTGCTTCCTTATCTTCGAAATCTGAGATGATGATTGCGGTTAAAGCTTGGGCTCTTTCGAGCCAGAGTTTCTCACCTGTTGCATCGAATAGGTGAAGGAATCCTTGGGCAACTTTGCCGTGGTCGTTCAATGTGCCTTTCACAACGGTTGCACCGGCATAATGACTGCGGAGGATGCGCCCCTTCTCAGTGCGCATGTTGTCCCAAATAAAGTTGCCAGCATTTTTTGCGGCATCAATATATTTGGTCTCACCATAAAGAGTGCCGCCATTGGCGAGGGCGGTAATCATCATGCCGTTCCAGCTGGCTAGTATTTTTTCGTCTCGTCGTGGTTTCACTCGTTTATGGCGAGCATTGGTCAATTTAATAATGGACTGTTCAAGGAGGGCATCAATTTCTCCCTCGAGACTGTCTTTATTGATGATGTATTTTCCAGCAAATTCGCCGGTAGACATGATCCCAAAAATGTCCGCAACACGGGATCCTTCATCCTTGCCAAGCACTTCAATAATTTGTTCTTTTGTCCAAACGTAATAGGTCCCTTCTTCTCCTTCTGAATCGGCATCACGGGTGGAATAAAACCCACCCTTGGGGGCTGTTAAATCGGCTAATACATAGTCGAGGGTTTTACGGGCGGTTGCGGCGTAAAGTGACTTGCCAGTGATTCGGTAGGCGTTTGAGAAAATTTCACTTAGGAGTGCTTGGTCGTAAAGCATCTTTTCAAAGTGCGGGATGCGCCATGCGGGATCAACTGCATAGCGATGGAACCCACCTTCGAGGTGGTCGTGGATGCCACCTGCGGCGATGGACTGAAGGGTGTTTTCTACGGCTTCTAGGGCCTCTGCGTTATCATTGCGTTCTGCTTGTTGCAGTAAAAATGAAAGCACTGTTGGGTGGAAAAATTTAGTGCCAGAACCCATTCCACCTGATGGAAAATCAAATTGAGAGGCGAGTTCAGTTGCGGCTTTATTTAAGACTTCAGGGCTTAGGGTGCGAGCTTCTTCTTTGCGCTGTAGGTAGTTGCCGATGATAGCGGAGAGCTTATCGGCATCGTTTGTAAGAACGTTTCTGTTTTCATTCCAGCTGGTGGTAATTGCATTTATTATCTGACCAAAATTTTCGATAGGCACATAACCTGAGCCGTAAAATGGTTTGCGGTTTTCTGTCATGAAAACTGTGTTCGGCCAGCCGCCCCGTTTGGTTAGGGCTTCCGTCACCAGCATGTAGCTTTCATCAAGGGTTGGGTGTTGTTCGCGATCTACCATTACTGGAATAAAGTTTTCATTGATTGCGCGAGCCATGGAAGGATCATTAAAATGTTCCTCTTGCATGACATGGCACCAGTGGCAGGCCATGTAACCAAAGGAGACCATTAAAGGTTTGTCGGCTTTCTTTGCCGCAGCAAATGTCTCTTCATTCCACGGATACCAACGAACAAGATCGCGGGAGTGGGACCGTAGGTAGGGAGAGGAAGATTTTTCAATGCGCGGGTTCTCTGTCCCTTTACCCTCAAAAGCTATTGCAGAAATTGTGAGCTGAGTGGTCGCAATAAAAACTCCAACAAAGGAAGCTGCGATAAGTTTACTAGCCAAGGGTGTGCCTCATGTGTTTACCCAACATTTGATGTCTAGTTTAGGCGATGGGTGGGATAAATTGAACTCACGTTTCAGTGTGTTCAAACAACTCCTTTAGCTGTTCATTCTTTGAACTCATGTGCCCGTGGCGTGCAGTTACAAGAACAAGTTCTCGATATAGGCTTTTTGCAGTCGGCTTGAAAACTGCGACCCTTTCATCGGCGTATCGTTCAATATCGGGCTTGGGTAGCAAGGTGAATCCGATGTTTTGTTTTACACATTCCATAATCGCTTCCACGCTATCCAAGACAATTGGGGATAACTCAATAGTTGGTTTGTTCGCCCTCAATTGGTTCATGTGTTCAGCGATAAGTTTTCCAATTCCGGTGTTGGGCATGAAGTGCAAAAAGGGTGTTGTTGTACTTAGATCTTCCACAGATGCGCCTTTTAAGCATTTGGGTGCAGCAAACATAAATGGCTCTTTGTACAAAACATCGTAATGTAAGTGGGGATTTGCGGAACCAGAGGCGGTTACGATGGCAGCGTCTATTTGGCCATTTGTTACTTTCTCTTCCAGATATTCAGAAAGCCCGGTTTCTAATTCAAAGTTCGCTTTGGGGGCGAATTGTGCGGCTCGTTTTAAAAAATGAGGCAAGAGACGAACGCTTGTGGTGGTTACAAAGCCGATGCTGAACCGACCTTGCAACTCTCCGTTCGGATCGCATGTTTGTCTGAGTGTATCTTCGGCAGATAAGAGTGTTTTAGCCTGCTCTAAGATATCTCGACCTTTGGGGGTAAGTTTGGGTGGGCGGTAGTGACGGTCAAAGAGTTCAACGCCTAACTCTTGTTCGAGCGACTTCATTTGCATTGAAACAGCTGAAAGAGTCATGTTGAGTTGCTTTGCTGCTGTCGCAAACGATTGCACTTGGCCAATACGGGTTAATGTTCGTAGGAGGCGAGTTTGCATGATCAGTTTCCTTTAACTTAATGTACAATTTAATTCTATTGTTGTGAATTTAATATTTGTTATTCTTTGCGGTAAAGCGTGAGAAGGATATTGGTCATGGGAAACAAACTTCAGCATATTCAATCTATTGCGAAAGAGCTTGCAAGAGATTTTGCGCCGCGGGCAAAAATGTGGGATCGGGACAGGGAGTATTGTTGGGAAAATGTGCGTGATCTAACGGCTGCTGGAATCATGGGGATGAGTATTCCGGAGGAATACGGCGGTTTGGGTGCGTCCTATTACGATGTTGTTCTCGTGATCGAGGAAATTGCCAAAGCTTGTACCTTGTCGGCGCGCATCGTGGTTGAGGCCAACATGGGCGGTATCAGTGCGATCATGGCCTACGGGAGTGAAGAGCAAAAGAATTTTTGTGCGCCGTTGGTTTTAGCGGGTGATAAGCCTGCGATTTGTATAACGGAGCCAGGGGCAGGAAGCGCAGCTACACAAATGACCACCACTGCGCGCAAGGTGGGGAATAAATATATTATCAATGGCACGAAGCATTGGATCACCGGGGGTGGTGTTTCTCAATTGTATTTGATCTTTGCAAGAGTGATTGATGAGGACGGCCAAAAATTAGGGATTGGTAGTTTTATTGTTCATTGCGATTTAGAAAATGATGTCAAACCCAAGGGCTTTGAGATTGTCGGTAAGGAACACACAATGGGATTGTGTGGGATGCCAGAGGCTGAGTTGAGGTTTACAGATCTAGAAGTTGATGAGAGTTTCGCCGTTATCCCACCTTCAGGTCTTAAAAATGGGTTTGCAGATTTAATGAGTGCCTATAACTCTCAAAGAGTTGGTGCTGGAACAATAGCAATGGGAGTTGCTGCTGGTGCTCTCGAACACGCAAAACGATATCTACTAGAACGAGAACAATTTGGTCGCCCCCTTGCAGAGTTTCAAGGCCTGCAATGGATGTTTGCTGACATGGATGCGGGGGTTCATGCATCACGTTTGATGTTGCACGAAGCGGCTCGTTCAGGAGGGGATGGGTTTCCTGATATGATGATGGCGGCAAGGGCAAAAATATTTGCATCCGAAACTGCAATTAAAGTGGTCAATGATGCGTTGCAGATATTTGGCGCGCGGGGGTACGGCAATGCGGAGCCCTTGGAACGCATGTATCGCGACGTGCGTATGTTTACGATTGGCGGGGGGACGGCCCAAGTGTTGCGCACGCAGGTAGCTGGAAAATTGCTTGGAATTAAAACACCCCAAACACGAGGTGGGAATTTTGATAACTCTGTTATTGAGACAGCAATAAGGGCTGCTGAATAGGCGGTTTCCACTGGAAAGTTGTGGTTGATGTACTATATGTATTCATCAAGACTCGATGAATCTTTCCTTGATATGGAACACCTCAACAATGGCATTTTGGAACAACAAAGCTGATAGCTCTGATGATGGCCTATTATCTAATGATGCCTTATTTGAAGAGCAAGATTTGGATGAATCTTACAACCGGCATCTCTATGCAGCGTTGGAACAAAATAAACGTGAAGGGCTTTCTTTAGCAGTAAAAGCCCGCTGGATTGCATTAGCTATCACAGCTTTATTGTTGGTAATGGCACTACCTTCGTGGGAAGTGATTTATTACCATTTAATTCTTTCTGGGTTGGCACTCATTGGCTGGTTGCAACTGCGGGCTGGCAAGGTCGGAAAATCTCGGTGGGAGCTGGCCTTAATATTTTTTGATATACTATTGATGACGGTTGGCATGCTGCTACCTAATCCATTTCTGGATGTGGATTGGCCAACTGCTGCACAATATAGTTTTGAAAATTTCAAATATTTTTATGTGTTTCTAGCGGCGATTACCTTGGGGTATTCGTGGCGTACCGTACTTACCTATGGAACTTGGACGATTGGATTGTGGTTGATTGGCATGGTCATAATTTTGTTTGTGGGGTCCTCTGCTCCTGCATTAACGGAGCGATTGTTGGCGGCACTCAAAGGAGATGAAGTCCTATTAAATTTGATTGACCCAAGCGACATCAAATTAACAACGCGGATTCAAGAAGTGGCAGTCTTCGCGATTGTAACAGCTATTTTAGCAGTGAATTCATTTCGCATGAACAGGCTTCTTTTACGTCAAGCCGATACCATCAGGGAGCGCGCAAACTTGGCGCGTTATTTTCCACCCAATATGGTAGAAAAAATGGCTGGGCATGATCAGCCCTTTGGCGCGGTACGCTCGCAAAATGTTGCGGTGATGTTTGTTGATATAGTCGGTTTCACTCGGCTAGCGGAAAAAAACACGCCAGAAGATGTGATAAAGATATTGCAAGATTTTCATCGGTTTGTGGAAGAAGCAGTCTTCAACCATAGAGGCACTCTTGATAAATATTTGGGTGATGGCGTCATGGCGTCCTTTGGCACTCCAGAGCTTGGCCCCAATGATGCAACCGATTCGTTACGTTGTGCAAAAGCGCTGACCAGCATGCTGAATCTATGGAATGAAGAACGGAAAGCGCGGAATGAAGACCACATCAGGTGTTCTATTGGTGTGCATTACGGTTCCGTTATTCTTGGAGATATTGGCACAGAACGCCGAATGGAATTCGCTATGGTTGGTGACACTGTGAATGTTGCTAGCCGCCTTGAAGAGATGACACGTAAGTTAAACAGGCAGTGCATCATCAGTTCTGATCTGGTGGAGGCGGTAAAACGGGAAACGCCAAATTGGGAAGAGCTGCTTGCCCCCTATTCTAAACAGAAAGGTGTTCAAGCCTTACGGGGCCGTGAAAATGGCATTGAAATTTGGACCTGCAAGGCGCTGTAAAGCGCTTTATTTTTTTTGTGAAATAAACGGTACAGATAAAGTCCATCCAAGCTTTGTTGGGCCTTCATCCTGCCATTCTTCTATTCCGATAATCATGTCGTCGTGGCCAAGTTTTGGCTGGGCAGTATAGGTTGAGAACATCCTGTCCCAGATAGAAAGATTAAATCCATAATTAGAGTCTGTTTCGCTCACGATGATTGAGTGGTGAACCCTGTGCATATCTGGGGTGACGATAAGCTTACGAACGATAGCATCAAGCCAAAGTGGTAGCTTGGTGTTGGAATGGTTGAATAGGGCTAGGCCGTTTAGAAGAATTTCAAACAAAATTACAGCCACGGCAGGAGCGCCAAGGGCAATAACCCAGCAAACTTTCCAGGCCATAGAGACGATAATCTCAATAGGATGAAAGCGGATTGCCGTTGATACATCTATGTCTCGGTCTGAGTGGTGCATGCGGTGGATACGCCACAAGAGTGGGATTTTATGAGATAATAGATGCGACCACCAAACGGCGAAGTCGAGTACCACGATACTAATCAATGCGGCTAACCAGAACGGAACTTCAATTAAGTTGAACAGCCCCCAGCCATTTGCATTTGCCCAAAGGGCGACACCGACAGCGGCGGCAGGGAAAATTACCCGCACCAAAGCACCATCCAAAATGATGATGGCTATATTGGTGAACCAGCGATGGGATTTCAGCATCGTCAGTTTGCGGCGGGGGGTGAAATATTCCGTCAAGGCAAACAGGGCAAACAGGCCAACGAACACGCCTAAGCGTATGATCCCTTCCTGTGATGAAACAAGCTCTTCAAAGTTCATTGTATTTGCCTTGTTTAGATACCAGTTGGGTTACAGTGCTTACGCCAAAGCTTCATCAATGGCTTTGGATACGTTTTCAATTGTTAGGTTTTCTTTGAACTGAACACCATTGATAAAGAGGGTAGGCACGGCACGGACACCAAATTCTTTTTCACCACGGGTTTTCACATCGTTAAGCTGGCCTAACAAATCGCGGTTGGTTAGGCAGGCGTTGAATGTTTCTTCCGTGAAGCCGCCGCGCTTGGAAAGATCAAGCAAAGTTTTAGCGGGAGTTTTGGAGCGGGCCCAAACTTCTTGGCTCGCAAATAATAAGTCGATCATTGCGTAGTAATTTTGTTTTGGTGAGCAACGGGCCAACATGAAAGCTGCCGATGCGCGCGGGTCGAAAGCAAATTCGCGTAAAGTGTAGCGCGCCTTACCCGTATCAATGTAACGCTTTTGAATTTCTGGCATGACCTGTTCATGAAAAGATTTGCAGTGCGGGCAGGTCATGGAAGCGTATTCGGTCAAGGTAACGGAAGCTTTATCGTCGCCCTTATAAATTTCAGGCAGTAGTGTTTTTTCAAAAAACTTGTCGGTTGAAGCGCCAAGGGCAGCGGATGAGAACATACCAAACGCAGCAAGGGTAACGGCGGCTGATGTGGTGTTTTGTAATAGACGTCTGCGGGTGAGATTCATGGTATATTCTTCCTGACAATTGTTGTGATGTATCTTGCCATTTTGGCGCTAACTTACAATTCAAATATATGTTATTGAATTACAAAATTTTAACGAAGCGTTGTTGGTCATTATGTGTCACAGGAGACTAACAAGTTATAGCTGCAAACACTATTGAAAGTTTATCCATGAGCATTGAGACGGGCCTTGGGCCACGCAGTAAATTTGAGAGCCTGCAATTTATGATCGCTGCCCTCGTTTTGGTAAGTATGGTTGGTATCATTGCGATCGTTCTTGGGTTTCAACATATTGGTGGTTATATCCCGTGCGCATTATGCCTTGAGCAGCGTATTCCTTATTATGTAGGTATTCCTGCTGTCTTTTTGGCGCTGATTTCTGCTTGGCAACAGTGGCCAGTGCAATTTACCCGTGGGCTGTTGGCTATTGGCTTCATCACACTTTGCGTAACTGCAATTCAGGGTTCTTACCATTCTGGGGTGGAATGGGGATGGTGGCAGGGACCAACTGAATGTAGCGCTGCGGTTGGGGGGACTTCTAGTACGACTGATTTGCTGGCGGATTTGGCTAGCACGAAAGCGCCCTCTTGTAATGACGCAGCAGGGCGGTTCCTTGGCCTTTCATTTGCAGGCTGGAATGTTGTAGCGGCCCTTGGTTTAGCGGCCATTGCCTTTAAGGGTGCTTTTGGTCGGAACAACGCTTAGAAAGTGATGTTGGGATGTGGCAAACACTCGTACAAGCAATAGCTGACCGCCAAGCTGAAGTTGCGCTCTTGCCTGAAGGTGTGAAGGCTTGGATTAAATTCATGCGTATTCTTTTCTTTGGCGGGATAATTTTTACCCCTTGGTGGAAGTTCCCGCGATACGTCATTTTGACTATGATTTTAACAGCTGCGACGATCCTGTTCGGAAAATTCTTCTTTCCCCACTACAATACATTGTCAGTTGGCGCAGTTTCTCAGCTGGTGCTGTGGACACCACTGTTAATTTACATATTTTTCCATTGGCGTACGGATTTCTTGGCGTCTGTTAAATCGGGTAAGCCGTTTACGATGTTTTTTGGTGTGTGGGTAGCAGTGGTTAGTCTCACCTTGAGCGCTTCTCACATTTTGAATATTATAGGCGTTGGAAAAATAATTGGCAGCTAGCCATAACGCCTTGACGGTAAGGTCATAAATTCCTCATGTTGAAGTGATAGTAATTGAGTAACCATCGCAATGTGAGGAAATACGTGAGCAAGCAAGCCCCATTAGTATCTTTTCCAACCCGCCGTTCATTTTTGAAGGCTGGGGTTGCGACAGGTTCGTTTGTTCTTAGTACTCCGGCGTTTATCGAAAATGCTTTTGCATCCTCGGGCGAAATTGATATTTTAATGTGGTCGGACTACCTGCCGGAACCATTTGTAACAGCCTTTACCAATTCAACTGGTATCAAAATCAATTTTACTGGGATTGGCTCCAATGAAGCCATCATAAAATTGATGAAGGCAAATAGGGGGCAGGGCTTCGACATTTGTACTCCGACCAATAACCAAAACCTTGTTTGGAAAGAGTTGGGTTTGCTGCAGCCTTTTAATTCTAAAAAAATCTCTTTTGATAAGATCAATCCTGCCATGTCAAGAATTGGACTGGATGATTGGAATTTTGAAAACAGGGGCCCTCATTGGTTGCCCCATATTTGGGGAACGGAAGGCATCGCCTGGCATACGGAAAAATATTCTCCAGATGGGGGAGTACCCTCCTATGGTGCGATTTGGGATGAAGACAACGGTGGCAAAACAATGGGCCGACCCCATTCGATGATGCTCGGTGCGGGACTATATTTAGAGAGCATTGGTGAATTGGAAAAGGGTGATATGTGGAAGGCCTATTCTTCTGAAGATGCTATGCGCCCCATATGGCAGAAACTAACCGAGTGGTGCATTACACGTAAGAAGAATGTTCAACTGTTGTGGAATGATGCCGACACTCAAAAAAGCGGCTTTTTGAAAAAGGGCGTAATTGTTGGGCAAACTTGGGATGGCCCTCCCTTAGCATTAAAAACAGCAGGGCAGCCAATCCACTACCAAGCTCCAAAAGAAGGAGCGATGGCTTGGGTGGATGGTTTGTCGATGCCAGTTGGGGCAAAAAATAAGGATGAAATTTATGCCTTTATTGATTTTGCCTATCAGCAGGGCGTCGCGGGCCAAGCAATCAATCACCATGGGTATAATTCGCCAGTTCTGGGGGCAGATCGTTTTGCCAATGCAAATTATAAGAAAAACTTTGCTGAGGCCTACCCTGGAGATGCGCTGGGGAACCTCAATCCTTGGCCTCCTCAACAACCTTGGTATGTAGCTCTACGAACGGAGTATGTAGCAAAATTTATCGCTGCTTGAGGACAAGAAAGCCACGCTCACAAAAAATTCAGTTGCACTTTAAGATGCTTAAGTTCAATAAATTCTAATAATTGAATATATCGAGGATCCCATCATGAATTCTGCATCGAATAAGCCACTAAGCCTCATCATTAAAGCGTTTGTTATTTTATTCTCAATTAGCATTGTTAACTTTGCGAATGCTGCGGATTTTATGTCCGTTACTGAAGCCTCTAAGCTTTCCAAGAGCGGGGTAGTTTATCTCGTTGATATTCGTCATCCTGACGAATGGAAGCAAACAGGGGTTCCTGAATCCGCTGCTCCAATTTCTATGCATGTTGGCGGGTTTTTACAAAAGCTAGCCAAGCTAACGGGCGGTAAGAAAGATGCGAAGATTGCATTGATCTGTGCCCACGGGAATCGCTCTACATACATCTCTGATGAACTTGAGAAGAGAGGCTTTACAGGTATTATCAACGTCGGTGAAGGTATGTTAGGATCAAAGCAAGGACCTGGTTGGTTGGCTGCTAAATTGCCAGTGAAAAAGGCTCCGTAACACACATCAAGTTATTGGAACTCACGGATGAGCATCGCAGCGCCTGCAATTGGTAATCAAACGACAAACCCTGCATTTCCCCCGCTTGTACCCGTTGGGCTGGCATTAGTCGCCTTTGTTGCTCTTTGCGTACTGACCTTTCCTTACGGGGGGTGGCGCTATGTCATTGCAACGACGATCGGTCTGTTCGCCGGCTTCGCGCTTTACCATGCAGCTTTTGGTTTTACGGCTGGGTGGCGACGAATTGTCACAGAACGGCGCGGCAATGGTATTCGTGCACAAATGCTGCTGATTTTGATTGCATGTGCGCTTTCCTATCCTCTCATTGCCTACGGTAAAACTTGGAACTTAGGCGAGTGGAATATGCGCAGTGGTGCTTTCGTATTTCCCTTTGGCGTTGGTTCTGCCTTTGGTGCATTTGTATTTGGTGCAGGGATGCAGCTCGGTGGTGGTTGTGCTTCTGGTACACTCTTTACGGCTGGCGGTGGTAGCACGCGAATGATGATAACGTTGGCTTCCTTTGTCACTGGCTCGGTGTTTGGGACGGCACACCTAAAATTCTGGAATGGCCTGCCGCGCTTTTCTGCATTCTCTACAATTAAGAACTATGGACCGGGCGTTGCTTTTGCGATGACGGCACTGTTCGTTGGTTTGGTAGTTATCTGGAGTATCCGCCGCGAAAAAGCGGCGCATGGGGAATTAGAGACCCCGCGCGAAACGGGTAGCCTTTTAACTGGCCCATGGTCTCTAGCGCTTGGAGCGTTGGCATTGGTTGTAGTAAGCGTTGGAACGATACTCACGCTTGGTCGCCCTTGGGGAATAACCTCTGGTTTCGTGCAGTGGGGCGCAAAATTTTACTCCATGCTTGGGGCAGATATGGGTGTCGCAACTTTTTGGCACGCGAAGATCAATGTTTCTCGGAGTATTTTTTCAAACTCAACATCTATTATGAACATGGGCATTATTTTAGGTGCGCTGTTGGCCGCAGGACTTGCAAGTAAATTCAAACCAATTCTCGCGATTGGCTGGAAGGGTTTGGCGACCGCAGTTATTGGCGGGTTGATGATGGGCTATGGAGCGCGCTTGGCTTCTGGTTGTAACATTGGCGCATATCTTGCGGGCATTGTTTCTGGCAGTGCCCACGGTTGGTTCTGGGGTGTCTTTGCCTTTATCGGCAGCACGCTTATGTCGTTTGGAAAGATTAAGTGGAAGCTTTAATCGGGCGCGGATATTTTGAAATCCACCATTGAGCAAAGATGATATTCGGTATCCAGCAAGACCAAGCCAAAAACGGGTAAACCTGTTCGTAGGGCATTTCAAAACCAAATTGGAATGTCGCCAATTGCAGGCGTAGAGTTACGGCGGCAAAAGTTAGGGCGAAGGAGCGGATCATCCATATGCGGTGATCGGCGAATTGTTTTGCCCGCGCTTTGAGTACGGCTTGGGCTGTCACAAAAACCCAAATCACGGCAAGCAGTGCAAAACCAATTGCACCAATAGTGCTTTCGATGTTGAAGGCGATGTAGAAGCCGGACACACCCCCAACTATAATCACGATGGCGTATAATCGACCAAGCCAACGGTGGAGCGTGAGGTGGCGTTTGCGCATGTTGGGTAGGAGTTGATAAGCACCGATCGCCAGTGCAATTGGCGAGGCGCTAATATGTAATAAGAACCCCAGTCGGGCATTTTCAAACTGATGCTGCATTGGAGGGAATGAGAGTTCGAGATCTAAGGGAATAAACCGCAAGGATGCCAGAGCGATAATCACGCTCAAAAGAACGATGATTGGTAAAGCAATTTTACTTTGGCTCATGACTTTAGAATTCCTATAATTGACAACGGCAGTTAGGCTGTTCAATCTCCATTCTTTGCAAATGAAGAGTAAGTGAGCAATCAAATAAAAAATTCATTACTTAATGTCAAAGAACAGCCTTCGGTAGAAATCATCAATAGGAATGGCAAATCAAATATTGTTTTGGTTTGTGAACATGCCAGTAATAGGATGCCTGCGAGCCTTGATAATCTGGGCCTTGAAACTGAGGCTGTTCAAAGCCATGCGGCTTGGGATCCGGGTGCGCTGAGGGTGGCTCAATATTTATCCAAGTATTTGGATGCACCATTGGTTGCCGCGCGGTATTCGCGGTTAGTCTATGATTTGAACCGCCCACCTGAAAACCCTCAAGCGATGAATACCGAAAGCGAGATTTACGCCATTCCGGGGAACCAGAATTTAAGCATTGAGGAAAAGCAAAGCCGCACGGAGGAACTATACATTCCGTTTCATAAAACTGTCAGCGATGTGATGGACAGGGTAGGGGATGGTTGCGTTATGATTACCATTCACACGTTCACTCCCATCTATTTTGGTAAGCAACGCACGGTCGAGCTTGGTATTCTGCACGATGCCGATACGCGGTTTGCAGATGGTATGTTGGAGAATTCGGCTAAGCATACCGGCATGGTGACTTTGCGAAATGACCCCTATGGCCCCAAAGATGGGGTGACCCATACTTTGGTAAAGCATGGCATTTCACGCGGTTGTCAAAACGTCATGTTGGAAATTCGCAATGATTTAGTGGAAACTGCAGAACAACAAATAGCTGTTGGAAAACAACTGGTTGGACTTATCAAAGAAGCCAATCTGGATATGCTTTGAGTTTACGAAACCCTATGGTTTGACTTTAAAATCACTCTAGCTTGTATGATAAATCGAGATATGGTTCTCTTGAAAATTAACAGCATGGATGGATGTTCTCATGGCCGGCAATTTAACTTTTGATGATTTGAAAAAAGCTGCAAAAAGCGGCGAAATTGATACGGTGCTGGTAGCGCTCGTGGATATGCAAGGGCGCTTAATGGGTAAGCGATTTCATGTTTCTAATTTCATTGAAACTGCCCACAAAGAAACCCATGCGTGCAACTATCTTCTCGCCACTGATATAGCGATGGAACCTGTCGAAGGATATAAATCGACCTCTTGGGAATCTGGTTATGGCGACTACACCATGAAGCCTGATATGAGCACTTTGCGCCACATCCCGTGGTTTGGTGCTGTGCGATGTGCAAAATCATCACACTCACAAAGATGTGCCCCATTCGCCTCGCGCGCTTTTGAAAAAGCAAATCGACCGTTTAGCGAATATGGGCATGATGCCGATGATGGCATCTGAATTGGAATTTTTCCTGTTTGACGAAAGCTACGAAGAGGCATCCGCTCTTGGCTATCGCGACATGCAGTTGGCGAGCGATTACAACGAAGATTACCACATTTTCCAAACCACCAAAGAAGAGCATGTCATGCGTGCCATCCGTAACGGATTGTATGGTGCGGGTATTCCTGTTGAATGTTCGAAGGGCGAGGCTTCTGCTGGCCAAGAGGAAATCAACGTCAAATATGACGAGGCATTAGCCGCCGCCGACAACCACGCCATCGTTAAAAATGGCTGCAAAGAAATTGCTTGGGAGCAGGGTAGGGCGCTGACTTTCATGGCTAAGTGGGACAAAAAATCTGCGGGTTCCTCTTCTCACGTTCACCAATCGCTCTGGAGCATGGACAGTAAAAAACCGTTGTTTTTGGATGGTGATGAGAAATACGGCATGTCTAAATTAATGCAGAATTATATGGGCGGGCTTTTGACCCACGCTGGAGAAATGACTTATTTTCTCGCGCCGCATTTGAATTCCTACAAACGATTCGTTGCCGGAACATTCGCACCTACTAAAGCGATCTGGAGCATGGATAACCGCACGGCAGGCTACCGTGTTTGCGGCGAGGGCAGCAAGGGTATTCGGGTTGAGTGTCGCGTTGGTGGTTCCGACTTAAATCCTTATTTAGCATTCGCCGCACTTTTGGCAGCGGGTATTGCAGGCATTGAGGGTAAGACAAAACTAGAAAAAGAATTCGTTGGTGATGCTTATGGCGCTGACTCCAACGCGCGAGAGATTCCGGCGACCTTGCGTGAAGCGACTGTGACATTAGACCGCTCCGAAATGCTGCGTTCAGCTTTTGGGGATGACGTGGTGGATCACTATGTTCGAGCGGCTAAATGGGAACAGGAAGAATATGATAGACAAGTGACCGATTGGGAAATATCCCGTGGGTTCGAACAAGCTTGATTCTGTAAAGAATAATAATGGGCGAACCCCAAGAAGCTATTTTCGGTGCGCTATCATCTCAATTTCAATATCAAACCCGTGGTGAAGTTCCGGCACGGGCACGACAGCGCGGGCGGGTTTATGGTCACCCATGAACGCTGCATACTTTGCATCGAAAATGCCCCAATTTTCTACGCTGGTCACATAAATTCGTGCCTGAACGACATCTTGCGGCGTTAGGCCTGCCTTAGCCAATATTGCTTTGGCATGGGCGAGTACCAGATCAGATTGCTCCTCAAAGCTGAGCTGACGAACCACAGGCTCCTCTAGTGCGACGGGCAAAATTCCTGAGACGTAGCAAAGTCCATCATGGCAAACGGCTTGCGAATAATGCCCTGCAGGTGATGGGACTTTATCTGATGAAATGAATTCCATTGTGTATTCCTGTGTGTTTTTACCAGCCTGAAATTCTTGGCCAGAATTGGCCGTTAATCTCGGAGTTGGGAGAGAGGACGTTATAGCCATTGTGTTGGGCACCAGTGGCGCAGGCGTGGTTTGGTAAAATCCGCAAACGGGTGCCGATGGGCAAATTCGGGAGTTTTTGGTCGCTACCGGGGCGACATGCAATTGTGCCGTGTTCTTGATTGGCGGCGACTAAGACAAGATCAGAAATCAGCTTTCCGTTCTCATCGCAAACAAGTCCGTAGCCTTGGTCAACAGCTTGCGCTGCTGTTCCGCGATCTCGGGACATTGCCATCCACCCTGCATCCACTAGCACCCAGCCTTTTTCCTGTTGATGTCCAATGACTGTTGTTAGCACGGAGAGTGCGATGTCGTCTGTTGTGCAGACACCAATTCCAGCCATCACCAGATCGAAAAAACTATACACGCCAGCGCGAAGTTCGGTCACGCCAGTTAGGTCTTTGGCTGCGTGGGCGGTGGGGGTTGAACCGACACTGACCACAGGGCAAGCATGACCAGCCTCGCGTAGTGCTCGCGCTGCCGCAACAGTTGCTGACCTTTCTTGTTCTGTATATTCGGCGTGGGCTGCCGCGCCCGTTACGCCATAGCTTTCCCCTGCATGGGTCAACACGCCGCGTAATTCCGCGCCGCCAGTTGCTAATATTTCGGCGATCTTGAGTAAGTCGGGACTGTTTGCAGGCAGGCCCCCGCGATGGCCGTCACTGTCAATTTCTACCATGACAGGAATGGACTTTTCCGTGCCTTTGCATTTGTCGGCCACGGCCTCAGCTTGCGCAATGGAATCGAGTAAGACTGATAAATCGCAACCCTCAGCACGGATTGCTAAGACGCGATTGAGTTTTTGTGGCGATATACCCACCGCATATAAAATGTCTTTAATACCTGCTTTGGCAAAGAGCTCTGCTTCGCTCAAGGTAGAAACAGTGGCTTTTGCATTGGGCTGCTCTAATATCCGTTCGGCGACTTCCACTGACTTCCCAGTTTTCAAATGCGGGCGCAATTCCACCCCAAGCGACTTTGCTTTTTGGCGAAGCCGCAGCACATTTTTTTGAAGCCTTACCTCATCCAAAATTAGGCAGGGCGTTTCAAGATTTGAAAATAGTTTTAAAAGTGTGGTCACTTTATATTCCAAGCAGGTGCTGCAGGTTTGATTGTGTTGAGTGTTCTTGTACGGAGTCATCTGGCCGAGCGCGAGGCTTAACTTCCCATCACCTTTTCAATTCTATCTAGCACTTCCATTGTGGGGAGACATTGAGCGACTGAGGCGTTAGGTTCGCGGCCTTCTTGAATAGCAGAAATGAATTCTCTATCAGCCAGTTCGATACCGTTGTTGGATACCGCAACGGCGGATAAATCAATCGGCTCGTTGCGACCATCATAAAGGTCGTCGTAGCTCGCGACATAGGTTCCATTATCGCAGATGTAGCGAAAGAAAGTTCCAAGTGGTCCATCGTTGTTGAACGATAACGAAAGAGTGCAAAGAGCTCCGGATTTTGTTTTGAGGCCGATGGTCATATCCATGGCGATGCCGAGGTCTGGGTGTTTGGGACCCTGCATGCCGAACACTTCGGTGGGCACTTCGCCCGTTTGGTAGATGAACAAATCAATTGTATGGCAGGCGTGATGCCAAAGCAGGTGATCGGTCCAAGAACGGGGTTTGCCGAGGGCGTTCATGTTGGTGCGGCGGAAGAAATAGGTCTGAACATCCATCTGCTGAATGTTGATTTCCCCTGCATCTATCTTGTTCTTGACCCATTGGTGGGACGGGTTGAAGCGGCGAACATGGTCGCACATAGCAATAAGCCCTGTTTCCTTTTGCACCCGAACAAGCTCTTGGGCATCGGCCAGATTATCGGACATGGGAATTTCAACAAGCACGTGCTTTCCCGCCCTCATGCACTGAATGGCCTGGGGGGTATGGAGTTGAGTTGGAGTTGCGAGAATGACTGCATCAACATCATCACGGGAGAGGCTTTCGGCAAGGTCTGTCGTCGCATGGCCAATGCCGCGCTCTTTGGTGAAGGCTTGGATATTGTCGGCTTCAACGCCCATAACGGAAGTTACTTCGACCCCATCAATTTTGGCCAAAGCGTCCAAGTGTTTCATTCCAAAAGCACCGGCTGCACCGGCTACGCAAATTCTCATTTAGCTTGATCCTCAAATATAATAAGTCCAGCTCCAGTGTTCGAAGCGGGGACATGATAATAACGGTAAACCTCTTTGACATCATCGCTGAGCGCACCGCGCATGGTCAACCACATGATGAGTTCAATGCCTTCTGACCCAGCCTCACGCATAAATTCGGTGTGGGTTATTTTGGTGAGGCTTATTGGATCGGCGGTTAAATTGTCGAGAAATTTGGTGTCAAAGTCGGCGTTAATGAGGCCTGCCCGTTCGCCTTGTAATTGGTGGGACATACCGCCAGTTCCAAAAATGACAACCTTCAAATCTTCTGGGTAGGATTCAACGGCGCGACGTAAGGCTTTGCCCAATTGGTAGCAACGGTTGGCGGTCGGTTGGGGGTATTTCACCACGTTGACGCAAAAGGGAATGACCTTGCACGGCCACTCATCAGGTTGATCGAACATGACGGTCAGTGGCACGGTGAGGCCGTGGTCAACATCCATTTCGTTGGCGATGGCAATGTCGAACTCGTCGAGGACGAGGGATTCTGTCATGTGGGCAGCGAAGTCGGCATCGCCATAAACATGGGGAACCTTGCGCGGGCCATAACCTTCGTCGGCGGGGGCGTAATCATCGGCAACGCCCAATACAAATGTATTGATGAGCTCTACAGAAAAAGCATTGGCGTGGTCGTTGTAAACCATGATGATAACGTCGGGTTTGGTCTTGGCCATCCACTCGCGGGCCGGGCCATAACCATCGAATAGGGGTTTCCAGTAGGGATCTTGGGTCTTGCCGTTATCTGAGGCAGCACCGACTGATGGTATATGGGAGCAGCCGACGCCCGCTATAATTCTAGCCATTCTATGTGCCCTTACTGTTGGCGGCGTTCTCAGCCTTGGAGCGATTGTTCTCTACTTTGCGGCCGCCATCAAGCAGCATTTGTCTAAAATCATCGACGGTCATATGGGACATGGCCCCGCCCACATCTTGCATGTTTAATCCATCGAGTGTCGCGAGCTTGAAGGTGTAATAAATATTACCGCCGACTTGCAACATGCCAAGCCAATCGCGACGTTCTACCAATCCGCGTTGTTCGTCCGTCATGGGGTATTGATCAAGGTAAGCGGCGGGGTCTTTCTTGAAGATCTCTCGATTTGCGGCGACATCAAGAGATTTGCAAAACTTGTTCAAGTGATAACCCTCGCGGCAACGCTTGCCGTTGAAAACGTAGGTTCCGGGAATATCCTCGTAGTCCTTCTCCAAGCCCATATCATGTGTCCTCTTTGGTGTTCTCAAGTGCGGTCAAAATTATATCGGCCCGTGAGCCATAATCGTTATCGGCTAAAGAATAGTCAGGGTCTAGATTTCTCTCGCCAATATCCTGTTGCCAGTTAACCGTGGCGGTGGCCATGGAATTATCGAGGCCAAGTTGTTTGACGGTTAATGCCACCTCACGCATTTCTGCGGCACGGCGTACCCCGTGCACCATCACCCGTTCCATTTGAAACGTAGCCTTCTCACGGAAATTAAAATTCGGGTAGGTTGTGTCGAGTGAATCAAGAACCAGTTCATCAACACCGGCTTTACGGGCGGAGAGAATGGTTTCCATCATCACTGCCTCAATGCCCTTTATCATGATAGAGCGCATCATCTTTACAGAAGAGGCCGTGCCGACATCACCTTCAAGTGGGATGACGTTCATTTGAAGAAGCGCCATCACCTCAAGAGTAGCTTTTTCGTGTGGGCCGCTGATGTGGAGTTTAGTCTTGTGCATGGCGGGGTAGATGGGGGCCATAATCGCGACATCTATATAGCGGATATCATCGGCCTCTAGGTGTTTGGCAGAGGAGCGTTTGGTATCAGGAGAACAGGAATTACAATCGAAAAAAATTGCGTTTGGGTTGCAATGACCAAGCACACTCTTAGCTGCTTTGTGGGCTTGGTCTGCGGTGACTAAGCTAATGATAAGATCGGCATCCGCCACCGCCTCTTCAATTGTGTTGTGTCCGTTGATACCTGCTGCGGCATATCTCTCCAGCATGGCAACGCGGGTGGTGTCGCTGTTGGTTTTAATATCGAAGGCCGAGATTTGTATCTCTAAATCTTTCCAGCCATTTGCAATAGCTCCTGCGGCTTCTCCGAAACCGATGAAGGTAATTTTTGGAAATTTACTCATTGGGTTTTTTATCACGGGTTGAGGCCGGTGAAAATGGAAAAATCATCTTTTGCCACTTTTCGTGTATGTTAGTTTTGGATAGGCTTACATTAGGAATTTTTGGAGTGAATTGATGAGTGATAAGAACACAGCACTAATAATAAGTGCCCATGCAGCAGATTTCGTTTGGCGGTGCGGCGGGGCAATCGCGCTGCATCAAAAGAGAGGGTATGATGTAACCGTCGTTTGCCTTTCCTATGGCGAGCGCGGTGAAAGCGCGAAACTTTGGAAGCAGGAGGGTATGACCCTTGATAAGGTGAAAACCGAGCGACGCAAAGAGGCGGAGAACGCGGCCAAGGCGCTTGATGTGCATGATATTCAATTTATGGACTTAGGCGACTATCCATTGAAGCTGGATGAAGAAGCTAAATTTAAACTGGTAGACATTGTCCGTGCCGTTCAGCCGAAATTTATGATGTCGCATTCGAAATATGATCAATACAACACCGATCATATGTACACCACTGAGATTGCGATGGAAGTGCGCATGATTGCGCAGGCTTGGGGGCATAAACCGGGGGAGAAAGTGCTTGGCGCACCACAACTCTATTTGTTTGAACCGCACCAGACAGAACAAATGGGCTGGGTTCCAAATGTGTTTCTAGACATCACTGATGTGTGGGATAAAAAACGTGCCGCGATTGAATGCATGCAGGGGCAGGAACATCTATGGAACTATTACACCAATGTTGCTGAAAACCGTGGTAATCATTTCCGTCGAAATTCGGGTGGCATGTCTGGTGGTCGGCCATCAAAATATGCGGAGGGCTTTCAAGCCATTTACCCAACTTGCGTGGATGAACTGTAATGGAAAATATTGTCGTACAAAACATTGAGCGCACTGATCTGGCAATCGCCAAAGAATTGGGCGAAGCGGGGGTTGCTACCGTCCATGAGGCGCAAGGACGTAAGGGCTTACTCGCATCATATATGCGGCCAATTTACAAAGGGGCTTCACTGGCAGGCCCTGCCGTTACAATTCTCGCTCCTCCTTGCGATAACTGGATGTTGCATGTGGCAATTGAGCAAGTGAAACCTGGCGATGTTTTGGTACTCGCGGTTACTTCGCCTTCGGATGCTGGATATTTTGGTGATTTGTTGGCGACCTCGTTGAAGGCACAGGGCGGTGTTGGTTTGATAATTGACGCTGGGGTAAGAGATACAAAAGACTTGGAGGATATGGGGATTCCTGTTTGGTCAAAATGTATTGGGTCGCAGGGAACCGTGAAAGAAACTCTAGGATCGGTAAATGTTCCCATTGTTTGTGCGGGGGCTTCTATTAACCCTGGCGATGTGGTCTTGGCGGATGACGATGGAGTTTGTGTTGTTCGCCGTGAAGAGGCGGAGGATGTGTTAGAAAAAACGCACGCACGATTGGCAAACGAGGAAGCGAAGCGAAAGCGGTTTGCTGATGGCGAATTAGGCTTAGATGTTTATTCCATGCGCGAGCGGTTGGAAGAGCGCGGATTGAAGTATGTCTAGCGGTATTAAGAACGGTATTCCCTGCATGTGGATGCGGGGTGGAACCTCAAAAGGTGGTTACTTCTTAGCCGATGACTTACCTCAAATTGTTGAAGAGCGAGATGCATTCTTGCTCAGCATGATGGGGTCACCCGATGAACGGCAAATCGACGGTATGGGAGGAGCTGATCCGCTCACCTCTAAGGTCGCAGTTGTCCAAAAATCTGAACGAGATGGCATTGATGTGGACTATCTGTTTTTACAGGTGGTGGTGGATAAGGCGCTCGTTTCAAATGCTCAAAATTGCGGAAATATTCTGGCGGGGGTAGGGCCATTTGCGATCGAGCGGGGTTTTGTGAAAGCGGTTGATGGTCAAACCAAAGTTACAATCTTTATGGAGAACACTCAGCAAGTTGCTATTGCCACGGTGGAAACACTAAACGGTAATGTTTGTTTTGAAGGCTCGGCGGTGATTGACGGGGTTCCTGGTACTAACGCGCCGATCTCATTAGAATTTCAAGAGACTGCCGGTTCTGTTTGCGGCTCGTTATTACCATCTGGTAGCGCAGTGGATGTTGTTGGTGGCATTGAGGTGACCATGATTGATAATGGCATGCCATGTGTAATTTTGCGCGGTTCAGATTTGGGGATTATGGGCACTGAAAACCGCGAAGAACTAGAGGCGAATGGAGAACTTCGTGAACGGCTGGAAGCATTGCGTTTGATATGTGGACCGTTGATGAACCTTGGGGACGTGCGGGAAAAAACGATACCCAAAATGACGTTGGTGAGTGCCCCGACACAAGGCGGGGTTATTTCAACTCGTAGTTTCATTCCTCACCGTTGCCACGCAAGCATTGGTGTGTTGGCAGCTGTGAGTGTGGCGAGTGCTTGTTTGATAGAAGGCACACCGGCCAATGAACTAGCCCAGTTGCCTGAAGGCAAAAAGAAAACGATGCCCATCGAACACCCAATTGGAGAAACAACGATTGTCGCCCGTGTTGATGACAAAGGTGCGGTTGAAAGTGCCGCTATTTTGCGCACCGCAAATAAACTAATGGATGGAGTGGTTTTCGCTTAGGCGAGCCGTGATGAACATGAAAGACGAGCCCGCGAGAATGAAATACAAAATGGATTCCGACTATCTACCATTTCACCCAAGTCCAACGAAACCAAAGTTCGTTGTGCCGAAAGGGGCGGTTGATGCCCATTGTCATGTGTTCGGGCCGGGGGACATATTCCCCTATGCTGCGGAGCGAAAATACACACCGTGTGATGCTTCGAAGGACAAGCTTTTTGCTTTGCGTGAATATTTAGGGTTCTCGCGCAATGTAATTGTTCAGGCTTCATGCCACGGTCGAAATAATGATGCGCTTGTTGATGCCCTGCGTGCGGCTGGTGATCTGGCGCGCGGGGTTGCCGTAGTCTCCCCAAACGTGAGCGACGAAGAATTGCGAATGATGGACAGGGCAGGGGTGCGAGCTGTTCGGTTTAACTTTGTGAAGCGGTTAGTGGATGCGACGCCTAAAGATGTGTTCCTCAAGGTTGCGGAACGGATTGCAAAACTCGGCTGGCATATTGTGGTATATTTCGAGGCTGCAGATTTAGAAGAGCTCGTGCCATTTTTAGAACAGTTGCCGACAACAATCGTTGTCGATCATATGGGGCGGCCAGATGTTACAAAAGGTGTTGACCATCCAGATTTTCGCCGGTTTGTGAAGCTCTTGGACGATAACCAGAATATTTGGACGAAGGTTACATGCCCCGAACGGCTAACAGTTATTGGTCCACCTTATGATGACGTGGTTGATTTTGGCAGAACACTGGTAGAACGTTTTCCAGAACGGGTGTTGTGGGGAACAGATTGGCCGCATCCAAATATGAAAAGCCATGTTCCAAATGATGGGCATTTGGTAGATATGATCCCACGTATTGCCGTTACGAAGGCTCAACAACAGAAGCTTTTAATTGATAATCCAATGCGGCTTTATTGGGCTTGAAGAGCAAAATCCTTACCGAATATTAACTAAGTCTGTTTACTTTTAATCCAGTATTAGGTCGCGTGGGGACAGGATTATCGTGAATTATCTGACTGAAAAACTAAATGCATTGCTTTATTGGTTCACACCGGACCATATGAAGGAAGATATAACGGATCATAAGAACGTTAGAATGTTCCTGATTAGCCATCTGTTTGGGCCAATCATTTCGCATCCGATCACGATTTATCTAATGTTGAATGATCCGCAACCATCTCCTCATGTATGGATTTTGGCTGCGTCGATCACGGCATTTTGGTTGTTCCCAATTGCCTTGAAGATTTTTCAAAAATCATACTTTATTTTGGCATTGCTTTCGGTTCAAAACCTGACATTTACCATTCTGTGGGCTTCCTACCAGTACGGCGGAGCATCGTCACCATTCTTGATGTGGATTCTCACCGTGCCGCTTTTGGCGTTCTTCTATCTAGGATCGAGTACACAAACTAGGGTTATCATTTTTACCCAGTTGATACTAAGCCTCGGTGCATTTTATCTTGCGTATATATGGAGTGGCAATTCTTTCCCGGTCAACATTCCGCTTACTTCAATGGTAGATGTGGCGATGGTGTCAACGATTTCAGCTGCCACTTACATCTTTATTATGGCGAGTTACTATTCAAGCGTTGTGGATTCACAATCTGAACTGTTGAAAGAAATTGATCGGCATCAATCCACACTGAAACAATTGACCGATGCTAAGGACGAAGCGGAAAGTGCAAACAACGCGAAGTCTGGTTTCTTGGCAAACATGAGCCATGAACTGCGTACACCTTTGAATGCAGTGTTGGGTTATAGTGAAATTCTCCTTGAAGATGCTGAGTTGGATGGTCGTGGCGAAGAGATTGCGGACCTTCAAAAGATTTCTGCGGCAGGTAAACACCTGTTGGCAATGGTCAACGATATTTTGGATATTTCTAAAATTGAGGCAGGCAAGGCTGACTTGTATTTAGAAACATTCGATCTTGATACCTTCGTAACGGAGATGGAAGCAACTGCGCGTCCATTGGCTGCGAAAAATACAAATGCCTTTGTTCTTCTTAAAGGAGACGATCTCGGCGAAGTGTATATGGATGCGACGAAGTTGCGTCAGTCAATTCTTAACCTACTTTCTAATGCGAGTAAGTTCACCGAGAATGGTCAAATTACTTTGAGTGTTGAACGGTATGTAAAAGATGGGGCGGATAGAATTTCTGTTGCGATTCGCGATACTGGTGTAGGTATCTCAGAAGAGAACTTGAACAATCTGTTTCATAATTTCTCGCAGGCGAATTCTTCGATTACGGCGAAATTTGGTGGCACTGGTCTTGGCCTTTCTCTTAGTCAGAATCTGTGTCGTTTGATGGGCGGCAACATTTCTTTGGAGAGCAAACTCGGTGATGGGTCTTGTTTCACAATCGACCTGCCGGCTCATGTGGTTCAAATTGACGAGGAAGAAACTAAAATTTCTTCTACCGCTCTCGTGGATGAGGCGCACGTTGAAATGAATGATAGCGGGTATCATGTTGGTGGTCAGAAAACATCACAACTTGATAAAGCAATTGATGGGTTAAAAACAATCCATGCGGTCGGAACTGCACAACAAGCAGGCGAGAAAAAGCTTAGCATTCTCGTTATTGATGACGATCGAAATTTTCTCGATGTAGCGGAAAGATTGCTGGATCGTGAAGGGTATCAGGCTGTTTCGACAGATTCACCTGAATCTGTCTTACAATTGGCTCAAACAGTGAAGCCTTATGCGATACTACTTGATGTGGTGATGCCTGGGCTTGATGGTTGGGATGTGATTGGGACATTGAAATCTGATCCAAGTACAGCTCACATTCCAGTTATAATGATCAGTAACGTAACAGATCGAGATAAGGCGCGCCGTCATGATGCTTCTGGGTTTATTGAAAAGCCATTGGATAGTGACAAGCTGACAAAAGCACTCGCCTTAATCGAGCGAACGGCGCAAGCAAGTTAAAATTAAGACACACGGATTTAGGCCAGTATTGGTCAATAGGGCAACAAAGATGAAGGCAAGAAGATGACATTGGTTTTGGTGGTGGAAGACAATGCGGTAAATAGGGACGTTCTTGGGCGACGTCTCGAGCGACGCGGCTATACGGTAAGATTTGCTGTTGATGGCCCCGGTGGGATCCAATCTGCCGTAGAATTGAAGCCAGATCTAATCTTGATGGATATTGGTCTTGGTGAGATGGATGGTTGCGAAGCCACGCGTCAAATTAAGCTGAACCCTGAGACGGTGAATATTCCTGTTATTGCCCTGACGGCCAGTGCTTTCGAAACAGATAGAAAGCGTGCCCTAGAGGCCGGTTGCTCGGACTTTGATACGAAGCCTGTTGATTTACCACGTCTGCTCTCCAAAATGGAGCGCTGCCTAGCAATTACCACAGGCGGGTAATGAGACATAAAAAAACTCACTCAAATCAATTTGAGTGAGTTATGATTTATAACGGGCAACCAAGAGGTTTGCCCGTTTTTTATTGTTTGAATTTATTGATGTTAAGCCTCGGTCTTAAGTTTATCATCCATCAATTGTTTGCGGAGCAATTGGAAATCAATCGGCTTTTGCATGACGAACGGCATCGACAAACCTTTTTCTACACCAAAAGCTTGCGTCTCTTCTAACACGGACATTTCAGCGCCGCTTGCGACAATAATATGACCTTTGTAACCAGCTTGCGAGAGGAGATCTAAAAGCCCTCTGGCATCAATATTAGGCATGTTCACATCAACGGCAATAACGTCGGGCTCAAGGGCACTAGCTAAATTTGTAACGCCACGTGAATCAGATGTTGCAAAGCCTTCGTAGCCGCAACGTTCAGCAACACGAACAATAAGCTCCGCTGAATTTACGTCATCATCGACTGCTAATATTCTTGCTTGTTTAGACATTGGCTTTTTCCACTTCTAACGGGGTGTGTACCTGCTCAAAATTTATATTGAGCAGGACAACAAATTGGCCTTAAGCTGCTTTTTCAGCAGTCTGGCGTGTTGGAATAGTTGAAGGGTGAATGCTCGAATTTGTATCTTCGCGATACGTGCGATATTCTAGCTCCGCAGAATTCATTGCTTCCAACATAAGCTTAACCAACAGATCAATATCCTCAGTTGTGTGCTCGGACATAACTTGCACGCGGAAACGCGCGCCGCCTTGAGGAACGGCTGGGTATTCAACTAAGTTTGCAATAGCACCCAGTGAGCTCAAGTTACGCGAGGCGATACGAGCGAGTCCTTCTGCGCCAACACGCACTGGAACAATAGCTGATGGATCACCTAGAGTTTCAAGGCCAACCTTCTCCATTTCACGACGCATATAGAGAACGTTATTCATTAAAGATAAACGACGTTGTTTTCCTTCTTCTGAACGAACAATCTTGAACGCCTGCATAATGGTTGCGGCTTGAACAGGGGAGAGGGCGTTTGAGAAGGTTTGAGTTGCACTGTAATATTTCAAATATTCAGCAGTCTCGATGTTTTTGACGCTGATGAAGCCACCGTTTGATGCGAAAGTTTTTGAGAATGCACCGATGATAACATCAGCAGCATCTACCATGTTTTGTAGACCAAGGTGACCAAGGCCAGCATCACCGATTGAGCCAAAGTCATGGGCGCAATCGACCAACAGCTGTGCATCATATTCATCACAAAGAGCACGAAGACCGCCAATATCTGGGGTGTCCGAGTGCATTGAAAAGAGGCTTTCTGTGATTACTAGGATACCATTTTTAGTATCTTTGGCACGTATACGTTGTAAACGACGTTCAACAGCGCGAAGATTTAAGTGGCCGTGAAAGTGAATATTTGATGTTGAAGCTTTCGCCCCTTCTTGGAGGCAAGAGTGAGCAAGAACATCCATTACGACATGGTCGTCAGGGCGTACAAAGCCTTGCACTGCAGCAAAGCCAGCAGACCAACCTGTTGGGAAAAGAATAGTTTCACGTCCACTTAGGAAGTCCGAAATTTCTTTTTCTAGCGCAAGTGAGCCTGTTGTATTACCAAGTAGAGCACCTGAACCAGCGCTGTGAACACCATAGTCTTTAATGGCCTTCAATGCCGCTTCTTTTATAGCTGGATGCGATGCAAGTGTGAGGTAGTCTTGTGAAGCAAAGTTGACGCCAGCAATTTCCTTACCAGAATCTGTCTTTGCAGTTGTGTGAGTGCGGGGCGCTGAAGATGTTGATTTAGCATAAGGCCAAACATCGTTCTCGCGGCGTAGGTTTTGCCAAACGTAAAAATCGCCAACCCGGTCTATTAGGTGTTTACCCTCTGGCAACCGAAAATCGCGCAGGCTTCCCGTTAGTGCCGCTTCTGGAATTCTTTGTTCTAATTTTGTTTTTGTCATTTGTGTCGCCACCCATTGATTACATTGAGGGTAATATGGGGGGATGATACGAAAACGTTGTTAAATTTGATGGTTATCAATTCATTACTGAATATCGTGGTTACTGATTGGTTACCGCTATCAACTCTCAAAAGCCCGTGGAATTAGGCTCGCTAAACTTGCTAGAGTCAACCAACCGTTAATCCCTATAGCTTATAAATTGTGAACGAGTGACTCAAGTAAGAGTCAAATGGGGATTTGAATGTTGGGTATGAGTAATAAATTTACAGAGTTAGCGGCAACTCGGAATAGTATTTTCCAAGCAAAGCTACGCAGTGCGCGTATTCGCTCGTCGATGCAGCTGACTCCTCTTATTGTCTTAGTGAATATCGTAACGGCTAGTATTTTTCTTTGGATGGCTGCCGGTAAGGGTGAGACACTACCCAAAATACTCTGGATTGGCGCTCTTACCCTTATGGTTTGTTTTAGGCTTCATACATGGCATAAAAACAAACGATCAAAGGAAAAGTATCTTACCGGGCAGGTAATTAAGGACAAGTATTCTTCTAAACGCACGTTTCTAATGATCCACGTGATGGCCTTTATCTATGGGGCAATTTGGGGTGTGGCAGCATTGATATTTGGTATGGGTAGCGAGGGGAATATCAAAACACCACTGGCTATTGGTCTTACGACAATACTCATTTCTGGTGGAACCAGCCTCGCATCAATACCAACAGCCATTGTGTCTTTCGTTGTTCCGTTGGTTCTTGGAATTATTTACACTCTTTTGAATCAGCCGTCATCTGCTGGGACTGAGTATGTTCTTGTACTCCTCGCTTGGGTTACATTTGCTGTTGTTCTTGGGAATTACTTTTATGCAAAACTCTTTGTTGCCTCTCAAATCAAATTGGACAAAGACAAAGAGCAGGCTGCTGTTGCAAAGACATTATTAAGTGAATTGCAATCTGCTTCATCCAACTGGATATGGGAAACAGATGCGCAAGGGATGATGGTACGATTCCCTGAAGCGATGCTTCCTCAGGAAACTGAGCTTCAGGATGTTAATTTTGTTGAATATTTGAGTAGAGTTTCAACTATCAAGGGAACTCAATTAGAAGATTTAGAGATCGCTTTTACAGAAAGCACCAAATTTAAAGACACGCTTTTATGCACAAACTGGGGTGCTGGCGAAGTTTGGCTTAGGTTGGGTGGTCATCCAGTTTTCGATACTGATGGTTTAACTATTGGGTTTGTTGGTACAGGTGTTGACGTCACTTCTGAAAAACTAGCTGAAGACCGGATTGTTACCCTGGCTTCGAGCGACACGCTAACAGGATTGATGAACCGTAGTGCGTTCCATGAGCGGCTGGAAAAGTCTGTTGCTAATATGGAGCGTTATGGCCGTCCCTTTACTGTTCTTTATCTAGACCTAGATGACTTTAAATTGGTCAATGATACCCGGGGCCATTTGGCTGGCGACCGTTTGTTAGCGGAAGCAAGCGAGCGGATCGCGGATGAGGTACGCGAGGGCGACTGTATCGCTCGTCTTGCTGGTGATGAATTTGCTATATTGATGGATAGCCAGGGAGATGCTGGATCAGCTGCTCGGTTGGCTGCTCGTTTAATTGGTGAAGTAACGAAGCCGTATAAGGTGGACGAACAGGAGATTCGCATTGGCTTGAGCATTGGCATTGCACTTGCTCCGTTGAATGGCACGCGCCCAGAACAAATCTTACGCAACGCTGACTTTGCCCTTTATCGCGCTAAAGCTGATGGGCGCGGGATTTTTCGTTTCTTTGAAAATGCTATGGATTCAGAGCTGCGGGAACGTCGGATGTTGGAAAACGAACTCCGCGATGCTGTTACCAATGACGAGCTAGTTCTCCATTTCCAACCGTTGGTTGATGCAAAAACAAAAAAGACAGTGGGTATGGAAAGCTTGGTGCGGTGGGAACACCCCATTCGTGGCTTGTTGTCTCCGCTTGAGTTTATTGAATTGGCTGAACAGTCCCACATGATTTCTGAGATTGGTTATTGGATTTTGGTAAAAGCGTGCCAAACAGCCATGTTGTGGCCGTCTGATACATTCGTTGCGGTCAATTTATCTGGCCAGCATTTTATGCACGAAGATATCGTTTCTGAGGTGGCTCGTGCATTGAAAGAAACAGGTTTACCTGCTTCTCGTTTGGAGTTGGAAATTACGGAAAGCATGTTGATTGATAACTCGAACGAAGTAATCGCAAAGCTGGAGCAGCTAAAAAGCTTGGGCGTTTCGGTTGCTATGGATGATTTTGGTACAGGGTACTCATCACTTTCGTACTTGATGAGCGTGCCGTTTGATAAATTGAAAATTGATAAGTCGTTTGTCGATAATGTGCCGCATAACGATGCCGGTAACAAAATTGTAAAAATGATTGCGACACTTGCTGGTGAGCTGAGCTTAAAGGTCACAGCTGAGGGTGTAGAGCACGAAGAACAAGCCGAATTTTTAAGCAAAATTGGGTGCGATCTGCTGCAAGGATATTTGTTTTCCAAGCCGATGCCTGAGGCTGACTTGGCCGTCTATTTCCTAAAATCTGCCAGCGAACCAGCTTCAATTGGGAAGAAGCTGAGGACTCGTGCAAGTCGTAAGAAAGTAGCCTGATGAAATTGATCACGAAATTTAACAATTTTGAAACTATAACACGTCATAGTTTTTGGAAGAAGAAAGCTGAGTATATGAGTATGTTTAAAAAACTTTCAGGAGCAGCACTTATCGCTCTTTCTTGTGCAACTGCACAGGCAAGTGATTTGCGTGGTTCAATTGATTCATCTGTTTCTGGTGGCTCTGACTGGTCGGGGTTTTACCTTGGTGGTGGTATCGCCTACGGTGACTATTCTGATGTGGATGAGCGTTTTGCGCCAATAACGGGTGCATATGTTGGCACAGGTGGCAGCTTTGTATCGTCAGGGGATGACTTAGCTCTCTCATTACATGTTGGCTATAATCTACAATTCAACGATTTTGTTGTGGGTGCTGAAGCCGATTACATCAATATGGTTTCTAACTTTAAGGTTCTTCCAACTTTTATTCCGCCAGATTTAACAGTTAATTCCTTGGCATCTGCGCGTTTACGCTTGGGTTATTCTCTTGGAAACTTCCTTCCCTTCATAACAGGCGGTGTTGCCTATGCCACGACAAACATTCGTGGGCTTGAGGGTTACGGCGTTGTTGGCGGTGTTGGTGTTGATTATAAAGTGAATGAGACTTTTGTTTTGGGCGCTCAGTATTTGACTTATAACTTCAAAGACTTTGGTGGCGATCCAGTTGAGGTTGATGCTGATATTTTCAATATTCGATTGAGCGCTAAATTCTAATTCATCTTTAGAGCCTGTTAAGGGTATTTTCATTGAAATGTTGCGGTTAAGAACCGGTCAACATGTGCGTGTCAAATTGCTTTCATCTCATTAGGGAAAGTGAAATACGTTATGAAAAACAATTCTATTTATTCAATAGCTGCTCCATTTGGTTGGCTTGCAACCAGTGGCGGTGTGTTATTCGGCTTGCTACAAGCTGCTCCGGGGCTAGCTGCATCAATTGCATGCGCTGCGGCTCTTTCAATTGCTACAGTTGTTTTGGCTTCAAAATCGGATCATGAGAATGAAACAGTTCTCGTCCCATTCCTTGGCGCTGCGCTTTTTGGGTTTCTGGCTTGGATTACAATTTCAATCATCCCTAGTACTTCAGCAGAAGTAGGGGCGAGCAGTAGCATGGTTTTGACCGCTCGTAGCATAATCGTAATATCTGCTGCAGTGTTGTTGATGCCTGTCTTGGCTTTCGTCGAAATGCTCTTCTCAGTTGTGGCTGTTCAGGCGCTCGCACGGATGCGCGGGCAAAGCGTGTTGGGTGGAGAGTTGCATGTCGTTTCTATGATTGGCCGAAAATTTGGTGGCGTGTTTGGTACGGTTCACCGCTAGGCACTACGTTCTGGGCCAACAGGCTGCGGAGTTTGATTTTCTAGAGAGGCCTCAGCAGAAACCGCTGGGGCTTTTTCATTTACGCGTGAAATAATTGCGCTGGGATTAAACACTTCCCGAGTGCTCAATACTCGCGATAGTGTTCCCTCAGCTGGTAGGGCCATGGCAAAAATAAATGAGATTGGTACTGCGAAGATAAGGCTTGCTGCAATTGGGGCGAGCCACAATGATATTATTTCGGCGACAATACCTAAGACCAAAAGCATGCCAGCGAGGGTTTCGAGCCAATGAAACCGTACGAGCGTTAGTAAACTGTAGGTTTTTCCTGAGCGGTTTTGTGGAGCCCACCCTGCGTCTAAGCCAATAACAGTACGGGCAACAGCCGTGACATGCTGCACCATTAATATTGGCGCTAACAAGAACGATAGTAATATTTCACCTATGCTAGAGAAAATAAAATGAAACCGTCCCCCAAGCCGGGTGCAACGTGGATCTGCCCAAACTGTTGCTCCAATGGCAAAGAGTTTTGGTATGAGTAAGAGGCCAATAATAAAGCCAAGTATGACGATACGGCTAACGGCATCCATTTGAGGCCATTGCGGAAACAGTGGGTTTGTATCAGTGAAGTAGCGGAAAATATTTTGTTCCTCGTTACGCCCCATTAGTGCCCAAACTATAAGCAGGAGGAACCATACGAGGGAAGAGATATAGGCTGTTGCACCTTGTAGCATATGAAAGCTTGAGGCGGGTTCAAAGCCTTTAGAAGTTATCAATCGTAGGTGCTGTAAATTGCCTTGGCACCAACGACGATCACGTAGGACATAATCAACAATGTTTTGGGGTGTCTCTTCATAACTTTCGCGTAGGTTGGGTAGAAGCTTTACGGACCAGCCCGCACGGCGAAGCAGAGCGGCCTCCACGAAATCGTGACTTTTTATTGTGCCACCCAGGGCTCCTTTACCAGAAAGAGTGGGAAGGCCAGCACAAGCGGCAAAAGCTTTAGTGCGAACAATCGCATTGTGTCCCCAATAGTTACCTTCATTACCGGCCCAACGCTCTAAGCCATTCGCCAAAACACCGCCGTAAATATTGTTGGCAAACTGTTGGACGCGGGAAAAAAATGTGTTTGCACCCATCAAGTGCGGCACGGTTTGAACAAGGGCAACATGGTCTGCCGCAGCCATTTCATCACAGAGCCGATCAATCGTTTTCGCCGACATCAAACTGTCGGCATCAAGGGTGATATAGGCATCCCAATCACCACCCCAGTTTTCTACCCAATCGCGAATATTGCCGGTCTTCCGCTCGGTATTTTTTGCGCGCCTTCTGTAATAAACGGGCGGGTGACCCATGTGGGTGCGGCGCAGCAATTCGAATGCGCGGTGCTCTTCTAAGGCGATGCGTTCGTCACGGGTGTCACTTAGAATAAATATACAAGTGCGATGATTAGAACTTGTTGAGGCAATGTCGTCGCGTATCGCTTTTAGGCGTTTGAACACAGCGCGAGGGTCTTCATTATAGATAGGAACGAGGAGGGCGACACTTAAAGAATTTTTTGAAACTGCATTATTTGCAGGCTTATCGACCCTTTGGAAAAAAAGGCCAACCGCGCTGGTTGCAACTGAAAGAGCAATCCAAAATGTCGAGAAGCCCACAAGGATAAGCATAATGATTTCAGTTGTGGCGAAACCATCCTTGCGGAACCAGTCCGAAAAGATTGCAAGGAGTGTCAGGGTGATCAAGCAAGCTGGTAAGAAAATTGCCCATCGGAATAGGTTAGTGTTTTTGATTGATGGTAAATTGGGCGCGGCTGGATCGGTAAAAGGACGCGAAAAATCTTGCGTCGGCATTGCTAGAGGAGCAAGCGGCGGGGTGGGTTTTAGATTAGATAGTTCTTGTTTGTTCATACCGTCCACCGATAAAGCCAAACCTCAGAGGCTTTTTTTCCACCCATCATAAGTTGAGCCCGAAGTTCAACAGAGGTGTAATCCATTGGGTCGAAGGTAAACGCCAAACGAACTCCACCAGTTGCAGGGTTGTGCTGCAGAATACCCTTGGTCATTTTTCCTCTGTTAGAACTAACATGGAGTGTGATGTCGTTTAATTTTTCCGGCAATGCATCTGCGGGGGCGAAATCAATTGTAACCAATCGGCCGCCAGTAAAACGCTTGCCCATACGGGTGTTGACGACACGGGCCAAAGATTGGTCGATCGGAGGGGTATCGCACCAAATGAGACGGTAGCTGTATTTGTGTTCACTGCCTGCCATCATGGGATCGCGGGGCCGCCAATAGGCAACGATGTTGTCATATATTTCACGATCAGCAGGTATTTCAACAAGGGCGATTGAGCCCTTGCCCCAATCTTCAGCGGGCACAACCCAAAGGCTGGGGCGCTTATGGTAGTTTGCTTCGAGATCAGCATAATTCACAAAATCGCGGGGACGTTGGAGCAGTCCAAAGCCGCGTGGATTGTTATCGACAAAATTTGAAACCTGTAGTGATACTGGGTTGGCTAGCGGCCGCCATATTGTTTCGCCGGCGCCGTTTTCAATCAACAAGCCATCAGAGTCATGAACGGCAGGGCGAAAATCATCAAAGCGATTGCGATTGGTTTCATCGAACAGGAACATGCTTGTTCCTGCACCAATACCCACGTGCTTCAATTCAGTTCTGGGAAAGAGAGTGGCTTCCACATCCATCTCGGTCGTGTTTCCAGGCGTAATCATGAAAGTATAAAGCCCTGCAACACTCGGAGAATCGAGCAGAGCATGGACTTTGATAGATTTAGAGCCGGCCTTACCACCTTCTATCCAAAATGCGCGAAAGTCGGGGAATTCCTCACCCTCAGCCTCGGCTGTATTGATGGCCAAACCACGGGCTGAAAGCCCATAGTTCTGGCCTCGTCCAACTGCGCGGAAATAGCTAGCTCCTTGGAATACAACAAATTCGTCTTTTCGTTTTGGATCGTTGATTGCCGTTCGAATGCGAAAACCTGAATAGCCAAGGCTTTCGTCCATCGGGAGCTCAGGAACCTTGTCACCAATCCGAAAAACTTCCTTGGAGAACAATACAGGTTGGGCGCTGGAACCCTCAACAATTGACACTGAAATAGGAGAGGGAAAATATAACCCAGGAGAAAAGAATTCTGCTGTGAATGGGCGATCTGTTCCTCTCCAAAGCGCTGACTTTGGATTGAAATTGATGTTCTTGTATTGATCGTAGGTAAGATCAATCCATTCTTGCGGAACTTGCGGTGGTTTCACATAGTCTTGCTTGGCCAAGGCTCGCACCTCTTCAAGCAGGCCATCTTTAGAAAATGGAATCGGCGTGCCAAGCTTAATTTGAGCGGGTGAAAGATCGCCGGCACTTGCGGTTAGGAATCCAGGCGCAATGAGCCCGCTACCAGCAAAGCTAGCAAGAGAAGCCAATAATGTGCGCCGATCAATCATGTTCTTAGTCAATCCGTCTTGCTAGAATGCCATTAGGCAGCCCCTTAGGAAGGCTTGCTGCACCGTTACCGCCCTCGTGGGCGGATGTGTTAGTAGGGGTTGAAGCGGAAGATTGTGGAATTGCTGTGGCAGCCGGTTTTCGCCATGGTTGCGACTTGAACCAGCCAACACCGTAAGCAATGGCAATGAGTGCGGCAAAGCCCGCAAGGTTGCCGATTGTGACAAGTGCCCAGCTGGTTCCGTAGATTTTAAAAACCGCTCCAAGAACTTGTGCAAGTACGAGTGAGGATACAAAAACTGCCAAGGACTGTTGTCCGACCTTGCGAATGGTATCAACCACCACCTGTCCACGCCCCCAATTTTTTAGCCTGGACCCCATGGGCCCAACCGCTATCCAGCCAAGATAGGCAGTGGCTAGAAAATGTATGTAGCGCAGTACGCCGAACTGGGTTTTGGCGGTGAAGGGCTTCAATTCGTTTGCTATTGAACGCAGTTGAGGAAATGAATCGAGTAGGCGGAAATAGGCAAAGGGAATTGTAAGGACGACAATAACGCTAGCAATAATCACACGTTCCCGGGAAATTTTTGGCGGCTTAATCCAACCACGCATGAAGGCGAAACCCGTGAAGAAAATTAGCTGCCAACCGAACGGATTAAAGAACCATTTGCGATCGCTCCATGGTTCGGCCGGGAAGTTGAGTTGGCTGCCATTTATCAAAGGAAGGTTCGCGATGAGCCATACACCAACCACAAAGGCAGCAACGGCCCAGATTGAAAACCGCGATAGCCCCATGACAATTGGGATCATTGCTAGAATGACCAGATACATCGGAAGGATATCGAAATAGTTCGGAACGTAGGTGAGGGTAAACAGGCCGATTATTAAGTCGGGCGTTTTGGCAAAGAAGTGCTGTAGGTTGAGGGCGCTGACGTAAAGATACCCCTCATTGGGTGCCATGAATGACAGCTTGTCGAAGCTTGTGACCAACAATAGGACAGCAAGAAACAACCCGATATGCGCCCAATAAACCTGCCATACTCGGTAGATAATTCGTGCTGTACCTATGAACCAACCGCGCTTTTGGAACACTGCGCCAAAGGCAATGCTTGAGGCCATGCCGGAACAAAATACAAAGGTTTCTGTTGCATCAGAAAAGCCAAAACGAGCGGGAATCCATAACGCCCAAAAGTCGCGAGGGGTGTGGGCGATGAAAATAATAAACATGGCAATGCCGCGAAAAAAGTCGAGCCGAGGGTCACGAATTGTTTTTTGAGACATAGATGTTGCGGCGGGGTTGGTCACAAAATTCTCTTAAAATTACTTATTCAAACGGAGGCACGATGGGCATCGTGAGGTAGGCTTCTTAGGCGTGATATTTCTTCCAACCGCAGGCTTGCGAATTGATCCTTGTGACCTTTGCGAACGGATGAGCGTTGGGTCAAAAATCGTTCTGCAGCATCGAGATATCCACCACGTAGTGCAGCTTCAATTGTCAGCCGTTCAAATACATCACGTTGGGCATGACTACCACCAATTGTTTGCATACGCTCGCGGGCATTGGCGAGGTGGCGGAAAGCCATTGTATAATTGCCCTCGCCAAAGGCTTCCAAGCCCTCAGCGGCAGAAAGCCCAGGGTGTTTCATGATAGCATCCATATCGGTTGCTTCAACAGCGGCATCCTTGCGCATACGTTTGAGAAGGTCGGTTGCGGCAGCTTTACGTTCCCCACCAATGAGGGCGAGCATGTAGTGTAAATCGGCGAAGGCGAGGCAACCATCTTTGGTTCGGCCTTCGGAGAGATCTGCTAATTCTTCCCAACGGTTGCCGACGTTATGACCTTCAAGCTCCAAACGGGAAAGCAGGGCTGTGCCGTTTGATATATCGCGGTAATCGTCTGTTTTGTCTTTGCGGATGTAATCATCGTAGAGGGCAAACACTGCATCTATTTCGCCGCGATCAAGATGCATAAGCGCCATGTGCCACCAAACGTGATAGCTAAAATTGTTGCAATGTGCCCAGGCGCTGGTTCGGTTTTGAAGCCAGTCTAAACCAGCCTTTGTATTATTGGTCATATCGTAAACATGGGCCACCGCGTGAAGTCCCCACGCATCGTCAGGGGAGTGGTCAACCGCATCACGGCCCGTTTTCTCTGCCCGTTGGTAGTCACCCGTTTCTTCCAAGGCGAAGGAATGACACCCAAGGGCATAGCCATAGGCACGGTGGTCTTTGTGGAGCTGGGGTAGAATGCTTTCGATAGAACGGCGCATGCCAATGGCATCACCCAGCACGAAACGAATGGATTGGATAAGCTTCATGGCAAGGGCATCATTTGGGTTTGCCCTTACCAATAAATCAAGTCGGTCAGCGGCAGTTTGCAAAAATCCCGCATTAAAATCTTTCAACGCATCGAGAAATACATGCTCACGGGAAGAAATGGGGCGGCGCTCAATTGCGGTGCGGGCATCTCTTTCTGCTTGTTGCGCAACATCGCAAAGTTCGCGGCGAGCCATCAATAGTGAAAACAGGCCTTTACAGATGAGTGGCAATGCAAAATCTGGGTCACTTTTAATAACCTCGCCAAGGTGATCTGGCGTGCTGGCGGCATGGGAAAGGAAGCCCATTTGGGTTTTATTCCAAGCATCAAGGTTTCCCTCAGTAGAAATGGAGACGGGGCAGTCAAATATGTCTGTTCTTGTGGTCAATTTATTTACCCTTCCAATTAAATTACTAAGGGTAATGAACACCTTACCCCACGAGGCGGCAAATAAAGCCGCCTAACAATAATGTGATTGTCACATTGGTTGTATTGGAAGGTTTAGTTAACACGAGATGTGGTGCAAATAAGGCGTTTCAGGAGCGTCAAAAAGTCCCATCGTAGGCGCGAGGTTCGATACGGCAGGCAAGCAAGGTGTAGGTGTCGCGAGAAAGAGCCGCTTTGGCTTCTTTTTCCAAGCTTTCAGCATCATCAATCCACACCCCATGGCCACCCATAGCATTGGCAACACCTACAAAATCAGTAGCGCCAAAATCAACGCCAACAGTCTTACGTTGGCTGCCCCGTTGTTTTAATTCAATGAGAGAGAGGCACTCATCGACTAGGACACAGATGATGAGAGGGAGATTTAAGTCGCGCAGGGTAGCCAGTTCTCCTAGTATCATATCCATTCCGGCATCGCCGACAAAGGCGCAAACTGGGGTTTGAGGTTTGGCGAGCTTGTATCCTGTTGCCAATGGAACCGCGATGCCCATGGTACAAAGGGCGGTGGATTGCAGGAAGGCATGAGGGTGTTTGTTTTGCCAGATCTGCGAGAGTAAAATACGGTGCGCGCCGCTATCAGCTGTGATGACAACATCTTCGGGGAGGCAAGAGTTGAGGGTTGAGAAAACTTGGCCCGGCCCCCATTTAGCAGGCGGTGTGAAGAACTCTTGTAAGGCCTTGCGGGCTTTGGTTGGCTCTCCTTTGTCCCAAGGATTTTTAATTGAAATCGCGTGGCTAAGTTGGTTGAGGCTTGGTGCAATTTGGCCGCGTAGTGTTATATCGACACGGTGCATACCATGGGTGCGCAGGGTTGGTGTAAGTTCGATAACTTTCGTTGTATCACCCCAAATATCACGCCAACCAACGCGCATCTCGATAGGGTCATAACCAGCAAGTATAATACAATCAGCATCAGCAATTAAGGGAAGTAGTATAGTGTCGGCTTTCGGGGAAAGGCCGTGGCCGCCGAGGGAGAGCGCATTATCTTCGCTCATCAACCCCTTACCTTTATAGGTTGTGACGAGGGGGATGTTATGGGTTTCACAAAATTGAGTGAGTGCAGGGCCTACGCCTTCGGTGACAGCATCGACACCGGCAATCACCAAGGGCTTCTTAGCACCGTTTAGCGCTTCGATGGCCTCTGCCAATTGAGGGCCAGGTACTTGCATCGTAGGGCCTGCCAGTGGGGCGAGAGGATAGAGGGTTTCATCGCTGTTCCCTTCAGCCACGCTAATCGGGACATCAATATGCACGGGGCCGGGTTGACCTTCAAAGGCCAAAGCCAACGCCTTTTCCATCATCTTGCCAACAGTGCCTTTGGTGGCGCGAAAGCTTGCTTTGACGATGGGGCGCAGGAGGGCTTGGTGATCAAAAACTTGGTGGGTATAGGTTTCGGCTTCTGCGGCATCAACGCAACCCGTGAGGAAAATTAGCGGCACGCGGTCTTGCATGGCATTGGCGACAGCATTGACGGCATTAGCAACCCCCGGGCCAAGGGTAGCGAGTAAAATGCCCGGCGCGCGGGAGCCAAT
>JAZGEY010000026.1:0-3320 GCA_036478985.1 Rhizobiaceae bacterium
TTTGGGTACACCACATCACGGCCAAAATAGAAGATATTGCGCCAGTATGAAAAGGCAGCAGAACCCATGAATTGGTGGTTTGATGAATTGAATCAGTTTTCTACCACTTTGGGGTTGACGATTTTGAAGCAACAAAGTAGATACCGCCCATCAGGGCCGATGTGAGACGGTTTATTTCGAAGCGACACGCTTTGGATCAAAGTCTCAAACAAGGTCAGATATTATAGAATTAAGTAATGAGAGCATGACTGGAACCCCAGTCCTCTGCGTTTGTTAAGGTTCCCTCCGCAAAAATATGATCTGTGGGATGGGGCCTTTCGTGCATGGGCATCATAAAAATCGAGCCATTTGGCTGGTTTTCATGAGTTCAGGATAGAATTTGGTCCGATATTTGGTTGGAAATGCCAGCAAATATCGGACGCAATAAGAGGTTTGTAATCTATGCCAACCATCAACCAATTGGTTCGCAAGCCGCGCAAGGCACCGGTCAAGCGCAACAAGGTTCCTGCAATGGAGGCTTGTCCGCAAAAACGCGGTGTTTGTACTCGTGTTTATACAACCACACCAAAGAAGCCGAACTCGGCTTTGCGTAAGGTTGCCAAAATCCGGCTTACAAATGGTTTTGAAGTTATCGGTTATATTCCAGGTGAGGGCCATAACTTGCAGGAGCACTCGGTTGTAATGATCAGAGGCGGTCGTGTAAAAGACCTTCCCGGTGTTCGCTATCACGTTATTCGTGGTGTGTTGGATACCCAGGGCGTTAAAGACCGTAGACAACGTCGTTCAAAATATGGCGCCAAGCGTCCTAAGTAAGCGTTGAAAAGAGAGATTTATTAGATGTCACGTCGTCACCGCGCAGAAAAACGAGAAATCAACCCTGATCCCAAATTTGGTGATCTGGTTTTGAGCAAGTTCATGAACTCCATTATGCTTGATGGTAAAAAATCCGTCGCTGAGCGTATCGTATATGGTGCTTTGGACATAGTTGAAGAAAAAGCACACAAAGAACCAGTTCCATTGTTTCATGAGGCGCTAGAAAATATTAAGCCTTCACTTGAAGTTCGTTCTCGCCGTGTTGGTGGTGCAACCTATCAGGTTCCGGTTGAGGTGCGTGTTGAGCGTCGTCAGGCTTTGGCAATTCGCTGGTTGATTATTGCAGCTCGCAATCGCAATGAAACAACAATGATTGAGCGCCTGTCCGGCGAAATTCTTGATGCTTCAAACAATCGTGGTGCAGCCGTTAAGAAACGTGAAGATACACACCGTATGGCAGACGCAAACAAAGCGTTCTCTCATTACCGCTGGTAACAATAGATAGAATTTGACCGTTGGGTCGGAAGACAAGATTATGGCACGCACACATAAACTCGAAGATTATCGTAACTTCGGCATCATGGCTCACATTGATGCGGGTAAAACTACGACAACCGAGCGTATTCTTTATTATACCGGCAAAAGCCACAAAATCGGCGAAGTGCACGATGGCGCTGCGACTATGGATTGGATGGAGCAAGAGCAGGAACGTGGTATTACCATTACCTCTGCTGCAACCACCACATCCTGGGATGGCCGTGATGGCAAAAACCGCCGCTTCAATATCATTGACACCCCTGGACACGTGGACTTCACTATTGAAGTTGAGCGTTCTTTGCGGGTGCTTGATGGCGCGATTGCTCTATTGGATGCCAATGCTGGTGTTGAGCCGCAGACCGAGACTGTTTGGCGTCAAGCAAACCGCTATAACGTGCCTCGTATGGTCTTCATCAACAAGATGGACAAGATCGGGGCTGATTTTTATCGCTCGGTCGAGATGATCAAGGAGCGTCTTGGCGCTATTCCTTTGGTCGTTCAACTGCCAATCGGTGCTGAAAACGAATTCGCTGGTGTTGTCGATCTCATTGAGATGAACGCTCTGATTTGGAAATCTGAAAATCTTGGTGCTGAGTGGGATGTTGTTGATATTCCTGATGACCTGAAAGAAAGAGCTGAAGAATATCGTGAGCTTTTGATTGAGGGCGCGGTTGAGGCTGACGATGATGCAATGGAAGCTTATCTTGAAGGTGATATGCCTGACAATGATGCTCTCCGTGCGTTGATCCGTAAGGGCACAATTGCTGTTCAGTTCTTCCCAATTCTTTGTGGTACTGCCTTTAAGAACAAAGGCGTGCAGCCATTACTTGATGCAGTGGTTGATTACCTGCCAAGCCCGGTTGAAGTTCCTGCAATTAAGGGTATAGATCCTAAAGACGATAGCGAAACAAATCGTAAGTCTTCAGACGATGAGCCTTTGTCTATTCTCGCATTCAAAATCATGAACGATCCGTTCGTTGGCTCTTTGACTTTCTGCCGTATCTATTCCGGTACGTTGGCGACCGGTACTTCTGTGCTGAATTCGGTCAAAGGCAAAAAAGAACGCGTTGGTCGTATGCTGGAAATGCATTCCAACTCTCGTGAGGATATTAAAGAAGCATTCGCTGGTGATATTGTAGCGATTGCCGGTCTTAAGGAAACTACAACAGGGGATACGCTTTGTGATCCACTGAAGCCTGTTATTCTTGAGCGCATGGAATTTCCTGACCCAGTAATCGAAATTGCTATTGAGCCTAAAACCAAGGTTGATCAGGAGAAAATGGGTGTAGCGCTCAATCGCCTGGCCGCTGAGGATCCTTCTTTCCGGGTTAAGTCGGACGAAGAATCTGGCCAAACAATTATTGCTGGCATGGGTGAGTTGCATCTTGATATTCTTGTTGACCGCATGAAGCGTGAATTTGGTGTTGAAGCCAACATTGGCGCGCCGCAGGTTGCTTATCGCGAAACAATTACTCGTGAAGCTGATATTGATTATACCCACAAGAAACAATCCGGTGGTTCTGGTCAGTTCGCTCGCGTAAAAATCGTCTTTTCACCAAATACAGAGAGTGAAGAGTTCGAGTTTGAAAGCAAGATTGTCGGCGGTAACGTGCCGAAAGAATATATTCCGGGCGTTGAAAAAGGCATTAAATCAGTTATGGATGCTGGTCCTGTTGCCGGCTTCCCGATGCTTGGTGTGAAAGCTACTCTTTATGATGGCGCTTATCATGATGTTGATAGTTCCGTTCTTGCCTTTGAAATTGCGGCTCGTGCAGCGTTCAGACAAGGCGCTAAAGAAGCTGGAGCAAAACTGCTTGAACCTATAATGAAGGTTGAAGTGGTAACGCCTGAAGATTATATGGGCGATGTTATTGGTGATTTGAACTCACGCCGTGGGCAAATCGCTGGTACAGAGGTTCGTGGTATCGACCAAATCGTGAATGCGATGGTTCCACTGGCCAATATGTTCG
>JAZGEY010000027.1:0-36052 GCA_036478985.1 Rhizobiaceae bacterium
TAACCTCAAGATCATCATTGATCTTAACATCACCAACAGCCGTACCCGCAGAAAATGCAGACCCAACAACAGATCCTGCAAAAGCAGCACCAATCAATAATACAGATATTCTCATAAATTCTCTCCCTAGCGTACAAATGACATGCGACGCTTGTTATAGTTTATAACAATTCTCGAAAACTAACAACAATAAATTCAAAGATATGAATGAGTCGATAGTATGAGCGGCGTATGCCGTTTAGCGATCGCGATTTCTTGGATCGAGTGCATCGCGGACACCATCGCCGATATAGTTGACACTTAGCACGGTGAGCGAGATGGCGAGGCCAGGCCATATTACCCGTTCTGGATATTGGTCGATAAAGATAACCCCATCATAGAGTAGCCGTCCCCAAGTCGGGAAGTCTGGTGGAAAGCCGAGACCTAAAAAGGAGAGGGAGCTTTCGGTGATAATTGCGCTTGCGATCCCCAAGGTGGCAGATACCATAATTGGAGATAGCACGTTAGGGAGAACGTGCCGGGTTATCATGCGCTTGGGCGGCGTGCCTATGGACTTAGCGGCCAGCACAAACTCAAGTTCTTTAAGGGACAATACGTCCCCGCGCACAATACGGGCCGTTTGCATCCAAGAGGTTATGCCAATAGCGGAAACCATGAGTATGAAGATGCCGCCCTCGGGGCCAAATTGATTGTTCAATGGCTCGCGGAACAGCATAATGATGACGAGGAGAAGAGGGAGAAGAGGAAGGGCTAGAAATAGATCGGTAAACCGCATTAAAGGGCCATCAAGAGATTTGAAATAGCCAGACATAACACCAACGAGAGTACCCAAGAAGAGAGCCAATAACATGGCGGTAATCCCAACGGCGAGTGAGACTTGCCCCCCAGCCATCATACGGGCAAAGGTGTCGCGACCCAGCTGGTCGGTCCCCATGGGGTGCAACAGGCTTGGGCCTGAATTGCGGGCGCGAATGTCGATATAGGTTGGGTCAATTGACCAGAACCAAGGGCCGAGCAGTACAAAGAGTAAGATAGCGACAAAGAAGATCATGCCGATCAATGCGCCCTTATGGGTTTTGAATTGCCGCCATACGTCACCCCATTGGGAACGGGCAGGAGGCAGATCGTCCGGCGCGATTGATTCAATGGATGTTGTATCAGTCATAGCGAATCCTCGGATCCATGATGCCGTAGAGAACATCGGCCACAAGGTTGAACAGCACGATCAGCACCGCAAAAATAAAGGTCAGGGTCTGCACGGTTGGCGCATCACCGTCTTGAATGGCGAGTATGAGCAATTGGCCAAGACCATTCACTTTGAACACCTGCTCGGTGATGATAGCACCACCGAATACCTGCGGCACGCCAAGCGCAATCACGGTGATCACCGGTATGAGGGAATTCCGTAGCACGTGAACAAGCACCACGATTTTCTCACTCAAGCCTTTAGAACGGGCGGTGCGGACGTAATCTTGTCTCAGATTATCAAGCACAGAGGCCCGCATGTAGCGGCTGATTTGAGCAGCATTAAAGAGGGAAAGGACAAAAACTGGCATTATCATTTGCCGTACTTGTTTCCAGAAACTGTCCCAGTCTTCAACAACAAGGGTCGTGTCGTAGATGGAGGGGAGCCAGAAGAAGGAGTCGTTCGGGATCATCACCGAGAAAACAACAATAAGTAGAACGCCCGTGAAGAAGGTTGGCACTGAAAAACCCACCATGGAAATGAAAGTGCCGATTTGGTCGAAGATTGAATATTGTTTGTAGGCAGAAATGATGCCGATAGGGACGGCAATAAGAATGCCAACCACATAGGACATGCCCACAACCCAAAGGGTTTGGGGGACCCGCTGAACGATGGTGTCCATAACGGGAGAACGGGTTTGCCACGAGATAACCCGTGGGTTGATGGACTTGTCGTACTCCCAACCAAACACGTCTTGCAGGTAATACATCGGCTCGTTGATGACGAAGGTTTTTAGCCACAACAGATAGCGGATATAAATTGGTTCATTGAAACCAAGCGCCTCACGTATTTGTTCTCTCACTTCTGCCGGAACAGAAAGGGGCAGGCTCGCCGTAGGATCGCCCGGTGAGAGGGCGATAATCAAAAAAATGATCAGACTAATGAACAAAAGCGTTGGGATCGCGAGCAACAGCCTGCGGATCGTATAATTCAACATAGGTGAAAAGCCCTATTCAACGGTTTTGTTCAGCAGTCTTGAAGAAATGGGGCCGCTACAAGAGCAGCCCCAAAACTCAAGTCTTATTGGGTGACTTATTTAATGCGGAACCAGTCGGCTGCGTTCCATAGTTCTGAATCCCAAGTGTTCATGACTGTTCCGCCAAGCTTGTTAGAGCGAGCAGAAACACGCCCACGGTCAACCAACGGAATGATTGTGTAGCTTTGCATAAGCATGTCGTTCATGGCTTTTGCCAATGCAGCACGCTCATTCAAGTCGCCTGTTGTGGAGTATTTAGCGATCATTGCATCGTATTCTTTAGAGCAATAACGCTGCATGTTGTTACCTTGCCATTGATTGGCAGGGCTTGGTGCTTGTGAGCAACCCCAGTTAGACATGTAGGCTTCTGGGTCTGTTCCGTCGAAGTTGTTGGCGTACATTTCTACGTCAGCAAAGAACTTCTGGAACGTGTCTGGTGACGAAACGTTGCCGCCGAAGAACACAGATGCGTCGATGTTACGAAGCTCTGACTCAACACCAATTTCTTTCCACCATTGTTTGATGAGCGCTTGGAAGTCTTGACGCACAGCATTGGTTGAAGTTTGGTACACCATTGATAGTTTCACGCCGTCTTTAGCGCGAACACCGTCGCCGCCAACTTTCCAACCAGCATCGTCGAGCACTTTTTTCGCGCCAGCAATGTCTTGCTTCATGCAACCATCGTTCGCTGTTGAAGCGTAGATGGTAGGAGCAGGAAGCACGTTACAAGTTGGACGACCAGCTTTGCCGTAACCGATTTCGGTCAACAACGCGCGGTCAATCGCCATAGAAAGTGCTTTACGAACTGCAATGTCCGTCAAGAACGGGTGCGGATGCTTTGCAGTGCCGCGTTCTTCGCCGAGGGCAGAAGATGGGTTCGTTTGATTGACCATGATGCGTTCAACCAAAGTGCCGAAACCAGATTCGATTGTGCCTTTGCCTGCTGCTGCCATTTTTGCGAGCACGTCAGGAGCCAATTGCATGTTCCAAGCGTAATCGAATTCGCCAGTTTCCATAACTGCACGACCAGCATCTGTTGCACTGCCGCCGCCCTTGAAGGTGACTTTTGCGAATGCAGGTTTGTTTGGATCGCGATAGTTAGGGTTAGCTGAAAGCTGGATAACATCGTTTGGCTTGAAGTTGTCTACGACAAACGGGCCAGTTCCGATTGGGTTAAAGTTAGCTGTTGTACATTCTTGTGCCTTTGCACCCAAGCAGCCTTCAAATTGTTTCGCGTTGATGATTGGAGCCTGTGCGCCAACGAATGGGCCGTAAGGGAAGGGCTTAGCTACGCCAAATGTGACCTTCACTGTTAGGTCGCCAATTTTTTCTACACTGGTTACGTCTTTGTATTTTTCAACTTGAGCGCAACCGCCACCTTCAGTGGTGCAATATTTCCATGAGAAAATAACATCTTCAGGTGTAACAGCTTCTCCATTTGACCATTTAAGACCAGACTTCAGTTTCCATGTGATGGATTTAAGGTCTGCTGATACGCCACCGTTTTCAACGGTAGGTACGGACTCTGCTAGCCATGGCACAATCGCGCCTGTTTCATTGTAACGAGCAAGTGGCTCAATCACCAAAGATGAGGCTTCAAGGTCTTTTGTGCCGCCCGATAGATATGGGTTCAAAATTGATGGAGCTTGCCAATAAATAATTTTTAGCTCGCCGTCTTTACCGCGCTTTGAATGGCCGTCGGCCCAAGCACCTGTTAGGGCAACCGCTGATGCAGCTGTCGCTAGTAGAATGGTTTTGAGTGTACGCATGTACCTTCTCCCGTTATTGTTATGGCCGTTAATCGGCCTTTGATTTTGTCCCAAGGCCCAAGGGCAAAAGGACGGTCGTTTGCTGAGCCGTTTGACCGGCTCATCTGTTTGTCATTCTGCAAAATGGCAGGCAACAAACTGATCTGGTTTTAGTTCACGCCATTCTGGCGGAACCGTAAAGCATTTTTTTTGTGCCGCAGGGCACCGTGTACAAAATACGCAGCCAATGGGCGGATTTGCCGGGCTTGGAATGTCGCCTGACAACAGCGTGCGCTTGCGGTTTGCTTCAATTTTTGGATCGGCAACAGGCACGGCTGAAAGCAATGCTTGGGTGTAGGGGTGGGCAGGGCTGGAAAACAGTGTTTTCACATCTGCCAATTCCATAAGCTTGCCGAGGTACATAACAGCGACCCGATCTGCTATGTGACGGATCATGGAAAGGTCGTGGGAAATAAACAGATAGGTGAGGCCGCGTTCGTTCTGCAAGTCTTCGAGTAGGTTGACGACCTGCGCTTGAATTGAAACATCGAGAGCCGCGATAGGTTCGTCGCAAACGATGAAATCTGGGTCGAGCGCAAGGGCGCGGGCGATGCCGATACGTTGGCGTTGTCCACCGGAAAATTCATGAGGATAGCGGTTGATGAAACTGGGGTTCATGCCAACCGCTTTAAGCAACTCTTGCACTTTATCTTCGCGCTGCTTGGCATCTAGTTTTGTGTGCTCAATGAGCGGTTCAGAAACAATGCCGCCAACAGTCATACGTGGATTGAGGCAGGCCTGCGGATCTTGGAAGATCATCTGCATACGTGGGCGTGTGGCTCGTAGTTCCTCAGGGGAGAGGATGGAGATGTCTGTATCGTCAAACTCCACTTTGCCTGCGGTCGCCTCATAAAGCCGCAGCACGGCGCGGCCAGTGGTGGATTTGCCACAGCCTGACTCACCGACAAGGCCAAGGGTTTCGCCCTCGTGTATATCAAAGCTGACGCCATCGACGGCTTTAACGTCGCCTACTTTTCTGCGCAGAATCCCTTTGTATATGGGGAAGTGTATTTTGAGATCGGATACACTTAGTAAGGTTTTTGCTTCGCTCATTTTTTGCCCTTTTCTAACCAGCAGGCCGAGCGTTGCGTTTTACTTATCTTACGCAACAGAGGGTTTTCTTTATCACATCGTTCAAAACGATAGCGGCAACGGGGGGCGAAGGAACAAGATGCTGGGTATTTGTTGAGGTTGGGCGCTTGGCCTGGAATAGAAAGCAACCGCTTATTCTCGCCTTCGTCATGGCTTGGCAGTGTTTCAAGTAGGGCTTGTGTGTAGGGGTGGCTTGGGTTGGCGTAGAGGCTGTTTACGTCCGCATATTCGACAATTTGCCCGCCATACATAACAGCTACATGGTCGGCTATCCCTGCGACAACCCCAAGATCGTGAGTGATCCAGATAATGGCCATACCAAGCTTTTCACGAAGCTCTTTAATAAGTTCGATGATTTGAGCTTGAACTGTAACATCAAGAGCGGTTGTGGCTTCGTCGGCTATCAAGAGCTTTGGATCACATGCGAGTGCGATGGCAATCATCACCCGTTGGCGCATACCGCCGGAGAATTGGTGCGGATAGTCTTTTAGGCGTTCTTTGGCAGAGGGAATACCCACAAGATCCAAGAGTTCAGCGGCACGAACGCGGGCTTGTTTTTTGGTCATCCCCATATGTAAACGAAGGGGCTCTACGATCTGGAAGCCCACAGTGAAAACTGGGTTAAGGGAGGTCATTGGGTCTTGGAATATAAAGCCAATATCGCCGCCGCGTAATTCACGTAGTTCTTTGGGGGGGAGCTTGAGTAAATCCTGCCCGCCAAACTCAACTGTCCCGCTGACAATTTCGGCTGGTGGAATAGGCAGCAGTTTGAGTAAGGACATTACTGTAACGCTTTTGCCAGAGCCAGATTCGCCAACAACACCAAGCAGTTCACCCGGTTGTAGCGAGAAGCTGACGTTGTTCACCGCATGCACAGTGCCATCTTGAGTATGGAATACAGTTTGCAGGTCCTTAACGCATAAAACTGGCGCAACAGCCGTAGCTGAGCGTTGGCTCGGCAGTGTTTCTTGTGTTTGTTTTGTTTTATTACCCTGCATCACGTGAGACTATCCAAACAATCGGTGGGCGCAAGGGGAAATTTAATGGTTTTGGGAAAAATCACGTGTTATTTGTGGTAGTCTACTCGCATTGATGTTTTGTTGATGAAAATTCTTCGCCAAAACCGTCGAATTTTTCCAATGACCACTTGCACTTGAGGGGCGTGTGCCATACATAAAACCAACTTGAGAGGGTGTGTTTGGTGGCTTGTTCGCTGGATGCGCCTATTTGTTGTTTGAAAACAAGGTGTTGTGACTTCTGTCGCGGAATCTTGCGAGGATAATTAAGTTGGCTATAAAAACAAATCCATTCACATTTCTCCAGCAAGTGCGGGCAGAGATAGCAAAGGTTGTTTGGCCAACCCGTCGTGAAACGGTTGTAACAACCATCATGACTCTTATACTCGTGTTTATTACAGCAATCTTTTTCTTTATTATTGATCAGTTCCTGAGCTACGGCACAGGGTTTCTTTTCGGATAATTGACATCTAACGGAGCGCGGCAGTTCAACATGGCTATGCGGTGGTACATTATTCACGCCTACTCAAACTTTGAGCAAAAGGTAGTGGCATCAATCGAAGAGCAAGCCCGTCAAAAGGGGCTTGAACATCTGTTTGAACAGATACTCGTTCCCGTTGAAAAGCTGGTCGAGGTCCGTAAGGGCAAGAAAGTTGATGTGGAACGCAAGTTCTTCCCTGGCTATGTTCTGGCTAAGATGGATATGACCGATGATGCATATCACTTGATCAAGGATACGCCGAAGGTGACAGGTTTCCTTGGGGCGGATAACAAGCCGTTGCCAATTACGAATAAGGAAGCTGACCGGATATTGAATCAGGTGCAAGAGGGCGTTGATCGTCCGAAGCCATCTATCATGTTCGAGATTGGCGAGAATGTACGGGTATCGGACGGGCCGTTCGCTTCGTTCAGTGGTACTGTGGAAGAGGTGGATGAAGAACGCGCCCGCCTTAAAGTTGAAGTTTCTATCTTCGGGCGTGCAACGCCTGTGGATCTTGAATATGGGCAGGTTGAAAAGGTCTAGCCCATTAAATCTGTGTGGGAGGTGAGGGGTCGTGGCCGACTTCCATATCCGCACCGCGCAGGTCTTTAGACGTCGGCTCTCAAGTTTGGGTGTCGGTAAATGTAACTAGTCTCTCGGGGCTAAATGAAGGCAAAAACAATGGCCAAAAAGATTGATGGATATCTGAAGCTTCAGGTTCCCGCTGGCAGCGCATCGCCATCACCGCCAATCGGCCCTGCATTGGGTCAACGCGGTTTGAACATCATGGAATTCTGTAAGGCGTTTAACGCGGCGACACAGGAAATGGAAAAAGGCTCACCAGTGCCTTGTACCATTACCATTTACCAAGACAAATCATTCACTTTCAAAATGAAGACGCCGCCGGCATCTTTCCTTTTGAAAAAAGCTGCTGGTTTGAAATCCGCAGCTGCAGAGCCTGGACGTGAAGTCGTTGGTTCCGTTACGCGCGCTCAAGTAAAAGAGATTGCGGAAGCTAAGATGAAAGATTTGAATGCCAATGATATTGATGCAGCAATGCTGATTATTGAAGGCTCAGCCCGTTCTATGGGCCTGGAAGTGAAGGGCTAAGAACATGGCAAAAGCAGGTAAAAGATTAACCACTGCCCGTGAAGGCATTGATCGCAAGACGTTGTACAGCATTACTGAGGCCGTAGGCTTCGTAAAAAAAGGCGCAACGGCTAAATTTGATGAAACAATCGAAGTTGCAATGAACCTCGGTGTTGACCCTCGTCATGCAGACCAGATGGTTCGTGGTGTTATCACCATGCCAAACGGTACTGGTAAAGACATGCGCGTTGCTGTTTTTGCTCGTGACGCGAAGGCTGAAGAAGCGAAGGCTGCTGGTGCAGACGTGGTTGGCGCAGAAGATTTGATGGAACAAATTCAGGGTGGCGACATCCCGTTCGATCGTATCATTGCAACGCCAGATATGATGGCTATCGTTGGTCGTTTGGGTAAAGTGTTGGGGCCACGTGGTCTTATGCCTAACCCTCGTGTTGGCACTGTTACTCCGGATGTTACCAAAGCTGTTAAAGACGCCAAGGGTGGCTCTGTTGAGTTCCGCGTTGAAAAAGCGGGTGTTATCCATGTTGGTGTTGCTAAGGCTAGCTTCGACGCAAAAGCAATCGAAGAAAACATCAAGATGCTGACTGAGGCTGTTGTGAAAGCGCGGCCAGCTGGTGCAAAAGGTGCTTACATTAAGCGCGTTACTATTTCTTCGACCATGGGTCCTGGTGTGAAAGTCGATTTGTCGTCGATCTTGCCATCATCTTAATGTGTTGAGTAAGGTTATTGCTGTAACAGCCATAACCTAAACAAGAATTTCAAACCGGAGCGATCCGGTTTGAATAAGCAGGAAAGAAATTTCCTGCTTCCTGTCCGAGACTGCAGGCGATGCTCTCAATCCTTTTGGAGAGAGAACTTCTTAATCGCTGAAAGCCTGCACAGACGGATGAACCAAATTTTTGGTTCGAACGATTGCCTTGCGCCGCCACTATTTGGAGGACCGCAAGGGGGCAGGATCCTCGAGCGTCGTTTGCTCATTAGGGCAGGCGGCAAAAGGCAACCCGATCTAAAGCGTGGTAACGCGGTTTGGATCTAACTGGAGAGACAAATTGGAAAGAGCGGAAAAACGCGAATTTGTTGCTGAGATGAAGGACACGCTTTCGGGCATGGGCTCCATAGTAGTGGCGCAATACAATGGTCTAACAGTGGCAGAGATGACGGCACTCCGTGCATCTATGCGTAACGCTGGTGGTACTGTGAAAGTCGCGAAGAACCGTCTCGTCAAGCTTGCTCTTGAGGGTACGGAAGCTGAACACATGGCGGACCTGTTTACGGGTCCTACTCTTCTCGCATATGCAGAAGACCCTGTTGCAGGCCCGAAAGCAGTCAGTGATTTCGCGAAGAAGAACGATAAACTCGTTATTCTTGGTGGATCAATGGGTGCAACCAGCCTCGATGTAAATGGTGTTAAGGCTCTCGCAGCTCTACCATCATTGGATGAACTACGCGGTAAGTTGATCGGTATGATCACAACACCAGCGCAGCGCATCGCCATGCTAACAAAAGCCCCTGCGGGCCAAGTTGCACGGGTTATCGGAGCATACTCCTCAAAAGAAGCTGCGTGAGCGGACTTCGAACCAATACACTCAACAAACATATCGTTTGAACAAACATTGAACTAACAAGGACTGATAAAATGGCCGATCTAAAAAAGATTATGGACGACCTTTCTGCACTTACAGTAATGGAAGCTGCTGAACTCTCAACTATGCTAGAAGAGCATTGGGGCGTTTCTGCTGCAGCTCCTGTTGCAGCAGCTGCCGCTGGCGGCGCTGCTGGTGGCGATGCTGCTGAAGAGAAAACTGAATTTGATGTTATCTTGACCGCTGCTGGCGACAAGAAAATCAACGTCATCAAAGAAGTTCGTGGCATCACTGGCCTCGGCCTTAAAGAAGCTAAAGACCTCGTTGACGGCGCTCCTAAGGCTGTTAAAGAAGGCATCTCTAAAGGTGAAGCTGAAGAAGTCAAAAAAGCTCTTGAAGCTGCTGGCGCTTCTGTTGAAGTTAAATAAGCCCTTTGGGCTTTGTGCGGCGATCAATCTTGCCGCATTGGGAACACAATGTTCCTGACATAAACTAGAAACCTCCCGCGCCGATTCGATTGCGTTTTGGTGCGGGGGATTTCGTTATCATCCTGTTGATTTGCAGGTGTCCTGAGAGCCCGGTTGAATAGGGCTTTTTGGCGACTTGTCTAAAACAACAGCTCATACGCAGCGTTTGTGCCATTCGATCAAAAAGTCGATGAGGTGTAAGGGCTGTTTTTGCATGTTTGGGGTTCTTTTGAATCCCACAAATAAATGAGGAAATTCCATGGCTTCAAAAGCTCATGTGTTCAACGGACGTAAGCGCGTTCGTAAGGTTTACGGAAATATTACTGAAGTGATCGACATGCCGAACCTTATCGAGGTTCAAATGGCATCTTACGAAGCTTTCTTGATGGTTCAAGAGGCTGAAGGTGGTCGTGGTGATGAGGGCCTACAGGCTGTATTCAACTCAGTATTCCCGATTAAAGACTTCACCGGTGCTGCTCAGCTCGATTTTGTACGTTTCGACTTTGAGCCGCCAAAATACGACACTGAAGAGTGCCGCCAACGGGATATGACTTATTCAGCGCCGTTGAAAGTTACTTTGCGTCTTATCGTGTTTGATATCGACGAAGAAACCGGTGCGAAGTCTGTTAAAGACATTAAAGAGCAAGAAGTTTACATGGGTGATATGCCGCTCATGACAGCGAGTGGTACATTCGTTATCAACGGTACTGAGCGCGTTATTGTATCTCAAATGCACCGTTCACCGGGCGTGTTCTTCGACCATGATAAGGGGAAGTCACACTCCTCTGGTAAATTATTGTTCGCTTCACGCGTTATTCCTTACCGTGGTTCTTGGCTCGATATCGAATTCGATGCGAAAGACATCGTTTACGCCCGTATCGACCGTCGCCGTAAGATCCCTGTTACATCATTGTTGATGGCGTTGGGTTTGGATGCTGAAGAAATTCTGCATCACTTCTACAACACCGTTCAATTTGAATATAAAGGCGAGAAAAAAGGGTGGCAAATGCCATTCAATGCTGAGCGCCTTAAAGGCACTAAGCCTGAAGATGACATCATCAACGCCGACACTGGCAAGGTAATTGTTGAAGCTGGCAAAAAAATCACAGCTCGCGTTGTCAAAGACCTTGGTGACAAGGTAAAATCAATACGCGTGCCAGTAGAGGCGCTTAACCAGCGTTATCTAGCAAACGATATCGTCAACATGGAAACTGGCGAGATTTATTTCGAAGCTGGTGATGAGCTGACTTACGAGATCAACGAAAAAACAGGTGCTGCTGAAGGTACTGTGGTTGATTTGCTTGAAATGGGCCACGATAAGTTTGATGTGCTGGATATCGACCACATCAACATTGGTGCTTATATCCGTTCAACTTTGGCTGCTGATAAAAATGATTCACGCCAAGATGCGTTGTTCGACATTTACCGGGTAATGCGCCCAGGTGAGCCGCCAACAATGGATTCAGCAGAAGCCATGTTCACGTCGCTTTTCTTTGACCGTGAGCGTTATGACCTCTCATCTGTTGGTCGTGTGAAAATGAACTCACGTCTTGATTTGGATGCAGAAGATACCGTGCGTGTACTGCGTAAGGAAGACATTCTCGCCGTTGTAAAAACGCTGGTTGAATTGCGTGATGGCAATGGCGCTATCGACGACATTGATAACCTCGGAAACCGCCGTGTGCGCTCCGTTGGTGAATTGATGGAAAACCAATATCGTGTTGGTCTGCTTCGCATGGAGCGCGCTATTAAAGAGCGTATGTCTTCCATCGAAATTGACACTGTGATGCCGCAAGACCTCATCAACGCTAAGCCTGCTGCGGCGGCTGTGCGTGAGTTCTTTGGTTCTTCGCAATTGTCTCAATTCATGGACCAAACCAACCCACTATCTGAGATTACCCACAAGCGCCGCCTTTCGGCGCTTGGCCCTGGTGGTTTGACCCGCGAGCGTGCTGGTTTTGAAGTGCGCGATGTGCACCCAACCCACTACGGTCGTATTTGCCCAATTGAAACACCAGAAGGACCAAACATTGGTCTGATCAACTCACTGGCTACCTTTGCCCGTATTAACAAGTATGGCTTTATTGAAAGCCCATACCGTAAAGTTAAAGACGGCAAAGTGCTTAGCGAAGTGATGTATCTCTCCGCAATGGAAGAGGCGAAATACTCGGTTGCTCAAGCGAATGCGCCTTTGGATGGAGATTTCAAATTCGTCAACGACACTGTTATCTGCCGTAAGGCTGGTGACGTTGTCATGTTGCAAATCGCTGATGTTGATTTGATGGATGTGTCACCAAAGCAGCTTGTGTCTGTTGCGGCTGCTCTAATTCCTTTCCTAGAAAACGATGATGCGAACCGTGCATTGATGGGGTCCAACATGATGCGTCAGGCTGTGCCTCTCGTACGTGCGGAAGCTCCTTTCGTTGGTACGGGCATGGAAAGCATTGTGGCGCGCGATTCAGGTGCTGCTATTGGTGCTCGTCGTGCTGGTATTGTTGATCAAGTTGATGCAACGCGTATCGTTGTGCGTGCAACAGGTGTTCTTGATCCAGGCAAGCCTGGTGTCGATATCTACCGTTTGCAAAAGTTCCAACGTTCAAACCAATCAACCTGTATTAACCAGCGTCCGCTGGTGCGGGTAGGGGACATCTTGAATATTGGCGATATCATTGCCGATGGTCCTTCTACAGACCTTGGTGACTTGGCTCTTGGCCGCAACGTGCTTGTCGCGTTTATGCCTTGGAACGGTTACAACTTTGAGGACTCCATCCTTCTATCTGAACGCATTGTGCGTGATGATGTGTTTACGTCCATTCACCTCGAAGAGTTTGAAGTGATGGCCCGCGATACGAAGCTTGGCCCTGAAGAAATCACCCGTGATATTCCAAACGTTTCTGAAGAGGCCCTTAAAAACCTCGATGAAGCGGGTATCACTTATATTGGTGCTGAAGTTGGCCCCGGCGATATTCTCGTTGGTAAAATCACTCCAAAGGGCGAAAGCCCAATGACACCAGAAGAGAAACTTCTTCGTGCCATTTTTGGTGAGAAGGCTTCTGATGTTCGCGATACTTCATTGCGCATGAGCCCTGGTGCTCATGGCACTGTTATTGAAGTACGCGTGTTCAACCGTCACGGCATCGAAAAAGATGAGCGTGCGATGGCTATCGAACGCGAAGAAATCGAAACACTCGCAAAAGACCGCGATGACGAACAAGCAATCCTTGATCGTAACGTTTATGGCCGCCTCGCTGATATGTTGAAAAACAAAGATGCTGTTGCTGGTCCTAAAGGTTACAAAAAAGGCACGAAGCTTACTCCTGAAGAGTTGGAAGTGCATCCGCGTAGTCAGTGGTGGTTGTTCGCCGTTGATAACGAAAAACTTCAAGGTCAAATTGAAGCGCTTCGCGGTACTTACGACGAATCCAAGGGGCTTCTTGAAGGTCGCTTTATGGATAAAGTTGAGAAGCTACAGCGCGGTGACGAATTACCGCCAGGCGTGATGAAAATGGTCAAAGTTTTCGTTGCGATTAAACGTAAGCTTCAACCAGGCGATAAAATGGCTGGTCGTCACGGCAACAAAGGTGTGGTTTCCCGCATCATGCCAGTGGAAGACATGCCATTCCTCGAAGACGGTACACATGCCGACATCGTGTTGAACCCGCTTGGTGTTCCATCACGTATGAACGTTGGACAGATCCTTGAAACCCATTTGGGTTGGGCCTGTGCTGGCATGGGTAACAAAATTGGCGAGTTGCTTAAAGAGTACGAAAAAGACGGTAAGACGGAAGCACTGCGGAAAGAATTTGAAGCATTGTATCCTGAAAACGATCGTAATGAACCTGTTCGCGATTATGATGACGAGTCAATTGCTCGTCTTGCAGACCAATTGAAAACCGGCGTGCGCATTGCAACGCCAGTATTTGATGGCGCTCATGAGCCAGACATCGTTGAGATGCTGGAGCAGGCGGGTCTTCATGGTTCAGGTCAGTCCACTTTGTACGATGGACGTACGGGTGAATCTTTCGACCGTCCTGTAACAATGGGCTATATCTACATGCTCAAACTACACCACCTTGTGGATGATAAAATCCACGCCCGTTCGATTGGTCCATATTCTCTTGTCACGCAGCAACCGCTGGGTGGTAAGGCACAGTTTGGTGGCCAACGCTTCGGTGAGATGGAAGTGTGGGCGCTTGAAGCTTATGGCGCGGCATACACGTTGCAAGAAATGCTTACCGTTAAGTCTGATGACGTGGCGGGCCGTACGAAAGTGTACGAAAGCATTGTGCGCGGCGATGATTCTTTCGAGTCAGGTATTCCAGAATCGTTCAACGTTTTGGTCAAGGAAATGCGTTCCCTTGGACTTTCTGTTGATTTGGATAATTCCAAAGTTGTTGTCGAAGAAGATAACGATGATGTCGATTTGCCGGATGCGGCTGAGTAATTTGAATTTGAGGCGCGCCCACAAAGGGTGCGTCCTTGAATTCGCGTTAAAGTGAAGTATTTTTGGTTCTTACTGATTGAAGTAAATTGATCATGGCAAGAACCGCAAAGGGACAAGGTCCCAAGAAGGAGAATATCACATGAACCACGAGGTCATGAATCTCTTCAATCCGCAGGTGAAAACCGAAACTTTCGATTCAATTCGGATTTCGATTGCCTCACCTGAGAAAATTCTATCTTGGTCTTTCGGCGAAATTAAAAAGCCCGAAACCATCAACTATCGGACGTTCAAGCCAGAACGTGATGGTCTGTTCTGTGCTCGTATTTTTGGCCCGATCAAAGATTACGAATGCCTGTGCGGTAAATATAAACGCATGAAGTACAAAGGTATTATCTGCGAAAAATGTGGCGTTGAAGTCACTCTTTCACGGGTACGCCGCGAGCGTATGGGCCACATCGCCCTTGCTTCTCCTGTTGCGCACATTTGGTTCCTCAAGTCCTTGCCATCTCGTATTGGCCTCTTGCTTGATTTGACCTTGAAAGACCTTGAACGTATTCTTTACTTCGAAAACTTCGTGATTATCGAAGCAGGCCTTTCGCCGCTTCAAGAGCACCAGTTGCTTTCCGAAGAAGAGCATATGATCGCTCAAGAAGAGTACGGGGAAGAATCCTTCACTGCTATGATTGGTGCTGAGGCTATCCACGAGATGCTTTCTGCGCTCGATATGGAAAAACTCGTAAACACATTGCGCGAGGAAATCGCGACTACGACTTCTGAGCTTAAATATAAGAAGCTTTCTAAGCGTCTTAAAACAGCAGAAGCATTCCTCGATTCAGGCAATCGTCCTGAATGGATGATCATGAAAACTATTCCTGTGATCCCGCCGGACTTGCGCCCGTTGGTTCCACTAGATGGTGGCCGCTTTGCTACTTCAGATTTGAACGACCTTTACCGCCGCGTTATCAACCGTAACAACCGCTTGAAGCGTTTGATGGAACTGCGTGCGCCGGACATTATTATCCGTAACGAAAAACGCATGTTGCAAGAATCTGTTGATGCATTGTTCGATAACGGCCGTCGTGGTCGTACAATTACAGGGGCGAACAAGCGCCCGTTGAAATCTCTATCTGACATGCTCAAGGGCAAGCAGGGGCGTTTCCGCCAAAACCTTCTCGGTAAACGCGTTGACTACTCTGGCCGTTCTGTGATCGTGGTTGGTCCAGAATTGAAACTGCACCAGTGTGGTCTGCCAAAGAAAATGGCTTTGGAATTGTTCAAGCCGTTCATCTATGCGCGCCTTGATGCAAAGGGCTATTCTTCAACAGTCAAGCAAGCCAAGAAGCTTGTTGAAAAAGAAAAGCCTGAAGTTTGGGATATTCTTGATGAAGTAATTCGCGAGCACCCGGTTCTCTTGAACCGTGCGCCGACACTTCACCGTCTTGGTATCCAAGCGTTTGAGCCAGTATTGATTGAAGGCAAGGCTATTCACTTGCACCCGCTCGTTTGTGCTGCGTTTAACGCCGACTTCGATGGTGACCAAATGGCTGTTCACGTACCGCTTTCATTGGAAGCTCAGCTCGAAGCTCGTGTTTTGATGATGTCCACCAACAACATCTTGCACCCTGCGAACGGTCAACCGATTATCGTTCCTTCACAAGACATTGTTTTGGGTCTGTATTATCTCTCAATCGAAGCAGAGAACGAGCCCGGTCAAGGCATGATTTTCGGCGATATGGGCGAGCTTCAGCACGCGATCGACAATGACGTTGTGACCCTGCACACAAAAATCAAAGGCCGTTTTGAGACTGTAGATGATGAAGGCAACCCGACTTCAACAATCTTTGAGACCACACCTGGTCGTATGTTGATGGGTGACCTTTTGCCTAAACGTATCGGTGTTGGTTATGACATCGTCAACCAAGAGATGACTAAGAAAAACATCTCTTCAATGATCGACAAGGTTTATCGTAAGTGCGGTCAAAAAGACACTGTGATCTTCGCTGACCAAATCATGAAACTTGGTTTCGAACACGCTTGTAAAGCTGGTATCTCGTTCGGTAAGGACGACATGGTTATCCCAGATACTAAAATCGGTATGGTTGCTGAAACAACCGCACTGACGAAAGAGTTTGAACAGCAGTACAATGATGGCCTTATTACCCAAGGTGAAAAATACAACAAAGTTGTTGATGCCTGGGCGAAGTGTGGTGACAAAGTTGCTGACGAAATGATGGACGGTTTGCAAGAAACCAAGTTCGACAAAGACGGTCGTCAATTGCAAATGAACTCGGTCTATATGATGTCTCGTTCTGGAGCGCGTGGTTCGCCAGCGCAAATGAAACAGCTTGCTGGTATGCGTGGTCTTATGGCCAAGCCATCTGGCGAGATTATCGAAACACCGATCATTTCGAATTTTAAAGAAGGTCTGACTGTGATGGAGTACTTCAACTCCACCCACGGAGCCCGTAAAGGTCTTGCAGATACGGCTTTGAAAACAGCTAACTCTGGTTATCTAACCCGCCGTTTGGTTGACGTTGCACAAGATTGCATCATCAACGAAACTGATTGCGGCACACATAATGGTCTAACCATGCAAGCGATTGTTGACTCAGGGCAGGTTGTTGCCTCTCTAGGTCAGCGTATTGTTGGTCGTGCAGCTGCTGAAGATGTGGTCAACCCTGACACAGGTGAAGTGCTTGTGAAAGCTGGTCAATCTATCGAAGATCCAGATGTGTTCTTGATTGATGACGCTGGCATCCAGCAGGTTAAAATTCGTTCTGCTCTTACCTGCGAAACGCGCACCGGTATTTGTGGTACTTGTTATGGCCGTGACTTGGCTCGCGGTACGCCTGTGAACATGGGCGAAGCTGTCGGTGTTATTGCTGCTCAGTCCATTGGTGAACCTGGTACTCAGTTGACCATGCGTACCTTCCACATTGGTGGTACGGCTAACGTGGTGGATTCATCCTTCACGGAAGCGTCCTATGAGGGCATCGTGAAAATCCGTAACCGCAACATGGTTCGCGACTCTGCGGGCAACATGATGGTCTTGGGTCGTAACATGGCTGTGTTGATCATGGATGAGCAAGGCAATGAACGCGCTGTTCACCGGGTCAACTATGGTTCACGTATTTTGGTGGACGATGGCGATACCTGCAAACAAGGCGAACGTATCGCTGAATGGGATCCCTACACACGCCCAATCCTCACGCCTGAGTCTGGTGTTGTTGAATTTGAGGACCTCTTGGAAGGTGTTTCCGTTTCTGAGAGTGCCGATGAAAACACTGGTATCGTGAAACGTGTTGTTATCGACTGGCGCACTAACCCTCGTGGTGTTGATTTGAAACCTGCTCTTGTTGTGAACGACAAGAAGGGTAAAATAGTTCACTCTCAACAGGGTGGCGAAGGCCGCTTCGTGCTTTCGGTGGATGCTATTCTTTCTGTTGAACCAGGTGCGGAAATTCATGCGGGCGATGTTATCGCTCGTGTGCCGCTTGAATCTGCAAAAACAAAAGACATCACTGGTGGTCTTCCACGGGTGGCAGAATTGTTCGAAGCACGTCGTCCAAAGGATGCAGCGGTTATCGCTGAAATCTCTGGTACAATTCGCTTTGGTCGCGATTACAAAAACAAGAAACGCATTCACATTGAGCCAAATGACGAGACTTTAGAACCAGTTGAGCACTTGATTCCAAAAGGAAAGCCTTTCCACCACCAAGATGGCGACCCAATTGAAAAAGGTGATTACCTTCTCGACGGTAACCCTGCGCCACACGATATTCTTGCCGTTAAAGGTGTTGAGGCGCTTGCGTCTTACCTCGTTGACGAAGTGCAAGAAGTGTATCGTTTGCAAGGTGTGGGCATCAACGACAAGCACATCGAAGTGATTGTTCGCCAAATGCTTCAAAAAGTCGAAATCACTGATCCAGGTGAGTCGGGCCTCGTGCGCGGTGAGCAAATGGATTCGATTGAAATGGACTTGATGAACGAGAAGCTCGTGGATGAAAAACGCACTCCAGCAGTTGGTACGCCAATTCTATTGGGCATCACCAAAGCTTCCTTGCAGACCCGTTCGTTCATCTCTGCGGCATCGTTCCAAGAGACAACCCGTGTGTTGACCGAAGCGGCTGTTGCCGGCAAGGCCGATACATTGGAAGGCTTGAAAGAGAACGTGATTGTTGGTCGCTTGATCCCAGCTGGTACAGGTGGGGTGATGAACCAAGTTCGTCGTATTGCTAACGGTCGCGATGATCTCATCATTGAAGAGCAACGCAAAGTGGCAGAAGCCGAAGCTGCAATGCTCGCCGACATGAGCGAAACAGCCGATCAAGACGCTGCTGAATAAGCGCTGCTAAATACACAACTCTAAAAGGCCGCTTGGGAAACTAAGCGGCCTTTTTGTTTGCGGGTAGGGCGTTTACTACGCAGCTATATTAGCTTTGCTTAATGGAGTGAAGTGTGCCATATTCCACATATCCGGGCGGGGGCTTGTGATACTTCCGGTCTTAACAGACGCGCTTTATGCGTTGCATCCGGGAGCAAAATTCATGCCAATTCAAATCAAAACACCAAACTTGCAACTTGTGCTGGGCTCAATTGCAGCATCAGTTCTACTGTCAGCTTGCACAACGAGTTCGACTTTAACATCCTCCTATGCGCCACCTATAGCGTCGAATTTAACGCGCACGTCAGGGCCTTCTCGTGACGCAGGGGATGAAGCGCGAGACAGAGCTGTTGCTAGCCGACCTGCGCCCCGCGTTTTTGATTATGCATCAATTTATGCCGCACAGAGCGATGATGGCGTTGCCGTACCAGCCTTTGGCTATCGAAAAATGAACGCGCGTTATTTGCGCAAACATGTGGCCTATTTCGGCCCAGAGAGACCTGGCACGATTGTCATAGATGCGGGAAACCGTTTGCTCTATCTCGTTGAAGCGAATGGTATGGCCATGCGCTACGGTATTGCAGTGGGCAAGGAAGGCTTTGGATGGACGGGTAATGCAACTTTGCAGTGGAAACAAAAGTGGCCCACATGGACACCGCCTGCTGAAATGATTGCCCGTACCCCCTCGTTAAAGAAGTATGCTGACGGATTAAAAGGCAGCCCTGCAAACCCCTTAGGTGCGCGTGCAATGTATCTGTTCAAAGGTGGTAAGGACACCATGTACCGTATTCACGGTACGACCAAACCCTATTCAATCGGCAAAGCGGCATCCAGCGGCTGCTTTCGTATGATCAACCAAGATGTGATTGATCTCTATAGCCGTGTGACGCGCAAAAACTCTGTGCAAGTGCGCACCCGTTTGGCGAAAAACACAGTTATGGACGATCGCTAGGATCATTCTCCTGTAATGATTTTGGTGTCTTCGCGGCCACCCCATTCAGTCCACGAGCCGTCGTATAGCATTGCGTCCTTGTGGCCGATGGTTTCCAGCGCAAGGATGAGAATGGCGGCAGTCACGCCTGAGCCACAGCTGGTGACGATTGGCTTGTTGAGATCAATCCCAGCTTTTTTATAGACGCCCAGTAGTTGTTCCACAGGGCCAAGCTTTCCATTTTTCAACAGCTCTGTGAAAGGAACTGACTTTGCCCCCGGCATATGGCCGCTTCGCATTCCATCGCGTGGTTCTTGCTCTTCCCCCGAAAAACGACCTCGAGCGCGGGCATCTGCGATTTGAATTTCGCCTTTATCAACAATGGCGCTCATTGCATCAAAAAAGATAGCAGGAGCGGGATTGTATTTTGGAGTGAAAGTCTTCGGCGAAGGGGTTGGTGTTCCTGATTCAACTGGCAAGCCAGCGTTTAACCATTCCCGAAAACCGCCGTTTAGAATGAATACATTTTTCGCCCCCATGATACGAAAGTTCCACCAAACACGAGCCGCGAAAACAAGATCCGCTCCCTCATAGACAACAATAGTATCTTGATCAGATATCCCCATTTTACCGACCGCATCTACAAAGATTTCAGGGGAGGACAGCGTGTGAGGCAGGGGGGCATCGGGGTCAGCGATTTCGTCAATATCAAAGTAAACAGAGCCTGGAATATGCTGCTCATCAAAGGGCAGAGTTTCGTCCCCATTCAATGTTGGTAGTAGTCCTTTTGAGCTGACGATTGAAAGAGATGGATCATTCAACCGCTCGTGAAGCCAAGCAACATCTACTGTGAAAGGGCTTGTGGTCATGGGGTGACTTTCTATATTAGTTTTGAGGCAGTGGGCCAAAACGGATGCGAAAACGACGGTTCTCTCGACCCTTCTTCTCTATCTTTCCGATATGAATTTCTCCAACCTCTTGGGTTTCACTCACATGAGTACCGCCGCAGGGCTGGGAGTCAATTGTTGAATTCTCTCCAATGCACACCAAACGTATGTCACCAATTCCGCGTGGCGGTTTGACGTTCTTGGATTTAACGAGGTTTGGATTGTCATCCAATTCCTGTTCCGTAATCCATCGCGTAAAGATCGGGTGATTTGCGTTGACGAGTTCCATCATAGCCGCAGAAATTTCGGTTTTATCAGAAGTGTCGCTCATATCGAAATCAACGCGACTTTGCTCTTCGCCAACGGATGCGCCAGTAATTGGGTAGGGGCAAACGACAGAGAGAATATGGCAAGCAGTATGCATCCGTGAAAGCTTGTAGCGCCTTTGCCAGTCAATGTGGGCCACAAGCTTTTCTCCGACCTTGGGCACGGCCTCACCAGAGGCTGGGACATGGACAATAAATTCCTTGCCACCTTGATCAAAAACCGTAGCGGTTATCGAAATTTGCGAACCATCAGTCCGTTCGAGGAATCCAGTGTCACCCGGTTGTCCACCGCTCGTTGCGTAGAATACGGTTTGATTGAGTATGATGCCACCTTGATCGTTTATGGCGACAACTTCGCAATCGCAGGTGCTGGCGTAGCCGTCATCGGCAAACAGTTGTTTGGTAGGTGTCACGCCTCAACCTCAACAAAAGGGATTTCAATGCCGCTGTTGCGTTCCATCCATTCAGGAACGGGGAGTTCTTTCGAGCGTAGGAACTCAGGGTTGAATAATTTGGCTTGATAGCGAGTGCCATAGTCGCAAAGAATGGTCACAATTGTATGGCCGGGGCCTAACTCTTTGGCCATGCGTACAGCGCCAGCTATATTGATGGCAGTTGAGCCGCCCAGCACGAGCCCTTCGTTTTCCATTAGATCAAATATTAGGGGCAGGGCTTCATTGTCCGTAATCGTGTAGGGGAAATCGACCTCAAGTCCTTTGAGGTTCTCAGTTATGCGAACTTGCCCAATACCCTCAGCAATTGAAGTGCCTTCAGCCTTTAACTCACCATTGGCGTAATAGTTATAAAGCGCTGCGCCTCCTGGATCTGCCAGGCCAATTTTGATGTCAGATTTACGCTCCCTAAGAGCCGTTGCCATGCCCGCTAGTGTGCCGCCAGAACCAACGGCGCATATGAAGCCATCAATGTTGCCTCCGGTTTGTTCCCACACCTCAGGGCCGGTCGTATCAATATGGGCCTGGCGGTTTGCGGTGTTATCGAACTGGTTGGCCCATATGGCTCCCTCAGGGTGGGTTTTAGTCAGTTGTTCGGCCAATCGGCCTGATAGGCGCACGAAGTTGTTTGGGTTGCTGTAGGGGGCCGCAGGAACTTCAATCAACTCCGCCCCAAAGGCTTTGATAGCATCTTTCTTTTCTTGGCTTTGTGTTTCTGGAATTACGATCACCGAGCGATACCCCAGTGCATTTCCAACCATAGCTAGACCAATACCAGTGTTACCTGCGGTTCCCTCAACGATAATCCCGCCGGGCCGTATGTCGCCTGCTTTTTCGGCGGCGCGAATGATAGAAAGCGCGGCGCGGTCTTTGACACTTTGGCCGGGGTTCATAAACTCGGCCTTCCCCAATATCTCGCACCCTGTCTCCTCAGAAACCTTGTTGAGGCGGATGAGGGGGGTATTGCCTATGGCTGATATAAGGTTGTTGTGAATGGTCATGCAAACGTTCCTTGCGATTTCGCTTTGTTTAGAAACTAGCCACGATTTTCAAACGCGGCAAGGAATGGAATTGCTTGGGAGACAAGAAAATTGGTATGAAATTCCAATACAGTCACATTCGGCATAAACCGCCATACTTTAACCGAATGTTTTCCCTAACAGAGTGATAATGAATCAACGTCAATGAACGAAAGCTTCCTATTATGAAGAAGATACTCATCGCAGCTGTAGCTGCTCTCACTCTCTCTGCTTGTACTTCTGATCCCTATACGGGCCAGCGCAAGGTTTCGAATACTGCTATTGGCGCAGGTGCAGGTGCTGCACTTGGTGCTTTAGGTGGCTTGATTATTGGTAATGCCACAGGTGCGCGTAACAAACGGGAATCGATTCTCATCGGCGCAGGCATTGGCGCATTGGCAGGGGGCGGTATTGGTCTTTACCAAGATAAACAAGAAGCCAAGCTTCGTACTGAACTGCGAAATACAGGGGTGAGTGTGACCCGTCGCGGCGACGTTATCATTTTGAATATGCCCGATAATATAACATTTACCACTGGCCGCGCAGATATTCGTCCTGAGTTTTATCGTGTCTTGAATTCTGTTAGCTTGGTCTTGCGTGAATATAATCGCACCTTGGTGAATGTCTATGGACATACGGATAGCGATGGTAGCCGTCAGTCTAACCAAGAGCTATCAGAACGTCGTGGCGTGAATGTTACAAAATACCTCATTAGCCGTGGAACAGATACGCGCCGCTATTATGTGCAGGGCTACGGTGAAGAACGTCCGATTGCTTCAAACAATTCCCATGAAGGCAAGGCGCAGAATCGCCGCGTTGAAATTGAAATCGCTCCGTTAAGACAGAGCTAGATAACCAGATTTAAGGGCTGCAGTTATTTTAACTGTGGCCTTTTTTCATTTCTGATGGATGGAAAAATGGCTCCTCGAGCAAGATTCGAACTTGCGACCAATTGATTAACAGTCAACTGCTCTACCACTGAGCTACCGAGGAACGTTATCGCCTACTCAGTGTTTAATGAGGCGATGAGGGGTCTTTACAAAGGAAGATCGCTTTCTGCAAGCGTAAATTGGGGTTGAACAGCAAAATTGATAAATAAAATTCCGCGACCTGCCACAAAGCTTGGCCGAACTGTTGTCGGTAGCCTGCTGGTGGTGGGTGGAATCCTTGGCTTCTTACCCATTCTTGGTTTCTGGATGGTACCCTTGGGGCTTATCATCCTGTCTCAGGATTTTGCTAGAGTGAGGCGGTTTCGCCGCCGCTGGTCTGTGAGAATTGGGCGTTGGTGGAGCAAAATGAGGTCGCGATTAAAGAATGGCTAATTAAAATCTCATAAATACTTCAGGTTTCGCTTGGCAAGCCAAAGGGCATTTGGTAAGCGATGCCGTCCAATAGAGTGGACGGATGGCCTCGTGGCAGAGTGGTTACGCAGAGGACTGCAAATCCTTGTATCCCGGTTCGATTCCGGGCGAGGCCTCCAAAACTCTTTTGATTGTGTTATGCTATAGCACCGAGAAGCCCCTCAGAATGAAAATGGTGTCTCAATGATGATGGATTTTGATAAAGCCCGTACGACAATGGTGGATTGCCAAGTGCGCCCCAATGATGTGACGGATTATAAAGTTCTTGAAGCATTTTCGAGCGTACCTCGTGAGGCTTTCGTGAGTGCTGCTCAAAAGCCCCTTGCGTATATTGATGAAGATCTCGCCGTTTCGTCCGGTGGGAGCACTCGCTATTTGATGGAAGCCATGTCGATGTCTAAACTAATTCAGCTTGCTGAAATCGGTAAAGACAGCATTGTTCTCGATATCGGCTGTGCTACGGGATACTCAACCGCGATTATATCGACCCTGTGCGATTCAGTTGTTGCACTAGAAAGTGATGATGAACTTGCGGAGCAGGCGACACAAACACTGACAGAGTTAGGCTATGATAACGCTGCTGTGGTCAGTGGCGAGCTTAAATTGGGCTATGCTAAAGAAGGCCCCTATGATGTGATCTTCATCGGCGGTGCAGTTGAAACCTTACCTGAAGCGCTGGGGAAACAGCTTAAAGAAGGTGGTCGTCTTGTTGTCGTTGAGGGTACGGGCAATGCTGGTGTAGCAAAGCTTTATATCCGCGAGGGCGACAATTTAGGGGCGCGAGTAGCCTTTAACTGCGCTGTAATGCCGTTGCCTGGCTTTGAAAAGGCAGAAGAGTTCGTTTTCTGATAGCGTATTCGCGATTCTCTGTTTTGGTTGTGCAAAACCTCAATATTTCCAATCTTTAATTTGCGTCAGCTCGCCGAACGGTTAGTTTGCAATATTCTTTCCGTTTAGTAGGCGCTTATCCACGTGCGTCTTGTTGGGGTTTTTGTGATGCGTTCGAGTTGCGTAGTGATTGGAATAGTGCTGGCTTTAGCTAGTTCTACGTCGGTGCGCGCTGAATCACTTAAATCTGCACTTGGATCCGCTTATAATCATAACTCAGAACTCAATGCCCAACGGGCTGCAACGCGGGTTGCAGACGAGCAATTGCCGCAGGTTAAGGCTGGTTATCGGCCGACAGTGACGGGTGATGCAAATTGGGGCTTTGTCCGAACAACAACCAATTCTTTTGGCGGTTCCACTAGCTCAACGAACCCTTATGGCTATGGCATCACCATAAATCAGAATATTTTTAATGGGTTTCGTACTGTAAATGGGATTGCTGCGGCGGAGGCTCGTATCCGTGGTAGCCGAGAGCAATTACGCAATATAGAGCAAAATGTTTTACAATCTGCGGCCACAGCTTACGTCAATGTGTTGGTGGCACAGGAACAACTTAGCATCCGCCGTAGAAACCTTAGTTTCTTGTCAGAACAGTTACGCTCTTCTAATGCGCGGCTGGATGTAGGCGAGGGGACCCGCACAGATGTGGCTCAAAGCCAAGCACAACGGGCCGCCGCTCTAGCAACCGTTTCAGCGGCTCAAGCCCAGCTTGAAGGGGCGAAGGCGGTATATTTCCAACTTATTGGCCGCCGCCCTTCTAACCTGCGCTGGCCCTCTGGCCCGACTAATCTATACCCTGGCAGCTTGAACAGCGCTTTGAGTACAGGCATCAACCAACACCCAGCCATTCGTTTGGCCATGCATTCCGTTGATGCCTCAGCCTTTAATGTGAAGGTACAAGAGGGCGCTTTCTTGCCTACGCTCTCTTTGCAAGGAAACGCGAACAAATCTTTCAATAGAAGCAGTCAGGGGAGCCGTGATAGCTCCGTTTCTGCTCGGTTGAATTTGTCAGTGCCAATTTATCAAGGCGGGCTTGCCAGCTCTAAGGTTCGTGAAAGCAAAGAAGGGTTGGCTCAATCTCGTATTCAGGTAGATGTGGCACGGGATCAGGTGCGGGCGGCAATTATCAACGCTTGGTCACAACTCTCATCTTCTCGCGCTAATGTTTCAGCTAACCGCCAACAGGTGAAGGCTTCACGGCTCGCACTATCAGGTGTGGTAGAGGAACGTAATGTTGGCCAACGTACCCAGCTTGATGTGTTGAACCAACAAAGCCAATTGCTAACTGCCCAGCTAAGCTTGCTCACTGCCCGCAAGGGACAAGTTGATGCCGGTTACGCATTGGCGGCTGCTATCGGGCGGTTAAACAGCAGGAATTTGCGGCTTACTGTGCGCCACTATCAGCCAAAAAAACATTATCGTGCAGTTAAAGACCTGTGGTTTGGTCTGCGGACACCATCTGGTCGGTAATTGCATTAGAAAGAGATGACGTTGGGGAGCCTAGTAAGGTATAGTTAGCACGAATCAATTGTTCGCTTTGGAAAACAGCGGATAAAATATTAGTAAGGCCGCTCGGCGGTAAAAGGGGAATTACATGGCTTCCAAGGCTGGAAACACTGCAAAACAATTGCCTGACACCCAGGTTGCTGCAGAGCCCTCAATGGATGAAATTCTGGCGTCGATCAAACAGATCATTGCCGAAGATGAAGCCCCTACAGACGGAAAGAGTGAACGCGAGCGTTACACCTATCCTGATGACCATTCTAACAGCAATGAAGCCGATGTTGCGGATACGCTCGAAATGGACATGGAAGCGGCCCTGCAAGCCGAGCTTGAGGGATCTATGGTCCCTGACGTAAGCGTCCCCGAAGTTAAAGAAGAAATTACGATTGGCGATAAGGCCGCACAGGTACGTGCGGAACTGAGTGCAGTAAGCGCGGGCCTTACGGCTGATGAGCGTATCGCCCAATATCGCAGCCAAGGTAAATTGCAAATTGATGCATTGATTGCCGCTAAGGAAGAAGAAAAAAGAGCGCGGGTAGTTGCGCAAGCGGCAGTCGCGGCTCCAACGCCTATTCCAGTGGCTCCTATCGCAACAGGGCCTTTGCTCCCAACAACCAATGCAATCGCTCAAGAAATGGCTTCGACCATGATGAGCGAGAAGTCGGAAGAGATACAAGCTCTCTTGGCTGATTTGATGCGCCCTACCATTCGCCAATGGTTGAGCGATAACTTGCCAACCATGGTTGAGAAGTTGGTGCGCGAAGAAATTCAAGCAGCATCTCGCGGTCGTAAAGCGACCTCCTAATCCGCCGACCTTACCGTGAACTTTGTGCGCTGGTCTTGTTGACTTGCACCACAGCTTTGTCTTTACACAAGGTTAGAATTCCCCTGTGCTTTGTGGCGTATTCCGCCGTTTGAGAAAAACATGCTTGATAAGAATTATGATGCCGCTGCTGTTGAACCCCGTATTGCCAAACTCTGGGACGATGCGGACGCTTTTGCGGCGGGCGCTGGTGCGAAAGAGGGGGCCGAATCCTATAGCATCGCAATTCCGCCACCCAATGTTACTGGCTCGCTCCACATGGGGCACGCGCTGAACAATACGCTGCAGGACATTCTTATTCGGTTTGAGCGGATGCGCGGTAAGAACGTGCTTTGGCAACCGGGTATGGATCACGCGGGTATAGCCACGCAAATGGTGGTTGAGCGGCAATTGGCCGAACGCAATGAGCCAGACCGCCATGCCATGGGGCGCCAGAAATTCGTTGAGAAGGTTTGGGAATGGAAGGAAGAGTCCGGTGGGCTTATTTTCAACCAACTCAAACGGCTCGGGGCATCCTGCGATTGGAGCCGTGAGCGGTTCACCATGGACGAGGGGCTTTCTGATGCCGTTCTGGATGTATTCGTGAAACTCTACGACGAAGGCTTGATCTATAAAGACAAACGCCTCGTGAACTGGGACCCCGTTTTCCAAACCGCCATTTCCGATATTGAAGTTGAGCAAAAAGATGTCGATGGTCATATGTGGTCATTCGCCTATCCATTGGTAGATGGGCCTGTCGATGGCATCGAAGAGATCGTCATTGCCACTACGCGGCCAGAAACCATGTTGGGTGATGGCGCGGTTGCAGTTCATCCATCCGATGAGCGCTACAAAAACCTCATTGGTAAAATGGTGCGCCTGCCGATTGCAGAGCGTGAAATTCCAATCATTGCGGACGAATACCCAGACCCAGAATTTGGCACGGGTGCGGTGAAGATTACCGGTGCTCACGACTTCAACGATTATGAAGTCGCCCGCCGCAACAACATTCCGCTCATTCCGTTGATGGACGGGGAAGCGAAAATGATCGTCACCCCTGAAAACAATGTGCCTGAACACTACAAAGGCCTAGACCGCTTTGATGCCCGTAAGCTGGTGTTGAAAGAGGTTGAGGAACTTGGTTTCTATCGCGGCGTTGAGGACAAAGTTATTTCCCAGCCGTTCGGCGATCGTTCTGGTGTGGTGATTGAGCCAATGCTGACCGACCAATGGTATGTAGACGCCAAGACCATGGCTGAACCCGCCATTGCCTCCGTCAAAGAAGGCCGAACCAAATTTGTGCCGCAGATGTGGGAGAATACTTATTTCAACTGGATGGAGAACATCCAGCCTTGGTGTATTTCACGGCAATTGTGGTGGGGACATCGGATTCCGGCTTGGTATGGGGTGCCAGGTTCATTTGCAAAAGACGAGCAAACTGAAAAAACAAAGTTAGACTTTTCGATCGGGGGAAAACCCGTGGTATTTGTTGCAAAAGCTGAGTCTGCTGCCTGCACCTTAGCAAGTACTCATTACTCCGGCGCTGTTCATGTCGTCGAAAATGAGCAAGCGGCACTTCGGCAGTTCATTGATTATGTGAATGAACCCTATCCAAATTTCTCATTTCCCATCTGGCGCGATCCAGACGTGCTCGACACATGGTTCTCCTCTGGCCTTTGGCCTTTCTCCACCCTTGGGTGGCCTGAAAATACCGATGAGTTGAAAACCTACTTCCCGACTTCCGTTGTCTCCACCGCCTTTGATATTATTTTCTTCTGGGTGGCGCGGATGATGATGATGTCGCTGCACTTTATGAAGGACGAGGACGGCAAAGGCATTGAGCCATTCCACACGGTTTTCATGCACCCGCTGGTGCGCGATAAAGATGGGGCGAAAATGTCGAAGTCGAAGGGCAACGGCATCGACCCGCTCGAACTGATGGACGAATACGGCACGGATAGCTTGCGGTTTACTCTGGCTATTATGGCGGTGCAGGGCAGGGACGTAAAACTCGACCCAACCCGCGTTGCTGGTTATCGTAATTTCGGAACAAAACTCTGGAACGCCACCCGTTTCGCTGAGATGAACGAGGTCAAACATGATCCTGATTTCAATCCTGATGCTGTTAAGAGCCAGCTGAATCGTTGGATCTTAACAGAATTGTCGAAGTCTATTGTTGAAGTAACAGAAAACATAGAGAAATACCGTTTCAACGATTCCTCAGGTGCGGCCTATAAGTTCGTTTGGAACACCTTTTGCGATTGGCATTTGGAATTGCTCAAACCAGTGTTCGCTGGCGACGACGAAGCGGCCAAAGCCGAAGCCCAAGCAACGGCGGCCTATGTGCTCGATCAAATCTACAAACTCCTGCATCCATTCATGCCGTTTATGACGGAAGAACTATGGGCAGAAACCGCAACAACCCCACGCGGCGAATTGCTTTGCCATGCCAAGTGGCCAACACCAAACGTGCGCGATGAAGCCGCCGCAGATGAGATCAACTGGCTGATCGGCTTGGTTCAAGAAATCCGCTCCGTACGCTCCGAGATGAACATCAAGCCAAGCCTAAAAATGCCGCTCGTTGTGGTCGGAGCAAGTGCTGAAACCAAAGCCCGTTTGGAAACCCATACGGCGGCTGTTGAACGGCTGGCCCGTATCGAGGGCATATCCCACGCCGACAGTGCGCCAGAAGGTTCTGCCCAGATGGTAGTAGGCGAGGCAACTGTTTGTTTGCCGCTCAAAGGACTGGTGGATTTCGCCGACGAAATCGCCCGTTTGGAAAAAGAGCTGGCTGGCATCGAAAAGGACTTCAAAATCGTCAGCGGAAAACTCGCCAACGAGAAATTCGTCGCCAATGCGCCAGAAGCAATTATAACAGAGAACCGCGAACGTTTGGCAGAACTAGAAGGCAAGCGCGAGAAGGTATCTGAAGCACTGGAGCGCGTGAAAAGCTTCGGATGACCGCCCTTATACTTTTCTCTTTTCAAATAGGCATTTTCTTACCCACTGGTAACAATTTTGCCCTGCTGTTTCTTTTTTTGTTTGCGTCGAGATTGTAACTTTGTAGATACCGCCAGCCCCATAAGGGGAAGGTTAGGCCTTACCAAAATTATTTTGCAAAAAGTAATCCCCGCCCATTCACTTGCCCTCATAATATACGGGCTTAATGAAACGGGGACGTGAGTGCGCAACCACCATTCATTTCATCAGGCTCGGCTTCGGCGTTTTATCTTCGGTAGAGATATTGCCCGAGCGCCCTAAAGGACCAGTGCGTTGGTAACTCCAACTACGGCTGGCCGCGTTTGTAGGGTTCTGTAACAGGAACTCAGTCAGTCAGTGGCGTGCAGGCGGTACATGGTAGCGATAAATAATGCCGAGGCGGAGCGTTTGCTCAAGCCACCAGACTATCAAAGCGTTTTGCTCAAAACGTTTATCGGCGAAGGCCGAACGTTCCGCTGTCTCCAATATTTTGGGAGCCGGATTGATGCTTGCTCTAGTGGCGAATGCCATGGGGAGGGTTTTTGTTTGCCTGGACTTAAATAAAAACCGTGCAGTTGAAGGGCGACCATGACATTATCAAAATGACGTTCAATGCAGGGCAAATCCGATGACGAGCACCACCACCATCAACAACCATCCATTCCACACTGAAACGACAGGCAAGGGCACTCCTGTTCTCTTCATCCACGGGCTTGGGTCTTCTGTTGAAGATTGGGAAATGCAAATCCCACATTTTGCGAAGAAATACAAAACCATTGCGATTGATTTGCGCGGTCACGGTAAGACGGCGGGGAGTGATGGAGCTTATTCATTGAAGCAATTTGCGGCGGATTGCGCGGGGCTGATCGAGCAAGAGGGGGCGACCCACATCGTTGGCATCTCAATGGGGGGCATGGTGGCTTTTCAACTGGCTATCGATTTCCCTGAATTGGTCAAAAGCCTCTCCATCATCAACAGTTATGCAGAAGTGTCCCTAGAAACCCGCAAGGTGCGTAATACGGTACGACTGCGTAAGTTCATTCCGCGCCTATTGGGAATGAAACGTATGGGGGTGATTATCGGCAAGAAGCTTTTTCCTAAGCCAGAGCATGAACATCTACGAAACACCGTTGCCGAACGGTGGGCGCGAAATACGGTGAAGGATTACACCAAGAGCATGAATGCCATTGCCGGTTGGACGGTGATGAAGGATTTGGGCAAGATCACATGCCCGACGTTGGTGGTTGCGGCGGAGCACGATTATTCAACCGTTGCCGAGAAACAGATTTATGTGGACCTGATGCCCAATGCTAAAATGGTGGTCATTCCAGATAGCTACCACGGGGTAACGGCTGAAAAACCAGACGAAGTGAATAGCGCGATCTCTAAGTTTTTAGGCGCGCTGTGATGTTAGATTTCTATTATGCCAGTGGAACCGTTGCTTTGGCCGTCCACATAGCACTTGAAGATGCGGGGGCTGACTATCGCGGGATAGGTGTGGATTTTTCGACTACCATGCAAAGAAGCGCGGAGTATTTGAAGATGAACCCAAAGGGCAGGGTTCCTGTTCTCGTGACAGATGAGGGGATACTCACCGAAACGCCAGCTATGTTGGCCTATGTGGCTCAGCGTTACCCCAAGGCCAAGCTGATGCCGGTGGATGATCCATTCGCCTTTGCGCAGATTCAAGCTGTGAACAGCTATCTATGTTCGACACTCCATGTTGCTCATGCCCATAGGGTTCGTGGAGCAAGGTGGGTAGACGCGGAAAGTGCCATTGAGGAAATGAAGCGCAAAGCCCCGCAGGTGATCAGCGAGTGCTTCGCCTACGTGGAGAATGAACTGTTAAAAGGGCCGTATGTCATGGGTGATACCTACACTATCGCTGATCCCTATTTATTCACGGTTGCCCAGTGGATGGAAGGGGATAGTGTAGATACAACCAAGCTTCCCAAGATAATGGCTCATCGGGCAATGATGATGGGACGAAACAGTGTGAAGCAAGCATTGGCTGAGGAGGCTCTTTAACCTTTCAGCTTATCGCAACACACCTGTTACACGACGAAGCGTTACGCGGCGGTTTCGCCACTCTTCACGGCGGGTAGGGATGAGTAAGTTATCTTCGCCATAGCCCACAGTGATAAGCATGCGGCGCGGTACGCCAAACCAATTGGTCAGTGCGCGTTTTAGGGAGCGAGCGCGTTGTTCTGAAAGGCGCTGGTTATTATGGCGGCTACCAATCGCATCCGTATGGCCCTCAATTAAGAATCGTTCTGGCCTCCCACGGCGAAAGCGCAGCATGGCATCTGCAATATTGCGTACTTTCCAAGATTGGCTGGGTGGAATTCGAGCAGATCCAAATTGGAAGTTGATAGAATTGATGTTCACGCTGGGTAAGCTGTGGCGCAAACGCTTGTTTCGCTTCAGCTCACGAACCCCAACGCGGTCTTTGGCCGCTCGAGCTGGTGCTGCGCGATTTAGTTGCTTGTAAATTTGCTTAGAACTAGGCGTAGATTGCGCCCATGCTGATTGCAGTGGCGTTGCAAGTAGCGACAAGCCGAGAAAAAGTGAAGTTGTACGTTTGAGCATATAAGCCTCCCATGGTTGGAAGGTTTATGAAGTGAGAATGGGGCAATATGGTGGCTCAAGGACTCGATTCTAGTAATTCTCCATGATATATGAAGGTTCGTCCATCACACAGATGGCGCAAATTCATAAATCGGCGCTAACCCTGCGGAAGTCTTGACGTTTTATCGCAATATAGGGGTTGACGAAAGGCGGTAAGGGGCTTAGTAAACCGCTATTCCAAGCCGATGTGAGCTTAGTTTTTCGACGCGCCTAGTGTTGGATCAAGACTGCTCAAACAAGGTTTGTAACTACGAAAAGAAAATTTTAGAGCAAGAAATCAGTGGTTTAGCTGAATTCCTCTGCAATTAAAAAGCGCCTCGGCTGCAATGCTGCCTGATGGTGTTTTTGTGTTTGTGGGTCGGAATCATTTCTGGCTCAAATGAATATCGCACGGTTTTTCGGGTGACAGCCCGCTAAGACCATTAAAGTGAAACGCTCATCCTCTTGTATTCAAGAGCGGGCAGATAGAAAAGGATGTGTCCATGCCGACCATCAACCAGTTGGTGCGTAATCCTCGGAAAGCGCCGATTAAACGAAGCAAAGTTCCAGCAATGGAAGCGAACCCACAAAAGCGTGGCGTTTGTACTCGTGTTTACACAACTACACCGAAGAAGCCGAACTCGGCGCTTCGTAAGGTTGCTAAGATTCGTTTGACCAATGGTTTTGAAGTTATTGGATATATTCCTGGTGAGGGTCACAACCTTCAAGAACACTCCGTGGTTATGATCCGCGGCGGCCGTGTAAAAGATTTGCCCGGTGTTCGTTACCACATCATTCGCGGCGTATTGGATACGCAGGGCGTTAAAGACCGTAAGCAACGTCGTTCTAAGTACGGCGCTAAGCGTCCTAAGTAAGGTAGAGATAGTATGTCACGTCGTCACAGTGCCGAAAAGCGCACCATCAACCCAGACCCAAAATTCGGTGATCTGGTTCTTTCTAAGTTCATGAACTCAATCATGCTCGACGGAAAAAAATCTAAAGCAGAGCGTATCGTTTATGGCGCGCTTGAGCAGGTTGAAGAAAAAGCGAAAACAGAAGCTTTGCCAATCTTTCATACTGCGTTGGAAAATATCGCTCCGGAAGTTGAAGTTCGTTCCCGCCGTGTTGGTGGTGCTACGTATCAGGTTCCTGTTGAAGTTCGCACCGAGCGCCGTCAGGCACTCGCAATTCGTTGGTTGATTGCTGCTGCTCGTAAGCGCAACGAAACAACAATGATTGAGCGTCTTTCTGCTGAATTGATGGATGCCGCAAACAATCGCGGTTCCGCAGTTAAAAAACGTGAAGACACGCACAAGATGGCTGAAGCCAACCGCGCGTTCTCACACTATCGCTGGTAATTATAGATAACGGTTCCTCCCCACTGTTATTAACTGGAAACAAAGAAAAAGATCATGGCACGCGAATACGACCTTAAAAATTATCGCAACTTTGGCATCATGGCCCACATCGACGCGGGTAAAACCACGATGACTGAGCGGATTCTTTATTACACTGGTAAAATCCACAAAATGGCTGAAGTGCATGATGGCGCGGCAACCATGGACTGGATGGAGCAGGAGCAGGAGCGCGGTATTACAATTACCTCTGCTGCAACAACGACTTTCTGGAAAGGTCGTGATGGAACGGAACGCCGTTACAACATCATCGACACTCCTGGCCACGTGGATTTCACGATTGAAGTTGAGCGCTCTTTGCGTGTTTTGGATGGAGCTGTTGCTCTATTGGACGCAAACGCAGGTGTTGAGCCGCAAACTGAAACAGTTTGGCGTCAAGCAAACAAATACAACGTGCCTCGTATGGTTTTTGTCAACAAAATGGACAAAATCGGCGCGGACTTCTATCGCTCAGTTGAGATGGTAAAGGAGCGTTTGGGTGCTATTCCTGCCGTTCTTCAGCTTCCAATTGGGGCTGAAAATGAATTTCAGGGCATCGTTGATCTGATTGAAATGAAAGCTCACATCTGGCAGGGTGAAGACCTTGGTGCTGGATGGGATGTTGTTGATATTCCTGACGACCTTAAAGACAAGGCTGAGGAATATCGCGAAGCTTTGATCGAGGTTGCTGTTGAAGCTGATGAAGCTGCTATGGAAGCGTATCTTGAAGGTGAAATGCCTGATGTTGATGCGTTGCGCGCTTTGATCCGTAAGGGTACAATCGCCGTGCAATTCTTCCCAGTAATGTGCGGAACGGCGTTTAAAAACAAAGGTGTACAACCTCTTCTTGAAGCGGTTACTGATTACCTTCCAAGCCCAGTTGATGTGCCTGCTATTCAAGGTATTGATGCTAAAACCGAAGAGCCTATCACGCGCGAATCTTCTGATGAAGCGCCGCTCTCTATGTTGGCCTTCAAAATCATGAACGATCCGTTTGTTGGTACTTTGACATTCTGTCGTATCTATTCGGGTTCTATGGAAACTGGCGGGTTCTTGATGAACACCGTTAAGGGTAAGAAAGAGCGCGTTGGCCGTATGTTGCAAATGCACTCAAACGACCGGATTGATATCAAGGAAGCTTATGCTGGTGATATTGTTGCGATTGCTGGTTTGAAAGAAACCACAACGGGTGACACGCTTTGCGTAACAACCAGCCAAGTTATTCTTGAGCGCATGGAATTCCCTGATCCAGTGATTTCTATCGCGATTGAGCCTAAAACTAAGGGCGACCAAGAAAAAATGGGTACGGCGCTTTATCGTCTTGCTGCTGAAGATCCATCATTCCGCGTTAAATCGGACGAAGAAAGTGGTCAGACGATCATTTCTGGTATGGGCGAATTGCACCTCGATATTCTTGTTGACCGTATGAAGCGTGAATTTGGTGTTGAAGCTAACATCGGCGCGCCTCAGGTTGCTTACCGTGAGACTATTACCCGTGAAGCTGAAATCGACTACACCCACAAGAAACAATCTGGTGGTTCTGGCCAGTTTGCTCGCGTGAAAATCGTATTCACTCCGAACCCAGACAGCGAAGAGTTCGAATTCGAATCTAAAATCGTTGGTGGTAACGTTCCTAAGGAATATATCCCAGGTGTTGAAAAGGGCATTAGGTCCGTTATGGATAGCGGCCCGGTTGCTGGCTTTCCAATGCTTGGTGTTAAAGCACTTCTTCTTGATGGTGCTTACCACGATGTTGACTCTAGCGTTTTGGCCTTTGAGATTGCGGCGCGTGCTGCATTCCGCGAAGGCGCACAAAAAGCTGGTGCGAAATTGCTTGAGCCTATTATGAAGGTTGAGGTTGTAACGCCTGAAGATTATATGGGCGATGTAATTGGCGATTTGTCTTCCCGTCGCGGCCAAGTGGCTGGTACGGAAACTCGGGGCATTGACCAAGTTGTTACCGCAATGGTACCGCTTGCAAATATGTTCAAATACGTAGATAGCCTACGTTCAATGAGCCAGGGCCGTGCCCAATATACAATGACTTTTGATCACTACGAACAGGTACCCCAAATGGTAGCTGAAGAAGTGATCGAGAAATACGCATAGAACCGGGTCTGTTTTAATAACAAAGCAAACTCACAACTGTTTTATCGCAAAAGCGAGAATGATGGAGGCCTAAGATGGCTAAAGAAAAATTTGAACGGAATAAACCACACTGCAACATTGGCACAATTGGCCACGTTGACCACGGTAAGACGACGCTAACGGCGGCGATCACTAAATATTTTGGTGATTT
>JAZGEY010000028.1:0-23863 GCA_036478985.1 Rhizobiaceae bacterium
GCGCGTTGACGCTTAAATCTGTGGTTGAGCGTTCGGCAGAATTTGCGGCTATTCCCGATAACCAAGGCCGCAACAACCCAGCCGCCCATCATGGTGCGGCGACCATTGCCCAAGCCAAAGAAGACATCCGTGCTTTCCTCAATGCGCCAAATGGTCAGGTATTTGTCGGCGAAAGCGGAACGGAACTGCTTTTCCGTTTGATAAGAACCGCATGCCTTGGAACCCCCGAAGGGGGCGAGGTTGTCGGCAGCACCGTGGAACATCCTGCCTCCCGCAGTGCCTGTGTTCGTTGGGCAGAAATTGCGCGCAAAAGCTACGTCTCCGTTCCCCATAATAATGAGACAGGAACCGTAACCGCCGAGGATTATCTCCCGCACATCAGCGCCGATACCCGCGTCGCGACTATCCTCCACACATCCCCCGTCAGCGGCATCAATGTTGATGTGGCAACAATTGCCGCCGCCATCCGCAAGGTTTCCCCAGAGTGCATCATCATCGTCGATGGCATCCAACACGCCGCCCACGGCGGTGTTGATATCGAGAGCTACAACATCGATGGCTACGTCATTTCCCCCTACAAAGTGTTCTCCCGCCACGGCTACGGTATCGCGTGGATATCAGACCGCCTAGCCGCCATGCCCCACGATCATCTCATTGATGCCCCCGGCGAACCTTGGGAACTGGGAACCCGCGACGCTGGCTCCTACGCCACATTTTCCGAAGTGGTGGATTATCTTGAATGGCTCGGAAGTCGCGTGTCCAACGCCATAGAAAAACGCTCCAGAATAGAAGCCGCTGGCCGCGCCATGGCCGCACAAGAAGCCGAACTGGTTGACGTAATGCTAAACGGCAAGGGCAATCTCAAGGGCCTGAAAGCCATGAAGGGCGTAATATTTGTCGGCGGCGCAGACAACCCAAACCGCAAGGGCTTGGTATCAGTCGCCTTTGAAGGCCGCGACAGCGAGGAAATCATCGCCAAGCTTTCCAAGCGCGGCATCCGCGTCCACATCCGCAAAGCCGACCACTACTCAGGCCAAATCCTCCGCCCGCTCGGCCTAGACCACTGCATAAGAATCTCCCTATGCCATTACAACAGCGAAGAAGAAGTGCTGAAGTTTTTAAAGGCAATGGCGGAGATTGTTTGAGGGGGAGGCCGTTAGGAGGTGCAAACCACTCGTATTAGTCACTCTTGCTACCCAACCTTAAATTTGTCATTCTCGCGACAGCGGATAGTTAAGTGCATTTAGTATGCTCTCACCGTAATTGTTACAGGGGAGATTCCCATGATTGCCTGCATAATCGAGTTTGGTATCAAGGAAGGCAAAGCAGACGCAGTCAGTAAACTACTTGATGTCCTGATGGACGAAGTTGGAACGATTGACGGCTACATTTCAAAAGAGAGCTTTGAGAGCCGTGACACCGCTGGGAAACTTATTTCTCTTTCTTACTGGCGTGATGAAACGGCGCTGGAGGATTGGAACAAGAATCGGGCCCATGTAGTCGCGATGTTCAAGGGCAAGCGCGAGTTGTTCGATTACTATAAAATTGAAATTTCCACTTTAGAACGGGTGCGTGAATGGCAATCTACCGACTAGGGTGTGAACCCAATTCATCGGGATTCGATGACACTTAACTAAATAACTAAACACAACCCCAGTATTTCTGGCACATAGCCCTCTCTGCTCGCGCGAATTACAAATCCACCCACAACAAACCCATCACCCAACCATAGCCACCGCTATTTCCCCCGCCACTCGCGCATTATTCGTTATCAATGCAATGTTCGTTGCGAGGCTTCTGCCATCGGTTAGTTCTGCCATGCGGGAGAGCAGGTAGGGGGTGACGGCTTTGCCTATTATTCCAGCGGTTGCAGCGTCACTCAATGCTTGCTCGATATATTGGCTCATTTCCGCGCGGGGAATTTCGTCTGCAATTGGCACGGGGTTGGTGATGAGCGTCCCACCAACAATCCCCATTTTGTCTCTTGTCGTCGCATGGGTTGCGATCTCCGCCGCGCTGTCCATCCGCAACGGGGCAGGGATGCCGCTTTCCCGCGACCAAAAGGCGGGGAGATCGTCGGTTCCATAGCCAATGACCGGAACCCCATTGGTTTCAAGCACTTCCATAGTTTTCTCAAGGTCGAGGATAGCTTTTGCCCCCGCGCAAACCACAATCACATTGGTGCGGGTGAACTCTGCAAGGTCGGCGGACACATCAAACGATGTTTCTGCCCCTCTGTGCACCCCACCAATGCCGCCGGTGGCGAAAACGCTAATTCCGGCCATCTCTGCGGCCATCATCGTTGCGGCCACCGTTGTCGAACCTGTGCGCCCCTGAGCGATAGCAAAGCCGAAGTCTGCTCGCGAGAGTTTCATAACGTCGGTGGCTTGTCCCAAATGGTCGAGCTGTTCGTTGCTTAGGCCGATGTTCAACACACCATCGATAACCGCGATGGTCGCAGGCACTGCGCCTTGCTCGATGATTACGGCTTCAACAGCGCGGGCAGTCTCGACATTCTTAGGCCAAGGCATGCCGTGGGTGATGATTGTTGATTCTAACGCCACCACAGGCGCGCCCGACTTTAAAGCCGCCGCTACGGATGCTGAAAAGGCCATTTTATGTGTGTCGATCGTCATTCGGGTACTCTTTCTATTACGTCCTAAAGGCTTTCGGCGAGATCATCCCGCCAAGGGCCGCGTATCTGAATAATCTTTTGCGCTGCTGTAATGCCAAATTCAACTGATTTCACAAGGCTTTTGCCGCCAGCGAGCGCATAGAGGCTCACCCCCGCCAAGGCATCACCTGCTCCTGTCACATCTATTATGTTTTTAAGCGTTGGGACGGGCAGGGACGTGATCTCTCCACTATCCAACACCCAAACCCCTTCTGCACCATCTGAAACCACAGCCTGCTTTAGCCCAAGGCTTTTCAGTCCCTGCACGAGGGCGCCTGTCTCCGTTTCAGCAGGAGCGCCGACAATAGCCAAGGCTTCTGCGCGATTGGTGAACAACATGTCGATGTTCTTGAGGCTCGCTTGCAATCGGGTCGCCTTTGCGGATGAAACGCTGAGCGCAACCACAAAACAATCGGCGTTGCTGGTCAGCTGTTTTATTTCACATGCTGGAAGGTTCGCATCAACACACAACCAATTGTCCGTGGTTAGCTTTGAGAGCAGGGGGGCAGCTTTGAAATCATCGTAAATCGCCATATCCGCAAGGGCGACAACTAGATCGCCATTTGGGTTCATAATAGAAGTGTAACTTGCAGTGGGGGCGTCTGCGTTCGTTTGAGCCAGCAGCTCAATTCCCCGCGCCTGTGCAATTTGCCTAATCATTGTCGCAGATCCATCCTCTCCTAAGATGGTCGCTAGCTTTGCTTTGCCTCCGAGCTTGGCAAAAATGCTCGCCACATTCAGCGAGGCTCCGCCAGCAAATTCCTCAAATTGCCCAGGGTTCGATTTCTGGAACTGCGCAGTGGCATCTGCCCAACCATTGCGATCAAGATGCGCGGCGCCAACAAACCAAATGGATTGGGGGATGGTTTGCTTCACTGTGGTTTCCTTAGTCACTCATTTATCGAATCGTATTCATACATTATCACAACGAGAGCGACAGCGGGGTAGAACCCCATTTTCTAAATTCCGCAGAAAACAGTGAGAACAAAAAATGAATAAAAGTGAGTTTTGTGTTTTATTTCAATGTGTTGTGTGGGTATTTACAAATGAGAACAAACGCGGTACAAATTCAGCAAGCGCAATACACAATTGCAACATCATACGACCCGTGAAATAAGGAATTTAACAATGGCTGCACCAAAATTAAAAGTGGTTGAGGACAGAAACGTGGACAAATCTAAAGCGCTAGAAGCCGCTCTTGGTCAAATCGAACGGGCCTTTGGTAAAGGCTCCATCATGCGACTGGGGGCGAATGAGCAAGCGGTTGAGATTGAAACGATTCCAACAGGCTGTTTAGGACTAGATATTGCCCTTGGCGTTGGTGGCTTACCTAAAGGCCGTGTCGTTGAGATCTATGGCCCTGAGTCATCAGGTAAAACCACCTTGGCCCTTCATGCGATCGCAGAAGCACAAAAGGCTGGCGGTATCTGTGCCTTTGTTGACGCAGAACATGCGCTTGACCCTGTTTATGCCCGTAAGCTTGGCGTTGATTTGGAGAACCTGCTTATTTCCCAACCAGACACAGGCGAGCAGGCCCTTGAGATTACCGACACATTGGTTCGTTCTGGCGCTTGTGACATTCTCGTTATTGACTCTGTTGCTGCTCTCACTCCGCGCGCCGAGATCGAGGGCGAAATGGGAGCTTCACTCCCAGGCCTACAGGCTCGCTTAATGAGCCAAGCCTTGCGTAAACTCACTGCTTCCATCGCTAAATCCAATACGATGGTTATTTTTATCAACCAAATTCGGATGAAGATTGGTGTGATGTTTGGATCGCCTGAAACAACAACAGGCGGTAATGCCTTGAAGTTCTATGCTTCTGTTCGCCTCGATATTCGCCGTATTGGTGCAATCAAGGACCGCGATGAGATCGTGGGTAACCAGACTCGCATCAAAGTTGTTAAAAATAAACTGGCGCCTCCTTTCAAACAAGTCGAATTCGATATCATGTATGGTCAGGGTATTTCGAAAATGGGCGAACTGGTTGACCTTGGTGTTACCGCTAACATTGTTGAGAAGTCTGGCTCATGGTTCTCCTACGATAGCCAGCGATTAGGGCAGGGGCGCGAGAATGCCAAAACCTTCCTACGGGAAAACCCTGAAGTTGCTGAAGAAATTGAACGCAGAATCCGTGAAAATGCGGGGCTCATTGGTGAAAAATTACTTGATGAACCAACGGGCAAAGACGAAGAAGGCGAAGAGCCAGAGTTTGGAACGGAGACTGGTTAAAGTCACTTTCTAACCGCCTTGCAGTTCAATTTTGATCTATAAGCATGAATAAACAAAGGGACACCTTCCAAAAGGTGTCCCTTTTTGCTTCGTTCTTGGGGGATGACAATGTCTTTGCCCTTAAATTGCCTGTTGAAATTTTGGTAGGAAACTGTTCAAAGCCAACAGCAATATGTCTTGTAACTCTATTGAGGAACTAAAATACCATGAGCGGTGTCAACGAAATACGGTCTTCCTTTCTTTCTTACTTTGAAAAGAATGGCCATGCAGCATTGGATTCATCTCCGCTTGTTCCACGCAATGACCCAACTTTGATGTTCACCGCTGCTGGAATGGTTCAGTTCAAAAATCTGTTTACAGGGCTAGAAACTCGCGATTACACAAGGGCTGTTACCTCGCAGAAATGCGTTCGTGCTGGGGGTAAGCACAATGATTTGGATAATGTAGGCTATACGGCTCGACACCACACATTTTTTGAGATGCTTGGGAACTTTTCGTTCGGTGATTATTTCAAGGCTGACGCGATCGAGCTAGCGTGGAATCTTCTTACAAAAGAATACGATATCGACTCAAAAAAATTGATAGTGACAGTTTATCATACCGACGATGAAGCCTTTGAACTTTGGAAGAAAATTGCAGGCCTTTCCGATGATAAAATCATCCGCATAGCCACTTCAGATAATTTTTGGGCAATGGGCGATACAGGTCCATGTGGGCCTTGTTCAGAGATTTTCTACGATCACGGTGATCATATTTTTGGCGGCCCTCCAGGGAGTCCCGATGAAGATGGTGACAGGTTTGTAGAAATCTGGAACTTGGTTTTCATGCAGTACGAACAGCTCACTATTGACGAGCGTATTGATCTCCCCAAGCCTTCAATAGACACTGGCATGGGTTTAGAGCGTTTGGCAGCCGTGCTTCAAGGCACTCACGATAATTATGAAATTGACCTGTTCAAGGCATTAATTCGTGCGAGTGAAGAGGCGACTGGTGTTGCTTCCGATGATAAAACACGCGCTAGCCATCGTGTTATTGCTGACCATTTGCGCGCTTCTGGATTTTTGATTGCTGATGGTGTTTTGCCTTCGAATGAAGGGCGTGGTTATGTGTTGCGCCGTATCATGCGCCGCGCCATGCGCCATGCGAGCTTGTTAGGGATGGAAGAGCCGCTGCTTTGGAAATTGGTCCCAGCGCTCATTGGCCAAATGGGCGATGCTTTCCCTGAGCTGAGACGCACAGAGGCGCTAATGAGCGAGACGTTGAAACTCGAAGAAACCCGTTTCCGCAAAACTCTTTCACGCGGCCTTGATCTGCTCGATACGGCTTCGGCGGATCTCACAGCTGGTGATAGTTTCGATGGAGAGACCGCTTTCAAGCTCTATGATACTTATGGCTTCCCGCTAGATTTAACCCAAGATGCATTGCGTCGTAGAGACATTACCGTTGATACGGATAGCTATAATGTTGCGATGGGACGCCAAAAAACAGAAGCCCGCGCCTCTTGGCAAGGTGTTGGGGGGGCGGCTGATGAAGCCATATGGTTTAAGCTGCGTGAGGAACACGGCGCAACTGATTTCTTGGGCTATGAAACAGAAAAAGCAGAGGGAGCCGTTCTTGCGCTTGTGGTAGATGGCGCGCCAGTGAAGAGGGCAAAGTCCGGCAGCGAAGTGGTGCTCATTCTCAATCAAACTCCCTTTTATGGCGAATCTGGTGGTCAAATGGGAGATGCGGGCTCGATCACTATTGGGGACACAATTGTCGATGTGAGTGATGTGAAGAGAAAAGCTGACGGGCTGTTCATTCACCTTGGTAAGGTATCCAAAGGAGAGGTCAATGTAGGGGATGGCGCTGTTCTTGAGGTTAATCATACGCGCAGATCAAGCCTTCGTTCAAACCATTCAGCAACTCATCTAGTTCATGAAGCTTTACGTCAAATTTTAGGTGACCATGTTGCTCAAAAAGGCTCGCTCGTCGCGCCAGAACGACTTCGATTTGATTTCGCCCATCCCAAGACAGTAGATAGCGAAGAGATGGCGCGGGTCGATTTAATGACCAACCAATACGTCCGCCAGAACAGCCAAGTCACCACCACTCTAATGGCTGTTGACGATGCGATTGAATTGGGGGCGCAGGCTCAATTTGGTGAAAAATATGGTGATGAAGTCCGTGTCGTTTCAATGGGCATTGATGAGAGTGATAAAGCTTGGTCGTTGGAGCTTTGCGGTGGAACACACGTGAAGAGCACCGGAGAAATTGGCCTCGTCGCCATATTGGGCGAAAGTGCTGTTGCCTCAGGTGTGCGCCGTATCGAGGCTTTAACAGGTGAAGCCGCCCGTCTGCACTTACAAGAACAAGATGCCTGCTTACGAGAAACAGCCGCAGTATTGAAATCAACTCCAGCAAAAGTTCCTGGTCTCGTTGCATCTTTGATGGATGAGCGGAAAAAGCTTGAACGTGAACTAACGGACGTTAAGAAAAAGCTCGCTATGGGCAGTGCCGGCGGGGCAGGTGACGCACCCAAGAAAATTGGAGATATTAGTTTTTCAGGTCGCGTTGTTGAAGGTATTTCACCTAAGGATTTGAAGGGCGTTATAGATGAAGAAAAGAAACGCCTTGGTTCTGGCGTGGTTGCCATCATTGTGAAAACTGATGACGGTAAAGCAGCAATCGGAATTGGTGTAACCGCAGATTTGACCGAAAAATATAATGCCGTTGATTTTGTTCGTATCGCGGCCGAGGCAGTCGGTGGTAAAGGTGGCGGTGGTCGCCCTGATATGGCACAGGCTGGCGGTCCAGATGGCAGCAAATGCGAAGATGCCTTAAGTGCAATTGAAGCCGCAATCAGCGCCTAATAAAACAATAAAAAGCCCGCTGTCTCGTCAACAGCGGGCTGTTCTGGTTAAGCTTTAAGAACTAGCTCATCGCTTTTTGTAGGTTCTCGTCAACCTTATCTAAGAAGCCAGTTGTTGAAAGCCAAGGTTGGTCAGGGCCAATCAGCAAGGCCAAGTCTTTCGTCATGTTACCGCTTTCAACTGTGTCGACGCAAACTTTCTCAAGTGTCAATGCAAAGTCTTTTAGTTCTTTGTTGTCATCCAATTTAGCCCGGTGAGCGAGGCCACGCGTCCAAGCAAAAATTGAGGCTATAGAGTTTGTGGATGTTTCCTCACCTTTTTGGTGGGCGCGGTAGTGTCGGGTTACTGTGCCGTGTGCTGCTTCCGATTCCACTGTTTTCCCATCCGGGGTCATAAGCACGGAAGTCATTAAACCGAGAGAGCCGAAACCTTGAGCAACGATGTCTGATTGCACATCGCCGTCGTAGTTTTTACAAGCCCAAACATATCCGCCTGACCATTTGAGTGACGCGGCAACCATGTCGTCGATCAAACGGTGCTCATAGGTAATGTTTGCTTTTTTGAAATCATTCGCAAATTCTGCTTCAAATATTTCTTGGAACAGGTCTTTAAATTGCCCGTCATAAGCTTTTAATATGGTGTTCTTGGTCGAAAGATAAACTGGAACGCCACGCTGTAAGCCGTAATTCAATGAAGCGCGCGCGAAGTCTTTAATTGATTCATCCAAGTTGTACATACCCATGGCAACACCAGATGCGGGCGCGTCGAAAACATCGAAATCCATTGTCTTTCCATCGTCACCGACGAATTTCATGGTCAGTTTACCAGGCCCAGGGAAGCGGAAGTCGGTGGCGCGATATTGGTCGCCGTAGGCATGGCGTCCGACGATGATGGGCTTTGTCCAGCCAGGAACAAGCCGCGGCACGTTTTGCATAATGATAGGCTCGCGGAAAATAACGCCGCCCAAGATGTTGCGGATTGTGCCGTTTGGTGAGCGCCACATTTTCTTGAGACCAAATTCTTCTACGCGATCTTCGTCTGGGGTGATGGTGGCGCATTTTACACCTGCGCCATATTTTTTGATGGCTTCAGCTGAATCAATGGTGATTTGATCGTCGGTATCATCGCGAGCTTGAATGCCGAGATCATAATATTTTAAGTCGATATCAAGGTAAGGGTGAATGAGTTTGTCTTTAATGAACTGCCAGATAATGCGGGTCATTTCGTCCCCGTCGAGTTCGACGAGTGGGTTTTCTACCTTGATTTTTGACATTATGTGCTCTTTCTTTTTTTATTGAGCGGTACTGCTAGGGGGTGGCAAGTGCAACCTTATGTTCCCCATAAGAATCCGTTACAGGCTCTATATCATCCAATTGATAGATGGCAAATTCAACAAAGTGTTTAAGCCGCTTTTGTGATTGGTGATTTTATGCCATTGGTGCGCCAACACTTAACAGTATAAGAATTCGTATGTCCGGAACAAACCGCAAGAATAAACTGATAACCGATGGGCCGACAATCGTGTTGGTAAACCCGCAACTTGGTGAAAACATTGGGGGAGCAGCAAGGGCAATGGCCAATTTTGGCTTGCATGATTTGCGGTTGGTGAACCCGCGGGATGGTTGGCCAAACCCAATTGCCAAATCGAACGCTGCTAAAGCCGATCATATTATTGAAAATGTGCGCGTATTTGACACACTGGAAGAAGCGCTAAAAGACATGAATTTTGTCTATGCAACCACAGCACGACAGCGGGAAATGTTGAAGCCAGTTCGTGGCCCCCGTGAGGCCGCGGCGACTTTACGCCAACGCCATACCCGAGGTGAAAAAGTGGGAGTTCTATTTGGCCGTGAACGATGGGGACTAGAGAGTGTTGAGGTTGCATTGGCTGATGAAATTGTAACCTTCCCAGTTAATCCAGCATTCGCATCGCTTAATATTGCTCAGGCAGTATTGCTTATGAGCTATGAATGGATGGGGTCCTCAGTAGAGACAGGTGAAGCGAATTTACCTATCGGTGAACCGACGAGCATGCCTGCACCGAAGGAAGAGCTGTTTGGTTTTTTTGAGCATTTAGAAGCGGCTCTTGATAAAGAAAACTATTTCAGAGCCGACCATAAGCGTGCAACGATGGTTGAGAATTTGCGCAATATTTTCCAAAAAGCAAAACTATCACAGCAGGAAGTGCATGCCCTCCGTGGGGTCGTTGCCACTTTGGAAGGGCGGAAAACAAGGCCACGGACTGATCGCCCCGCGCCAAAAAACGAGCCTACGAAACGCACCTATAAGCCAACAAAGAAAAAGAGCTCAGATTGAGTTCAGACCTTCGCGTGAGTGGTGTAAGATTATCGTTCTAGGCGATTCCTTTTTAGGCTGACTAATTGTATAAAATTCTAAAATCAAGTTTCTTAACAATACTCCTGGTTGTTTTCGTAAGCATGTTCAACGTGTTGGTAGCTCATTCTCAAGGAGTGGCTGCTAGTCCACCTGCTGCAGAGGTAAAATCTGCCGTTGATCCCTTTGGGCGATCAAACCCTCGCGGGGCCATACAAGGTTATTTAAGTGCGATTAGTGAAGGGGACTTCGATAAAGCTGCCCGTTACCTCAATCTCAGTGACGTGCCGATTGCTGACCGAAAAGCGACTGGCCGGGAACTCGCAGAACAGTTGAAACAGTTGCTGGATAGAGGCGGCGTGATTGACGATTTAGTTAGCCTATCGGATGTTCCAGAAGGTACTGGCGGTGATAATCTTGAAATTAATATTGATCGGGTTGGTGTTTTAGACCGCTCGCTCCGTAAAGTGCCCTTACTGCTGGAGCGGGTGAAAGGCGAAAATAATTTCAACATCTGGTTGGTTTCGCAAGAAACACTCAAGCGTGTCCCATTCTTACTTCAAGTCTCGAAAGAGGGGCTGCTCGATAGGCTATTGCCTGAAAGTTTCAAGGAAAAAACAATTGGCGCGGTTTCAACGGGGCATTGGATAGCAATTATCGTTGTTGCGTTTCTTGCTCTCGTCGTTGGGTATATAATCAGTTGGCTAGTAATTGCATTTTTGCGGAAGGTTCTAGCGCGTAGAACCGGAATTCCTGGCTATGGTTTGCTGGCCTCAGTAGTCATCCCATTGGCTGTTGTTATTGGAGTATCCCTCTATCGTATCGCGGTGGTGACCTTGGGGGTGCAGGTTATTGCTCGAGAATATATCGAGAGGATAGCGATTATTGTCAGCTGGCTTGCATTAGCTTGGTTGTTGCTGCGCATTATTGATGGTGTGGCAGATGTCGTACGCTATGGGATGTCGCGTACCAATAGGCAAACCTCTGTTGCAGTTGTGATGCTGGCTCGGCGTATGGCAAAGGCTGTTGTGATTGGCATCACTGGCATCGCCATCTTAGATAATATGGGAATTGATGTTAGTACGGGTCTTGCTGCACTTGGTATTGGTGGTTTGGCTCTGGCTCTAGGTGCTCAAAAAACAATCGAGAACCTCGTAGGCAGTATCAGCGTTGTCGCCGATAGGCCCGTACGGGTAGGGGACTTTTGTAAGTTTGGGGAAGTAACTGGAACCGTTGAGGATATTGGTATTCGCTCAACCCAAATTAGAACCCTAGATAGAACCATCGTGACTGTGCCCAACGGGGCTTTTGCATCAATGCAAATTGAAAACTACACGATGCGGGATGATTTCAAATTCCAAACCGTTTTGACCATGCGTTACGAAACAACACCAGATCAAATCCGGTACTTGTTGGTTGAGTTACGGGCAATCCTTTATGCTCACGAGAGGGTAAAGAATGATCCAGCACGGGTGCGCTTTATTGGGCTTGGTAGCCATTCTCTTGATATAGAGATTTTTTGTTATGTTGGCGCTGTGGACTACAGTAGCTTCCTCGAAGTGCAGGAAGATTTATTGCTGCGTATCATGGAGGTTGTGAAAGCCAGTGGATCAGATTTCGCGTTTCCTTCTCAAACCTTATATTTTGCAAAAGATGATCAATTATCAGAAAGTCAGGCCGCAAAAATTGGTAAAGCGGTTCGTAAGCTGGATGAGAAAGGGGAGCTTTCTATCCCTCGGTTTGATCCAGAAAAAATAGCTGGCCTCGATGGAACGATACCTTTTCCGGAGAAATAGAAGAGACAATGATTGCAATTTTTTGAGGCCGCCATTTTGCTGCCCTCTTGTTTTGTAATTGCGAATACGGTTTGAGTTGCTAAGGGGAGTTCTTGGCGATTCTGCTTGAACTTCAAGATTTAACAATGTGCCGCTATAGGGCCGGAAATAACCAATGCTACTTTCAAAATACTTTTTACCGACCCTTAAAGAAGCCCCCCGTGAAGCTGAGATTGCCTCCCACCAACTGATGTTGCGAGCTGGCATGATAAAACAGCAATCCGCTGGCATCTATTCTTGGCTTCCGCTTGGCCTTAAGGTTTTGCGTAAAGTTGAGCAAATTGTGCGCGAGGAACAAAATCGCGCTGGAGCCGTTGAGGTTCTCATGCCGACTATTCAAAGTGCAGAGCTGTGGCACGAGAGTGGACGCTACGATAAGTATGGGAAGGAAATGTTACGCATTACCGACCGCTATGACCGTGAAATGCTTTTTGGTCCCACCAACGAAGAAATGATAACGGATATTTTCCGATCTTACGTGCGTTCGTACAAAGATTTGCCGCTCAATTTATATCACATCCAATGGAAATTCCGCGACGAAGTTCGCCCAAGGTTTGGAGTGATGCGTGGCCGTGAGTTCTTGATGAAGGATGCCTACTCATTCGACTTGGACGAGCCCGCATCACGCGCCGCCTATAATCGCATGTTTGTATCCTATCTTAGAACATTTGATCGCTTGGGCGTGAAGGCCATTCCGATGCGTGCCGATACGGGGCCAATTGGAGGAGATCTCTCGCACGAGTTTCTTATTTTAGCTGATACGGGCGAAAGTGAAGTCTTTTGCCACACGGACTATATGAAGCTTGATGTGCCTGATGCGGGAGTTGATTACTCAGATGATGCCGCGATGGAAGGCATAATGAAAAGTTGGACGACGGCCTATGCGCGCACCGATGAAATGCACGATGAAGCACTTTGGAACGAAGTTTCGGATGGCGATAAAATGAATGCCCGCGGTATTGAGGTTGGGCATATCTTTCACTTCGGAACGCAGTACTCTGAGCCAATGGGGGCTAAGGTAACTGGGCCTGATGGTAAAGATGCCCCTGTCTTTATGGGATCATATGGTATTGGCCCTAGCCGTGTTGTTGCGGCGCTTATTGAGGCTGGGCATGACGAGAACGGCATCATATGGCCAGCGTCTGTTGCGCCGTTCGATGTTGGTCTCATCAACCTGCGAGCAGGGGATGAAAACACTGATGCTGCTTGCAATGGCTTGTATGAGCAACTGAATAACGCAGGCTTTGATCCGCTCTATGACGATACAGATAATCGGGCAGGTGGAAAGTTCGCACTGGCCGATTTGATTGGTTTGCCGTGGCAGTTAATTGTCGGCCCACGCGGTTTGGCGAATGGTGAGATTGAATTGAAAGAGCGTGCCACCGGCGAACGCGAAAACATGACAATGGAAGCTGCGATGAATAAATTGATGGCGTGGCAAGCCGATACAAAGGCGCGCTTTGGTGGTTGATACAACAACGCAAATTGACATCGCAAGTGATGCTACGGCTGTGCGTGACGCATTGCCCGGTAAGACGCGCCCATTCTCGAAATTCGAGTGGATGCTGGCACGGCGCTATTTAGGTAGCCGCCGTAAAGAGACATTCATTTCTGTCATTTCTGTCATCTCATTTTTAGGTATTATGCTTGGGGTCATGACATTGATCATTGTTATGGCCGTGATGAATGGTTTCCGCACCGAATTGCTAGATCGAATTTTGGGGATCAATGGGCATCTGATAATCCAACCGGTTCATTCCTCTTTCACTGATTACGATGAGGTCGCCAAGCGGATTGAAGGGGTGAATGGTGTGACCATAGCCTTGCCATTGATTGAAGGTGAGGTGCTTGCATCTGGCGGTAAAGGTGGCAGCGGAGCACGGGTTCGAGGGATGCGCGAAGCTGACCTGAAGCGCCTGTCTGCTGTTGGAGATAAGATTATTGAGGGTACATTGGATGATTTCGCCGCATCCGAGGGGGTGGCAATTGGGGTCAATATGGCGACCAGTTTGAACCTCTCATTAGGCGATAGCATTACGCTCATAACACCGGATGGAAACAAGACAGCCTTTGGCGTTTCCCCTCGCGTGAAGGCTTATCCTGTTGTGGCTATATTCAAGATGGGCATGCATGAATACGACAGTATATTTGTCTTTATGCCCCTTGAAGAAGCGCAGTTGTATTTCAATGCTGAAGGGGTGGCGAATGTAATCGAAGCTTTCATCGAGGACCCGGACATGGTCGATGAACTTGCTCCATTGGTCGAACAAGCCGCTGGCCGCCCAATTTATGTAACCAATTGGAAGCAACGCAACGTTACCTTTTTTCAGGCGTTGGAGGTGGAGCGAAATGTGATGTTCCTCATTCTTGCTCTTATCTTGCTTGTTGCCGCTTTGAACATTGTATCCGGGCTATTCATGTTGGTTAAAGACAAGAGTAGCGATATTGCTATCCTGCGAACAATGGGAGCAACACGAGGGGCGGTGATGCGTATTTTCTTGATAACCGGATCAAGCATTGGGGTGATGGGAACTCTCGTTGGCTTTGTTCTTGGCTTACTGTTTTGTCAAAATATCAACTCCATAAAGGACATGGTCGCTAGCATTAGCGGAACGAATGTTTGGGATCCCACGGTGCGGTTTTTAAGTGAGATACCTGCTCGGCTCGATATGGGAGAGACATTGATGGTTGTGTTTATGGCTCTTGGGCTTTCATTGCTCGCTACTATTTTCCCAGCTTGGCGTGCGGCACGGCTCGATCCTGTGGAGGCATTGCGTTATGGCTAAAGCGGCTCCTAGAACTCCCGTCATCTCAATGAGTAATATCAACCGTACCTACGGTAAGGATAAGCACGCGCTGACAATTCTTGACGGCGCTGAAATGGAAATATATCGCGGTGAATTGGTGGCGCTCGTTGCTCCCTCTGGTGCTGGTAAATCGACTTTGCTTCACCTGGCCGGACTACTTGAGCGACCTGATAAGGGGAGCCTTTCCATTGGTGGTGTCGAGTGCGGTTCTTTGAACGATGACAAACGAACTGCTATGCGCCGAACAGATATCGGTTTTGTTTATCAATTTCACCATTTGCTTCCTGAGTTAGATGCCCGCGAGAATATCGCGCTACCGCAATTGGTGGCGGGGAGTGGGCAGACTGCTGCGAATGCACGCGCTGATGATTTATTAGAGCACTTGGGCATCGAACACAGGGCAACTCACCGACCTTCAGAATTATCAGGTGGTGAACAACAGCGGGTCGCAATTGCCCGAGCTGTTGCCAATCAACCAAAGCTTCTATTGGCGGATGAGCCAACGGGCAACCTGGACCCCTCAACGTCAAAGTTAGTATTTGATGCGTTGACCAATCTTGTTCGTTCAACTGGATTGGCAGCATTGATAGCAACTCATAACCATGCCTTAGCCGCTCAAATGGATAGAACGGTTACGATTGAAGATGGCAAAATAGTTCCGCTGAAGCGTTAACTTCGCATTTACCATAATTTAGAACAAAATGAGTACAGAATTGACAGAACTCGATAAAGAACATAACGTGAACATACAGAAAGAAAGCCCAATAGTTATGGTTTTCTACATCAGGTATCAACGGAGTTCATAATGTCCCTTCTTCTACGCAACTTTGCTTCTGCAGTTTCAATGACACTTTTTCTGTTTATGATATTGGCTTGGGTCAACATTCTTGCCCTTGGCTGACTTGCGGGGCGAGAGCTCAAAGCCCATGATTGGATTTTAATCGCCCGAGTCTGAATGACTCAAGTCGATCCAGTCTGAAAGGCTCTAACCGAAGTGTCCAAGCTTGACGAAATGAACAAAGCGCTTGCGAGTGAGATACCGCTGCCACCCGGTTCAAAGCCATTTGTTCATTTGCATCTCCATTCGGCCTATTCTTTGCTTGAGGGAGCATTACCCTTGGTCAAGGTAATCGAAATGGCTGTTGATGATCGCCAGCCAGCACTTGCGGTAACGGACACCAGCAATTTGTTCGGCGCGCTTGAGTATTCAGAAAAAGCCGCAAAAGCAGGTTTGCAGCCCATCATTGGTTGTACCTTAGAGGTGGCCCTTGATGACGAAAATTCAAGTGCTGATGACGAAGGTTTTTCTAAATCTGTTAGCTCTCAAGATGCGATGCAAGCTTTGCCCATTTTGGTTTTACTCGCTGCTAGTGAATCAGGGTATGCAAATCTCATGAAGTTGGTCAGTATTGCCTATCTTGAGGGCGATACAGTGACTCGTACTCATGTATCACGCGAGCAACTTATCAAATACGGCGATGGGCTTATCGCTCTAACTGGGGGGCCAAGTGGATCACTAAACTTGGCCTTATCTAAGGGGCAAGAGCCGCTGGCGCTTGAACGATTGGAAACTCTCCAAAAGCTTTTTCAAGACCGTCTCTATATCGAATTGCAACGTCATTCTGGGTACAGTCGTGCTATCGAAAACCACTTGCTTGATTTTGCTTACGAGCGAGAGATTCCCATTGTTGCTACCAATGAAGTCTATTTTCCAACCCGAGATGATTATACAGCCCATGATGCACTGATATGTATTGCTGGGGGGCGTAAAGTCGTGGAGGAAGATCGGCGTAAGCTGACCTCTGACCACTACATGAAATCCTGCGCTGAAATGAATGCCCTGTTTGCAGACTTGCCTGAGGCGCTTGAGAATACGTTGGAGATTGCCCACCGTTGTGCTTTCAAAGTTTCCACCCTTGATCCGATATTGCCATTCTTCACCGACGGCAAAGGGGAGAATCCTCTCAAGGCTGAGTCCGATGAATTGAGACGGCAGGCTGTGGAAGGGCTGGAACAGCGTTTAGCCGTTCATCCTTTGGCAGATGGTCATACCCGTGAGCAATACGATGAGCGATTAGAATTTGAACTCAGCGTTATTGAGAATATGAAGTTCCCCGGTTACTTTCTGATTGTTGCTGATTTTATTCAGTGGTCAAAGGGGCAAGGGATTCCTGTTGGACCTGGTCGTGGATCTGGCGCTGGATCACTAGTTGCGTGGTCCTTGACCATCACGGACCTCGATCCGATGAAATTTTCATTGTTGTTCGAGCGGTTCTTGAATCCTGAACGTATTTCTATGCCAGATTTCGATATTGATTTTTGCCAAGATCGGCGTGATGAAGTTATCCGCTACGTGCAAGAGAAATATGGCCGTGCGCAAGTCGCGCAAATTATTACATTCGGAACTCTACAAGCTCGTGCGGTGTTGCGCGATGTTGGGAGGGTGATGGACAGGGGCTATAATGAGGTTGATCGCCTTTGCAAAATGATCCCCAATAACCCAGCCAATCCCACCTCTCTTGCTGAAGCAGTAAAGAGTGAGCAGGGCATCATTGATGCAAGAAACGCAGAACATGAAGTTGATGAATTGATCAACATTGCTCTGCGGCTAGAAGGCCTTTATCGCCACGCTTCAACCCATGCGGCCGGTATTGTTATCGGCGATAGGGAGTTGGACAAACTTGTGCCGCTCTACCGTGATCCTCGTTCCGATATGCCCGTGACCCAATACAATATGAAATGGGTTGAACAAGCAGGGCTAGTGAAATTCGATTTCCTTGGATTGAAGACACTTACGGTTATCCGCAAGGCACAGGAATATCTCAAACTGAGGGATATTGATGTCGATATTGACGGGTTGGCGCTGGATGATGAACCAACCTATGAAATGCTGCAACGCGGAGAAACAGTTGGTGTATTCCAATTGGAATCTATGGGAATGCGGAAGGCGTTGATTGGCATGAAGCCCGACCAGTTCGAGGACATTATTGCGCTCGTGGCGCTCTATCGCCCGGGTCCGATGGAGAACATTCCGACCTACAATGCTCGTAAGCATGGTGAGGAAGAACCTGATTATTATCACCCCAAAATTGAAAGCGTGTTGAAGGAAACACAAGGCGTTATCATCTACCAAGAACAGGTGATGCAGATTGCGCAAATACTGTCTGGATATTCGCTTGGTGAGGCAGATGTACTGCGTCGTGCAATGGGTAAGAAGATCCGCGAAGAAATGGAACTCCAACGTAAGCGTTTTGTGGATGGCGCTGTAGAGAATGATCTTAAGGCGGGGCAGGCCAATCATATTTTTGACGTGCTGGCCAAATTTGCGGACTATGGTTTCAACAAATCGCACGCAGCCGCCTATGCGCTTATCAGCTATCAAACGGCTTGGCTGAAATCTAGTTATCCTGTTGAGTTTTTGGCAGCGTTAATGACTTTGGACATGGGTAATACCGACAAGTTGCATGACTATTACCGTGAGGGGAAGCGTGCTGAAATTGAGATTGTTGCGCCATCTGTAAATACCTCCGATGTAGAGTTTGCTGTGCGGGGTGGTAAGATTTACTACGCCCTTGCGGCGGTGAAAGGGGTTGGGGCGCAGGCCGTTTCGCATATTGTTGAGATGCGCGAGGAAGGTGGGCCATTTGAAAGTCTGACCAACTTCTTCTCCCGTGTTGACCCAAAGCAGATGAACCGCAAAATGCTTGAGAACCTTATTCATGCTGGGGCTTTCGATAATTTTGGCGCTCCCCGTGAGCAGATGATTGGCGGTCTTGATCGGTTGATCGGCCATGCGGCGCGTGTGGCCAATAATGAAGCTATTGGCATGACTGATATGTTTGGTAGCGACACTGGAGATACTGAAATCACGTTGGCTCCTGTTGAAGCTTGGACACCGGCCGAGAAATTGTTCCGCGAGTTTAAGTCACTCGGGTTTTATCTTACTGCCCACCCGCTAGATGAATACCACGACACGCTTCAAAAGATGCGGGTTCAATATTGGGATGACTTCGAGAATTCAGTAAAGCGCGGTGCAGTGGCTGGTAATTTGGCAGGAACAGTGACGAGCCTTCAAGTTCGTAGAACTCGTACTGGTAACCGGATGGGCATCGTTCAGGTTTCCGATCCAACAGGCCAATATGAAGCCGTGATTTTCTCAGAAATGTTGGAGAAATATAGAGAGTTGCTAGAAGCTGGTGCTTCGATTGTTTTGAATGTTGCGGCCGAGAATAAGCCAGAGGGCATTTCTTTGCGCATCAATTCCGTGAAGTCTTTGGAGAGTGAAGCCATCAAAGTTCAACGACAATTGTATGTTTTTATACGTGATGAGAAGCCTCTGAAAAGCATTGCAGAACGAATTGGTAAGCGCGGCGAGGGGAGTGTCAGCGTGATTATTTTACACGATCAAGGGGAACGGGAGGTAGAGATTGAAGTCCCTGGAAAACGTTTGATTTCACCTCAGATCGCGGGAGCTATTAAGGCCATCCCCGGCGTGGTCGATGTGGAGCTGGTGTGATGAGCGATGTTCCTCATTTTAGCCAAGCAGCAGACAACAATAAGCAACATGTTTTGGAGCAACTGCGGGGTTGTTTGAAGGCGGATGATCGAGTGCTGGAAATCGCCAGCGGAACCGCGCAACATGCTTTGTATTTCTCGAAACACCTCCCAGACATTTTCTGGCAACCAAGCGATGTGGACTTGCACAGCTACGAGTTGGTGGAACGATTGTTGAGTGAGCCACGAGATAATCTTGGCGCGCCTTTAGAGCTTGATGTTTCAGCATGGCCAAATTTTTACCCTCAATTTGAAGCAGTTTACAGCGCCAATTGTTTGCACATCATTGATTGGCCAAAGGTGGAGAGCTACATCGAAGGGGCTGCGAAGTGTCTGACAGAGGGGGGCTTGTTGTTGTTCTATGGACCTTTCAAATATGGCGGTGAATTTACGACGGATAGCAATGAAAAATTCAATGGATTCCTCGAAAGCACATACTCTGGTGGCGGTATTCGTGATTTTGAGGCGGTGGACGAATTGGCAAGGAACCATGGGCTGACATTTGTTTCAGACACTCCAATGCCAGCGAATAATCAATTTTTGATCTGGCGTAAGTAAACGTTAGACAAGGCAATACCCTCCATACAGTTTCCTGCAAGAGTAAGCATCAGTCATTGCCCCCTAACGAAAGTTGAGGACGGCGGAGCTTATTGGCATTGCCAATAAAGCTTTTAATAAAATGACGGCTTAACCATAAGCTCCGCCTCGGCATTGTTTATCGCTACCATATACCGTTTGCTCATCACTGACTGACTGGCTCTCGTTTTACCAAGAACCTACAAACGCGGCCAAGCCGGAGTGGTATTCCAACACACGCACTTGATCCTTTAGGGCGCTCGAAGAATCCATCTCAACCAAAGACAAAACCTAGAAGCCGAACCCAATGAAATGAATGGTGGTGTATACAATCACGTCCCCGTTTCATTAGGTGGACGCATTATGGGGGATGGGTTGGGCGCGGGGATAAATTTTATTTGGAAGTATTAGATCGCAGTCACACTTGTCATTCCCGTCACAGTGGAAAATCATCCATCCGCAAATTCTGAAACCGGACTTATCCCCGTGAAACGCCCTAACTCTTCACAACCATCCAATAAACATTTGCCAATGGAATGATTGTTGCGGTGATGCCGAATATGACCCAAATCTTTCCGTAAAGCCAATAGCGGTCGGGAATCTCTCCAGTTTCTGCAAATTTGTGGGCCATGCGCGCTTGCAGGACTTGCATGGGGATTAAGATAAGCGCCCAAATGACACCAGAAATAATGAACAGCGTATAACCCCACCAGAGCCATCGAGTAGAATAAACTTCTTCCATGATGTTCTCATTCATATGAGACACCATGCCAAAGGCGGCGATGAGCAGGATGAAAACTCCGCCTGCAGTGAATATCCAATCAGTCACAGTTACTTGGCGTTGAGCAAAGGCGATGACGCGATAATCACCCGTTCTGTCAGCCATAATTTTCCACCAGCCGGTGATGATAATGTTACCCATGAACATGATAAGCCCAACCAAGTGCATAATCTTGAGGGTATTGTAATCAAGATACCCTGCGATGAGTGTTCCAAAAGCTGACATGAGTTCGCATTCCCCGTTGTTTTGCCTGCTATGGCGGAAGGATTGAGATGTGTAAAGAAGAGGGCTATTTAATAAGTTCCTATAAATCAACGAATGTAACCTTGACGTTACAATTAATCTCTCCTATATGTAACTCTAAGGTTACACAAAGGGAGAATGAAATGATTAACTCGCCAGAACAAATCTCACACATACGGACGGCTACCATGGGTTTCACAGGCATTATTTGCTTAGCATACGCATCGCTTGTCGTTATTACGGGGCAGCCGCAGCCAATGTCGCCATGGATTCCGGGGGTGGCTGGTGTTCTAACCTCAATTGTTATCTTTGGTTCGTTTATGGCCGCAGGATCAAAAAATGCAGTAATGGCCACGGATGAACTATACGCTTCACAACAATCAAAGGCGGCGCAAATAGGGTATTGGGTGGCTTTAGCTATGTACCCGATTTTTGGGCTCCTTATTATGCAGGATTTACTAAGCCTCAGCTTAGCATTTCCAATCATGGCGACTTTAACAGGAGCGGCCTATTTGCTACCTTTCGCGTATCTAACTTGCTCAAGAACATGAGCATTGGTTTGATAAATCACCTTAAGAGTCATCGCTCGGAAGCGGGTTTAACACAGGCTGAATTAGCTGAGGCGGTGCAAGTCTCCCGAAAAACAATCAACACGATAGAGAACCGTGTATTTATTCCTTCCACGGTTCTTGCGTTGAAGATAGCGGGGCACTTAAAAGTGTCGGTTCATGCGTTATTTGAGTTAGAGGAGTAAATAGCTATATTACCCCTTGCCATCTCTTTTGTTTCAGTTATAACCCGCTCCATTCCACACGCGGAAGCGTGTTGGTCAGCGTTCTTTGAACGATCAGCCTCTAGTTAGCAATAACACGGCATTTGACCAGCACTTCCGGTGCGTTCTCACTTCCGAGGGCGTTCTTATCCGCGCTACGGTCAACCGGTAAAAGGAGATGCAAGCCATGGCTTTGCCCGATTTCACTATGCGCCAACTGCTCGAAGCAGGCGTTCACTTTGGTCACCAGACTCACCGCTGGAACCCCAAAATGGATCGTTACATTTTTGGCAAACGTAACAACATTCACATTCTAGACCTATCTCAAACAGTGCCTTTGTTGCACCAAGCTTTGAAACAGGTTTCCGATACTGTCGCAAAAGGTGGCCGCGTTCTTTTCGTGGGTACAAAGCGTACAGCGTCTCTACAGGTTGCTGATGCGGCTCGCCGTTCAGCGCAATACTATGTAAACGCCCGCTGGCTTGGTGGCATGTTGACGAACTGGAAAACAATTTCCAATTCAATCAAACGCCTTCGTGAGCTCGAAGAATTGCTCGGTACTGAGCAAGCTGGTTTGAAAAAGAAAGAGCTTTTGAAGCTTACCCGCGAACGCGACAAGCTTGAGCGTGCTTTGGGTGGTATTAAAGACATGGGCGGCACGCCGGACCTTATCGTCGTTATAGATACCAACAAAGAATCTATCGCAATTCAAGAAGCAGTAAAATTGAAAATTCCAATTTGCGCTATTCTCGATTCTAACTCCGATATTGATAACATCGACTTTCCAATTCCGGGTAACGACGATGCGTCCCGCGCTATCGGTCTTTACTGCGACCTTATTGCTAAAGCTGCGATTGACGGCATTGCCCGTCAGCAAGGTTCTTCTGGCGTTGATCTTGGTGCACAAGCTGAAGCTCCTGTAGAAGCCCTACTTGAAGCCGCACCAGCGGCTGCGGCTCCTGCTGCAAAAGAAAAGGCGGCTCCTGCCGCTGAAGCTCCTAAGGAAGAAGCTCCAGCACCTGTTGCTAAGGAAGAAAAGCCTGCACCTGAAGTTAAGGCTGAACCTGCAGCAAAAGAAGAAGCAGCTCCTGCTGTTGAAGCTGGCGCACCTTTGTTCACAGCACCTGCTGGTGATGCGGACGATCTGAAAAAGGTCAACGGCATTGGCCCAGTTGCTGAAAAGCAATTGAACGAGCAAGGCATCACAACTTACAAGCAGATTGCTGCGTTGACTAAGGCCGAGATCGCAACTGTAGATGAAAACATGCCGTTTTCTGCTGCTCAGATCGAAGACTGGAAAGGCCAAGCCGCTGAACTGGCTAAAGGCTAACAGTTTTTACTAGGGCTTGTGTTGGTGACAGCGCGCCCTATCTAAAACAAAGTTGCGAAACCCAATCGACTAATGGTTTGGGTTTCGCCTTTTAACGAAAATTCCGAAATTGCCCGCTGAATTGTTCGGCGAGGCCAAACTGAAAGGCTAATGACATGGCTATTTCCGCATCATTGGTAAAAGAACTGCGCGACAAAACTGGCGCAGGCATGATGGATTGTAAGAATGCGTTGAACGAAAACAATGGTGACATTGAAGCTTCGATCGACTGGTTGCGTAAAAAAGGTATTGCGAAAGCAGACAAGAAATCTGGTCGCACAGCGGCTGAAGGTCTTGTTGGCGTTATCAGCCAAGGCTCAAAAGCCGCGATGGTTGAATTTAACACCGAGACAGATTTTGCTTCCCGTAACGGGGACTTCCAAGCGCTGACACGCGGCATTGCTGAAGTTGCAATCGGAACTGACGGTTCTGTTGATGCGATTAACGCGGCCGACATGGGCGGTAAATCTGTATCAGAAAATGTTACGGACGCAATTTCCACAATCGGTGAGAACATGGGTTTACGCCGCGCAGCTGTTGTTGAAGTAAGCAACGGTGTTGTTGCGTCTTATATCCACAATGCGCTGGCTGATGGTCTTGGCAAAATTGGTGTGTTGGTTGCCTTGGAGTCTACGGGCGATACTGCAGCTCTTGACGCTATTGGCCGCCAAGTTGCGATGCACGTTGCAGCAACGAACCCGCTTTCTGCGACCAAAGAAGACATGGATCAAGAATTGGTTGAACGGGAGAAGAAAATTTTCTCTGAGTCAGCCCGTGAATCTGGTAAGCCAGAAAACATTATCGAGAAAATGGTTGAAGGCCGTATTCGTAAATTTT
>JAZGEY010000029.1:0-4557 GCA_036478985.1 Rhizobiaceae bacterium
GCGACCGGTTGGGTGGCCTGCTTGATCTCAATGATATGGAAGTGTCTGATGTAATGATCCACCGCACCAAAATGGTGTCGATCAATGCGGATGATCCGCCTGCAAAAATTGTCAAACAAATATTAAATAGTCCCTATACGCGCCTTCCGGTTTGGCGTGAAGAAAAAGAAAACATTATTGGCATTGTGCATTCCAAAGATTTTCTGCGCGCGACAGTAGGTGGTGCCAAGAAAATTGAGGCGCTGAACATAATGAGTATTGCCAGCCAGCCATGGTTCGTGCCGGAAACAACACCGCTGCAAAGCCAGCTAAACGCATTCTTACGCCGCAAATCGCACTTCGCACTTGTCGTTGATGAATATGGCGAAGTGGAAGGCTTAGTGACGCTAGAAGATATTTTGGAAGAGATTGTCGGTCAGATTGCTGATGAACATGATGTCGATCTAGAAGGCCTTGAAAGTCTTCCCGATGGTACAGTGATTGTTGATGGTTCAATGCCGGTGCGCGATTTAAACCGTGCGTTAGATTGGGACCTTCCAGATGAGGAAGCGACGACTGTCGCCGGATTGGTTATCCATGAAGCCAATATGATACCGGACGAAAAACAAACATTTGCTTTTTACGGTAAGCGGTTTGTGGTTGTAGGGCGCGAGAAAAACCGCATTACAAAGTTGCGTATTCGTAATTTGGTTTGAGGTGGGGGCTGCTTGGAGCCCATTTTACTGAAATTCTGCAACGCAGCGAATGGCAGCTATCGGGGAGGGGACCAAAACGTGATAAAATCAAGACAGGGTTACGAATATTTTGTGTCTATTGGTTTTTGAACTATTGCAATTATATCGGCCAACACTTGTTCAACACACTGATAGCATGTTAGCTTTATCTAGGGTCGCACTAAGGATGAATGTTATTATGAAGATAACTCTCAGTTTGATACTAGTAGGAATGCTAATCACGTTCTCCTCAACGCTTGTATTGGCTGCGGATAAGTTCTCGTATTCATACAATGCATCGCCTGAAGCCAACAAAGTATATTCAGGACCATACCATTTCAACGGTGCGTCCAATGCCACTGTAAGAACAGAAAGGCTTTCGATCGGTAGATATCGTGTCTTTCTTGCACAAACCGAATTGGCCGAATTTGGAGGGAATGTGCAGGTTAGTTCTTATGGGGCTAAAATTTCTTCGTGCACCGTAGTCGAATGGAGCGGGGAGGGCATCGATGTTGCATGCTTTGGACTAGATGGCAGTGCAAAAGACGCACAATTTTCCACTCTTGTCGTAAGTCCAGGAATCGCTCCCGGTGTTTCAAACTATGTTTTCGCGTCTCGGCCAACTCACGATCGCTATCGACCTATTAGCCGTTATAGCCGTTTGTTCGGAGACGGAGAGTACTCTATATCTCGCGTCTCTGAAGGTGAATATCGAGTTTCTTCAAGCTCTGATGTTTTGTTCAACAGAGGTATTGTGCTCGTAACTCCCTACGGGACGCAAGCGACACTATGCGCTGCAACTTCCAGCACTGAAGCAAACCGTGTCAATGTTTCGTGCGTCGATCATACAGGATCACGAAAGGATAGTAGATTTTCCTTACTGCACATAGGCTTACCGCCTAGAGATTCATCGACTGCCACACGTGCGATACAGACTTCGTCCATTTATCAGACCAACAATATCGCGATCGCTTCCGTTTCCGCAACCATACCAAACTCAACATTCGTGGAGAACTCATTTGCACCGACTGGAGGTCAGGTCGAAATAGGGCGCCCATCAAACGGGGTATATGAAGTGTTTGTAGGAGCTTTGACCGACACTCCGGGAGCTGGCGTCCAAGTGCAATCGCGCGTCCCATCTGCCCATTGCTGGGCTCGAAGTTGGTTCCGTGGTATTGTGAAGATTGAATGTATAGACCTTTTGGGTAACGCGGTTCTTGCACCCTTCGACGTATTTGTTGTCCGAGGGTTCGTAACCAACCCTGCCCTGGTCAACGCAAATGATCGCGGATCCAATCCCGTGATAGTATCAGGATGGGATTACTATTGCAGAAAGGCCGTCTATCGAAATCTGATAGATCGATCTCTCAATTATGAAATGGTTTCTGTTCAGGCCGGTCCCGAGGCAGCCTCAGCAAGAGCCAGGTTTTGGTTGAAATCACAATATCAGGTTTGTGAGCGAGCAAGGCCCGATGGCCAGTTTTTTATAGATGCCCGGGATATGCTTAAGCAGGTGACCGATGGATTGGAACGTCAACTTTCCATAGACGATTTGCCGTTTGCTTTATCCTATCTTCAAAACCTTAAAGCTCTCAATATTGCCGATTTTAGAGATCGTTGTGGCGAACGAGAAGAAGTCACTAAAGTTCAAATTTTAGTTGGATCACACGATCAATTCTTGTCCGCAATTGGCGAGATGATAGCAGGCCCATGCACTGGTGGCGCGCGAACTCCATCGGGTGGAGGGGCTTCCATCATGCAGCCCGGTGTCAACTCCATTCCAGCGCTGCTTGGTAACGAACTATCTCGTTCGATCCGGCAATGTATTCAACCCATGTTACCATCTGATAGTTGCGTATCCCCTTTAACCCAGGCGCGGCCGGATGATCCTGAAACAGGCTCGGAAGATGAGTCCGAATGGGCGAGGGCCCCCGAAGCTGACGACGAGAACACTGAGATGTGGGCGCGAACAACCCGTGATAGTGACGGTAATCAAGTGATAGAGTTTGAAGATCGCTCGGGAATGAACCCAACAGTCACACTTCCGCCTGTTATAATCCAAGTTCGCACACCCGACGGGCCCAACTTACCCTACGAGCCTGATTGGCTCGACGATCTTGGGCATCAGGCGATTGAGCGGATCATTCTTGGCTTAGAGACTCAAAATGCATACCACACTGTAGAAACAGATCTTGCGAGCGGGCGGGGGCGGGTCTCCAGAGGAAACCTTGCTGGACCACTTGGAGCAGGTCTTGCCCTATTTGAAAATCACCTATTGGAATATGCCGAAATGCCTTTGAGTTCATTGCGTGCTTTCGTTGCCGACAGGCTCAGAGAGAGTAGTGACGACCTGACATATTTTGATGGTGTGTTTCTGGAAATTGGTTTCATACTGATAAATGCAGACCACAGTGGTGGTGATACAGCCGGACGAAGAGCCATCTGGGATTCATTTGGAAGTGGCGCGAATTACTGCCCCAGCTTTCTTGGGGACCAGCCTGCGGTCGCTTTTGTTGATCAAGCCGATGGTGGCCAAGTCGATGTTCTCGATGCCGTAAACAGCTGCTTCTGCAAAGCACTTTCAGCGAATTCAAACGGCTCTGGAACATCTCGCCAGAATGCTTTTTGCCGGTCGGACCGTTTAGATGCTGTATTAGACTGCTTCCAGAACCCGTTTGACGAGAATGACAAACCCAAGGCTGCATGTGTCGATATGTTATTGAGTTCTAATCCTGGCTCGATGGGTAAAGCCATCGGTCGGAAATATTGTGAACGTGTAAAATGCCCAGGGCTGGTTCCATCAACAGCTGACTGGAGTAGCGGTGCTTTGGCCTGCCAATGCATTTTTAATGATGGAGTTGGATCACAGATAGGCTTGAACTCAGCGTCGCTTCGACAGTGCCAGCAAATAACATGTCCTGAAGGCGTGCCAAAAGTCCTGAATGGACTTGGTTGCTCTTGCGCGCTTACTCCTATTTTGGACGTTCCATCAATACACCCCCCTCGAACTCTACCTGAATTGCCTCTGGAATAGCGGGTGAACATAAGTTGGTGGTATCCAGCTCGACCGGATTGAAAAGTTCCAAGCAGTCCAGATTTTGGGGGCAGAGAAACTATAAATCTTTGTATTCCCCGTAATTCGCTTCCAGCTTGTGATCAATCTTGCCGTACTGCTCAAACTCACGCTTGTCCTCATGCCCCGTTACTTAAAGAGCTTGCTGAATGGGAATTAAAAACGACCGATAGGGTTCCCCAGAATTTTTATAAAGCTGCCATTTGCCTCTGACACCATTCTAGTGGCTTTGTCCGCATTGCCGCCCTCAATCCCAACTTAATGTTTTTCCAACCATTCAACCGATTCCTCTCGCGCTTCACCCCGTGCCGCGTTATGAAGGGCTTATGTCAAAGATCAAATCCCTTTTTGTTACCCGCCTTTATCACGCCGCCCTTTCTGAGTTCAACAAAGCGCCAGATGCGGCTGAACTTGAAAACGCGTGTCTGTCGATTGCCGAAGATGATGAGGCTGGGCAGAAGTGGTGCGAGGAAAATGATTTTCCAGGCTACACCAGTTACGCCTCGCTGGACGATTTGCCGTGGCGGTTTCCGGTCTTCCAAGACTTGGTCAAAAACCTCGATAAACACGTTGCAGCATTTGCCAAAGACCTCGAATTTAATCTTGATAACAAGAAGCTAAAACTCGACAGCCTATGGATCAATATCCTGCCTGAAGGCGGCATTCATACCTCCCACATCCACCCCCACAGCGTGGTCAGCGGCACGACATATGTGGCGATGCCCAAGGGTGCGAGTGCCATCAAGTTTGAAGACCCCCGCTCAGCCATGA